>JAKQKB010000063.1 GCA_029560875.1 Bacteroidota bacterium | reverse complement strand
TGCAATCCGCATAAATCCTAATCTTGCCGAGGCTCACTATTATCTAGGTGTGGCTTATGGCGAACTCGGTCGCTACAGTGAAGCAGTAGAGGCATACAAGCATGCAATCCGCATAAATCCTGATTATGCTGATGCGCACTTGGGTCTAGGCGTGACTTATTTTATAGTTGGAAATAACGATTCGGCATTGGAAGAATACAGGATTCTTAAAGAATTGGACAGAGATTTAGCGAATAAGTTGTTCAATATGATTTATGAATGAGTCCTAGAAGGTTATCACCTAACAACGAATAAAAGGCTTCGCTACGCTTTGCCTATATTGCATTCGGCGACTTCTTTTATCCGTAATCCGTTGTGCGGTCATTTCATAACGACCACGTCTTCAAGGATTATGTGAATAAAAACACTGCACCCTATGGTTTCAAATCCGTGGTATAAGTTAGATTTCCCCCGCTACCCCGCGAGCCCCTCGCTCGGCGTAGTTTTGTGCATTAGGATTTGCGCGTAGGGGAACTATGTCGTGGCTAAAGGACAGCTTACAACTGTCTTGTTGTAAGGCAAAGTTTGTTTTTCGTTGGTAGTAGTTTTCGGTCTGGAGACCGGAACTTTAGCAAGTATTTGACACGGTCAGGAACCTCCACTTCAGTACTACGAAGTAACAGACTTCGCCGAGCGAGGGCCAGGGATTCATGCTAAGCATGGGGCTAGCCAAAATGTACGTTGATGCGCTAACGGGAAAACCTGTTCCCGACTACTTTGGCCGCTTAAGCCTCGAAGGCGACGGCCTACCCGAGAAAGCATTCAAGTAAAACTCCCGATGCTCCACTTCACTCAAAAGCCCTGCCAACCTTTGCTGGCAGGGTTTTTTCCATAAAACCTACCTGAAATTTATAACCGATTGCTGCTTAATAGGGGAAATTCTCCTTTCGGCCAGATTCACATATTCTTCCGATATTTCATACCCAACATATCTCCTTTTCGATTTTAAGGCGCTAATAGCGGTAGTACCACTCCCGATAAATGGGTCCAAAACAACATCATCGGTGAAAGAAAATAGCTGGATTAATCTATAGGGTAATTCTTCAGGAAATGGGGCAGGGTGTCCAATCTTCTTTGCGCTTTCAGCATTCATAGTCCAAATTGACTTTGTCCACTCCAGGAACTGCTCCTTGGATATGGTGTCCGTCTTGTCCCCTTTTTCTCTTTTGTAGTTTCCCTTTGAAAAAATTAATATGTATTCATGTACATCTCTTAATGTAGGATTGGCGGCGCTCTGCCAACTCCCCCATGCTGTAGAGGGGCTAGAACTTGAAGCTTTGTTCCATATTATTTCGCCGCGCATGTTAAATCCTATATCAATCATCATTCTCGAAATGTAGTCAGAGAGAGGAATATATGGCTTACGCCCAATATTTGCAATATTTATACATGCTCTACCACCATATACCAGCACCCGATAGGTTTCCTTAAATGAATTTTGCAAAAGTTGTAAGTATTCGCTTAACGATAAATCGCTATCGTATTCCTTTGAAACATTATAGGGAGGCGAGGTTATCATTAAATGAACCGAATTATTAGGCAGTTCCTTCATATTTTCAGCTGAACCCAGTATGATCCGGTTTTCGTATTCGTTGGGGATTTGATTTTCAGCCTTATCACCTATAAAATTATTATTTATCTCGGAGTATAGCTTCGAGCTATAGAACTTTGAACTGTCATGATTAATTCTACCCTTAGTTCCAAAGGCGCTGGTTTCTGTCCCATTTCTTTTATCCATAGCTATCCCCGGATTAATGTTAAAAATTTTTCGGCTTTCGCAGCATCTGTCTTCTCTTTGTTAGCCAATCTAATAATTTCACCAAGTTTTGGCATAGAAACCATTGATGAAAAATAGAGCATATCGCTTTCTAACAATTCCTTACAACTTTCTGTAATCATTTTCTGGTTTTTGAATGTTTGAAAGCCTTTTTGCGGAGTTTCTTTGATAAATTCGGAATTGCAGGGATTAGGGTTTAGCGACCAAAAACCTTGAATAACACCTGAAGATTTTAAAAAATCAATTTTATCAACATAATTTTTGCTAATTGGGCTATTGCCAATAGTAACAATGGGAATTTTACACGAGGAATTTCCTGAAACCCGAATGCTAATAGATTTTCCAATAGCTTTGAGCATAGAATCGGAACGGAGCAATGAAGGATTACCCTTATGATGCTTGTAGTCGCTAATAAATTCAATTCTGTTCGGCTCAGTATATTTATAGTTTGAAACGATACTCATCTTAATTTCAAAAATAAGCTTGATGTTTTCGGGACGTTGAATGATTTTATTCGAAGTGCAAAGCGCCAGATCGGCAGATGATTGCCTCGATAGGCCAATTTCTTCACATACAACGCCATTAATGGCGTACAGTCCAAATTTACCAGCTATGGGTTCAAGGATAGATTTACACCATTTCTCGGTAAACTGCCCAATCAGCGAATTCCTACTTTGCAGGGTGTGCCCCTCATTCTCCGTACCTTTAGGAATATATGCAAAATAACCTGTATTCAACTTGTAAAATAACTTTTCCGGAGAGGCAAAATTCTTCAGTGCTTCCTCAAAAAATTGAATTTCAATATCGTTATTCCACAGAATCATTCGCAACACATTTTTACAAATTTAGCAATTATCAAGCATATAGAAGTTGCTTACATGATTTCTTTTAGTACCCCGCTGGT
The DNA here is from genome assembly GCA_029560875.1 of Bacteroidota bacterium. Taxonomy (GTDB): domain Bacteria; phylum Bacteroidota; class Bacteroidia; order Bacteroidales; family Tenuifilaceae; genus SB25. The sequence goes on along the minus strand of JAKQKB010000063.1, from coordinate 33,270 downwards.
GCTTTACCCTTTCATACTTGATCTGTAAAAATTTTTTTGAACTTTACCCCAAAAATTCGGTTCTTACATATCAAAACTAACACTATGGAGAAAGTAGCTATTCAGGCCGAATGGTTGGAAGGCTTGGCCTTTGAAACAGAGGTAAACGGCCACAAGCTGATTGTTGATGCCGACGAAAATGCCGGGGGAAGCAACCGCGGCCCCCGCCCTAAACCGCTTATGCTGGTTGCCCTGGCCGGCTGCACGGGAATGGATGTAATTTCTATCCTTAAGAAAATGAGGGTTGACGTAAAACGGTTCAGCGTTGGCGTTGAGGCCATGCAAACCGATGAGCACCCCAGGCACTATGTTGGGATGAACATAATCTACGAGTTCTGGGGAAAGGATCTTCCGCCCGAAAGCATCAACAAGGCCATCAACCTGTCGCAGGAAAAGTACTGTGGGGTTAGCGCCTCATACCGCAAGGCTATGCCAATTACTTTCGAGGTAAAGATTCACGAAGAGTAACAGGAGAATAAGGATGAACATAACCGGCAATACCCTGATTGAGGACCTGGTGGAGCAGCTACCCGAATCGGTTTCGTTCCTTAGGGAAAAAGGAATTATCTGCATAGTTTGCGGAGAGGCTGTATGGGGAACACTTGCTGAGGTAGCCCAACAAAAGGGACTTTCCGACGAGGCTATTGAAGCAACTATCGAGGAGCTAAACCAGCTAAAAAAATCAAAGTAAATTTTGAGAATTTAAAGGAAAATCCTACCTTGCCCTTGAAAATTTGGATGAAATGATTCACATATTCCGCAATAATTGCAATTACAATTTCAACAATAATGGCTGGTTGTTGAAAGGGGATTGCTATTGCTGAAATAAACATTGATTACCCGCAAAAGGCTTTCCCAAAAAGGGAGAGCCTTTTTTGATTGCAGTAACCCAACTAGAAGTAACACCATGCAAACCCCGCTACTAAACGGAAATAATAATAACCGCCCACCTCCCTCCGGGTCAGGATCATGCTGTATTTGCCCTTCCCGGAAAAACCGTGTGAAGGGTTTTCTTTTTATGCAAGTTCCTCAACCTAAAAAAAATAAATTACATGGAAACACCAGCTAAATTATACCAAAACGTTCTGGATGCCCGCCAGACAGAAGATGCAATCGCCCTCATCCACGATTTCTTTCCCGGGAAATTGGCAGCAGTGCTAAACCTACGGCGTGTTACCGCACCGCTGATAGTACCCTCGGGTATGGGTATAAACGACGACCTCAACGGGGTTGAACAACCTGTCAGGTTCAGCGCCAAATCGCTGGGCAACAGGGAGGTTGAAGTTGTGCAGTCGCTGGCCAAGTGGAAAAGGATAACCCTTGCCAGACTTAAAGTAGAGCCAGGAAAGGGTATCTACACCAACATGAATGCACTCCGACCTGACGAAACGCTCGATGCCACACATTCAATTTACGTTGACCAGTGGGATTGGGAAAAATGTATAGCTGATGCTCAACGCAACCTGGAGTACTTCAGAAGAACGGTTGAACAAATTTACTCCGCCATGAAAGATTTGGAATCTCATATCTTTGAGCACTTTCCCCAACTAGCGCCAGTTTTGCCCGATAAAATACACTTCATCCACACCAGCGAGCTGGAGGCAAGGTTTCCAAACCTTTCGCACCGACAACGCGAGTATGAAAGCTGCAGGGAACTTGGAGCTGTATGTATCGAGGGAATTGGCTATCCCCTATCGAATGGCCATCCTGCAGATGGTCGGGCACCCGACTACGACGACTGGTCAACCCTCCGAGGTGATGGTAAAAGAGGCCTCAACGGCGATATCCTGGTTTGGCATCCCACCCTTCAAAATTCACTGGAGCTCTCGTCTATGGGAATTAGGGTTAACAGCGAGGCGCTTAAGCTGCAGCTGGCGATGCAGGATTGCGATAATCGTCGCGGGCTTTGGTACCACCGCCAACTACTCGAGGACAAGCTGCCACAAAGCATTGGGGGAGGAATAGGCCAATCGCGGCTTTGCATGTTTTTGCTACGAAAATCACACATACGGGATGTTCAGGCCTCCGTTTGGCCCGACGAATGCTGTGCTAGTAACAACGCGATGATGTAGAAACCCCATATTACCTTAAAGGTGTGAACCGGTAGGTATTGGAATACTACTGAAAATAGCCTCAAATATATTATAATCAACTTGCTGAAAACCACCCTGCATGGCTGGCAGTAACCTATTGGCAGCTGCACATGGCTCACCTTTAGCACCCTAAACTTCTACAGCTGGGAATAAAGCTGTATATTTGTAACAAAAAATTATGCCCCGGTTCAAGCTGACAATTGAGTATGATGGGTCCCATTACCGTGGATGGCAGTTTCAACGCGAGATGCCTACGGTTATGGGTAAGCTGATGGATGCCATTAAGGAGGTTTACAAGGTACACGAATACGAGCTGTACGGTTCGGGACGGACTGATGGAGGCGTTCACGCTCTGGCTCAAATAGCACACCTGGATATTGAATCTGATCTTCCGCCTCACATGGCAAAGAGCAGGCTCAATGAGGAGCTGCCCTCCAGCATCAACATACTTAACATCGAAAAGGTTAGCCCCCGTTTCCACGCCCGTTACAGCGCTATTGCCCGTAGCTATGTTTATCACATATCTAAAAGACGTACTGCTTTTGGTAAGGACTACACCTGGTGGGTAAAGGATGAGCTCAACGTAAAGGATATGGCCGATGCCACAACCCTTTTCACGGGGATGAAGGACTTCCGATCATTTGGAATGGCAGAAAAGGACGACAGCTCAACCCTGGTTAAGCTGCAAACGGTCAAATTATTTGAGGTTGACGATTCCATACTGGTGCATATAGTTGGCTCGCACTTCCTTTGGAAAATGGTTCGTCGAGTTGTGGGGACACTGGTTGAGGTTGGAAGGGGAAGCATCACCGGTGATGATATTCAGCGATTTTTTTCTGAGTACTCCGAACAACCTGCCCGGTTCACCGCACCTCCATCGGGACTCTACCTGGAAAGGGTTTACTACCCGGGCGATAAAATTGCCGATGAGCCCGAATGGCTTATGAATATTAGTCACCACTAGCCTTTGCTGTGCTGAAAAAAAGTAAACGCCTGACTTAACAAGTTCAGGCGATTATTTTTTAAAAGAGAAGTGGCTACGTTACTCTTGTAAAAAGATGAACGCTCACATTTCAACATTTAAAGATTCACATATAAAGCCCTTATTAAGAATGGGATAAGCCTTCCTAAAGAGCAATATTTCCATGCTTGCGTGGCGGAGTAGGCTGACTCTTACTGCGGGTCATCTCCAGTGCCTGTATCAGCTTGTACCGGGTTTGCTTAGGATAGATAACCTCGTCAACATATCCCAGCTCAGCTGCCCTGTAGGGGTTGGCAAATGTTTCACGGTACTCCTCAATCAGCTGTAGGCGAACCTCCTCGTTATCTATCCGGTCACGGTAGAGAATATTAACAGCCCCATCCGGCCCCATAACGGCAATTTCGGCCATGGGGTATGCAAAGTTAACATCAGCACCAACCTGCTTGCTCGACATCACGCAGTAAGCACCACCATAAGCCTTACGGGTAATAACGGCAATTTTGGGAACAGTTGCCTCGGAGTAGGCATAGAGCAACTTCGCTCCATGCTTGATAATGCCGTTAGACTCCTGGTTCACTCCCGGTAGAAATCCGGGGACATCCACAAAGGTAACCAGCGGAATGTTGAAGGAATCACAGAAGCGGACAAATCGGGCAGCTTTAACCGAAGCATCAATATCGAGAACCCCCGCCAGGTGGGCAGGCTGGTTGGCTACAATGCCCACGGTGTGTCCGGCCATCCGGGCAAAACCCACCACAATATTCTTTGCAAAAAGAGCCTGAACCTCCAGGAAGTTTCTATCGTCCACCACCGACAGGATCAAATCCTTTATATCGTAGGGTTTATTCGGGTCGGCGGGAATCAGGGTTTGCAGTAGCTCATCCTCGCGGGTAGAATCGTCGGTTGTTGGCACAATTGGAGGCTCCTCCATGTTATTTATGGGCAGAAAACTCATCAGCTCCCGTACAAGCATTAGGGCCTGTTCGTCGTTGTCGGCAATAAAGTGGGCCACCCCGCTTTTAGAGTTGTGGGTAACCGCACCGCCCAGCTCGTCCTTGGTAACATCCTCGTGGGTTACAGCTTTAATGACGTCGGGGCCGGTTACAAACATGTAGCTGGTGTCCTTTACCATCACGATGAAATCGGTTAGAGCGGGTGAGTAAACAGCTCCGCCTGCACACGGCCCCATGATGCAGGTTATTTGAGGAATTACCCCGGAGCTCCTCACGTTATTGTAGAATATTTCAGCATATCCCGCAAGACTTTGCACGCCTTCCTGTATGCGGGCGCCTCCGGAATCGTTGAGCCCAATGACCGGAACACCCATTTTTAAGGCCAGCTGCTGGAGCTTGATAATCTTGTCGGCATTGGCACGGCTCAGCGTTCCTCCAAATACCGTGAAGTCGTAGGCATAAACGTAAACCCGTCGCCCGTCGATTTTACCGTATCCGGATACGATTCCATCACCGGGTATATGCTTATCGGCCATGCCGAATTCTACTGTCCGATGGGTTACAAACTTGTCTATTTCGGTGAACGTTCCCGGATCAAGCAGCTCAACAATACGCTCGCGGGCGGTTTTCTTTCCACCCTCGTGCTGCTTATCAATACGTTTTTGACCACCGGCCATTTCAGCCGCCTGGTTACGAGCCTCCAGCTCGCTGTAAAGTTTTTCTAAAGACCTCATAAAAAGATGGTTAAATTTGGCAGGTAGTAGCTTGACCTACCGCAAAATGAATCATAAAGAATAAGTAGCCCTTAATAGAGCTACTCAATCTCGATAAGGGGTTGATTTGCAGCGATATTATCACCCTCGGCAACATGAATCTTTCGGATAGTTCCATCCACGGGGCTCTTATACTCGCTCTCCATTTTCATGGCCGAAATTACGATTACCGTTGCTCCTTTTGACACCTGCTCGCCTTCGGTTACAGGGATTTTAACCACCCTACCGGGCATTGGTGTTGAAATAACCCTATCTGCTGCATTTTCAGACGATAGGTTTCGGCTCATCATGTAACGGCTGTGGGCATCTATAATCTCAACCTCATGCGAGTTGTAGAAGGTATTCACAAAGTAACTTTTAGGACCATCGCCAGGGATAATTTCAATGTTGTACGATTTGCCGTTGTGCAAAATGGAGTAAACTCCGTTTTCCACCTGGGCAATATCCACCTCGTAGAGTTTCCCGTCAACCTCAATGGTAACCTGCTGGCCTTCCCGTTTAACAAGCTTTACGTCGGCAACCCGATCGCCAATTTTTACCTCAAGTCCCATCCTCTGAAAGTTATATGCGCATCAAGTTTCTATTAATACCGTAAACCTTCCAGCTGTCGGGCTTATGCTGAATGGAAAAGTCGTTCATGGCAACACGCTCCATCTTGGAGGTAAAATCGAAGTAGGCAGCAATAACGGCCATATCCTCATATATGGGTTTTTCTGTAGCTTCACCGCCAATCAACTCGTCAAAATGATCGGGTACAAAGTGGGTGTTGTACACCCCATTGCGGAAATCCTTATTTTCCATTATTCTGGAAAGGAAGCGAAGCGAGGTCTTTACACCGGTAATCTTATACTCAAAAAGTGCCCGCTTCATGCGGTCAACCGCCTCCTCGCGAGTTCTACCCCACGAAATCAGCTTGCTAATCATAGGATCATAGTGAATGGGGATCTCGTATCCCTCGTAAACATAACCATCGGTTCTAATTCCCAGCCCGTTGGGTTCACTTATATGCCGCACTAGTCCGGGTGATGGCATGAAGTTATTGAAGGGATCTTCAGCAGAAACCCGACATTCAATTGCATGGCCATGCTGATGGATTTGGTTCTGGCTAAACGAAAGCGGCATACCCGAGGCAATTCGGATTTGCTCCTTTACCAGGTCAACCCCCGTAACCCTTTCGGTGATGGGATGTTCAACCTGCAAACGGGTATTCATCTCCAGGAAGTAAAAGTTGCGTTCGGCATCAACCAGGAACTCAATAGTCCCTGCGCCCGTATAATTCACGGCTTTGGCTGCTGCTATAGCGGCCTGCCCCATTTTCTCACGCAGCTCAGGAGTCATAAAAGGCGATGGGGTTTCCTCCACAACCTTCTGGTGCCTGCGCTGGATGGAACACTCCCTTTCGAACAGATGAACCGTATTGCCAAACTTATCAGCTAGTATTTGAAACTCAATATGGTGGGGTGCTTCAACGTACTTCTCTATGTAAACCGTATCGTCGCCAAACGAGGAAAGCGCCTCCGATTGTGCCATTTTCAGAGCCGACACCAGCTCGGACGGTTGGCGTACAAGCCTCATTCCTTTACCACCTCCTCCGGCAGAAGCCTTAATGATGATGGGCAGCCCAATTTCATCAACAATACGCCGAACTGCCTGAATGTCGTCAACCTTTTGCTGGGTTCCGGGAACAACGGGAACGCCGGCTTTTATCATGGTTTGGCGGGCGGTAATTTTATCTCCCATTTGGGTCATGGCCCAGGGATCGGGGCCAATAAAAATAAGACCGGCTTCTGCGCACTTACGTGCAAAGTCTGCATTCTCGGACAAAAAACCATAGCCCGGATGAACGGCATTGGCGCCGCTACGTAGCGCCACTTCAATAATCCTGTCACCATTCAGGTAGCTTTCTCTTGAGGGCGAAGGTCCTATGTAGTAGGCCTCGTCGGCGTAGCGAACATGCAAGGCTTTACGGTCGGCATCGGAGTAAACGGCCACAGTAAGAATGCCCATTTCCCGGCATGTTCTTATAACCCGGACGGCAATTTCGCCCCGGTTAGCAATTAGCACTTTTTTAATCATAAGTCCCAGATTTGAATCCGCTGCAAATGTAAACACTTTTATATGTTATATAACATATTTTATTAATTTTTTATCGAAAAAAATGCTATAATTTTTTTAAAATTTTAACGCAATCGTTTTAAATATAAGGAAAGATGGCCATTGCAGGGATAAAAAAATTATAAACATGGTGCCAGGATACGAGAAAATCATCAATCAAAGAAATTTTTCTCCATATAATGTTATCTATTTAATTACTAACTGTTTAAAATATAATAATTTACCAGAAGCATCAAATTATGTTTAGTTTTTATTGAATTATAATGAGGTAGAAACAGTCATGCTTAAATTACCTGGGGAAAATCGTAGCCATGAGCAAGAACATCCACCAATGTGCTAGTTTACCTTAATCAGCCTGCCACTTCCATCTCCTGACACCAAACAAATTGGCTCGCCCGAATAGTACACGTTTCCTTTCGACGTAAAGGTTGCGCTTAAATACCTATTAACATGTAGGAAAACATCATTCAACCCGTCATGCGAAACACAGCAAGAGTCTATGCTCATGTTCGCCAGGTCGAACAGGGCTGTTCCCTCGCAGAAAAGCGAGGCGCTAATGGCTTTCCCCTCCACATGGTAGCTGCCAAAGTTAGAACCCGAAATACTCAGTATGAGGTTGTCCACCTCAAGGTTGACGTTGCAATCGGTAAAACTATTCCAGTCAACAAGGTAGAACGTTGGTGTACGAAAAACACCAGCCGTTTGAATTTTGCTGGGTTTTCGAATGTTAGTAATAGGAATTTCGTTGAGGTGGAGTTCAACTTTAACCTTATCGTATCCTTTAAGGAAGTGCAGGTTAAGATTATTCTTCAGGAAAAGAATGCTATCCTTTACCATAATGCTCACATCCTGCTGAAGTTTTTCGCCACAGGTTACCAGAGCATAGGAAAGCGAATCCTGAACAAGGGTTATTTCAAAGGTATTCTCCACTTCAATGGACCTGTAGCTTTTCGAAATTTCAACACGCCGGGTTTCAACATCGCCCGGGTCAATAATCTCATTCGTACTGCAACCCAAAATGAAAATTAGGAGCAGATTTAAGTAGGTAAACTTTTTGTAAAACATGATAATTAACCTTTATATTAAACAATTGCCTGCAGAATGATTAATCGGCAATGATTCTGTACCGAATTCCAAACTCAACAAAATCGGCTTTGGCAGCCCAATGGGCTTTAATTGCCCACGAAGCGTATAGGTTTTGGGAGAGCTGAAAGCGCATTCCAACCTTGTTGGTAATGTACCCGTCGGGTTTGTAGCCTCGTTTCAGGTAAATTCCGGGCTGGAAAACAAACATAGTTCTTCCCAGCTGCATAATGTAGGCGGGATTGAGAGTAACTGCATAGGAATCGGATGACCTGTATGTGCTATCATCCTTAGCTTGATAGGTGTACTTAATTGCTTTATCCTTATAGGCAGCGAGCTCAACTCCAGCCAGAGAGGTTTTGCTCAAACGTCTTAGCCATTCAACGGACATGCCGTAAACAGGGTAGAGGTTGGTATTTTCACGAGAAACAGATTTGGCACTTCCCAGAACTCCAATGCTAACGTATGTTCGGGTTGAATCGGAATGGTAGCCGGGGGCCTGTGTTACTAGTAACCTATCGTCTGATATGGAGTACTGCAGTCCAAAACCGCTGGTAATCAGGTTAAAACCCTTGTTGGGTTCCCTCAGGTTGCCATTGGAGGCATGGCTGAAGCCCAGTGCCCAACGTAGATTCAGGTTGGAGTTTAGGCGGTAGTAAAGGGTTAAATCGTACTGAAAGAAAACGTTGAAAGGAGTTCCAATAACCATGTTGTAGGGGTTGGAATGCAAATCAAACTGCTTGGTGAGGTAGCTCATCCCAAATGCAGCCCGGTTGCCAATATTAAACCTATTTTTCCGGGGCAAAAACTGTCGATCGATAAAAACGTAGGCTGCAAGCATTTTACCATAGATACGATCGTTGCCAAGCCCGGAGTAGAAGAACCCGCCACCCAGCTGCGGGTAGTTGAAACTCTTATGCCAGTCCTTATATCCCGTAGTGTTTAGCCCAACATTCAGCTGAAAGCTGTTCACATTGCTCTCAAGAAAGTAGGCCATGTAGTCGTGATGGGGCATCACGAATCCCCATCGCGGTTCAACTCCGAAAAAAAGCCTATCCCTAATAGGAGCATCCTGCGCATCTGCTCCAGTGATAACAGCCAGCAATCCCATCGCCGAAAATGCGACTTTTAGCCTTAAACCTTTACCAAACCAACCCATAGCACAATGATTTACTGTATTTTATATCTTACCAATAATTCTACGACCTGGTTGTACTGCCCCCTGTTCATCCTGTAGGTAATATTTCCCTTATAGGGACGAATGGGAAAGATAGAGTAGCTGAAGAATGCCCCGAAAGCCCAATGTTCGCTATAGTTATACTCCACACCGCACAGCATGGCCAGTTCAAACTGATTAAATGCCGAGATATCCTCCTCGGGAAAGGGGCCGAGCTCAGTCATTTCCTCCGCCTTTGCTAGGTATCCCAGGCTAATTCCACCAAGCGTCTGAAAGCCATTCACAAAGCGATACCCCCCCATAACAGGTAGTTCAAAGTAGTGAAGCCTCATCCGGTAGTAACCATTGAACTCATTAACTGTTGTTTTGGCATAGCTTCCCTTTTGAGCATAGCGTAATTCCATCATGCCCAACCAGCTGTTACCAAGGTTTCGGCCCACCCACACTCCGGCCACCGGGCCAGCCTTATCAAAACCGCCGTAGGTGTCGCCGTCAACCTGGGTTGCAGCTATACCAAGAGTAAAACCTGCCTTAAACCCTTGTGAAAACACCACAGCTGGGCAAGCCGAAATAATCAGTATAACGCAAAGTTTTCCTGGTTTTTTCAATTCTTAATACCTTTTTATTAATACCACCAATGCACGACTACCCATAGCAGCTGGAAAAAACTGATTTCCAACAGGAGGCATAATAAGACCCAGGCTTTCCGCCAATGCAACTCCTCCTGAATGAAATACATAAAAATTTGAAAAGGAAAACAAAAGTAGTAAATCTTCCGCTTTTAGACGATAGCTAAGAAACCAAATGTTTTCGTATGAGGGGATTACTCCCCCGCCCTCTCACACCACCCGGCTTCCGCCTGCGGCGGGCACGGCGGTTCCTTTTAACGTGTAACCTCTCATAAATTGTGCATCAAGGCTCGTCGCTGTACGCCTGCTAAACCCTCCTGCTGAACCTTCACTCCCCCCAGCTCCGCTTTCGGCTTCACTGGTGTACAGCGCTCCCGGTGCTGTCGGAAAAAGGCTCCAGCTGATACCCTATAGCTTGCTTCCGCTCCATAGGGTTTACTTCTGTACCGTCCCCCCCACATTAAAAGATTCAGCCCTTCATCCTAGCCTGGCTTGAGTAAACTACTATCGCCTCCGCTGACTTCTTGCGGGGTAAAAGCTGCATCGCTGCCGCTCGTGCTCTCAGTAGGTGCGCCCTGCAAGACCTCTCGGAATAAACAGTACTGCCTTCAACAGGTGCTGCCTTATTTTCTGTAACCGGTTACGGTTGGCCTTCGGGTTATTCGCAATCCATGGCTCGCTCACCCTCCGCTTGTCTGCCTTCTATCGGATTTCGGTGCGTCTGCACGATGCCCTTGCTTATGGCTTCTTCCAGATTTGCAACCACCCGCAACATCCCTGCTATTCGCTATCGCTTACTCCCAAGCCGGCGTGTGCAAGAACTTGCATCTTGCCGGTAGTGTAGTGTAGTAGTGTTTGCCCGACACACCATACCAATAAGGCCGCTTGATAAGCGGCCTTATATAACCTATAAGATATTTTCCTGGTTCTAATCTACACCAATTGCGTAGTAACCAACAGTTCCGTTGGGGTAAACACCCTCAATCAGCACACCCCCGGACGAAATGCTAAGCACCCGCTTCAAATCATCTTCACTCCTTATCGGTGTTCGGTTAACACGGGTAATTATAAATCCTTGCCTAATGCCCCCATCCTTAAGCTTGCCATCGGCTAGCTCAACAACCTGAAGGCCATAGTCTATGCCCAAATCCCTTTTCAGCTTGGCTGGTACCTCGGCAAAGGTTGCACCAAGACTGCTGAAGGCATCTTCAGACTTTGAAAACTTCATCTCGCTTTTCAGATTGCTAAGGGTAACGGTGTAATGTTTCTTAGTATTATCACGGTTTACCAGAACATCCACCTGTTGGTCAGGCCGGTAGCGGCTAATTTGCTCCTGAAGCTGGGCAGTGCTGTTTACATCAACATTGTTGATTGAAAGAATAACATCGCCCGCTTTGATACCTGCTTTATCGGCAGCACCATTCTTTTCAACATCGGCAACATACACTCCTTTTATATCCTTAATGCCTTTTTCCTTAGCCAGCTCATCGGTTAGCTCCTGGATTCGAACACCCATAACAGCACGCCGCACCTCACCAAACTCTATTAAGTCGGTAACCACCTTTTTAACTATTGATGAGGGAACAGCAAAGGCATACCCTGCAAATGTGCCAGTACGGGAAGCAATGGCGGTATTAATGCCAATGAGCTCACCCCTTAGGTTAACCAGCGCACCACCACTATTGCCCGGGTTAACAGCTGCGTCGGTTTGAATGAACGATTCAATGGCAAACTCCCTGTTGCTAAGTATTTGAATGTTACGAGCTTTAGCACTTACAATACCTGCAGTAACCGTTGAGTTAAGGTTGAAAGGGTTGCCAATTGCCAAAACCCACTCCCCTACCTTAATGTCGTCGGAATTACCAAAAGGAATGGTGGGAAGGTCCTTGGCATCAATTTTAAGAAGGGCAATGTCGGTGTTGGGGTCGGCTCCAACAACCTTTGCAGAAAATTTACGCTTATCGTTTAAAACTACGGTAATATCCTCGGCATTTTCCACCACATGATTATTGGTTACGATAAAACCGTCGTTTGTAAGAATTACACCCGACCCGGAACTCTGCACTTGACGTCGTTGATCGAATCCGTTTGGCCCAAAAAAGAAGTCGAACAGGGGATTCCCGAAAGAGTAGTCGAGCGTTTGGGTGTACGATGTGGTTACATGCACCACAGCATCAACCGTTTTTTCGGCTGCCCACGTAAAATCTGTGTAGGCTGAATCGGCTCCACTAAACACCCGGGTGAGCTGCACTGTAGCATTATTGTCCCGCTCAGTGGCAACATTAACCCGGTTATTTTGATAGATGCCCTCCGAAATGCCCACTGCTACCAAACCACCAATAATGGCTGAAGCTATAGGTATTAAAATTTTTTGTCCTTTCATAGCTTTAACGTTTTAAGTTCTTGTAAAAGTAGCAATCAAAAAATATACCCTAAGCCGCCCTAACCTTTTCCTTAACACTTGTTAACCTCCTGTATGTCAGTTTTTCATATTTTTATGAAAATTTTCTGACAAAATGAACAGGGTAAAGGATAAGATAAACTTGTCCGCCTACCGGTGGATTTCAGATTCAAGAACTTGTCCGCTTTCTCACGGAACTTGTCCGCCTACTGGCGGATTCACCCTTCGACAGGTGTTACAGTGAGTAGTTCGGCTGGCTCACTATAACATTTGTCTAACTACTCAGGGTTCAAACCTGTCCGCCTACCGGCGGATTTGTGTGCGTCTGCACGCTGCCCTTGCTTATGGCTTCTCCTAGATTTGCAGCCACCAGTAACACCCCTGCCATTCGCTACCACTTCATCCCAACCCGGCGTGTGCAAGAACTTGCATCTTGCCGGTAGTGTAGTAGTGTTTGTCCGACATCCCAAATAAGGGCCAGGCCAAAAAGACCGGCGCAAAAGCATGGTGTAATTCAACCTTTACTTTAGCTTAGGAGGTAATTGTTTTGAAAAGTGAACAGAAAATTTACCTGTCGAATGGAAGATTTATGCGGCAATAAACTACATTTCGAGGAAACAGGGACAATCTAAAACATCATTGAAAGTATGATGGTTTAGCACCAGATTAATAAGAAGATTCAGGAAAAATATTGCTCAGCAATGTAGCCGGCTGCTACACGTTAAACCTTATATGCAGAATGTCGCCATCCTCCACAACGTAGTTCTTGCCCTCAACAAAAAGTTTACCCTTCTCCTTGCAGGCCTGCTCGGAACCGAGGGTTATGAAATCGTTATACTTCATAACCTCAGCACGAATGAACCCGCGCTCCAGGTCGGAATGAATTACCCCTGCAGCCTGAGGAGCCGTCATTCCCTTCTTGATGGTCCATGCACGAATTTCCTTTGGTCCAACGGTAAAGAATGTCTCCATGTTGAGCAGGGAGTACGCGGCCCTGATAAGCTTGTTTACCCCGGGTTCGGTAAGTCCCACATCGGAAAGGAAGGCCAACCGATCATCCTCATTCTCGAGTTCGGCAATTTCAGCTTCCAGCTTACCGGCTATAACCAGTATTTCGGTTTGCTCGTTTTTAAGGAATTCCCTCACCTTGTCAACATAGTGGTTACCTGTTACTGCCGATTGGTCATCTACGTTGCAAACGTATATGACAGGTTTAGTTGACAGCAAGAAAAGGTCTTCAACATACTTTTTGTCCTGTTCGTCAACAGGCGCCGTAGCAGCATTCTGGAATGATTCCAGGTGGTTCTTGTACACGCCAAGCACGGCAGCAGCCTGTTTGGCCTCCTTATCGCCAACCTTGGCAGCCTTTTCGAGGCGCTGAAGCTTCTTCTCAATTGACTCCAGATCGCGCACCTGCAGCTCAAAGTTCACCGTTTCAATATCCCTAACTGGGTCAACCGACCCATCAACGTGGGGCAGGTTGGGGTCGTCGAAGCAACGTAGAACATGTATGAGGGCATCACAGTTGCGAATATCGGCCAGGAACTTGTTGCCAACTCCTTCGCCCTTGTTGGACCCCTTGGCTAACCCGGGTATATCAACAATCTCAACTGTAGTGTGAACAATGCGCTCGGTGGGCTGAAACTTTTCCAGCTCGTAGAGCCGGCTATCGGGAACATTAATGATGCTTATGTTCGACTTGCTGGCACTAAAGGCAAAACTGCTGGCAGCCGCCTTGGTGCTCGACATGCAGTTGAAAATGGTGGTTTTCCCCACATTGGTTATCCCAATAATTCCACACTGTAAACCCATAAACGGTGATTTAATGGGTACAAATTTATGGCAATTGCCCGATTATGCAAAAACAGGCCGAAAAACCTCCTATAACCTCAGGGTTGAACGGAGTGTAGGCAACTTTTGTCTAGTTGGCCTCGAGTAGCTTTAATATTTCATCCATTTTTGGTGTAAGGATGATTTCAGTTCGGCGGTTTTTCTGCCTGGCCTCAGGAGTTTTAGCCCTATCAACAGGTAAAAAATGGCTACGTCCGGCAGCGGTTACGCGAACAGGATCAATTTTGCTTCCATTGAGCAGCAACCTAACAATGGTTGTAGCGCGTTTAACGCTCAAATCCCAGTTATCCATCAGGTCGCCCGTTCCCCGGTAGGGAACATCGTCGGTATGACCTTCAACCATAATGTTGATATCCGTGTTCTGCTCGAGCACCGGCACCAGCTGTTTTATGGCAGCAGCCCCCTTGGCATCTATCTCGTAACGCCCCGATTTGAACATCAGCTTCTCATCCAGCGAAACGTAAACCTTGCCGTTTTGAATGGAAACAGTTAGCCCCTTGCCTTCAAACCCAAAAAGCGCATCGGCAACCTTTTTCCTAAGAGCGTTCATTAGGGAGTCCTTGCTGTTAAGCATTCGTTCGAGCTCGACCAGACGGGCGTTTCTTTCCTCAAGGTCCTTGCTCATCTTGTCGAGATTTGCCTGAACCTGGTCGAGACCAAGCTTGCGCTGGTAAAGCTTTCGCTCGAGCTCCTTCAGGGCATCCTCCTTCTGCTGAAGCTCCTCCTGGTTCTTCTGAATTTGAGCCAGCAGCTTTCTTGTTTCATCCTTACTTCCGGAGATTACCCCATCCTGAATACTCTGCAGGTCGGCGTAGCGCTCGTTAAGGGTTGCCAGCTGCTCCCTTGTTTTGCTCAGCTCAACGGCGCATATTGCGCTATCGGAGGCCAGCGTGCTTACCTTTGCCTCCAGCAAAATATTCTTTGCCTGAAGTTCGGCCGATCGGGAGCTTAAATCCTCGTTTTCGGTACTCAGCTTTTCGCGCTCCTCCTCACACTTGGCATTCTTATCCTGTAGCGCTTGAAATTCCTTGGCAGGCACACATGCAGCTAGGATAGCCAAGCTAAAAAATAAAGCACTTGTTAACGATGAAATTCTAAACATCTGGTAAGGGGTTAATTTGAAAGCAAATGTACATAAATTTTATACATGTAAACGGACCTATAAAATTAAGGTTTTCACCTCAATTCACTTCGTTTGGTTCGGTGTGTGAATAAAAAAATACACGCCTTTGCTGCCGCATGGTTGCCTTCGCCAAGCTCTCCGCCGGCGGGCGAATCGGTTTTACCTTTCGGCGACCTTTCAAATACACTTTAACAGCAGGTAAAGCACCAATAGGCTACTCCTTCTGCACTTTACCATTATTAGTTATTCACCTCACGAGGGGGCTCGCAGGGTAGCGGGGGAAATCTAACTTATACCATGGATTTGAAGCCATAGGGTGCCGTGTTTTTATTCACATTATCCTTAGCGGCGGGGTCGTCCTGAAATGACCGCACAACGGTTGCGTGTATGAAACGTTGGGGATTGGGGGCTTCTTCACTTTCAAACCGCTACGCAGTTTGAGCGGGTTACAACCTTTGATACTTGATACAACTCCTGCCATTACTTATACAAAATGTTGGCATTTCGTTGTTTTTCTATTTTCTCATTATGACAGACTAATACGTTTTTCTTATCTCCATGCCAGTTATGAAATCCATTTCCCTGGCAATCTTTAAAATCTTTGCACAATTCACATTGACCGATTCTTGTCCATTCTCTGTTTCGAAATGGTTGAAATTGGTTTTCCCAAACCTTATAAAAATTGTCCGTGTAAATATTTCCTTGCGAAAAAGACCTGTCAATATTGGGACAGGCTGAAATTGAACCGTCAATAAGAATCGAGCCAATATTAATTCCTGCTCTGCAAAAGAAGTACGAATCCCTTACTAATAATTCGTATTTTCCAACATAGCCTTCACAACTAAACTTAACGTCAATTCCTTTGGATTTTCGAGTTTCTGAAATAAAATCCATTAATTGGACAAACTGATTGTCAGCTAACGACAAATCGGGATTATGAGCCGCTCTACCGATAGGAATAATTGTAAATAATCTCCATGCCTTAACATTTTTCGAAATCAATAATTCCCTGATTTGTTCAAGTTCATTGATATTCTTTTGGTTAACACAAGTAACAATATCGAAGTTGATACGATTGGAAGATGATGCCAATTCAATTGCATTTATTACTTTATCGAAACTCTTTTCATTATTTCTCAACCAATTATGAGATTCCTTAAGCCCGTCTAAACTAATTGTCAATGCACCTATTCCAGCATTTAGTAATGAAATGTGTCTTTGTTTATCGTATAAATGTCCATTTGAAACTATCGACCATTTAAAACCTCGTTTTCGTAGTTCTTTTCCACAAAGTTCTATGTCCTTTCGTAAAAGAGGTTCACCGCCTGTAAATACAACCGTAAAGTTTTGTGGTATATTTTCAATTGTGTCAATTGCCTGAAAGAAATCCTCAGCAGGCATATCTCGATGCAAACTATCTTTTGAGCAATCACTTCCACAATGCAGGCAATTTAAATTACATCGTGTAGTGCACTCCCAAAACAAATAATTCAGTTCGTGCCGTTTTGTCTCTGAATCTCTAAATTTTCTGAAACTGTATTTTTTGATTGATGAAAGCATTTATTTTTCTTCCAAAGCTATATCTAAGTAAATATTCTCTTTTAAATCTGTCAATACAGTATCCTTATCAATATAACGTCCGTTTTGAGTGGAATCAATATCTTGAAAATGTAGTGTTAATCCTTCAAGAATTTCTGTATAAAATGAAAACTTGCCTTCTTCATCAGTCACCTCATATTGTACATTGTCGGCAACTGAAACTTTTATTCCTTTAATTGGCAAACCTGATGTCTTTGATTTTACTTGACCTTCAATTAATATATCCAGCCCAAAATCCTGAGGTGTACCATAGCATGCTTGAAATACAAACATTGCAGATGTCAAACTTAATCCACCAATTATTTTCCTAGTTACATTTCGTTTCATGTTAATCATTTTAATCTATGATGATTTTTATAATTAGCAGGTTACTTTTACAATGAATGTCAACAGTTGACGGTATGGGTCGTGGCGACTAAAAGACATTTTCCTGTCGTGGTATACAAAGTTTAATTTCGTTTACAAAGCTCCAGTGGTTACAAAAGATAGCCATGACCTATACCGTTTGTTAGCAGCTGGCAATCATTTAGTTGTCCAGAAATATCCTTCAAAAATTTTCTTATATTGATTTGTCAAGACTTCTTGATCTAGTGGTTCAAGATCTTGCTTAAATGACTTTCTATAAAATGCAACGTTATCTTCTTTTGAATCGACAATCATAGCATATATAGTCGAATAGGCTTTTACTGGAATTTGATAATACATCCCTAAAGTTAATATACCTAGTGCAGCTCCTTTTGCAATTTCTTTACCATAGTTTCCTTTTAGTCTGGTAAAGCCTGTGCAGATAATAATCAAACCAAATCTTGTGTCATTTGCCTCTAGTATTTTATCAAGAGTAGGCGTTATTTTAAGATTTGAAATATTCTTGTTTCTTTCAGCAGTCAGAATTAAATTTTCGCATTCTTTCTCCAGATCTTTGTTAATTGTAGAGTCAATCAGGATAATATCCCCTGTAATTGGAATCTGTCCATTGAAACTTTTCAAAACATTGATATTTAGTTGTTTTGAAATTGATGATATACTGTCATCTAATTGTCCCCTATTACCCTTTTTTATCATCGAAATATAGGAATAAGGTTCAAGGAGTTTAAGATTAGTAACTTCAGTAGGTTGGACATTTGATGTTAAAAGTTTGGTTGCTGTGCAGGATGATAAAATAATGCAACTCAAAATCAGAAAGATGGTCTGGTGTTTCATTTTTTATATTTTGTTTGATTTATTAAGTGGAGTATGATGTAACTATCTATCTTATTGTGTAGTATGCTTCTACTTGCTGCCAACTGTTGTGGCTAAAAAAAGTGCGGGTTTTCGCCATGTTTCACAATCCGCCGTTAATAATGTTTAAAATTAGTACAAAAGTTTGAGTATTCCTTCACCCTGCATTTTTTTTGAGCCACTGTTAGCACCAGGTGTTTTTAATTTGTTCTAACATTTTTGATTTTCAATTCTATCGTGTCAAGAATATTTTTCTTTGCAAAAATGACAATTTCTTCTTTAGTCTTCTCAATTTTAATATTTTCTCTAAAAAAGTAATTGAAAAATCTAGCCAATTTTGTCTTTTTCAAATACTCTATATTACCAGTTTCCGAGTCAAATCTATTATAACTTTTGGTCATAATTGATTCTATTTTTGCAGTCAATAGCGTTGAGTCATTAAATTCCGAAATTCTTAAAAATCCATTCCGATTTATTGATGTCCAAATAATCGAGAAAAGAATTGGAAATCCAAATTGTATAATCCAAGATGTATCGTAAACCAATAATCTGGGACTACCTGTTATAAATGTAAACGTGAAAATCAAACCGTTAAATAGAATAAGCATTAATCCCATAAGTAGAAACATCTCCTGAATCGAAACTTTACAAAATGTCTTTTCTGTTTTCATATATCGTTACTTATTTCGTTTTTTACACTTGGTGCTAACGGTCGAGTGTTTATTTTGTTTGGGAGTTACCTCCAACGGTGTCATCATTCGAGTGTAAAATTAATAAAAGGGATGAACCCTGCAAAAAAAATTTGCCCAAATAAAATTAATACTTTGTTATAAGCAGTTTCAGCCGATAACAAATAATTAATTAAATAAAGATAAGGGTTTCGGGATTCTATTTATAATGAGTTAATTTGAAAGAAACTTAATAAAGAAAGATGCTTTAAAGTGGAGCATCTTTCTTTGTTTTTAATTATATTTTGGCAAGATAAGACTTTATTAGAAGAAGTCCTATGGCAATAATAGCAATTAAAAGTGTGCGAGTTTTTATTTTTATTTCGTCGTTAGGTTTTTTAATGACAATATAAAATAAACCAACTATAGATATCACTATTGTAAGTGAAATTATTAATAATATAATTTTATCCCACATAATTCTAAAAATTAATCTCCAGTTGCCATACATTCAGCGAAATCTGCCACCATAATTGCTGCTCCAATCCAGCCTGCATAGCGGCTGGCAATTTTTCCAACAGTTTTTAAGATTAAAGTTCTTGAGGCCTGAATGGCTGCTGATGAACCAATTGATGATATTAATTCCGCAACTGCCGCAACACCAATTGCTTCCATTGCCCAGTCCCAAGCACCTTTCGAGTTGTTCAATAATTTTATTTTTGAAGAGCCATTGGAATCAATTACTTGAAATTCTTTTTCTAAGGTTAGAAGAACTAAACTTGTTATAATTATTTGTGGATCGTTAACTGACTGAAACTCTTTGTTATAATCTATTTCATAAGCATTAAGCACCAATTTGCTATTATTTAGTATTGGTTGTAATGCAATAGCAATTTCTTCATCAGCATTTGTTTTGGACGATTTTTCTATGAGAATACTTTTTAATTTCTGGGAATTGAAGTTAGCTAAACTCTTTTCGAGATTTGTTAACGCTTCCTTTTTGCTCATTGGTTTTTGAGGTGATTCGACTTTTTCACAGGATTGAAGGGTAATAAAAAATACTAAAAACAATAAAAAATAACGTGCTCTCATAAATTAAACAGTTTTAAAGTTAAACATTAGTATAAAGAAATTTAATACAAATATAACATATGAAATATAAAATCCAAAATTTAAACTTAATATTGATTATTGTAAAAATAAATTTTTGTATGTAATACATTACTAGTGAATTGAAATTATTTTTTTATTAAATTCAATCTAGTGTCAGTATTCCTTTTGGATGCTTACATTCAAGTTTCATAAATTTCCCATAACGGTCGGCAGTTGCTTACGCTGGGAAGTTAATAGCCAGCGGCGTCATCCCATGTTAAAAACATACTAAATTACTAAAAACTTTCGTACCTGCAAATCAGCCCCAGTAGGCTAAACCACCTGTTAGGGGCAGTAATTTATAACTTCTCATAAATACATGTATCTTGATGCATTTTGTATCTGTCATTTATTTTTTCGATTATGTATCTTACTTTTACAAAACCTCCTGTTGGACAACAATTTGCATCAGAGTCATTATATATTTGAAATATTCCTGAAATTTGATTCGTTCTATATTGTCTTCCTTCTCCTTTCCAAATCCCTTTTCCTTTTTCTAAGTATTTCTGGTAATAACTAGATGCGTATTCAATTTCAACGCTATCTAATCTACAGTTAATCGTATCAACAATAAAGAGATAATCAAAGTTATTATATCCTGTCCCGTAATATGTTATTTGTACTTTAAAGAAAAGATTGTTGTTATAATGAAAAAAGTTATAACCATCAACGTATGCTAATTCATTACTTGTTATTTTCTTCAATGTGTCAGACTCATTAAAAATATATAGAGTGTCTGTTTTTATGTTTACTCTGATTGTCGAATTTTTCAGTTTTACTACTAAATCATGATTATCATCTTCAAAGGATTTTTCTTCATTAATCTCAGATTTAGTTTCACTTTTTATTGTATTTACTCTAGATTCTTCAACAATAATCGTGTTCTGATTAGAAGTGCAACTAATCATTAAGATAATGCTTATTAACAAAAAATGTTTCATAGTCTTCATATTATTGCCCATAACGGTCGGCGGTATGAAATGTTGGGGATTTCGGAGCACTTCACTGTCAACCAAGCAGAAACTTTGATAGAAGCACAAAGCTTGATTTAACCACTGAACCGCCACTTTTGGGTAGGTGCTGTTACCTGCTGTGTTTCTTGTCATTATAGGTTCGTATTCAATAAGTTAATCCCAACATTCAACAACATTTTGGAAAATTCAAGTCCATTTATTAATTGAATTTCATTTTCCTTTGCAAGATTTTCTGCCTTTTCATTGAAGGTGTTAGCTGTCGTTATTACCCAAGCAACTTTATTGTAGCCGTCATCTATACTTTCTTTGTTTGTCTTATAATCTAAAATTTGAGTTATTCCCCACTCACTAATTTGTCCTTTTTGAAATTTGGCTTGAGTGTAAATGATTAATTTTATGTTTTCAAAAACAGCCACAATGTCTGCATCACCTTCTTTGTTACTTTCATTTTTAGCAGGAATTGAAACTTCATTTGCTCCAATGGTCTTGAAGTATGTTTTTACCAATTTCTCAAATTTGTCTGGGTTCAATTCGTTTTTTATTGCATCCAAGACAAGATTTGCAGTTTTGTCTATAATTATTGAATGTAAATGAATTGGCTTATTGACCTTATAATTTTCTATACTTTTTTCTATGCTGTTTTTTAAATCATTGATTGAAGCATTGGTTTGTCTTATTTTCATTCTTGAGGTAAGCTTTGCATCGGCAAACTTGTCTCTTGAAATTTGTCTGTAAATGACTTTTACTTTTCGTGCAAAACCTAAATCGTATGCTTTCCCATTTTCAGAAATTAAGTGCGTACCATTTGTAGAGACTGATTTGTCGCCCCAAGATTTAAGTCCTTCAGAGAAAGTCTCGCCAATTAACAAAGGTCTTTCGTCCGTGATTTCACAAACAAAAAAAGTACCCCAACTTGGGATTATTACAATGTCACCTTTTGACATTTTTAAAAAATTCCAAAGATTATGTCTTGTTCTTGGAACTGTTCCCCACATTTCCTGAAACTGTCCATTAAAATAATTCCAATCGTTTGCTAAAACCTTGTCAACTATTTCACTATTTGTAAAATCTGAAAATCCAATAGTTAGGTATCCTTTGTCTAACAAAGGATAAGATAACTCCGCTACGTGGGAAATTCTATGAAGCCAATAATTCATTTTATTTGTTATTAGAAATTTATTTATAAAATCAATGACAAATGTAAAAGCGGTGCTTGCACCGCTTTTACATTTGTCTTTTAGCTTCTCTTATTCCAAGTTCTTCCGTCATTAGTAGAGTAGTAAAGTCCTTTTGTTGTTTGACCCAAAATTTCTTTGCCATTGTCCGTTAAGTCTTGAAAGTCTCCATAAGAGCTGCCTGAATAACGAGTATTCCAAGTCCTACCGTCATTGGTGGAATACTCAAGTTTGTTTTGTTGTTTGGGGCTTATACGGATTATTTCTTTGCCCCTGTTAATCATTTGTCCCATATTTTATGGTTTTAATTGTTAGTGCCTACTCTAATCGGTTTTCAGCTTCCCCCTTTCCCTGCAAAAGTAGAATGTCAGTCCGCCAAAACGTGTCGTTGTTGTTGTTATGCACGGTCGTCTTTCTAACATAGCAGGTAACGGACGGCGGTATGGTTAGTTGCCGATTTCGAAGCACTTACCTGTCAAGTTACAACTGCTTTTGATACGAGCTGTGCCCCTCAAATACGCACTACACCGGCAATTAACTATACCGCTTGTTACCGCCTGGTGTTCTTTGTTTTCCGTCATTTTATCTTTCAATTTGCTACTCTGTTTCAGTTTGCCGTGCGTTTGGGTAGGCAAGCTCTTTGGCTGGTTTTGGATGAGTGTTGACTTTTTTGAGCGACCAGCCAATGTGCTTGATAGACATGAGCTATTCATCAGTTAATATCAATTCACGATTTTTTGCTATTGGTCTAACAACAACAGAATCCCCCAAATTATATCGTTTACTAGATTCTAGTTTCCCTAGTACCCACGCACCTTTAATCAAAACATGATAATCCTTTTTGTTCAAAGCTATAATATGCCCGGAATAGGTCTTTTCATATTCGAAATTCTCAATTCGTTCTATATTCATTGCAAGTAAGTTTTTTAAACTTAATGCGACACGATTATTTTCCAAATCAATTAAGGCTAAACATAAAGGTATATCGTCAAGAACGTTTTTAAGCATTTTACAATCTTCGATATATCCATCAGCAATATCACGACGATGCAATAGAGCTTTAATTTCTTTATTTTGATGCTTGATAATATAAAATAACCCCCATTGGTTTGATTCGCAAACTTTAAGTCGTTTTAAAACTTGACCTATCTCAAAGGAACTAGAAAATTCAGCCAGTGGATGTTTTATAAACGGTTTAAAAGAACCAAGTAGTTTAGTATTGTATTTATCTGTGCCTATAATTTGAACCTGATATTGATTACCAACTTTGTAGGTGTAACTTGTCCCATTCCAAGTAGTCTCATAGCTTGGGACATATACACTGTATGTTTTATCGGCAATAATATGCCCAACAATCCCAGATGAATTGACTTCATTTACTATTAAATCAAATGTTTTCCCTTGATTTACTTTATAAAATTGAATGAATGGATTCTCTTTTTTATGTTTAAGTGTTACAAAGACAATTTTCTTTTCTTTATCAACAAGGTCAACGTAACATTTAACTTTATTATTTAGTTTGAATTGTTGCTTTAAAGATGTAATATCATCCTCAGACCATGAAAGTTCTCTGAAAGGAAGAATAGCTTCAATTCCCTCTGCAATTTCACCTACAAAAGAATTTGCGGCTTTTTTACAAATAATCATCTCCACTTCAGAATTTTTGGAATAAAAGATCCTATCCCAAGGGTCTTTAAGGTCTGCTAAACGAAGTCTAATATTACCTCTCTCAAAATTATATCCAAGAACATCAAATTCATATTCGTCACCTAGATTAAATAATTTATGTAGAAAACCATATCTGCTATAGGTCAAGTCTTTTCGGAAAGCAAATCCTTCAATTTTATCCAAGCCTAAATCTATTGTAGCAAAAGAATCTTCAATAAAAGAAATTTTCCCAGTTATTCTCTTACCTATTTCATATTGAGTTGTTAAAATATTATTTGGGTCACTTTTAGTATTTCTTAAACTTAATTCTACAATTCCGTTTTCCTGAATTTCAATTGGAATAGCCTCTATATAAGTGTTTTCTTTAAAATACCTCCTAGCATCTTGAATATCAATGACACTTAGATTCCCCTTCCTTAAATAACCTTCAATTCCATTTATATCAATTTTTAGATAGTTTTCTTGAACATATGTTATTACTCCAGCAATTGGAGTTTTATTTTCTATTGCTTTTCCAATGTCTTTTAATGTATTAGAGAGTATACTGTCACTGTTTATGCGAATACAATAACAAATAGCAGAGCGATTTTTTAAATCAAAATACTCCTTTGGTTTGTTTATTAAAATAAAATTGCCTGTATTAAGAAGTTGTTTAGCTACTTCTCGTAGAATTGGAACACTTGTACCTCTAGCTAATAGATAAAAGCTTTCGATTCCTTTAGACATTCCAAGTTTTATGCGTCTTAAATATGGTTTAATTCCGTAATTTATAAATGTTTCTTCCTTTGCGACTAAGACAATTCCAACTTTTAATATTTGTTTTGAAAATGCTAATGGTGTGTCATCATCATACTCTCGTATTGAGATTTGATTAACAAATCGAAGAAACTCGTCGGATTCTCTTTTGTACTCTTCCTTTATAGTTCTACCATGTAACTTTTTGCCAAAGAGGTCTAACTCACGTAATAAAATTCGAGTAAATAAGCCTTTATCATCAATATCTTCGATTAACTCACAACGCTCAAAAACATCTGAACTTTCAGAGGTATTTTCATCAATAAATGTTGCTAGGATATTTGAACTGTTTTTCTCAATATTTAGTAAAATTTTTTTGGTAACTGAAATATCTAAAGCCTTTCTAAAATTATCATTTATATAGGGTTTGGTGTGTTTAAGAAAAGCATCTTTAACATAGATTGTAGTTGCCTTAACTATATTTTTTGTTGGATTGTCTTCAAACTTTAATTTTACTATTGCCTTACCATCTTTGAGTGCCGTTTCTAAATTATCTTCACTTACCCAATTTATTGTTAAAGCAGGAATATCAATGTCGGGGAGCTCATTTGCAATACTCTTTAAAGCCTTTGTACAAGGACCTTCAACATCACTTTTAATTGAATGTTTTCTTAAAGATTTAAAAGGACGTGCTAAAATCCTCCATATAAACCCAAAATAAATTTGAAAATTTTCAGGTTTTGTAGCTCCAATAAACAAAAGCAATAGGATAATTATTACCAGCAAAGAAGAAAGACCTTGTCCTTCAAAAAATGCCTTAAGAGCCTCAATGATTTTATTCATGGTCAAGTTTATATTGTTCTGCACAATCTATTCTGTCACAGTAAAATTTTATTTTTGTACCATTCTCAATTGGTAGCATAATCCCAATGTTTTGATAATTAATTGTGGAACCGCATGAACTACAGATTAGCTTCCCTTCAATTAAATCCTCATATTGAGAAGTCTTCTTTAAGATTTCTTCAATCTGTGTATCTAGAATTGCATTTACTTCTATTTTATTTTTCCTGTCAAACATATTTCAAGTATTTTCATTTAATTTTCTTGTAGCATATCAATAAATACAGCTCTTTTGCAAATTTTGGTCGTGTGTGGAATTGTGCGATTTGCAAATGTGCTGTTTTGTGCGTTGGCTGTACATTTTAAAGTTTTTATTTTTTCATCTTTATATTGCAAATTGTATACGGTGTTGTCTTTTACACTTGGCGGTAACGTTGGCGGTATGAAAAGTTGCCGATTGCGGGCGATTTCCTATCCAGTTACACAAAAGTTGAAGCGGGCTACAACCCTTGAATAACCTACTGAACCGGCAATTTTTTATACCGCGTGTTGTGTGCCGTTTTTATTCTCTATAATAATCACAATATGAATTAATATCTCTATATTCCTCTAAATGTTCTTTTTCAAGATTAGATAGTCGTAATTTTATTTGTCTTATAAGAAATAGAAAATAAACAAAGATACCTTCAACAGCAATAAGAAATACTGTTAGCAATATATTCTTAAGAGTAATATAGCTTTTAATTATAAGCACCAAATTATAAGTCAACATAGGCTCTTTTCCTATTTCAATTGGAAGGAAATGTAATGGATATATAACAGTAATAGGAAATGAAACAATTAAAATCCAAACAATCATTTTAATTGTTTGTAAACTACTCGCAAAATTTTTGAGACTTTCCAAATGTTTACTGAATTTTCTAATCAGTTCACCAGTATCAACAAGGTGTTTATTTATTAAATCTCTTTCGTTTCCAATTTTATCCCAAGTGCCATCGGGTGGAAAATTAAGAATTGGTAAAGGATTATTAACAACATAAAACTCGCCTGGTTTTCTTATAGGTTCCTCTTTGGGTTTATATTTTTCGTATAATTCATTAAATGCGTCTAATATTGATTTGTCATCATGGTATAAGCGGCCATCTTGCTCATACAATTTCCCTAATATCTCATTTTCAGACAAACCCTCATATTCTCTATTCTGTATTTGTTTTATTATATCGTCATCATATTTGATAAATGTTCTATTTACCCAACTATATTTGCGAATAGAGAAACTATCTCTTATTTTATTGTATGCTATTTTCAAATCTTCAAAATCAGAAGATAAAATATTAGCCTTTTCATCAATTCCAATAAGTCTTGAAATTATAAAAGCACCAATTATTCCAAGTAAAGCAGCTGCACTTTGACTAAATGAGCTAAAAAACCAATTCCAATCTATATTCATATTACTTAATTATCAGATTTCACAAGTTGTATCGTTACGGTTTCTTAAAATGGCACACAACGGCTGGGGGTGTGACCAGTTTGGGGGCGCGGGGCTTAGGATTTATCCCCCATTAAGATGTTTCCCTGCGTGCCGACCCGCTCCCGTAACCCATTCAGCCCAAATTGGTTACACCCCTTGTTAGGCAACGTAATTAAACTATATCTTTTTTGCGTTTATTTTTATTCTATTATCAGGGTAGTTCATTCCTTGTATAGTTCTCCACCATTTTTCCGCACCACTCCATAATGGTTTTCCTTTATAGTCCTGTGTAATAAATCTTATTTCACCATTACTAGTTTTAAAAATAATATTTGATTCTTCAAGTAATATTAATGTTGTTATTGCGTCATCATAATAGGGAGAAGATGTGAAGTATGTATAACCTGACCCAGGTGATACTATAAACTCTACCGTGCCCTTTTGCATTTTATTACTATTAAAAAGTAATTTGGCATTTTCATAGGGCATGTTTGCATAAGTGTCACATAGGTATGAGTTTTCTAGAAAAAGAGTAATTTTTAAAGTCTGGGTGTTGATATCATAGTCTTTTTCATTAGCGAAGCAAGTACCATGTACTAGGAATTTCTTTTGTCTATAATTATTTTCAGCAATTGAATATTGTTCTTTTAGTTTATTTAGAGTAGATACAAATTCTTCTCTTTTGTCATTAATGCTATATTGGTCAAGTTTCTTGATTTTATTGTAAATATCAGCAAGTTGATCAGCATAAGTTAAGTCTAACCAATAATATACAGTGCTGTAGTTACTGGCCTTAAAAAAATTTTGAAATGAATTAGCGGATACCATTTCAAATAGTTCTTTTGTGCTTAAATTATTGATCTTATGATAAGATATGTTTTTAAAATTATTCATTAATAATGGTTTGAAGAATGCCATGCCAAACAACTCTTCACTATTTTTTACATTATAGTCTTTTGGTAAAAGAATACGATAATAACTTCTATTCAACTTAAAAAAATTAAATTCGCCTAGAACTATATCAGATTGTTTACTAGCTGATTTGGTTAATATATTTGATACCGCTACCATGTAATCATACCCACCAAGAAAATAGGGGTTTTTATCCCCTTTTTCTTTAATAATATCATACATCATATCCAGATTAGCAATACATTTACTTAAACTATCGTTGCTAATATTTAGAATATTGTCAAAATAATATGAAAGTAATTCAATGGTTGTTTTGTCAGATAACTCAGCTAAGTTAAAATACAAATATGATTTTTTATAGTTTTCAGGATTGAAATATAACATGCCACGATCAAATAGTTTTATTGATATTGTATCGTGTCTTAACTTATTAAATCCTTCACAATTAGTAAATAAATGTATTTCTAATTCATTGCTAACCGCATAATCTATTATTTCAAATAGTTTGTTATGCAATAGTTTATTTCTAACATCTATAGCTTCGGATGGTTCTTTTATTGATGCATCTTCGATTCTTTGTATTTCAGTAATAATTTCGGAAATATGTTTAATGTAGTCGCAATGTGTAACTAAAGAGGATACGTCAACTTCTTCTGGTTTTTGTTTATTACAAGAAAATGAAGTGACTATTAAAATCAACAGAATAATTAGTCGAGTACTTGTTTTCATAATCGTAAATTTTAATAAACAATATGTTTTTTGTTAATAATATGCGTACTTTAGTTCCTGATGTTTTACTTTAGCACACCAGCACTTTTTATAAAGATTATTCACAAATTTTGTGAATTGAGGCGGCAAAATATATTTCTTTATTGTCAAGAAAGCGATTATTGTCAGCTTCTTTGAACCTTTCTATAAATTTCTCTATAGAATAGTTTGATATAGCGTAGTAAACCTCTTTATTGTCAAGAAAGCGATTATTATCAGCTTCTTTGAACCTTTCTATGAATCTCTCTATAGAATGGTTGGACATAGCGTAATAGACTTCTTTGTTGTCAAGAAAGCGATTGTTATCAGCTTCTTTGAATCTTTCATAAAAACACTCTGGAGTTTGACTACTACAACTACAGATAATTAACAGAAAGTTGAAAAAGGCAGTACAACGCATTGCGATTTTAAACATTTTACTTTTCATAGTATCAGATGTTTAATTATTCCTACTCGTTTGGCTTTTCGGTTACGCCCCGTTTTTCATATGGTTCAGGCTCCAATTTAATATATTTAAAAAAATTAAGTGTAATAATGTTTTTTGTGAAGTGTGTCTTGCGTCTTTTATGTTGCCTAACGTCTTATTTACGCAACTAATATACAACATTCGTATATGCAAAATTTAAAACTTGCGTAAACCACTTTTGAGTTTACGCTTGATATTGAAAGATAAAATACATGGTATCATTATGTTAAGTTAATATCTATTTAAGAAAAATTAGTTGCGTTTACGAATGTTTTGATTAAGGTGGGTTCTAAAAATTAACTTCGTTGAGCTCGCAAGCTCGGTTCATTTTTTCACTTTTAATTCAAAAAAATCGTAGAACCCATTAACGATTTTTCAAAATCAAAGTAAAGGTAACATAAAAATTTCAATGTTGTATCAAAAAATTAACTTCGTTGAGCTCGCAAGCTCGGTTCATCTTTTTGCAAAAATTTTTCTATCTATCTACTACTTAACATTGCAAAATATTTAACCGAACAACTTGTTCGTATCGGAATAAATTATACGTCCCTTTGCTGCCGCACGGTTGGCTTCGCCGGGCACTCCTCCTGCTGGCGGTTCGGTTTGTGGAGTAGCGGGGTTTTATGCCCAAAAACATTTCAGGGCAAATCCTACCCCTCATCCGGAGTAGGTTGAGGCATGCCAGCCCTGAACATCCTATAAGTGGGCAAAATTTCTGCTAGCTGAAGCGTTCCTTCCAGGATTGGTACTTCAAGCTAACCTCGTTTTCCCAAATTGGATCGGTAATTTTCTTGTAATCCTTTGAATAGGCATCTAAAAAATTACAAACATCGGGGTTAGAAATCACCTCGTAGCTGCTGTTGTAGGAGGGCCTGGCGTTGTGCTGCTTAACAACATCCCTTAAAACCTGGGGATTATCAATTAGAGCGCAGGGGGTGAGAAGGTTCTTATTCTCACAATA
The DNA here is from genome assembly GCA_029560875.1 of Bacteroidota bacterium. Taxonomy (GTDB): domain Bacteria; phylum Bacteroidota; class Bacteroidia; order Bacteroidales; family Tenuifilaceae; genus SB25. Next base: position 3,444 of record JAKQKB010000063.1, on the reverse strand, counting down.
GGGTTGGGCATCCTGAATTGCCCTGAAGAATGGAGATTGTATAACGTCAAGCAGCTTTTTATCCTTAATGTTGTCCACCGAAAACTGCAGGAAAACGCAGGGCTCCACGTCGCCCTTGCAGTTGATGTGGAAGTATCCCCTGTGCCTGGCACCGGCAAGGCATCCGCCCACAATTGGACCATCGTTCCAGAAGTCGCCGATAAAAATTGGCTTTGTATTCCTTATCTCCTTGGTGCGCTGCCTAATATAGTTTCTTTGCTCGGGCGTTGCCATGAGCGAAACATCCGGTTTACGGCCAATTGGCACGTACTGGAAGTACCAGCCAAACACACACCCCTTTTGAATCATCAAGTCAACAAACTCGTCGGAAACTAGCAATTCGGAGTTGAGCCGTGTTGGTGTAACAGAGTATCCGAATACCACACCGGCCTCACGCAGGTTGTCCATGGCATCCATCACCCTTTGAAAAACACCGTTGCCCCTACGGGCATCCGTCTCCTTCTCAAACCCCTCCACCGAAATTGCCGGTGCCACGTTGCCCAGCTTCGCCAACTTTTGGGCCATATCCTTAGTTAACAGCGTGCCGTTGGTGTAGGTTTGGAAAAACATATCGCTATGCTTCCTGAAAATATCGAGCAGAGGAGGCCACATGTAAGGTTCCCCACCTGATATGGTGATAAAGTACATCCCCAGCTCTTTGGCCTCGGTAAAAATGCGGTCAACCAGCTCGAATGAAAGGTCCTCGGACTTAGTGTACTCCCCGGCATAGCACCCCTTGCACTTGAGGTTGCACTTTGCCGTTGGGCTAATAACAAAAAACCACGGCATGCCAAATCCCAGCTCACGTTTCAGCTCCTCCTGCCTTTGCCTTCCGGTAACCCCCGCATTGATAAAGAAATTTTCAACTATTCGCTTTCGGCTCTCCTTCGATACTCTTCTGAATGTGCTTTTGGCCAGCTCGGTTGCGGGATGTTTCTCCTCAAAGAGCTTCTTAATCTTTTCTGCCGTAAACCTCACCCTTTCGTCGGTAACCCCTCTCATGAGGTGCCGCTGCGAAAGCTCCACCATCCTAATCAGCTTTTCGTCCGATAGATTTGAAGCCAGCCTAACCATCCGGGTTAATGCTCTCTTCTTTAAAAGTTCTGCTCTCATGGCTTAAAAAATTAATGAACAAATTCGTATAAGAAAAACTTATTTTAAAAACCTGAATAGGTTATTGAAAATTCAAGCCATCCCTTTATTCTATGAGCCTTGAACGTGTTCAAAAGGTAGTGAATAAAACCATAGGCATCCAGCCTTTTAACATAATTTTAGATTTTTTAATACTGATGAGAGGGCAACCCCCCATGTAACATATTCTGTCTGTAATTAAAGTGTTATAGGACAACCCATTAGTATAAATCAAACATAAAAAGCAGAAGCTTACATAAGCCTAAATGATGAACGCATCAAAATTATGATGGTACTTAAGCTAACCCTTTCACTCGTCAGGTAGCAACTCCGTGTGCCCTATAAATATTTTCAGAAAAGAGCAACATTTTCTTAACTTTGCGGTTAAAGGAATATAAGTGGAGCAGCAATGGGCAGCGACTATAGAATATTACCCCATGTTAACTCGCCCAACGATCTGAAGGGGATGAAACCGGAGCAGCTCGTTGAGCTTAGCGAGGAGTTGCGCAGATTTATCGTTGAGGTGGTTTCAACTAATCCCGGCCACCTAGGAGCCAGCCTGGGGGTAGTTGAGCTGACAGTTGCCCTTCATCATGTATTCAATACACCCGACGACAAGCTAATTTGGGATGTTGGCCACCAGGCCTACGCACATAAAATTCTTACGGGCAGAAGGGATGTTTTCAACACCAATCGCAGGTATAAAGGAATAAGCGGTTTCCCAAAACGGAGCGAGAGCCCCTACGATGCATTTGGCGTTGGGCACGCCTCAACCTCCATTTCTGCTGCACTGGGAATGGCGGTTGCCTCAGAGTTAAAACACGAATCACACCAGGTTGTTGCCATTATTGGTGATGGAGCGCTAACCGGCGGATTGGCCTTTGAAGGGCTTAACAACGGCGGTAGCTTGAAGTCGAACCTGCTGGTTATTCTTAACGATAACCATATATCTATTGACCCCGGGGTTGGGGCGCTAAACGAGTACCTCCTCGACATAACCACCTCCAAAACCTACAACAGGATAAAGAAGGATGTTTGGGATTTACTGGGAAGGTTTGACAGCTTAGGCCCCAAGGCACGTTCGGCTATCCAGAAACTCGACAATGCTATCAAAACAGCCCTGCTCAGGCAAAGTAACCTGTTTGAATCTTTGGGATTTCGCTACTTTGGCCCTGTTGACGGGCACGATGTGGCCTACCTGATACGAATTTTAAACGATTTGAAGGATATTCCGGGTCCTAAACTCCTGCACTGCATAACCGTTAAAGGAAAAGGCTATACTCCTGCCGAGCAAAACCAAACAATCTTCCACGCTCCCGGAAAATTCAACAAGGACACCGGTGAGCGAATCAGCCTCCTTACCAGCAAGCCAGCCCCACCAAGGTATCAGGATGTTTTTGGTGAAACCCTGGTTGAACTCGCCCAAAGTAACGACCGAATAGTTGGAATTACTCCTGCTATGGCCACCGGATGCTCCATGAACATTATGATGGAGAAAATGCCAGAAAGAACATTTGATGTGGGCATAGCCGAGCAACACGCTGTTACATTTGCTGCCGGCATGGCTTCCGACGGCCTTATACCGTTCTGCAACATTTACTCCAGCTTCATGCAGAGGGCATTCGATCAGGTAATACATGATGTAGCCCTTCAAAATCTCCACGTGGTGTTTTGCCTTGACCGTGCCGGACTCGTTGGTGATGATGGGCCAACCCACCACGGAGCTTTCGACTTAGCCTACTTAAGGTTAATCCCCAATATCACTATTGCGGCTCCCATGAACGAGGAGGAGTTGCGAAACATGATGTTTACTGCCCAACTTGATGGGCAGGGTACATTCTCCATACGCTACCCCAGGGGAAATGGGGTAATGGTTGACTGGCGCAAATCATTCACCGAAATCCCTATTGGCAAGGCCCGTATTCTTCGGGAGGGTTCCGACATCGCCATCCTGACTATTGGCCATGTGGGTAATCTTGCTGCTACTGCAGCCGGGAAGCTTGAAGCCGAAGGCATAAGCGTTTTTCATGCCGACATGCGTTTTGTTAAACCCCTGGATGCCGACCTGCTACGCTCCGTTGCCAAGCGGTTTACGACTCTCGTAACCGTTGAGGATGGTTGTTTACCTGGTGGTTTTGGAAGCGGTGTAACGGAATGGCTTAACGATAACGGCTACAACGTTAGGGTGGTTAGGCTTGGAATCCCCGACGAGTTCATTGAGCAGGGTCCTCCCCAGCAGCTATACGCCGAATGCGGCTTTGATACTGAGAATAT
>JAKQKB010000032.1 GCA_029560875.1 Bacteroidota bacterium | reverse complement strand
TTGAGTGGTACGAATCAGAACCTTCCTCTAAAAACGAAAGAACTATGCGTTCTTTTTCTTTAATTGAAAATTTGTTTCTTGTTTTCTTTTTCATAAAAAACACCCCAAATGTTATGTCTAACTTTTGGGGTGCAGTTCATTATATCGCGCTTTTTTATTTTAATCTGACCTTACATTCTGGTATAGATATTGACAAAGTATCAATTTTAGTTGTAAATTTCCAAAAAGCATTTTTTAACAGTAACTTTTTTAACTTTCGCGAGTCTAAAATAATGTGTTAAGTATAACGTTTTAAATCTCGATGAACGAAACAACCATTTACACCCTGCTTAAAATCTTAGCATCCCATGCAGTTAACCATGGTTTCGACACCCATATAGATGTTTTTGTTGATGAACTTTTGGCCGAAAATGTTTCGGCTAGGTTTCGAAATGAGTTTGCAGCATACTATCAGGGGCAAAAAAGCGATTCCAGAAAACAGCAATCCGTTGAAGTTGATGTGCTGGATAACGACTCCTTAACTAAGGATACCTGCATTGAACTTCGCAAAACCCTCACAATTGAGGATAGAATAATGATTGTAGTTAAGCTTTTTGAGATGTACGAGAAGTTTAAAAACAATCCCAACTTTATTGATTTACCAGATTTAGTGGCTAACTGCCTAAACGTAGACCCTGCCGATACTAAGTTCATCAAAAGGTTTGTTGCGCTGAACGAGTACGACAGTATAGACCCATTCCGATTAGTTAAGCTGAAAGGAGCCCCAAAACTTACGGAAACAAAAAATTGCGATTATAAAAACATCAACCATCGGGAAATTCCTGGATTAAATGGATGTATCTACTTTTTACTTCTACCCGATATTCAAAGCTACCTGGTTAAACTCTATGGCGATTCAAAACTATACCTCGACAGCAAAGAGATTCTTGCCGAAAAAGTCTATCTATTCCAGGTTGGGTCAACGATTAAAGGTTTTGGAATATCACCTATACACTATAGCACACTGGTAAGCCTTTCGGGGACTAGAGCAGATGTGCAGCGAGCAGTTCTAACAGCCGAAGATATTGAGTATAAATACCGAAACAGCAAAAATGGTATTAAACCATTCCGAATCAGCGAGGAATCGGGGCAACTGATTGGTATTATGGGAAGTAGCGGCGTGGGTAAATCAACCCTGCTAAATCTACTCACAGGAAAACAAAAGCCCCACAGGGGACGCGTTCTGATTAATGGCTACGATATTCATTTGGAAAAGCATGCCGTTCAGGGTATTATTGGATTGGTTCCGCAGGATGACCTCCTTTTCGAGAACCTTACCGTTTACCAGAACATGTTCTACAACGCCAAACTTTGCTTTGGGAACTACACCCGAAAGCAAATTGATATTCTGGTGAAAAAAGTTCTAAACGATTTAGAACTTTGGGAAATACAGGACCTTAAAGTTGGCTCCCCATTAAATAAGGTAATTAGCGGAGGACAGCGCAAAAGGCTAAATATTGGTCTAGAGTTACTCCGCGAACCAACCATTCTTTTTGTTGATGAGCCAACCAGCGGTTTATCGTCCAGCGACTCCCTAATGGTTATGAAGTTGCTAAAAGCGCAAGCAAATAAAGGGAAGTTGGTAATAGCCAATATACATCAACCTTCCGATAAGGTCTTCCGTCTTTTCGACAAATTATGGGTGTTAGACAAAGGTGGGTATCCAATTTACTCAGGTGCACCACTGGATGCAGTATCGTACTTTAAACGAATTGTAAACCCAATATCGTCAGCCGAGGGCGGTTGCCTACATTGCGGTAGCATAAATCCAGAGCAAATTCTAGAGGTTATTGAAAGAAAGGAAGTTGACGAAAATGGTAACTTTACTCCCAACCGTCAGGTTGAGCCCCAGCAATGGTACGAACACTATGTGGAAATAATCCAAAATCACGTCCCCGTTAATGGACATAAAGAGCCTTTACCAAAAAATAACTTTAGGTTACCCAACGTTATAAAGCAGCTTAAAATTTTTAGCATAAGGAATCTACTTTCAAAACTATCCAACAAGCAATATGTGCTGCTAAATATTTTAGAACCAATAGTTCTAGGGTTAATCCTTGCATTTTTTGTAAAGTATTCGGTTGGTCAGGATTATATATTTGCCAATAATAAAAACCTACCTGCATTCATTTTTATGAGTGTTATTGTTTCGCTATTCCTTGGTTTAAGTGTTAGTGCAGAGGAAATTATTGGCGACAGAAAGATTTTAGAAAGGGAATCGTTCCTAAATCTAAGCCGATTTAGCTACCTTAACTCCAAGGTTCTTTACCTCTTTGCATTATCGGCTCTGCAGATGTTCCTGTTTGTATTTGTTGGCACAATGATTATTGAGGTGCAAGGACTAACATTTCAATACTGGCTTGTACTTTTCTCTGCCGCCTGCTTCTCTAATTTATTAGGGTTGATTATTAGCTCTGCAATGAGTTCTGTAGTAACAATCTATATAACAATTCCATTTATTCTTGTACCCCAAATTTTGCTAAGCGGAACGGTTGTTGATTATGATAATTTACATCCTTCGCTAACCAAAAAAGTTTATGTGCCTGTAATTGCGGATATTATGCCCTCGCGCTGGGCCTACGAAGCACTTGCTGTGGAACAATTTACAAATAACAGATTTGAACGGAACTTCTTTAAGTACGATATGGCCGTAAGTCAATCGAACTTTAAGTCATCGTTCCTACTTCCTCGTCTTCAAGCAAAACTTGAAGAGAGTATTCGCCTTAACTCAGCCGAAAATCCAAATCAACAACAAATAACTAAGCATTTAAAGTTGATAGGAAACGAACTCAGCGTTCTAGAAAAAACAACAGGAGTTCCACCCTTTGAATACACTGATAATTTGAAGAAGGGAGAGTTAGACGACATTATTATTGATGAACTTTCTGGATACCTATTTTTCCTTAAAAGAACATTTGCTGACAATTCAAGAAAGGCTATTCATGATAGGGATAGTATTTATAACAAACTAACCCTAAAGTTAGGAACCGATGGTTTTTATAGACTTAAGCAACAAAACCATAACGCCACTTTAGCAGAGTGGGTGTTACGCAACAATGAGGTAAGTAAGTATTTGGAGACAGAAGATAGGGTAATTCAGAAATATGAGCCAATTTATATGCAGCCCGACCATCCTTGGGGAAGAGCGCATCTGTATGCTCCATATAAACTATTCAATGGGGTGTACGTAAGGACTATTTGGTTCAATATAACAGTAATTTGGCTGGGTGCGCTATTCCTTTATGCAACACTTCAGTTGAACTTTATCCACAGAATAGCACTTCTCGTTGAAGGATTTAAGAAAAGCCGGCAAAGCAAGTGATAATTGAATTATGAACAAGGAATGATGATTTTTGAATAATGATTTAAAAAGCAACCTCAAAATCTACATTCATCATTCCTTGTTCGATATTCCCTACTTCTCCTCAAGAAGTTTTACTATCAACTCCTCGGTTTCCTTGGCAAATTTCTCATAATGTGCTCCTGTTCCTGGGCCCGAGAATCCTGTCTCAACCTTGCGGATATTGCCCTTCCTGTCCAAAATCATACTGGTTGGGTAGGCCATTTGCCCTTCAAGGGCATAAAGTACTGAGTCGCGTTGCTCACGGCCACGGGGAGCCACATACAAATAGGTGTAATTTGCACCTATGCTCTTTGCAAAACGTTGAACTTTAGGTTGAGCAGCCTCAAAGGTTTTATCCTCAAAACAAAGCGATACAACCTCCAATCCTTTATCGGCATACTTTTCGTAAAGGGCTTTGTAGTATCTGCCCTCGTCTAAACAGTTTGGACACCAACTTCCACCAGCCAAAACTGCAATAACCTTTCCTTGAAATTTTGGGTCGGTCGACTTTACAATATTTCCATCCAAATCCTTTCCAGCAAACTCAAATGTGGAAATCCCTTTCTTAACCCAAACCAACTTGTCGGATTCTGGTAGCTTTGCGTTATCGTCGCGAACAGCTCTCCATGGTGCAACCCATTTTGGGCTTCCAGAAATTAAGCCGTTTACCATTGTGTTTGCATCGGCAATGTCGCCCTTAATGATAATTGTTTGAGCCCCATCGTTCTTCGAGAGGTAGAATTTACTGCCCGATACTTTACCCTCGAGGTAACGGTAATCGCCCGAAGTGCTTAGAATTGTTCCTGTAACAATGCTGCCATTTTGCTTTAGTTCGGCAATCATTAAGGTTGAATCTGGTGTTCCAGGATTCTCAATAAACCACCAACGACCTGTTACATCAAATGCAGGTGTTTCGGTAAACCAAGGAAAACGGTCGATTTGGCCTTTTACAGCGTAGAAATTATACTTTACACCAAACTGTAAACCCTTTGGATAGTAGAATCCTTTTAGCGAATCGCCAATTACTGCAACAATTTCACTGGTAAAAACAGGAAGTTTTGCGTGAATTGTGTCGCCTTTCACCTCAACCTCATCAACCAGAATAAACTCATCGGCATTGCGAATAACCAGTGTAACTTTTTCGGCATCTTTCTTCACCTCAAAGTTAAAAGGAACCGTAAAATTGCCCAATGAATCCAACTGAACGACACCAAGCCAAGGGCCAGTGGTTAACTCTTTTTTACCACCAGTGCACGATGCAAGCAGCATTGCACCAGCAACAAACATCAATAGTTTTCTCATATATACGTTTATAGTTAAGATACATTTAAACTGTTTGAGCCTTTTCAAATATTTATTTGTCTATTTTAATTTTTTTGAAAGTCGTCAAGAGGAAAATTGCTAGAAACCACGCTATCGATATCGAGATTACAATTGTGTAACCAAGAAATTTATTACTAAATAAACCTGACAGACTGCTAGTAAATACTAGAGGTAAAATTGACAATACAAATGTTAACTTATATCTTTTATAAGTCATTAAAGTTTTGCACTTTTCACATTGCCATACGCTATCACTATTACTTCTCAGGAATTCCCTTAAATACTTTTTAATTGAATACTGATGTCCACAAACAGGGCATTTCCGGAAATCGAACAATCGCATATTTCTGTTTTTTAAATAATTATGTAAGTACAAATTATCGCCTTTTCTTTCCGCCTCTTCCTTTATCTTTCGGTTTAGACTTCCCTTTTGATTTGGAACCTGCTCCAAACTTTACAACCCCACGAACCCTTGTTTTCTCGGGCTTATGCGAGCTGCTATGCTTGGGTTTGGAGATACGACTATTGCGTTGTGGAATTTCGGCATACTCCATTCCCACAAGCCTGAAGTCTATTTGCTTTTTAACCAAATTGGTGCGCCAAACCTCAACCTCAACCTCATCACCAAGTTGGAATCGTCTGCCTGTACGTTCGCCAACAAGTGCATAAGATTCCTCGTCGAACTGATAGTAATCGTCATTTAAATCGCGCATTGCAACCAAACCTTCACACTGTGTACCTTCGAGCTCAACAAATAGGCCAAAACTGGTAACTCCCGAAATTGCTCCTTTGAACTTCTGCCCAATTTTATCCTGCAGAAACTCTACTTGCTTATACTTGATAGATGCTCTTTCGGCTTCCGTTGCCCGAATCTCCATATCGGTGGAGTGTTTACAAAGCGTTTCTAATTGTTCCTTGTTCTTAGGTTTATCGCTGTTTAAGTAATGAGCCAACAACCTATGAACCATCATATCGGGGAAACGACGAATTGGCGAAGTAAAGTGCGTGTAATGGGGGAACGACAATCCGTAATGCCCAATATTATCGGACGAGTAGCGCGCCTTAGCCATTGACCGTAGCGCAAGTGTTTCGATAAGATTCTGCTCGCGCTTACCTTTTACCTCGGCCATCAACTTGTTGATAGCTTTGCTGATTTGCTTATCGGTATTGCCAGTTATGTTATAGCCAAAGCGAGTAATAAACGAACGGAAAGCATCAAACTTCTCAAGGTTTGGCTTATCGTGAATACGGTACACAAATGGCAACTCGCGCTTAGCAGAACGCTCTTTACCAATGTACTCGGCAACTCGTTTGTTTGCCAAAAGCATAAACTCCTCAATGAGTTGATTCGACTCCTTATTCTCCTTGAAGTAAACGCCAAGCGGTTTACCTTTATCGTCCAAATCGAACTTCACCTCAATGCGCTCAAATGCAATGGCTCCTTGCTTGAATCGGTTCTTTCGCAAAGTCTGAGCAAGTTTATGAAGCAGCAGGATTTGGTCCTGCATATCCCCCTTGCCAGTCTCAATCACCTCCTGTGCTTCCTCGTATGTAAATCGTCTTTTCGATAAAATTACAGTTCGTCCAAACCACTGCGAAAGCAACTCGGTGTTCTCGTTCATCTCAAAAACAGCCGAAAAGCATAGCTTCTCCTCATCGGGTCGGAGCGAACAAATAAAGTTCGACAACCGCTCTGGAAGCATCGGAACGCACCTATCGACTAAATAAACCGATGTTGCACGCTCAATGGCCTCATCATCTATAGGAGTATCGGGTGTTACATAGTGTGTAACATCGGCAATGTGAACGCCAACCTCAATATTTCCATTCTTAAGAATTTGAACCGATAGGGCATCATCAAAGTCCTTAGCATCGAATGGGTCAATTGTAAATGTTGGAATATTTCGGAAATCGCGCCTTTCGTTGTAATCCTTATCGGTAATTTTTTCGCTGATTTTTTCGGCAACCCTATCAAGTTCCTCTGGAAATTTATATGGCAGGTCGAACTCCGCAAGAATTGCATGCATTTCCACCTCGTGAACGCCTGGGTCGCCCAGAATATCAACAATTTTTCCAATAGGATTTTTCTCCCTTGCAGGCCACTCGGTAATCTGAACAATGACCTTTTGACCATTTTGAACATCGCTAAGTTCAATTTTAGGGATGAATATATCGTAAGGCATCAGCCTATTATCGGGCACCACAAAGGCGAAATCTCTGCCCAGAGTGATAGTTCCCACAAAGTTGCGCTTAGCGCGCTCAACCACCCTTATAACCTCACCCTCAAACAACCCCCTCCGACGATGACGGTAAATAGAAATCTCAACCTTATCGCCATGTAGTGCACGATTTAGTCGAAACTCAGGGATGAAAATCTCACGATTATCCTCAGTAATTACATCGGCAGTGCCATCGTTATTCATCTCAAGGATACCAACAGCAAGCAAATTTTGCATCTCCATTTTGAATTTGCCACGGTACAGCTCTACAATTCGCTCCTCCTGAACTAACTCATACAGAATATCGGTAATCATTCTGCGCGTTGGGTCATCCTTAATCCCAATGATTGTAGCCAACTGCTTGTAGTTAAAACTTTGGCCGGGTTTATCGGCAAAAACATCAACAATGGCCTGCTTTAGCTCCTTTTTGGTAATCCGTTTCTTTGGAAAACCAATATCCTTGCTTTTTTTACTTTTACTCATTAATACAGATATTAGAAATTAGATGTACGATTATTGAAAATTGAACATCTTATTATCCCCAAAGATATTGGAAATTTGGGAGATAATTGATTTTTTTAAGTTGATAAATTTTGAATCCTATAAAAGGATATTGTATTGCAATAAATCAGTAACTATTAATATTTTTGAGAAAAAACTAATTTTTTATGAAGCATAGTATTCTTTTCCTATTAACCGCCTCATTATTAATAACCGCGTGTAATAAAAAAAATAATGACACCCTAATACGTGTTGGTGTTTTTGATGGCCACGGTGGTGCTCAAACCTGTGTATGGGAAACCGTTGAAGCCATTAAGATTGATAAAGAAATGATAGTATCGACCATTACAACCGCCGATATTGCTGCAGGTTGCCTCGATACACTTGATGCAATAATTATCCCCGGGGGTGGAGGCAGTCGCCAGTTTCTAAATCTTGGTTACGAGAACCACCAAAGAATTAAAACATTTATAGCCTCGGGCAAAGGTGCTGTGGGCATTTGTGCTGGTGCGTATCTTTTCTCCAACACTCCTGGATATGCTAGTATAGCAATTAACGGGGCTCAGGCAATTGACATTGAGCACGATAACCGTGGTCATGGTGTTGCAAAATTTACGTTAACAGAGCAAGGCAAAACCATATTTCCAGAATTAGCCAATAGAGACACCAACTATGTTGTGTACTACGAAGGTCCCGTATTTGTTGATGCTCCCGATTCAATTTCGTTCGAAACTTTGGCAATTATGCAAAGCGATGTTCACGAAGAGGGAAATGCTCCCACAAATATGACCAACAATAAGCCATTTTTTATTGGCAATAACTTTGGAAAAGGCAGGGTATTCAGCACAATTGCTCACCCCGAGGCAACTCCCGGTATGCGCTGGCTAATACCAAGAATGGTTAGGTGGACAATTAGCAAAGAGTATATTCAGTATAGCCAGAATGCCGTAAGACCAACAATTTTTAATAAAGAGATACTTTTCACAAAGGAAATGCTTAGCCAAGAGGCCGATTGTTACAAGAAATTCCTATACGGAACATCAACTGAAAAGATTGAGGCGCTGAACTGGCTAGAGCAAAACGTATCGTGGGATGCCAAGCGCTGGGTTCAAGGATTGCTTTACGACTCCTCAGCCGAGGTGCGTAGCCGTGCAGCACAGTACATTGCAAATTCGGAGTTTACCCACTATTTGCCCGATTTGGCGTCTGCAAACCAAAACGAAAATAATCCCGAAGCTAAGAAGGCTCTGGCAAATGCATTGGAATTCTTAAAAGGAATCTAAATCTTAGTATGCATTTTTGATTATTATGAATATATTTGGGCATAAACCAACTGTTTATGCCCATTACTTCTATCATACTAATATTTGGTTTTTTTCTTTCCTTCTTCCTTTGGATTTTAGTTGTAACCAAGAGGGGTAAAGTTGTCTCCGATAAAATTCTGTCGTTCTATTTTTTTGTTTCAGCCTTAATCATTCTATTTGCTTTCTTGGAGATTTATAGCCGTAAAAATGGATACATTTTCCCCTGGACTATTGGAACATCAACGCCATTCATACTTCTTGTTGGACCACTGCTTTGGCTTTATATTGAATCGTTAACCAACCAAAAGTTTCGTTTAAAAGGGACACATTTATTGCACGCTATTCCTTTTGTTTTAGTAGTAATTCTCCTTTTTGTAAGAATGTTTCTCTTGCCCGACTCTGTAAAAATTGAGATGGACCAGAGCGAAGCATTTAAAAAGGATTTTGTTTTCCCTCTTGTGGTAACTATGATTGCCCTTTCTAATGTGGGATACACTGTTTGGGGACTTTTTCTCATTAAGTCGTACAGAAAAAGAATAAAAACTTACTTCTCCGATATCGATGAGCTGGATTTATCGTGGTTACGATTTCTACTACTCTCTGCGCTAATATTTCTGGCCAGCATAAGCCTGCTATACATTGTTGATTCAATGCTAAAACTTTTTACCTATGAGTTGCTTCAGGTAATTGGGTTTAGTATAGCCTCGGTATTTGTAATGGTGCTGGGCTTTTTCGGATTACGCCAAGGAAGCCTATTTAGCGTTCAAACCATAAGGTTCGATATGGATAAAGCCGCAAGCATTCCAATACAAGAAACTAATATAAAAAGGGATGAGGAAGATTTTGTTCATAAGCTTCTTAGCCATATGAAGGAACAAAAGCCATACATAAACCCCGATATCACAATTGCAAAGTTAAGCGATGAACTTGGCGTTACGCCCGAATACCTTTCCGGGATACTGAACGGACGCTTAAGTATGAACTTTTTCGATTTTATTAACCATCATCGAATTGAGGAGTTCAAGGAACTTTGTAAGAATCCTAAAAATCAAAACTTCACCTTAATCAGCTTAGCTTACGACTGCGGTTTTAATTCTAAGGCAACATTCAACAGGGTATTCAAAAAAAATGTAGGAGTCACTCCTAGCGAGTATTTCCAAGGCGTATCAAAAAGTTGAGACCCCAAGTTTTTCCCTTTCCAAAAAGTTGAGACCATAAAACACACTACTGAGACTCCCTTTGTATTGAGTTCATATTCCTTTGCATAAAATCAGACTCTAGACATTAGACTCAAGATGCTAGATAATTTATCTGAAATCTAAAATTCTAAAGATTATGCAAAGGAAAATTTCAATTTTACTGTTGGTTGCGCTTATGGGTTGCTCAACCACACAACAAACAACCGAGCAGGCAAAATGGAAGCCTACCTATAGAGTGCAGGCTGGTGCCAACAAGGGCGGAATTACCGAGAATACCGATATGAAAGTAGTTCCCAATGCCGATGTTGATGCCTACTCTGGGGCTACAAAAACTGGCTTTAACGCTGGCGCAAGGGTTATTCTACCATTAAAAAGAAACGCAGTGGAAACAGGTGTGGATTTTATGTACAACAACCAAACCTTCACTTACAACGATGCAACAAATGGATACTCTGGAACAAGAAAAGTAGGAACATCGCAAGTGATGATTCCTGTAACTTACAGCATTCCTTTTTTCCGCAAGAACAATCCACAAGGTTTATTTCAGGTTAAACTCGGTTACTTGGCCCAAATTAATATGTTCAACGTTTCAAGTAGCGGAACAAGCCTACCTGATTACAGCACAAAAGCGTTCTCAAACGGGTTTACCCTTGGAGTATCAACCACTCCATTCAGGTTGAAGAATGGAGCAAAAGTTGGATTCTTTTTCGAGGGGTATCGTGGCACTCAGGTTTACGAAGATTTCTACAATAAAACCGATTTCGAAATGCCTGGTACTTCGTTTATGAAATACGGAATTATTTACGAGTTTTAATATCAATCTTGAAAAAATGAAAACAGCCATTGTTTACGCTACATCGCACGGAACAACCGAGAAGGTAGCAAATATAATTGCATCAAAGTTGGGCAATACAACCTTAATTAACCTCAAGAAGAGTGGGCATATCGATTTAACACAGTATCAACAGGTGATAATAGGTGGCTCAATCCACGCAGGAGGCATTCAGCGAAAGGTAAGAGAATTCTGCCAACGAAATATGGTTCAACTTTTACAAATGCGCGTGGGGCTTTTTATCTGCGCAATGAACGAGCCAGAATTCGATAACGAGTTGAAAATGTCATTCCCTGAGTTGCTTCGCAACCACGCCATAAGCAAAAAGGTTGTTGGCGGCGAATTTATTATAGAAAAGATGAATTTTATTGAGAAGTTTCTGGTGAAAAAGATTTCTGGTGTGTCTCAAACAATATCAAAAATAGATGAAAACAGAGTTGTCGAATTGGTTAGTGAGTTGAGTTTAAATCATTCTAACAATTAGAAAAATGAGAGAATTATTGATTATTGTGGCATTTCTAAGTATGTTCATCCAAAGTTATTCTCAAAGCATGAAAAAGACTTACGAAAAAGAGGTTCTGGCTGGACTCGAAAGAACCAAAAATGTTAATAGCGATATCCTAACGGAGATGGATATACAGCATCTACCTTCACTTGTGCAACGCTACCTTCGGTATGTTGGAGCAGTTGGGAAGGAAAAGGTTGTAAACTTTAGGGTTGAATTTGAGGGAGTAATCCGCTCTAATCCTGAGGATAAATGGATGAAATTAACCTCGGCACAGTATAACTTTACCGATAATCCAACACGTGTTTTCTATATTAAAGCCCGAAAAATGGGTATACCTGCCTCTGGTATTCATCTTTATAAGCAGGAAACAGCCATAATGCATATAAAACTGGCAGGACTATTCACCATTGTTAATGCACAAGGCTCAGAAATGAATCAGGGTGAAACTGTTACTGTATTTAACGATATGTGCTTTATGGCTCCAGCAACGCTTATCGACAAGCGTATTCGGTGGGAGGAAATAGATTCTTCATCGGTTAAGGCTTACTTTACTAATGGAGGCATTATAATTTCTGCCACACTTTTCTTCAATGAGACTGGGGAATTAATTAACTTTATCAGCAACGATAGGTTTGAAACAAAAGATGGTAAAACTTATAAAAACTACCCTTGGGTAACTCCAGTTTTTGGAGGATATGCGCAGATAAATGGCTATAGACTTCCTAACGGAGCAAAAGCAATTTACCGTCGCCCCGAAGGAGATTTTTGCTATGGCGAGTTTCTGATTAAAAAGGTAGAGTACAACTGTAAGGAATTTAAAAACTAAAACAATGGAAAACAAAATTGACAAATCGAAGGAACTCCGAAGTTCAATCCAACTAATCAACGAAAAAGTTCAATTCAAGGGCTCTGTCGATGGTAACAATCCCGTTATGATTGATTACACTCCGCCTATAGGCGATAATGCTGGCTACACATCTTTGGAACTATTCCTGCTAAGCCTTTCATCGTGTGCCGGAACTGCAATACTTGTATTGCTCAGAAAGATGCAAAAGTCAATTCAATCATTCGAAATCTCCAGCATTGGCAACAGGAAACAGGAACATCCAACGGGGTTTAAATCAGTTACATTGGAGATTAACATAAAAAGCGAAAACCTAACCTCCGATGAAATGAATAAGGTTTTAGGAATGATTGAGGGAATTTGCCCAGTACTTTCAATGATAAAGGGTAATGTTGAGGTTATTTACTCGTTTAAAATCAACTAATGCAAATAATTTATTCTCCATTAAAAATTTGATTTTAAGTAAAATATCTATGTAAATTTGACTTAACCTAAACAATACATTTATGGAAAAAGAAAACTCAACCTGCTGCCCACCATTCGACCCAGCAAACTGGGACGGAAAAATGCTGGAGTGGTACAATAAGCCATTTATAAAGGACAAGGTTTTTACTATCTTTTATATGCCATTTGGGTTTGGCAAAACCATGAAACGCCTCGATGAAAAAGTTACCGCAGCCAACGCAACAATGCCGGACTACCTTTGCCTCTCGGACCACACATCGAAATGGAATATGGATGTTTACCTTGCGTTAGATAAAGAGGTTGCCAACGCAGAGAATGTAAAGTTAAGCGGAAAGTTCTTCAGCAAAGTTTACGAAGGACCCTTTAAAGATACCGGCAAATGGAGCGAGGATTTTAAAGTAACTGTTGCCGAAAAAGGCTTAACCATAAAGAAATGGTATATGTGGTATACCACTTGCCCCAAGTGTGCTAAAAAGTATGGCAAAAACTACGTGGTAATTATTGGAGAGGTTGAATAGATATAAAAAAGGGAGGGTTTTAACCTCCCTCCTCTTTTCTATGCATTACATATTAAATCTTTGCGTTATCCACCAAGTTGTCTACGAATTGCTTAATTGATTTAGAGTCTGTTGCCCCGTAAAAATCAAAGTAGTATTCAATTAAATACTTCTTTATATCGTCGTTGCTCATTTTTTGGCGACGAAGAATTGGAAGAATAGTGTAAAATTCGTTTGTTAATGCCTCCTGATCAACAAAAACAAGGTCGAATTTTGTAATTTCTTCACTAGTGCGGGTATTCTTCTCGTACAAATAAACCGCTATGCTAGGTATTTCATTTGATGCGATACTTCCTGCGTTTGTTGCCAAAAGTTTATCTTTCTCCACCAATAGTGCATTCTGCTCGTATCCTAGTTTTTTCGATACAGGATTGTTGTTTACCCTATAGTAGAATACAATGAATTTGTTTTCATCAATTTGATAATTTCCTGCACTTACAGGAATTGATACCTTATCGCCTATTACTGAAAACTTATCGTTACCAAAGTATCCCTTTAGGTCGGCCACCTCTTTTTCCTCTGGTTTGTAACGCTCTGCCATTAGGCTTCGGCGTTTTGTAGGAACAGCAACCTCTTTTACGGTAACTGTTAACTGCTGAACAGCCTCGGGTGATGGAGGTAAGTGCATTTTCATCATATAACGACCGGTGTTCTGACTAATGGAGATAATGTAAGAGTCGAACGAATCGAAAGTAACTTTGTCGGACGATTGCAGGATATCTCCGGCCTTAAGCTCTGTACCTGTTTTGTAATTTATCACCTTACCATTAATACGGGTAACGGTGTAACTGTCCTGAGCGTATGTTTGTAGTCCAAACATTATCAGGACAATTGCAATTAAGTTAAACTTGTGGCTCATATATTTTTTAAATTAGTTTTTGATGAATCAACAATTTATGTACCAAAGTTACTAAAATAAAACTATTGGAATCAGTGTTTATTGTTTTTTGCTTTTTCTTTTATTTACCAGGCTGTAGGAATGGTCAATCCACTCTTTTATAAGACTTGCAGGGATTGAACCGTCAATTCGAACGGTGTTCCAGTGTTGCTTGTTCATGTGGTACCCTGGCTCAACTGCGGGGTACATTTCGCGCAGTTCAATAGCTTTTTCAGGGTTACATTTTAGGTTAATAGTTAAGTCGCCGGTTAGATTTGTTAACGCAAACATTTTTCCGTTTACCTTAAAAACTAAAGTATCCTCATCGAAAGGAAAGCCCTCTGTTACATTGGGTTTCGATATGCAATAGTCTCTCAGTTCAACAATGTCCATAGTTTAAAGTGTTGGGTAAAAAGCATCCTCAATATGCTCAATTACGTGTTTATGACCTTGAATTAGTACCGATACCACATCGAACCGAACTTCTGCTTCAATGTTGAATTCCTGAATGTAAGCATCGGCAGCATCCACCATATTTTTTTGTTTTTTACGCTTAACGGCATCTTTGGGCTCTTCCCAGTAATCGCTTTTGCGGGTTTTAACTTCAACAATCACTAGCATACCTTTGTCCATAGCCACAATGTCCAACTCTTTATGGCCGTAATGCCATTTCCTGTTAAGTATTTTGTAACCCTTGGTTTGCAAATACTCAACTGCAATATCTTCGCCTAAATCGCCTAACTCTTTATGTTGATGCATATCACCTTTTTGGAAATGTTTCTAAAAATCCCATAAATGTTGACATCCTGTTGACCAATGGTCAAATTTATGGGATAAAACTAAGTTTTAACAGAGCAACCTGAAACAAATTTGCTTAAATTCCGATTAAGTATATGGATAATCACAAAACTTTACTTAATGAGAAGTTTGTTAACCATAATAACCTTTCTGTGTCTTTTTTCCCATTCCTCATTATCAAATATAGATAATTTCGAAGGCAAAATCAAAATTATAAAGGAGAGCATATACGATACCCTCCAAATTGAGATTAGCGTTAAAAAGGATATTGTTCGGATTGATGAGATAACTAAACGGAATACAATTAACCGCAGCTATCTGGTAGATTTATCTAAAGAAAAAATTTACGCTCTGTCGTTGAGGGAAAAGTTATATACCGAAGTTCCAATTAGTACAAATAGGCATAATGCACAAGTGGACATTATCAAAACCCAAAATACGATGAGCATAAATGGGGTTACTTGTCATCAGTGGCGTGTTAGGGATAAATCGAAAAACACAGAGGTTACCTATTGGGTTACTGCCAAGGAGTTTGGGTTTATGCAGTCGTTAATCAGTATTATTAGCCGAAGCGAAACGCCACTTAGAATACTAGGCCTATTTCCCAATACAAATGGGTATTTTCCACTGCTATCAGTTGATAGAACATTGTTGCGAAAGGTAAAAGAAAGTGCCAAAATAGTTGACATTAAGCAAGCGAAACTCCCTGAAGGTCTATTTGCTATTCCTCCTGATTTTCGTGAACTCCTAAGTTAGCAGGTATCGAGAAAGTTAGCTCGGCGCCCTCCTCGTTAACCACAAGTTGAACATTACGTCCTATTATTAGAGGATAGTTAGGTTCTGTATGTCCAGCGGGGAAACCGTAACAAACGGGAATATTGTAATCTTTCATTATGCTATTTATTATTTCGTAGGCATCGGAACCAAAAGGAGTTTTGTTATCCTTCATATCCGAGAATGAACCTACAACTAGGCCTGCAATCGTTTTTAATTTTCCACTTCGTTTAAGATGCATCATCATTCTATCTATATGATAGAGGTATTCGTCCAAATCCTCAATGAAAAGTATTCTATCTTGAGGTGTTATGTCGGCATCGGTTCCAATTAAACTATTAAGAATCGACAGATTCCCACCAGCCATTAATCCTGAAGATTTGCCAAAATGATTGAAATGATGATGGGGTATTTTATAGGATAATTGCTCCCCAGAAAGAGCCTTAACTAACCGATTGAACGACTCATTTCCGGAGATATCGCTTGTAAAGTTTATGGGCATCGTGGCATGTAAAGTTTCCATGCCATACCAGCTACTAATAATACTGTGAAGAACCGTAATATCGCTATACCCAATAATCCACTTAGGATTAAGTTGCAACTTGCGCAAATTGATTAACTCCAGAATTCGAACAGAGCCATATCCGCCTCTAGCGCAAAGAATAGCCCTTACGGATTTGTCTTCTATCATCTCCATAAAATCCTCAGCACGCTCCTGGTCTGTCCCTGCAAACTGGTAATGTTGCGAAAAAAGGCGAGGCGATGTTTTAACCATAAATCCCTTAGCGGTTAAAAACCTAATGGTTGGCTGCATTTCGTCGCGGGTAACAAAGCGTGCAGGGGCAACAATTGCAATGGTATCGCCAGGTTTTAGATATGGAGGAGTGATGTTTTCCATAAAGAATCCTTTTCAAAATCTTTAATTTGCATAAAATTAGGAATTTTTTAGAGTATCGCCTAAGCATAATCCGTTTTATTTTCGATTAAGAGATATTGGCTCCAACTGAGCTAAAATTTGAAATTGGCTTAACGTTTACTGTCAAACATTTAAGTTTTTAGTGTAGATTTGTAATCTTTTAAGAAAAAACAATACTGTTATAACAAGTTGATATGAAGAATTTTAAGCGATACCTGATAACTTCGGCTTTGCCCTACGCCAATGGCCCAGTTCACATTGGGCACCTTGCAGGGGTTTATATCCCTTCCGATATTTACACCCGTTATTTGAGGGAAAAGGGGGTAGAGGTTATTTCTGTTTGTGGTTCCGATGAGCACGGAGTGCCTATTACAATTAAGGCTCGTCAGGAAAATACTACACCTCAGGCTGTTGTAGATAAATATAACTCCATAATTAAGGATTCTTTCGAAAAATTTGGTATTTCTTTCGATATCTATTCCAGAACAACATCAAGAGTTCATTACCAAACCGCAAGTGAGTTTTTCCGTAACCTTTACGATAAGGGCGTTTTTATTGAGAAAACCACAGAGCAATACTACGACGAGGAGGTTAAGCAATTTCTGGCCGATAGATATATCACAGGAACCTGTCCGCATTGCAGCAACGATAGGGCTTATGGCGACCAGTGTGAAAAATGTGGAACCAGCTTAAACCCAACAGACTTAATTGACCCTAAATCAACCTTAAGTGGGTCTAAACCAGTTTTGAAAGCCACCAAACACTGGTTCTTGCCTTTAGATAAGTTTCAACCTGATTTAGAAAAGTGGATTCTTCAGGAGCATAAAGAGTGGAAAACCAATGTTTATGGACAGTGTAAGAGTTGGCTCGACCAAGGCTTGCAACCTCGTGCGGTAAGTCGCGATTTAGATTGGGGTGTACCTGTTCCCGTGGAGGGCTCCGAAGGGAAAGTGCTTTACGTATGGTTCGATGCGCCTATTGGTTATATATCTGCAACAAAGGAGTGTACGCCTGAATGGGAGAAATACTGGAAGAGTCCTGATACCAGAATGATTCACTTTATTGGTAAGGACAATATTGTTTTCCACTGCATTATTTTCCCAGCAATGCTTAAGGCTGAAGGGAGTTATATTCTGCCCGATAATGTTCCAGCCAATGAATTCCTTAACCTTGAAGGCGATAAAATATCTACCTCAAGAAATTGGGCAGTATGGCTGCACGAGTATCTAGAGGAGTTCCCCGGAAAACAGGATGTACTTAGGTACGTTTTAACCGCTAATATGCCCGAAACTAAGGATAATGATTTTACTTGGAAGGATTTTCAAACCCGCAATAACAGTGAGTTGGTTGCAATCCTTGGGAACTTTATAAATAGAGCAATGGTACTTACTCAGAAGTATTTTGATAGTAAGATACCTGCTGCCGCTGAAATACTTGACTACGATAAGGAAACGATTGCCGAAATACCAAGAATTAAACAGGCCATTGAGTCGAACTTGGAAGAGTTCCGTTTCCGCGAGGCATTAAAAGAGGCCATGAACCTTGCACGTTTAGGTAATAAGTACTTGGCCGATACAGAGCCTTGGAAAATGTATAAACAAGACCCAGAGAGGGTTGCAACAATTCTTAACATATCGATGCAGATAACTGCAAACCTCGCCATACTGCTTGAGCCATTTTTGCCTTTCACTGCGGATAAAATCCGAAAGATGATTGATTTTGCTGATAATAAATGGGAGCATGCTGGAAGTGCCAATCTTTTGAAAGCTGGACACAAGTTGAATCAACCCGAATTATTGTTCGATAAGATTGAGGATGAAACAATAAATGTTCAACTAGCTAAATTGCAGGCAACAAAAGAGGCAAATGCCCAGAAACAAGTTGTTAATGTTCAACCACAGAAAGACGCTGTTTCCTACGATGATTTTTCGAAAATGGACATCCGTATTGGGAAAGTACTAGAAGCAGAGCGAGTTCCTAAAACCCAAAAGTTGATGAAATTGAAGGTTGACACGGGTATCGACACAAGAACTCTTGTTTCTGGCATAGCAGAACACTTTACTCCAGAGCAGGTTGTTGGGCGTCAGGTCTCAATTCTTGTTAACCTTGAGCCACGAAGTATTAAAGGAATTGAGTCGCACGGAATGATTTTAATGGCCGAGGATGCCGACGGAAAACTAAAGTTTGTTCAGCCTTCCGATGATGTTGCAAATGGCTCCACTGTTAAATAAACTCACATGAATATTAAAACAAAACCCTCAAGTTCTTGAGGGTTTTGTTTTATATACTTAGCAGCCAAACCTTATTACTTAACTTCTGGGCTTTTAATCGCTCCAGTTCTCGTAATGCTCTGTCCCTGTTTGTGAATTTATAAACCGCTACGCGGTACATATTATCTGTTTGCAGCAAGATTGGCCTATAGCCTTTTGCTGACAGTTCTTGAATCAATTTTTGAGCATTGTTTTCCTGTGAAAAACTACCAGCTATAATGTAAAAAGTTTTACTCTCAGGTGTAGAGGTTTCCTGATAGTACAAAGCGGCTTTTTTATCGGTAACGGCAATTACTGGCGATTTTTCGGGTTGAGTTACCTTGGCTGTATCAGTCGAGTTAATATTCTCAGTAGTTTCTAAAGAATCATTTGTCGTCACAGATGAATCAGATGGCAATACCACTACTTCGCTTTCTAGCGTAGTTTGAACTACCTGATTCTCGCTACTTGACTTTATGTTCTCCCAGAATCGGAGTTCGGGTACAAAAACCAAAGTTGCAGCAATTGCCATTATTGCAAGAATAATAAAAACGGGTACAAAGATACCTTTTTTAGATTGAGGCTTTGGCGCTGGCTTGGCTTTATCCTCTTGTTTTACAAAGGGTTTTGGCTCTGGCTTTAGGGTTGGAGTAACTATCTCAACTTTTTTCTTCTCTGTTACTTTTGTGCTTACCTCAACCCTACCAAGTCCAAATGTTTGGCTAATAACATCATCGGATGAGGTTAATTCTATTGTTCCTCCAGAGTTTCTCATTAAAATACCAACTCCTGGGAATACAACCTCGGTGTTAGACTCCAGCCTTCCTTTAATCCCCGCAACAAACTTTTCAACAACCTCTGTGGCTTTCCCGTGGTCTAAACCGAAACTTTCTGCCACAAAGTTTTCTAATGCCTCATCATTAAACACCCTTTTTGTGTCGAAAACAAAAAACTCACGTGGAGGATCGAACGATTTACCATCGGCAGAAGGCGTGGCGTGTTCGTATTTTTTTTCAAAACTGCCTAAGCCCGGAAGGCTTACAAATTCTAATCGGGATAGAAGTTCCTGAATAGCAGATTCTAATTCCAACTTACAGTTTGTTTAGGGTTAACAGACAAAAGTATAAAAATAATTGAGTTTAAATCAAAGTGATACAAATTTGTTGAAAAATTTATTAGGCCCAACTCTTTCCAACAAAAAACCGCCTAATTTGAATTAAGCGGCTGTTGTTGTCCTGCAAGGATTCGAACCTAGAATCTTCTGATCCAGAGTCAGACGTGTTGCCAATTACACAACAGGACAGTTTTACGATAACAAATATAGCAGGTTTTGCTTTTGGGTGTTCACGGACATTACTTTTTTTAAAAAGAAATTCCAGAAATAAATCTGGAATTCCATAATAATATACTGTTTAGGGCTTGTTACTGTCCTGCAATCTTTGCCCAGGTATCCTTTAATGTGACTGTACGGTTAAACACCAACTTGTTAGGTGCAGAATCGTAATCGACACTGAAATAACCAAGACGTTCAAACTGGAACTTATCCAAATGCTTAACATTTTGCAAGGATGGCTCAAGCAATCCTTCGATTACTTTTAGCGATTCTGAGTTGATGGACGATTTCCAGTCGGTTCCCTCCTCAACATCATCGGGATCGGCTTTTGCGAATAGCCTATCGAACAAACGAATCTCGGCCTTAACGGCATGCTGTGCCGATACCCAGTGAATGGTTCCTTGAACCTTACGTCCATCGGGGGAGTTTCCTCCGCGCGATGCAGGGTCGTAGGTACAACGGAGTTCAACCACATTGCCTTGAGCATCCTTAATCACCTCTTCACACTTTATGAAATATGCGTAGCGTAAACGAACTTCCTGGCCTGGAGCTAAACGGAAGTATTTTTTTGGAGGATTCTCCATAAAATCGTCCTGCTCAATGAAAATTACACGGCTAAATGGAACCATTCGTTTTCCTGCCGATTCATCCTCCGGATTATTGGTTGCTGGTAACTCCTCCACTTGCCCTTCGGGATAGTTTGTGATAACAACCTTTAGTGGGTTCAGAACAGCCATACGGCGCTCGGCGCGCTTGTTCAAATCTTCGCGTAAGCAGAACTCAAGCAGTGAGAGGTCTATAACATTATCGCGCTTTGCAACGCCCACCTTTTCAGCAAAGTAACGGATTGACTCTGGAGTGTAACCCCTACGGCGTAGTCCGCAGATTGTGGGCATACGTGGGTCGTCCCAACCCATTACAGTTTTCTCCTGAACTAGTTGCAATAATTTACGCTTGCTCATCACTGTATAGTTGATGTTTAGGCGCGCAAACTCGTATTGGTGCGAAGGGAATATTTCGAGTTTCTCGATAAACCAATCATAAAGCGGACGGTGAACGTCAAACTCCAAAGTGCAAATTGAATGAGTAATTTGCTCAATGGAGTCGCACTGTCCGTGAGCGTAATCATACATCGGATAAATACACCATTTATCGCCTGTGCGGTGATGCTCGGTATGGATAATACGGTAAAGAATTGGGTCGCGCATTAGCATATTAGGATGCGCCATATCAATTTTTCCACGTAAAACCTTTTCGCCATCTTTAAACTCGCCAGCACGCATACGACGGAACAAATCGAGATTCTCCTCAACAGAACGATTTCTGTAAGGGCTATCCTTACCAGGTTGAGTAACAGTTCCGCGGTTTGTGCGAATTTCTTCCTGGGTTTGGTCATCAACGTAAGCTAGCTGTTTCTGAATTAATAGTTCGGCCCACTGGTAAAGCTGTTCAAAATAGTCGGATGCATAAAATTCATTGGCCCACTTAAATCCTAGCCACTCAATATCCTCCTTAATAGAGTTTACGTACTCCACATCTTCCTTAACAGGATTAGTGTCGTCGAAACGGAGGTTGGTTTTACCATTATACTTTTGGGCTAGACCAAAGTTAAGGCAAATGGATTTTGCGTGACCAATATGCAAATATCCGTTGGGTTCTGGCGGGAAACGGGTTAAAACCCTACCTCCGTGTTTACCTGTGCGGATATCCTCTTCAACAATCTCCTCAAGAAAATTCTTAGTTTTTTCGGCTGAGGTTTCAATTTTTAAATTTTCGCTTTCCATTTGCTTACAATTAATTCAAGATGGCAAAATTAGAAATTTGTGGATAATAATATGGTTTATGGTAACAATTTTTAATTGACATTTCGTTGTACAACTTTGTAACTTTGTTTTTCTTTGCTTCCTCGTACTAAATGAAAAAATATGGCCATAATACAAGTCGAAAATATTGAGTTTTACGCATACCACGGATGCTTTCAGGAGGAACAGGTGGTTGGAAACCAGTTTTTAGTTGATATTTTAGTGGAAACCGATACCACTAAAGCACAGCAAAGTGACAAACTCCATGATACAGTAAACTATCAGGTAATTTATAATCTGATTAAGGAGGAGATGAAGATAAAGTCGAAGTTGCTTGAGCATGTTTCGGAGAGAATAATCACCTCAATTCACTCCAACTTTCCAGAAATTACCAGAATTCGAGTTAAAGTGTCGAAAATGAACCCACCCTTAGGGGGTAAAATTGAGAGAGTTAGCGTCACACTCGAAAGAAATTTTGCATAGATTGACCCGTAAGTTTTGAGATTTGATTTTTTTTGTATCTTTGCGGGCACAATAATCGGTACCTTGGCCGAGTGGCTAGGCATCGGTCTGCAAAACCGACTACGGCGGTTCGACTCCGCCAGGTACCTCAAAAGAAAAGCCCCAAATTTGAAGTGACCCCAAAAAGTTGGACGGATTAATATTAATTTATAATGGAATGGGTTCTGTATTTTACAGGGCTCATTCCTTTTAAGTTAGCCTTTATTCTATCGTTGTTATAATAATCAATATACTCTTTTACCTCCTG
>JAKQKB010000030.1 GCA_029560875.1 Bacteroidota bacterium | reverse complement strand
CAGGAGGTAAAAGAGTATATTGATTATTATAACAACGATAGAATAAAGGCTAACTTAAAAGGAATGAGCCCTGTAAAATACAGAACCCATTCCATTATAAATTAATATTAATCCGTCCAACTTTTTGGGGTCACTTCATTTATCTGGGCTTTCTTATTGCTATTAGTAGAAGATATCTTCCAACTACCTATACTCCATATGCTCCTGGTCGGTAATTTTCTCGCAGTAGTGGCACTTTAGCGCTACACTCTTTTTGTCGGCCACCTTAAACTTAGGAGTTACATTCTCGAAGTTGGTAATACACTTAGGATTCACGCATTTAACAATACCCTTAATTTCATCGGGAACCTCAACAAGCATTTTTTCCACCACCACGTATTCCTTAATGATATTCAACTTGGCGTGTGGAGCAACAATTGCAATTCGGTTAATCTCCTCGCGCTCAAAGTACTTATCGGCAATTTTAACAATGGCCTTTCGTCCCAACTGCTTGCTCTCAAGGTTAGTTCCAAATGTGATAAGGTTGGGTATTTTATCTAAGCCCAATATCGATATAACCTTGAAAAGATTTTGAGCAGGTATATGGTCAATCACAGTTCCATTCTGAATGGCGCTAACGCTTAAATGTTTTTTATCGTTCATAGCTGTTATCTTTTAATATTTTACTTCAAACCAAGTATTGATGCCATAATCGCCATACGTGCGTAAACACCGTTAAGCGCCTGAGTAAAGTAGTATGCTTTGTTACTGTCATCAACATCAATATTAATCTCGTTTACGCGTGGAAGCGGATGCAGTACACGCATATTCTCTTTAGTTCCTTCAAGCATATGGTTGCGAAGAATGTATGCATTCTTAACCTTCTCGTAATCCATTGGGTCAGAGAAACGCTCCTTTTGTACACGGGTCATATAAACAATATCTGCATCCTTAATATTCTCAGCCAAATCTGTATGCTCTTCGAATTTCAAACCTGCATCCTTCAAGAACATCTTATACTCTTGCGGCATTTGAAGCTCCTTTGGAGCAATAAACACGAATGAAGCGTTGAACTGCGACATCGCCATAAGTAAGGAGTGAACAGTACGACCATACTTCAAATCGCCCACCATTACAATCTTTTGATTGTTAAGTGTACCCTGGGTTTTGCGAATTGAGTAGAGATCGAGCATTGTTTGGGTTGGATGCTGGTTTGCACCATCGCCTGCATTGATAATTGGCACTGGAGAAACTTCACTCGCAAAGCGTGCACTACCCTCAACAGGGTGACGCATTACAATTAAATCGGAGTAGTTAGCCACTGTAAGGATAGTATCCTTCAAACTCTCGCCTTTTGAAACACTAGTGGAGGATGCCTCAGAGAAACCAATTACTCGTCCGCCTAGTCTATTCACAGCACTTTCGAAACTCAAACGGGTTCTGGTTGAAGGTTCAAAGAATAAGGTGGCAACCACTTTGCCGTCCATAATCTTTTGTGAGGGATTTTTCTCAAACTCCTCGGCCAAATCGAGCACTTTGAAGATTTCCTCCTTGCTCAGGTCGTTGATTGAAACCAAACTTCTGTTTTTCATTTGCATTGAGTTTTATAATTAACTGTTTAAAAATTTATTTCGGTTATTATCAAAAAAAAGCCCCGACGACAATCGGGGCTAACTATTCTATACTGTTGACAAATATTCCACGTTTACTGACTCAATCTTTTCAACTCTCGAAATAAACTCATCGCTTAAACTCTTTCGAATAGTCACCTTAATTCGGCAACTATTATCGAACTGTTGCTCATTTATATCGATATTCAAATCCTTAACAAGTCTCATTATATCATTCATTACAAGGTAGCTGAAGTTGATATTGAAAATATCATCCACAGTTTTGGTGATAATCTTAGCATTCTGCAATGCATCCTGGGTTGCCGATTTATAGGCATTAATCAACCCCGATACTCCAAGCTTTGTTCCACCAAAGTAACGCACAACAACCACCAAAACATTGGTAACGTTGAAACTCAAAAGTTGACCGTGAATTGGCTTGCCAGCAGTACCGGAAGGTTCTCCATCATCGTTCACTCTCCACTTCTCGCCTTTCGCCCCCAATATGTATGCGTAACAATGATGACGGGCATCGTAGTATTCCTTTCGCAAATCCTCAACAATTGACTTAATTTCATCCTCGGTACAAACTGGTCGAGCAATAGCAATAAACTTACTGCCCTTCTCGCGGTAAATCCCTGTAGAAGTTCCCTCAATTGTGCGATATGTATCCTCGGCCACCATTAACTATACGCAAGTATTACAATTGACACCACCGAGAGTAAAATTCCTGCCCAATTTGTGCGGGTTGGACGCTCCCTAAACAACATCAAACCGAGAAAAACACTGGCCACAACAACACCAATATTGTTTATTCCAAACAGAATTGAACCCTGCATCTGTTTGCCCGTAAGCGCATCGGTATGGTTAAGCGCTGCAATCATAAAGTACATTGAGCCAAAATTAACCAAGCCCAAAACAACGCCAAGTATCCAGGTTTTAATATGCTTCAAATTGTTTGCTGCAGGCTTATTGAAGGGCAAAACTGCTAAACCAATAGTTCCTGCAATGGCAAAAACTGCCGAGTTAAATATAGGATTCAACTCATTGGTAACAAAGGTAGTTTGGGCATACTTAACCGACGAATCGATTATTCCAATTCCAATAAATATTATTAATGGCAAGTATAATCCAGCTCTTCCGTGGGTTAATTTCTCCTTCTTATAAGTTGTGAGCAGAACTGAAACTAAAGCCAGTACAATTCCAATTATTTTTATGGTATTTAGAGAATCGTTTGCATCAATCCAAACCGAGAACAGAATTGGGAGAATTACAGACATTTTTGCAGCAACCGATGTAACAGCAACTCCGGCACGCTGCGTGCTTAATCCTATTAGCCTGAACACTGAGATGAACATAGCTCCCAGTATCAGCATAAAAACTACAGTACCAATATTCAGGTTAAACAGGGGTTTTACCTCACCGTTGGCCAAAAAAAAACCTGCTAAGCAGGCGGTGATATAATTAACAAGAATTGCGCTAAATGTATTTACCTTAAAGCGTTCTGAAAATTTAAATGTTACCAGAACAGCAGCTGACGAAAGAATACAAAGCAGTAGGTAAATCATCGTATTAGGTTTGTGCAAAATTATTGGATTTTTGAGAACCACCAAAATTTTGGAATCACCTTTTTCGAAATTTGGTTAACAAATTATTAACAGGGTTCTATAAGCAATGAATTAATGCTCAAACGTTCAGTATATTAATCACTGATTCTACTTTACCGTCATTAATATCAACAACAATTGGGTTTTTGATATTCCACTTCTGAACTACATTTTCTACATTTACTCTACGAACAGTTACAATCACAGGATTTTTACCTCTTTCAACAACTGTCGAAAAAGCATTAGCCCAGACTTCACCCTCCAGCTCCATTCGTCCAATTTCATCAATAACAATTACCTCTCCCCCTTTTGCTTGCAGCATTTTTTTTTCTCCTTCACGTATTGCATCAGCATTAAAATCGAACGATTTTTGAGGAGTTCCGCACTCTGCAATTCGGGTTGAGAGTTGCATTATCCTTTTCTCTGGCAAAAGAACCAATTCGTAGCCTGTACGCAGAGTCTTTTCACCCTGCCCTAGTGCATAAAAACCTGTAAAATCAATCTTCTTCTCATTTAAAGCACTTACAAAATTCTGCACAAAGGTTGTTTTTCCTTCGCCCCTTTCGCCGACAATCAATATAAATGGATATTCTGTTTTTGAGTGATTTACAGGTGTAAGTGTGTCGTTCACTAAATTTCGAATTTGACTTACAGGATTTCCTCCCCTCAACTCAAAACCTTTAATCCTGCCCATATACTCGGGCAACGAGTTAAATGCCAGCGAAGTTGCCATATAGGCAGGCTGAAAAATCCCTCCAGCAAAGAAACCCTTGATGCTTGGCTTACCAAGTTCTGTCCCAATTGCCGCAAACGAAGCTACCACCAAAAATGCTCGCATCATTATTCTTGCACCACTCTCAACCCAGGTTAAGTCTGATAAAGAGCCAACGCTGATAATTGGAACAACAAATGAGAATAGAATAATAGGAATTGTAAGCCCTAATTTCTTGAACGGAAAACGTGCCCGTGGGTAAAAAAGCATTGTAAAACCAATATATACAGAGGCAATAATCAACGATGCGTAAGTAGGCAATTTTGAGGTGAAAGTTAAGAATAGCACTAAAAAAGCAAGATGAATTGTGAAATATACCACAGGAAGAATAGATTTATCGGGTTTTGGAACAAATTTTACACTATCCATATCACCTATACTCCATTCGGTTCGCTTAATTTTACGACCAATTGAGTAGCCCAACGTAACCGCTAAAAAACCAAAAAGAAGATACAAGCCACCCACGCCTATTACTGGCCAGTAATTTGGAGTTGGACTAACATTGTCGGCACTAATCTTGAAAACCGATAGGTACAAATCGTAAATACTGGAGCCATACATCATAAACAATCGGGTAATTTTGAAAACTGGGACAGTAAGTACAGCTAATCCACCACCAAGCATCAAGCCCCATAAATTTGCACCAAGGAGCAAAACTCCCAACTCCATAAAAACGCCCTCAAGCATTATCCCTATCATCGGTGTTATTATAACAGCACTTGGCGATACCGATTTAAGCATTGCACAAACCAGTGCTGCACGCCAGTACAAGCCACGCTGTGGCTCCTTTATCGATATTGCTGTCATAATCATAACCCCAGCAAAAGAGAGTAGAGTGCCAGCAATTAACGGTAGCATAAGATTATGCAAAACGCTACCCAAAATAATCTCCAATGAACCCCAGAATGTTCCAACAACAACGGCTTTTTGCCAAATTGGCGATAGAGTATGGCTCGCTTTACTTGTCATTAACTACCGTAGTGTTTTTGCTATTCACAATAATCAAGTAATCAATAGCCAGTATGAAAAGAAGGAAAAACTCAATATCCTGCAAGCCAATAATATTCATCACAATGGTTGCAAGCATGACTATCAGGGTAATTTTTCGGTATTTATCTACACTGCTCAGGTTGGTTTTATTTCTTAAGTAGAACCGTACCCTATGCCATACAAATGGTATAAATGATAGATAGAAAAACACCAAACCAACCTTGTAGTTAACCAACCTAATAAGGCCTGCAACAATCAATAGTCCAACTGTAAAGAGGATTAATTTGCGCTCCGAGAATTTTTTTTCAGCCATTACTTTAAACTAAACTGTTATAAATAATCAAAAAAACGGTACCAAAATTGTTAGCAATGATATAAAAAAAAAGCTTGCCATAAATAGCTATATTTGATGTTTAATTGTTAATAGACAGACAAAACAATTTTATAATGAAGAAACTCGCATCACTCCTACTATCGATAATAGTTTCGTTATCAACATATTCACAGCAACTACCGTCCAGTAAAGAGATTACCTCTAACGAACTCCTATATCACCTTAGTATTTTGGCCTCCGATAGCCTTCAAGGTCGATACCCTGGAACAACTTACGACAAAATTGCGGCAAAATACATTAAGGACCAGTTTAACACCTACAACCTTAAGCTGATTGGTAATAAGGGGTACCAGTTTTTCACTATCGAAAAACCTTCGCAAAAGCGTTTCGAGAATACTCACCTGATGATAGACGGAAAACGTTTAACCTACGGTATCGATTACACCACATTGCCCTCTAGGGGAAGCGATTCGCTATGTGCAAATGCCATTTTTGTTGGATACGGCAATAAAGCCAACTATGATAATGTGGATGTAAAGCGAAAGTGGGCTGTTTTCTTTAAAAACGAGGACACCTCAAAGAATGAAAATGAAATGGAACTTTTCGATTTTCGAAAAATTGATATTGCCAAGGAACAAAGCGCCGCTGGTATCATTATTTTAAATGATGATGACAAGAACAATACCATTTCGTTGGAGAATAATGCGAAGGATTATGGGATGCCTATTTTTATCTTAAACAAAAAATCTTCGGAAAATCTTCTTAAGAATCTGGGTGATATTCCTTCAATTAAACAACATATAAAATCAGGAAACCAAAATATCTACCAGAAACTCCCCGTAACTATTTGCGGAAAGGTTGGCAAATCGTTCGAGGAGTTAAATACACAGAATGTTGTTGCAATGCTCCGTGGAACTGACCCTGAACTATCCGATGAGTACATTGTGATTGGTGGTCATTACGACCATTTGGGATTAGGTGGAAAGAATGCAAATAGCAGAATGCCTGATACTGTTGCCGTTCATAACGGTGCCGATGATAATGCCTCGGGTATATCAGCAATACTTGAAATTGCTCAGAAGTTTGCCTCAGAACGCAAAAATATCAAGCGCAGTATTGTTTTCATAGCATTTGGAGCAGAGGAAATGGGGCTAGTCGGCTCGCAGCGCTTTGTGGAGTCCGACATAATTCCCGTTTCAAACATTAAGGCGATGATTAACCTTGATATGGTTGGACGATTAGTTGAGAACAAACTGGAGATAAGCGGTACAAAAACCTCGGTTCAATCGGAGCAGATTCTTAATGAACTCAACGCTGATAGTACTTTTAAGTTGGGACTTACTCCAAGCGGATTTGGTCCATCGGACCACGCATCGTTCTACGCCAAGAATATTCCTGTGTTTTTCATCACCACTGGAATTCATTTAGATTACCATACGCCGTTCGACGATATTGATAAAATCAACGCCGAGGGTATGCAAAAAGTAACCGATTACACCTACCGATTGGCACACAAACTTGCCAATATGGATAGTTCGCTAACATTCACCAAGTCTGGAAGCAGGATGATGCCTTCGCGCAATAATGGTAAGTTAAAGGTTACCCTGGGTATCATCCCTGATGTTAGCGGCTCATCAACCAATGGGTTAAAAGCTATTGGGGTTACCGATGATAAGCCTGCGGCTAAGGCTGGAATGAAGAATGGCGATGTAATTGTCTCAATAAACGGCAAGCCCGTAACCAACATTAACGACTACATGGAAAGATTATCGGAATTAAAGCCCGATACCACAGCCACGGTTGTTGTTGTAAGAAATAACGAGAAAGTAACCTTGACGGTTAATCTATAGCTACCTGGTAATTGAGTGAATAGGTTATTGAGAAATTGAGTGATTAGGTTTATTTCAATTATTATATTTCCCAACTTTTAACTAAACATCTATGTTAAAACGAGTTTTACTTTGGATTTTTGCTGTTATAATAACACTTTCTGCAGCTGTTTTTCAGCGTTTAACAGGTCCAACCCACCCAAAACGTGTAGA
>JAKQKB010000029.1 GCA_029560875.1 Bacteroidota bacterium | reverse complement strand
CAGGAGGTAAAAGAGTATATTGATTATTATAACAACGATAGAATAAAGGCTAACTTAAAAGGAATGAGCCCTGTAAAATACAGAACCCATTCCATTATAAATTAATATTAATCCGTCCAACTTTTTGGGGTCACTTCATTTTGCGGGGTTTTTTATATGTAGAGCTTTAACGTTTCAAATTAGATTTGAGCAATCTTCTCCTTGTTGTACTTGCCTGCCTTTAATTTCTCCTGAACAGTTGCAAAACATTCAATGGTGTATTTTACATCATCCAAGGTATGCACCGCTGTGGGGATTATACGAAGTAAGATTTGTCCTTTAGGGATAACAGGATAAACAACTATGGAGCAGAAAACACCATAGTTTTCGCGTAAATCAAACACCATATTGGCTGCCTCAGGAATACCTCCTGTCATATATACGGGTGTAACAGGCGACTCTGTTTTGCCAATATCTAATCCCATTTCCTTTAGGCCTTTTTGTAATGCTCTAACAATTGTCCAAAGGTTATCCTTTAGTTGAGGCTGAGTTTGAAGTAACTCAAGACGTTTTAAAGCACCATAAACCATAGGCATTGGCAGCGATTTTGCAAAAATCTGTGAGCGTAGGTTGTACGCTAAAAACTTGATTACTTGCTCATCAGCAGCAACAAATCCACCTATTCCAGCCATACTTTTTGCAAAGGTGGAGAAGTAAAGATCAATTTGATCCTGAACACCAAAATGTTCACCAGTTCCAGCACCAGTTTTTCCCATAGTTCCAAAACCATGAGCATCGTCAACTAATAGACGGAACTCGTATTTCTTTTTAAGGGCAGCTATTTCATCAAGTTTTCCAAGGTCACCAGCCATACCAAAAACGCCTTCGGTAATAACAAGAATTCCACCACCATTTTGCTCAGCGTTTTTCTTTGCAAAGCCAAGCATTTTCTCACATTTCTCAATATTGTTATGTGGGAAAACAAAGCTCTTTCCACCTTTAGCTTTATGTAGGAAAACTCCGTCCATAATGCAGGCATGCGATTCAGAATCGTAAACGATGGTGTCATTACGCGATACCATGGTGTCGATAATTGAAACCATTCCTTGGTAGCCAAAGTTTAAAAGGTAGGCCGATTGCTTTCCAACAAACTTTGCAAGTTTTTCCTCAAGTTCCTCATGTTTGCGAGTTTGCCCGCTCATCATTCTTGCGCCCATTGGGTATGCCATACCAAACTCAGCAGCAGCATCCGCATCAGCCTTACGTACTTCTGGATGGTTTGCTAATCCGAGGTAGTTGTTCAAACTCCAAGTTAAAACTTCTTTCCCCCTAAACATCATTCTAGGCTTAATTTCACCCTCTAATTTTGGAAAAGAGAAATAGCCATGGCTTTGGTTTTGCCACTGCCCAATTGGGCCCATGTTAGTTATTTTATCAAAAATGTCCACTTCTAAATGCTTTTAGGTAAAACATTAAACATCAATTGAAATTTGTCGCAAATCTACTAGAAATTCAGTAACGCTATCCAAAATTAATCAAAAAATATCCACAAGTCTGTTAATATTTTGAAAATAAGCAGCATAGGCTTTGATGATTGTTTTGATATTTTCAACAAATCGATTTCGAAACCAGATTTTAGTCGAAAATAAT
The DNA here is from genome assembly GCA_029560875.1 of Bacteroidota bacterium. Lineage (GTDB taxonomy): Bacteria > Bacteroidota > Bacteroidia > Bacteroidales > Tenuifilaceae > SB25. The sequence goes on along the minus strand of JAKQKB010000029.1, from coordinate 45,673 downwards.
GGGATAATTAACCTTTTTTATTATAAACTGGTAGATTTATTTTTCCTTTATCACTAATCTTTCTAACTTTGCCTGCTTAAAAATAAGTAGGATATTAATTGTTTACTTGTATTGATAATTAACCAAGGAGTTTTGCCTTATGAATAGTAGCCCAGTTAAAGTGTTTATTTCGAAATCAATTATATATATTCTTTTGGTTGCATTGGCCGTTTCCTTTGGATGTAGTGGTTTTGAGAAGGTATTAAAGAGTAAGGATTACGAGTTTAAGTATAAGAAAGCTCTTGAATACTATGCAAAGAAAGACCATTACCGGTATCTTACTTTGTTTGAGCAGCTCTCTCCAATTTACAAGGGAACAATGCGTTCTGATACCATTGAGTACTATTTAGCTCAAGGAAATTATCATCAGGGCGACTATCTTTTAGCAGGACATTATTTCGATAAGTTTAGAAAAACTTTTCCAAGAAGTGCATTTACAGAGGATGCTGAATTTATGTATGCTTACTGTTTTTATATGTCGTCGCCAAGAGCGGAATTAGACCAAGATAACACTCAGGCAGCAATCTCTGCTTTTGCTGAGTTTATAGCACGTTATCCTAATTCTCAAAGAATGGGTGAGGTAAATAAGATTATACATGAGCTTCGCGATAAACTTATTGAGAAATCTTACTTGAGTTCAAAACTTTACTATAAGATTGGCGATTACAAAGCAGCAATTGTTGCTATTCGAAATAGCGTTAAAGAATTTCCGAATACCAAGTATCGCGAAGAACAATTTTTCTTAATTTTAAAATCATCGTATTTACTTGCCGATAATAGTGTGCCTGAGAAACGTAAAGAGCGTTTTCAATCTACGGTTGATGAGTACTATACTTTTATTAGCGAGTATCCTAACTCAAAGTATGTTGATGAGGCAAAGAAAATGTACGATGCTTCAATGAAAGTTTTACAGGAGTCAAATTAATCAAAATAAACACATATGGACGTTAAAAAAATCAATGCACCAGCTTCAACTGTAACTCGCGATTTAGATAAACTCGACAAAGAAACAGGTAATATTTATGAGTCGGTTCGTATTATCGCAAAAAGGTCTAATAAGATTAGCGTTGATTTAAAACAGGAACTTAATCGTAAGTTAGAGGAGTTTGCCTACTATACCGATAACCTTGAGGAGGTGTTTGAGAATAGAGAGCAGATTGAGATTTCGAAATTCTACGAAAAACTTCCTAAGCCAACTCTGATTGCTGTACAGGAGTATCAGGAAGGTAAATTGCATTATTCTAAAGCAGATAAAACTGAGTAATCAGTAAATGCTTGAATGAGATTAGCTGGCAAACATATTATTTTAGGAATAACAGGTAGTATTGCAGCCTACAAGGCTGCAACGCTTACCCGATTGCTTGTTAAGGAGGGTGCTGAGGTTAAGGTGGTCATGACACCACTTGCCAAGGAATTCATCACTCCTTTAACATTGGCTACTCTTTCAAAGAATCCAATTCTTGTCGATTTTTTCAACCCTGAGAATGGTGATTGGAATAGTCACGTAGATTTAGGATTATGGGCCGATTTGTACTTAATCGCCCCTGCAAGTGCCAATACGATGGGCAAAATGGCACACGGCATTGCCGATAATCTTTTGCTAACTACCTATCTGTCGGCTAAGTGTCCTGTTATGGTTGCTCCAGCAATGGATTTGGATATGTACAATCATCCAACCACGCAGGAGAATATTGCAACGCTGAAACGTTTTGGTAATATTGTTATTGAAGCGGCAACAGGCGAACTTGCGAGTGGTTTAACAGGAAAGGGCAGGATGGAGGAGCCCGAGAGAATTCTCGAGGTTGTTGTTGATTTTTTAAGCTCAAAAAAAAAGTTTAGTGGGAAGCGAGTTCTTGTAACTTCGGGCCCAACATATGAGCATATCGACCCTGTTCGTTTTATAGGTAATTACTCATCAGGAAAGATGGGAACTTCAATTGCCGAGGCTTTTGCCAGTCAAGGGGCAGAAGTAGTATTTATTACAGGTCCCGCAGTGGTAATCCCACATAATAACCCTTTAATTAAGGTAATAAATGTTGTATCGGCTCAGCAAATGCTTGAGGCTGCAACACAGCATTTCGGTGGTGTTGATATTGCCATAATGGCCGCAGCTGTTGCCGATTTTACACCCGATGCTTCATCTGATGTAAAAATTAAGCGAGAGAAGGATGACTTGATGCTACGACTTAAGCCAACATCAGATATTGCTGCAACGCTTGGAGCAACGAAACGTAAAACTCAGCGTCTTGTTGGATTTGCCTTGGAAACTAATAATGAATTGGCAAATGCTCAGGCTAAGTTAAAGAAGAAGAATCTCGACCTAATTGTTCTTAACTCATTAAAGGATTCAGGTGCAGGCTTTGGCCACGATACCAATAAAATATCCATAATTGATACTAATGGCGAACAGCTTACGTTTGATTTAAAGAATAAATCGGAAGTGGCAACGGATATTGTTAATGTTATTTTCGATAAATTTTTCAAAGCAGATTAGTCCCAATGGTATTTAAGCGAATAATCTTTATAGTATTAATTGTAAGTCCTGGGTTTCTTTGGGCGCAGGAGTTACGATGCAATATTCAGGTTAATACCCAAAAAATACAGGGAACAAATCGTACCGTTTTTCAAACTCTTCAAACTTCGCTTTACGAGTTTATGAACAATACCGCATGGACAAACCATGTGTACGGCTTCGATGAGCGCATTGAGTGCAACATAATGCTTAATATTACTGAGCAGTTAGGCTCCGATGAGTATAAGGGTACTTTACAGATACAGGCTCGTAGGCCTGTGTTTAACTCATCGTACAACACCACAATGCTCAATTTTCTTGACAATAACTTGCATTTTAGGTATAGGGAGTTTGATAAAATAGAGTTTACTGAAACATCTCACTTAAGTAACCTGTCGTCAACGCTTGCTTTTTATGCTTATATAATACTTGGTATCGATTACGATTCTTACTCAAATCTAGGAGGCTCAGAGTATTTTCTAAAGGCTGAGAAAATTGTCACAAATGCTCAAAACGCTCCTGAAAGAGGTTGGAAGGCTTACGAAGGAAACAGAAAGAATAGGTACTGGATGGTTGAAAATCTGCTCAACAGCAAATATCGACCTTTACGCGAGGTTTACTATCGTTATCATAGGCAAGGGCTCGATAGAATGAGTGAGAAGCCAACCGAAGGCAGAGCTGAGATTGCAGAAAGTTTAGCTCTTTTACAGAAAGTTTACAGAGAAAAGCCCGACCCTTACCTTTTTGGGCTTCAACTTTTTTTTGATGCAAAAAACGATGAGTTGGTTAATGTTTTTTCAGAATCGTTTCCAACAGAGCAAGCACGGGTTGTAAATATCTTAATTGAGGTAGATAATCCTAACGCATCAAAATACAAAACAATTTTGGAGCAAAAGAACGAATAGTTATCTTGCATAACAATGCTTCGAAAAATTCATATACAGAATTATGCTTTAATAGACCATTTGGAGATTGATTTCCAAAAGGGTTTAAATATCATTACCGGTGAAACTGGAGCCGGTAAATCGATACTTTTAGGTGCTCTTACTCTTATTCTGGGTCAACGTGCCGATACCTCGGTACTTAAAGATAAAACCAAAAACTGCATTATTGAAGGTGAGTTTGATGTGTCGGATTACGACTTGGAGGATTTCTTTGCAAGCAATGATATTGAGTTTGATAAAACCACTATTATTCGCCGTCAAATTAACGATTCTGGTAAGTCCAGAGCGTTTATTAACGAAACACCTGTCAACCTGAATCAACTCAAGGAACTTGGCGATTTGCTTATAGATATTCACTCCCAGCACGAGAATCTGCTGTTGAGTAATTCTCTATTCCAGTTAAAGGTAATTGATTCATTCGCATCACTTAAAAATGATGTTTTAGCATACCGAAATAAGTTTAATTCCTATAGGGAGTTAAAGCAAAGGTTGATAAAATTTGAGGAGGATGCACAAAGTGCAACTCGCGATTTCGATTACCTAAAGCATCAATTAACTGAGTTGACATCGGCTAATTTAAAAGCAGATGAATTGGTTGAGTTAGAGGCGTTACAAAAGCAGTTAACTCATGCCAGTGAGATTAAGGAATCCTTGCAGTTTACTTACGATTCGTTGAATAACGATACTGCTTCAGTTTTGGCCATGCTAAAAGACTCAATTCATAGCCTGAAGCGAATATCTCAGTTCTATCAACCAGCCATTAATATTGAACAGCGTATTGAGAGTTGCCGCATTGAGATTAAGGATATTGTTACAGAGATTGATGCTCTGAATTCAAAGGTTGATGTTGATGATGAGTTGCTCGATAAGGTATCCAAACGAATCGACTTAATCTACACCTTATTTCAGAAACATAGAGTTACTAGTATTGATGAGTTGATATTGTTACGGAATTCAATTGAGGAGAAGGTAAACTATATTTCTGGTCTCGATTTTAACTTGGAGAACCTACGCAAAGAGTTGAAGTTAGCAGAATCGGACCTTATGAAGGTTGCAACTGACATTTCAAAAAAACGAAAGAGTTCAATACCCCAAGTAGAAAAGAGCGTTACCGATTTATTGGTGCAATTGGGTATTCTGCATGCGGCTTTTAAAATTGATATTCAACAGTTGCAAGATTTTCAATCTTGGGGTATCGATAAAATTACATTCTTTTTCACAGCCAATAAGCAGGTGGCTCCAATGGAACTTTCAAGGGTTGCTTCGGGCGGTGAGTTGTCGAGGTTGATGTTGAGTTTAAAATCACTTTTGGTTAAATCATCTGGTTTACCCACAATTATTTTTGATGAGATAGATACGGGAGTTTCCGGCGAGATAGCTGATAAAATGGGAACAATAATACACGAAATGGCCAATGGTATGCAGGTTATCAACATAACCCATCTACCTCAAATTGCAGCTAAAGGCAAAACTCATTTCCTTGTTTACAAGGATAATCTATCTGCACAAAGTGCAACACGCATAAAACTTTTAAGCCCCGACGAAAGGGTGATTGAAATTGCTAAAATGCTTAGTGGTGAGAAACTTACAGATGCCGCTTTGTCGAATGCAAAGGAACTATTGTCATAAAACAATTGTTTAGGCGGATTGAACAAACTATTTTTGTGGTTGTTTAGTACGTTTGTATAACCTAAATTTAAAATATGGCTTACAATTTATTGAAAGGTAAGAAGGGGTTGATTTTTGGAGCCCTAAACGACAAGTCTATTGCCTGGAAGGTGGCTGAAAGAGCCCACGAAGAGGGTGCCGAAATTGTACTATCTAATACTGCTGTGGCAATTAGAATGGGTACTGTTTCGGAACTTGCCGAGAAGTGTAATTCTGTTGTAATTCCAGCCGATGCAACTAATGTTGCAGAGTTAGAACACCTAATTTCCCAAACAATGATGCGATTTGGTGGTCAACTCGATTTTATTCTGCATTCAATCGGTATGTCGCCAAACGTTCGCAAGGGTAGAACTTACGATGACCTAGATTACGATTATTTGCAGAAAACACTTGATATTTCAGCTCTATCGTTCCATAAGGTTTTGCAAACCAGCTGGAAAATGGACGCTATTAAGCGTGGTGGCTCTGTGGTTGCATTATCGTATATTGCTGCACAGCGTACACTTTACGGTTATAACGATATGGCCGATGCTAAGGCATTGCTAGAATCTATTGCGCGTAGTTTTGGATACATTTACGGTAGGGAGCGAGGCGTTCGTATCAACACAATCTCTCAGTCGCCAACCGAAACAACTGCAGGGGGAGGAGTTATGGGATTCGATGCTTTGCTCGATTTCTCTAACCGTATGTCGCCACTTGGCAATGCCGATGCAATGGACTGTGCCGATTCTTGTATAATGATGTTCAGCGATTTGTCGCGTAAAATTACTATGCAGAATATCTTCAACGATGGTGGATTTTCCAGTATGGGTATGAGCAATAAGGCGATGGCTATCTACAACAGAAATCTTGAAGAATGTAAGGACTGTAAGTAAAAGAGTAAATATGAAAAGAAAACCCGCTTTAAGCGGGTTTTTTAGTTTATCCTAGGTATGATTTAAGCAATTTACTTCTTGAAGTGTGACGCAATCTTCTAATTGCCTTTTCCTTAATCTGGCGAACCCTTTCGCGGGTTAAACCAAACTTCTCGCCAATTTCCTCAAGTGTCATTTCTTGGCAACCAATTCCGAAGAAAAGTTTAACAATATCACGCTCTCTTTCGGTAAGAGTTGCTAGAGAGCGGTCAATTTCACGACTTAACGATTCGTTAATTAAGCCACGGTCAGCATTTGGAGAATCGTTGTTGATAAGAACGTCCAATAGGCTGTTGTCTTCACCGTCAACAAAAGGAGCGTCAACCGAAACGTGACGTCCGCTAACACGTAATGTATCGTTAACCTTTTCCTTTGGAAGTTCTAGTAAAGTTGCTAATTCCTCTGGCGATGGGGTACGCTCAAACTCTTGCTCAAATTTCGAGAAAGCCTTGTTGATTTTATTTAAAGAACCAACTTGGTTCAATGGTAAACGTACAATTCTGGATTGTTCAGCTAAAGCCTGAAGAATTGACTGACGAATCCACCATACTGCGTATGAGATAAATTTAAAACCACGGGTCTCATCAAACTTCTCCGCAGCTTTAATTAATCCAAGGTTTCCTTCGTTGATAAGGTCGGGTAGGCTTAAGCCCTGATTTTGGTACTGTTTAGCCACCGATACAACGAAACGAAGGTTTGCTCTGGTAAGTTTTTCTAATGCTGCTTGGTCACCCTTCCTAATGCGCTGCGCTAATTCTACTTCTTCTTCAACTGTGATAAGGTCTTCCTTTCCAATTTCCTGTAAGTACTTATCAAGCGAAGCGCTCTCTCTGTTAGTGATTGATTTTGTGATTTTTAGCTGTCTCATCTACTTTATGCGAAATTTTATGCGAAGTTATGGCAAATTCAAATCAATTTCAAGTTAAATATTTTACAACATAACTATTTTAAAGATATTTAACCCGGAATCCATTCAACGATGTTATCGTAGAACGGAAACCGGGTTAGTTTTGTTTCGTTTATGTTGATAAATATTTTATTCGAGATTTAAAGCGTATGCTACTCTAGTGCCATTTGGATAAACTCCTTCAACCAAGACTGCTCCCGACGATATCTCAATAATTCTCTTTAAATCCTCGGTACTGTTTATTTGAGCGCGGTTAATTCTTGTTATTATGTATCCTTTTTTGATACCGCTTTCCTTAATTGCACCATCCACTATCTCTGTAACCTGCATACCTCCGCTTATTCTAAGTTCCATTTTTTGTTTATCGGTTACTTCGGAGAATTTTGCGCCAAGTTTTTCAAGGATTGAATCTGTTGTTATAACATCGAAGCCTCCTTTGAGATTTGTAAGCGTTACTGTAAAGTGTTTTTTGCTGTTATTACGGTTTACAACAACATCTACCTGCTGATTTGGGCGGTATTTACTTATCTGTTCTTGAAGTTGAGATAAACTATTTACATCTACTCCATTTATAGATAGTATAACATCTCCAGCCTGAATTCCAGCCTTTTCTGCAGCACCTTTCTCGTATACTTGCCCAATGTATACACCTTTAATTTCTTTGATACCTTTTTCTGTTGCAAGTTCTTCGGTAAGTTCGTTTATACCAACTCCAAGAATTGCTCGTTGAACCTCGCCAAACTCAATTAAATCGGTTACAATTTTTTTCGCAATCGACACAGGTACTGCAAATGAATATCCAGCATAGGAGCCTGTTTTGGATGCAATTGCAGTATTAATTCCTATAAGTTCACCCTTTAGATTTACTAAAGCCCCACCGCTATTCCCAGGGTTTACCGCAGCATCGGTTTGAATAAACGATTCAATGGCATACTGTTCGTTCAGAATTTGAATGTTACGGGCTTTTGCGCTAATAATTCCAGCAGTTACGGTGGAATTCAGGTTAAACGGATTGCCAATAGCAAGCACCCATTCGCCTACCTTAACCTCATCGGAATTGCCAAAAGGTATATACGGTAAGTCGTTTGCATCAATTTTAAGCAAGGCAATATCCGTGCTTGGGTCTCGCCCAACGAGTTTTGCCTTAAATGTACGTTTATCGTTTAGTACAACCTCAATTTCATCAGCATTATCAATAACGTGGTTGTTGGTAACAATAAAACCATCATGGGTAAGTATTACTCCTGAACCTGAAGCCTGAACTGGTTGTGGTTTGATATTTCTTTGTGGGCCAAAGAATAAATCGAAGAAAGGGTCACCAAAAGTGTAAGTATTATTTACAGTATAAGCTGTTTTTACGTGAACTACCGCATCAACAGTTCTTTCTGCAGCAACGGTAAAATCCGTTGAGTTAGAATCGCCAGTAAAGGTTTTTGTAAGGTAAACCTTTTCAACTTTATCGGCTGCGGCAATAGGCTCTGCATTACCTTTAAAAATGTAATTGCTAATTGCTACAGCAATAACTCCACCAAGAATAGCGGATATGATTGGGATGATAAATTTTTGACCTTTCATATACTACAAATTTTAAAGTTTTTGTTTTACTAAATAACAAACAAAACTTATTCCTGGTATAGTAAAAGGCTTTGAATTAACATTCATTAACCACCTTTATGCCAGTTTTTCAGTTATTTAAAAGTCAATAACATTTTGAGTTGACACAATCAATGAAAAAATGTCATTTTTAACTAAAAAAACAAAACCCCTTTGTTGAGGGGCTGTATTTTAGTATGGAGTAATCCTGAAAGGAATATGTACGATTTCTGAAAAGGTTTCTCCGGTTTCCTTCATATCATCGTCGTTGCTTCGGTAATGCCAATTCACAATTACTGACATTTTTTTCTTGTGAATTTCCAGAAGAAGCGATAGTATTTCGAGAATTTTCTTAGATGAAGCAGTGTTAAAATAATCCATTTTAAAGATGAGCACTGTCTCTTTGTTAGGATTACCTACGTAAGTTTTAAACCATTCGATTATTGGCATGAAAAACTCATTTGGATCCTCGGGCATCGATTTCCCATAAAACTCAAACCTCCCTCTATCTTTATCCAAATTAACCTCTGGAGTATCAGATGTTTCATCAAATCTCAACGGCTTCATATCTTCTTATTTTGGAAGACAAAGATAATGAATTCTGTTAAGCCTCAAATATGTGTCGATGTCATATCTGTGATGGATCAATTGTGCCATCGAAAACATGCTTTGCAGGTCCTTCGAGCCAAATATTGTTGAAATTAGTGGAGTCTTTTCTGTCAAAAGTTACAAGTAGTTCACCGCCGGGGGCAATAAGTTTAATTCTGTTTTTATCCACTTCAAAATATAGAACATACGCAATGCTTGATGCTACTGCACCTGTTCCGCACGCTAGAGTTTCTGCTTCTACACCTCTTTCGAAAGTTCTTATTTTAATAGTGTCATTTTCAATCACCTGAATAAAGTTCACGTTTGTGCCACCATTGTTCAAATTAATAGATTGACGAATTAACTTACCCTCTCGGTTAACGTCAATAGCATCAACATCGCGTACAAAACTTACGTAATGTGGAGAGCCAGTATCGATGAAGTAGTTATCGTCAATTATTTGGATTTCTTCGACGTCCTTCATTTTTAATCGAACATAATCTTTATCAGTTAATTCTGCATTATGAACTCCGTCGATACCCCAGAAAACAGTCGAAGATTCAATTATACCAAGTTTGTTGGCAAAATGAGTAATGCAACGTCCGCCATTTCCGCACATTGTCGATTCATTCCCATCGGAATTAAAGTAGCGCATAAGGAAATCTCCATCGGATGTGTTGCTCAAAAGCATAAGTCCATCGGCACCTATCCCAAAATGTCTGTTACAAAGTTTGTTAATTAATTCGGTTGAAACAGGAAATAGTTTTTCTCTATCATCAATGATTATAAAGTCATTTCCGGCTCCTTGATATTTTGAGAAATTAATTTTCATAATTAACCAATTAATTGCAATGACAAGAGAAGTGCCGTTATTTACTTATAACTTCAATCTCAACCCTTCTATTCAATGTTCTATTTTCTTCTGAATCGCTAGGAGCGATAGGAGAGGTATTCCCAAAGCCTCTTACCTGTAAATTGCTGAAGCCATTTTCAACAAGGTATTTAGCAACTGATTTTGCTCGCTCTTCACCAATTTGTGGATTGTTGATAGCTTCTAAGTCATCACAGTGACCTTGTATCTCAACCTTAATATTGCTATTATCCTTTAAAATGTGAAGCAATCTATTAAGTTCCGCAACTGTTTCAGGGCCCAATGTTGATTGGTTGATCTCAACAAATTTTATGTTTAGTTCCATTTTTGATCCAATAGATATTTGCTTCAACAAAATATCCCTTGTAACATTCATGAAAGTTGTTACTTGGTTTAAGTTTAAGTTCTCGGAGAAGTACCAATAATCATCTGCAACAATTTCCAATAGATATATATCGTCAGCTAAGAATGAAAGGCTATAGTCGCCAGTTTGAGGGTTAGAATAAACTGAAGAAACAATAGAGTTGTTTTTTGTATTAACCAAGTTAATTCTTGCTCTTAACGGGTTAAGTGTTGTTGCATCTTTAATAGTACCGCGTAAATTGGTTCTACGAATTTGTAGTACCCCTTCGGCCAGATTATCCTGAGTTGATGGGCTAAAGTTAATCCTTCTAATTTTTTCATCGAAAACAAAATTAACTTCAAACTGCTTGTATCCATTAAACTGAACCCTGAAATTGTTTTGTCTTAAGTCAAAGTCTTCGTAAAAGATATTGTTGATGTTGACAATGTATTCGTCGGTTACAGGTGCGTAAATTATAAATCCTCCCTCTTTGTCGGTTAATGTGGAGAATGTATTACCTCTACTATCAGTTGCCGTAATTCTAATGTTAGAGATATCGACTTTACCTAAACCGGATAGTCGGCTACGATTAAGTACAATTTTCCCAAAAACTTTATTTTTCTCAACAAATGGGAAAAAATATTTCCCCGATCGATTCACTCTAAGTTCAATGTCATCTTTGGCTTTACTATAACTGCCTAAGTCACTTCCAACGGGGTTATAGCTAATTTTATAGATTCCTTCAGGTATATCTTCGAAAGAAACATTTCCAGTATTATCGGAGATTAACTCACCACCATAGAAGTCCCCAGGAATTCTCCCAACAGCCTCACTGCTAGTCTTCTCCATACTTACAAGTACGTTTTTCACTCCAGGCTCATTTTCGTCTTTCAAGTAATTGCCATTGAAATCTTTGAAAAAACTTAACTCAATATCGTGGTATCTGACTCTTGGTTGATTAATGTTAAAGTCTTTTTTTATCCCTAACTCTAGATATAAGTTTTGGTAGGTTTCAAGAAGATCCTGATAGTTCATTCTGTGTTGTAAGGAATAGACCCCTAGGGCTTGAAATTCCCAGTCTCTCGGCAAATACCAGTTTACTTGTCCAATAATATTTGTATACCTAGATTTGATCATCATATCATTGGTGTAGTTTAATCCTACTTGAACCTTAACTATATCCTTGTATACAAATCTATCAAAGGTTGGAATAAATTGTAACTTCCTACTCTGCTTACTGTTTTGGAGGTAGTTAACTTGGTCATATAACGATCTGGGTCCTGAATTAAAAAAGGCGAGAATAAGAAATGACCTGCTCCTAAATGTTACTGCAAGATTGTAGTATCCAAACGATTTTCGGTTTTTACTTAAACTGTCAGTGTTTATGAATGGGTTGTTTGTAACATTTGCCCAAGCAACCTCGATTGATGGCATTAATACGGCGGTACCCGAGGAATTTTTAATCCTAGCACCTAAAGTTGCTTTAGAATTCAGGCTTGAGAAATATTGATCTACAGGGAAATTATATATATCTGATGATTTATAGTTTAAAAGAACAGGCCCTGCAAATACTTCTACATCACTGTTAACTAAGTGTCTGAAAAGTAGTTTTCCCTCTCTTGATTTTAAATAGCCTAGTTTTAAGTATTCATCAATATCAATTCTTGAAACATTATTATGGTTTTCTGAAAAGTATAATTGAAATTGATTTGTAGGATTTTTTTGCCATGTAATAATACTAAACAATTCTAATCTGCCTCCGTATGGACTATAGTATTGTTCGCTACCATATTTTGCCCTAACTATTGAAGAAATTTTTTTGTAGTTTGAATTGTAGTTAAATTCCCATCCATATTCATTGTTTATTGCTGGTGTTTCCCCCCTTGTTATCTGATTTAAAGAACCTTGAAGGTAGAAGTTGTGTCGTCGATTTAAAGAAAACCCCGCACCTAGTAAACCAAGTTTGGAAGAAAAGTTGCTGCTTTTATTTTCGCTGAGGGCTGTTCCTGTATAGAGAAAGGTTTTTTTATTTAGGTTAACCTTAAGGGTTCCTCCAATATTCTCAAAATCAGTTAATTCATTTGAGTTTACTATGGCTTCTGCTTTTACTCTATTATTTTCGTAGGCTATATATCCACCTCTACCCGACATTTGACTTTCAATAGAGCGATAACTATCACCAACTTCGAGTGTCCATGAACCGATATGGCTTCCGATATACATTCTATTATACTTGTATAAGTCTTCATTTTTTTGCGAAGCAAAATTTCTGTAATAATAGTAAATATCAGAGTTTCCTTTGAAAAGAGTTTTACCCTCTAGTAGTAAAGAGTAAGTAGGGGATATATATGCATCCAATAGTCCTTGTGCATAAAATTCCATTCTTAAAGGTTTTTCGGAAGAGGGGACGTTATTCTTAAATTCTGATTTCAATAATTTGAACCACAATGTATTATTGTAAACAGTATCTATTGTTGTAATTTTTGTGGCAAGACTGAACATCTCTTTACCTTGGTGTTCAACAAAAAGTAATCTGGCATCAAATGTAAGCGATGTATCTGTAAACGGTGGGACTATTATATCTTTAGCAAATAAATTTGTTTTTTCCGAATTCACGCTGAGTAAACGATTCCCATCAAAAATAAAATTCACTAATTCTTCTCTGTTTCCCTTATTGCTTACTTGCACACTAAATTCAGTTGTATTTGAAATTGGGTCGAGATAAAAAATTCTATTAGAGAATTTTACTACTAGGTCAGTTTCTCTTGGTATTTTTACAAAGCAATACTCATTCTTGATGGTATTACCTCTAGTATCGGAAATAGATGCAATAACGCTATAGCCAATATCTCCTCTAACATTCCCAGCTATTGCTATTCTTAATGGTACAATAATTGAATCGAGTGGATTTATGTTAATTTCAAATTTGTCTTTTCCAATTACATTCCAACCCTGAGGTACGGTAATATTTAAAATAAAATTCTCAGGTCGGTTAGAGTTGTTTTTAATTTTTAAAACATTAAAAAAAGTTTGCTTTGCTTTAGCTTCAAGCGAGTGACGTGTAAATTTTGCCTCAATGTTGGGTTGAGTTTGTTGAATATAATACTGAGCAAAGGATAAATGGCAACTCCACAAAAGAAATAAAAAGGAGAGAAAATATTTTACTACGGTTGTCATTTATTTAATTCTCATGTTTCAGTAAAGATAATAATCTTTTCAGTTTAAAAATACTCTAAGATAAAAGTCAAGTTTGTATAATACAAACCCCAGGGGATGTTTATAAGCGAAGGAGGAGGAAAGCCAAAGGAGTAAGATATGCTCATATTAACTTCGAAATTACCATTACCTGTTCCTGAAACAAGGACTTGAGGTGTTAGGTGGTCAACGTAAAAAGCACCGTTTATAATTACTGTTGTGTTGCCCGCAGGCGTAATCGTAGGAGTGCCCTCCACATTTACTTTTAAATATGTTAGGTTTGCAATATCTGGAGTGCTTCCATTGGCCGACATAATTGAGGGGTAATCCGACTTTACTCTAAGTTGCCAATTTAACGGTGGCGTCGCAAAGGTATAATTAATTTTAACTATGTTTCTGTTAGTGAGGGTTACCCCCGAAGAATATTGATTGTATGCTGTAAAAAAAAACTGAACTCCACCACCATTTACTCTCACTGTTCCTGTTTGAGCGTGAGCTGTCGATGTGGTAAAAATGTATAATGATAATAAAAATAGAAAGAAGAATTTTGTAACGTGTTTCATTCTTTTATTTGTAAATCTAATTAATAGAGCCAAACGGATTAAATCGTTTGGCTCTACTTATTAATCATGCTTTATCCCTATTGAGGAGCTAATGTTAAGAACATGTTGTTAACATAAACGTCTGCTGGAATGCTTTGAGAAAGCAACGTGCTTGCACCTACAACAGCATTTGTTGCTAACTCCCAACCAATGGTATACGATGCATTTGCGGCTGCAGGGCTAGTTACAATTGTTTGAGTTGCAAGAAGCGGTGCTACTGCAGCGGGTATAACTACTCCACTAGTTCCTGCACAAACAATTCCAACATTAGTTATAGGAAAGTTTGTTGTGTTATTAGTTTGAATTCCAACAAAATGAGTGTTGTTTTCAGGAACCATGGTTACAGTGAAGTTTCTTGTTGAAGAAACCCTGAAAGTTGTTGTAGTCCTAGGTGATGTAGCAATACCATTTGTGTACTGATCTACAGTGTTAACAACAAACACAATATTGCCACCTGAAGTAACAGTTAAACGCAAAATGGCATTCAACGTAACTGAAACAGGAACAACAGCCTGATCCGATACTGTTTGTGAATATCCAAAATGTGAAAGAAGCAATAATAATGCTCCAGCTAGTACCTTTTTCATTTTTCTGTGTATTAGTTGATTAATATTATTTTCTGTTATATTTTGAAAATTAATGTAAATATAAAATTTTTTTATTTGAAAATGCAACTATTTGGTGCTGAATTTGTAATTTATTAATAGTTGTTTGATGAAAGTTTCCTAAGGATACACGAAAATATAAGTTTTAATGTTGTATTAAGTTGTTTTAAGGCATTACTTTAAATCCAAGAACTAAAATATCATCAACCTGTGTGTATTTAGTTCCTAGCCAATCTTTTAGGGTGTTTTTAAGCATTTCTCGTTGTTGATCTGGAGGAAGTATTGATATGCTTGCCAAGAAGTCAATAAAATTTTTAATCATATATTTTCTACCATCTGCACCTCCAAACTGATCAATAAAGCCATCGGAGAACATATAAAACCATGTTGGATGCTCAATTTGTATGGAGTGAGTTGTGAAATCGTTTTCCATAT
Source organism: Bacteroidota bacterium (assembly GCA_029560875.1). Lineage (GTDB taxonomy): Bacteria > Bacteroidota > Bacteroidia > Bacteroidales > Tenuifilaceae > SB25. Next base: position 30,457 of record JAKQKB010000029.1, on the reverse strand, counting down.
AACCCATACCTCCACCTATTGATTCTTTATCGCCTCTAATTCTGAAAACCTCGTTGTTCGCAACATATACAAGCGGATTTTTTGCACCAGAAAACTCAACCACTTTACTTTTGGTATCAACAACACAAAGAGCCATATCCATACCATCGCGGTTATCTGTTTCATCCTGTCTTAAAGTTCTTCTTATACCATTATTTAATTCTTTTAATATTTCGCCAGGTTTGTTTATTCCTCTATAAACTATATCGTCGAGTAGGTTATACCCAATCATCGAAAGGAATGCACCTGGCACACCGTGTCCTGTACAGTCAATTGCTGCAACAGCAACCTTTCCATTCTTTTCGTCTTGCCCGTAGCCTATTGTTAATTCTTTAAACCAATAGTAGTCACCGCTTACTATATCTCTAGGTCTAAAAAATATAAAGGATTCTGCAAATATTTCTTGTAAACTAGTTTGAGGTGGCAATAAGGCTTTTTGGATACCTTGAGCGTAGTTGATACTCTTATTTATATTCTCATTTTGCTTTTGTATGTGGTCGCGTTGGTTTTGAATTTCTATATTTTGAAGATTCAAAAGTTGATTGGCTTTTTTCTTGTCTCTATAGTTTTTATAAATTGCAATTGTTGCTACAAAAACTACAGCAAGAAAAATAAAGGCTGAATATATAATTAATTGTTGTACTCTCGATTGGGCTTCTTGCTCCCTTAGTTTTGTTTCTTGAAGCTCTCTTTTCTGGGTTAATATTACAATTTCTCGTTGCTTGTTCAATGCATCCTCTTCTGCTTTTTTTAAACTATCCTGCTTGGTCATTACAACAAATGTTAGAGAATCTTGCTTTGCTTTGGATTGTAATTCTCTTAGACTCATCAGCAATTCCTGCTGTGCACGTTGCATTTTTTCCCTTTCGGCTTCCGCTTGTGATTGGCTAATTTTAACCTCTGCCTCTGTTTTTATACTTTGAGTTTCAAGCATTTTTTCGTACGTGGCGAATTTGCTTGTGAATTCGTTGGCTTTCGCAGTGTTACCCATTTTGTCGTAATTCTGAGCAAGTAGTTTAAGGCAGTTTAGTATTAACCTTGGATTGTTAATTTCCTGCGACAATGAGTGGGCTTCGTTAAGGAGTTGAATTGCTTTTTCTGTTTGGTTTAAAGCTGTATGGATGTAAGCAACATCAATTAATCCTGCAGCAACTTCAAACTTACTATTCATTTTTTTTCTAACATCCAAGGCTTTGTAAAAGTAATCGAGGGTAAGATCAAGCCTATCAATATCAGCATAAATTAATGCGATATTACTGTAAACTGCTTTAATATCGTTATAATTTCTGACTTTTTCGTTTAAAGGTACGGTTTCCTGAAAGTAGTTTATTGCTTCCTTAATATTTCCGTTTTCCCAATATATAAAAGCAATCTTATTAAGGTAAAATGCTGCTTGTTGTGCATTGTCTGCTTGTTTATATCTGGATACTAATTCTTTATATCGGTCGACTTCGTTCTGTTTTTGTGAAGGAAGCACAGATATTTCTTGGGCATAACTTTTGTTTATAGCAAATGTTAATGTCAAAAAAAATATAAATAATTGGACTTGTGTTTTCAATTATTAATTTTTTAATTATTTAGTTCAAACTTAGTTAAAGTTTTTAATATTGAAAAAAATAACTTAAAATATATTAAAAAGAATTTGGACTAATTATTTTATGGAATAAGTTTTGTATTACTTTTTTTTGTTTTATTTTCGTAACGGAATCTTCATATCAATTTTAAAGAATATGACAATAAATAACTTTAAACTAATTCTCTTGACTATACCTCTAATTCTTGGTTTCCAGGATTTAAAGGGACAAGATTTTGAAGTTGCACCTGTTAAACTTGAATTTGATGCGGAGCCATCGATGAATCAAACAAAAACCATATCAGTTAAAAACCATAGTAATAAAAAAACATCTTTTGTAATTTCGATTTCTGATTTTTTGCCAAATAGCAAGGGTGAGTTAGTTGTTTTGCCTCCAAATTCATCAAAGAGATCCTGCGCAAATTGGGTCAACATTAATCCTTCTTTTTTTGATGTAAATCCAGGTGATGATATTCAGATTCAAATAACAATGTTGGTTCCTGGCGAGGATTACGGATCTGCATGGTGTATGCTATATATTCAGCCAGCAACAGAGCAAACATCATGGAGTGTCGATAAAACTTTGGGAGCAGGAGTTACCGTTACTGGTCGAATAGGAGTGCTTCTATCTCAGTCACCAAAGTCAAATACTAATCATAGTTTGAAAATAAGCAATTTTTCTGAAGTAACTCAACTTGGTGATATCAACCGAAAGTTTTCTGCTACAATTGAGAATATTGGTGATAAGGTGACCAAGTTTAAAGTTTTTCTTTTGGCTTCGAATATTGCTACAGCGGAAGAAAAACAATTTAAACCCCAAGAATTGGAGATTTATCCCAAAATGACAAGAGCAATTGAATTGGTTTTGCCTAATGAATTACCAACTGGACAGTATGCACTAGCAGCAATTGTTGATTATGGCCCGAAATATCCATTGGAAGGTGCTCAAATAGTTATTGATGTAGTTAATAAAGATTCTCGTACATTGTCAGTTCCCGATACAACCAGACATAATTAATCTTTAATGCGCTGAAATATTTTGTATTAATATTCTTTTTTTTGCACTCCGTCATTTTGATGGGGCAGAAGAGTTTTTTTTCAGTTGAAAGCGTTGGCGTTAATGGATTAACAAAAGAGAAATACCAAGGTTTTATTGTTGGAACTGATTCTATTCGAGAAGGAAGGTATATCCTCTATTTTGACAATGGCAGAGTTTTTCAGGAAGGATTTTATAAAAATGGTAAGCCTGATAGTGTTTGGATTACATACTACTCCTCTAGTGCAAGAAAGAGTCTTTTTAACTACAAGTCAGGTGAAAAAAAAGGGAGTTTTACCTTTTGGAACTCAGATGGCACGTTGTATCAAACTGGGGAGTATGAGAATAATAAACTTACGGATACCCTTATTACTTATCATTCAAATGGTCAAATAGATTCTAAATCTTCTTATTTAAATGGTTTGTTAAATGGAATTTCTGTGGTTTACTCTACTTCGGGTGATTTAAGGTTGGTTTCTGAGTATAGAAATGATACCCTGAATGGAATTTGGAAGACTTATTATGATACAGGAGAACTTAACTATCTTGGTACAAAAAAGAATGGAAAGTATATTGACACACTTTACACCTATTATAAAAGCGGAAGACTTCAACGTAAGGCTTTTTATGTTGATGGAGAAATTAATGGAATATTAGTTGGCTATTTTGAGAATGGCTCTGTAAGTGAAACCTTAAACTTTAATCATGGAATTCAGGAGGGCGAATTTTTTTCTTTTTTTGAGAATGGATTGATAATGGAGAGAGGGCGTTACTTAAAGGATAAGAAAAATGGCGATTGGGTGAGCTACTATCCAAATGGTCAAATTTACTCCAATGGAGGATTTAAGGATGGCCTCTTTGACGGAAGATGGATTGTATATCATGATAATGGTCTGTTTAAGCAAATAGGGAACTATTCTTCAGGGAAAGCCAATGGTCGATGGTTTTACTATGATAAAAATGGCAGTTTATTGTTGATAGGTTCTTACATTAACGATAAACATAATGGGATTTGGACTACATTTTATCCCAATGGAGATGTTGCTGGCAGAATATTTTATATAAATGGAGCACCCATTGCCGTAAAGTGGTTATATGAATCAACAGGAACTTTAGTCAAGCAAATGGACCTAGTAATAGGACAAAAATAAAGGCTGCAAATTTGCAGCCTTCTTTGTATTGATAAATGCAGTTAAGCATCAATTTTAGCATATTTTGCATGAGTTTCGATGAACTCTCTACGTGGTGGAACTTCGTCGCCCATTAGCATTGAGAAAATTCTATCGGCTTCGGCCGCACTTTCAATGGTTACTTGGCGTAAGATTCTGGTTGCAGGGTTCATTGTTGTATCCCATAATTGCTCTGCGTTCATTTCTCCGAGACCTTTGTAGCGCTGAACATGAACTGAACCGTCCTTCCCTTTTCCAATCTCTTCTACTGCTTTTAGTCGTTCTTCTTCGTTCCAGCAGTAGCGTTCCTCTTTCCCTTTTTTTACTAGGTATAATGGTGGAGTGGCAATGTACACGTGACCCTTATTGATTAGGTCAATCATATATCGGAAGAAGAATGTTAAAATTAACGTTGAGATATGGCTACCGTCAACATCGGCATCGGTCATGATAATGATTTTGTTATAGCGAAGCCCCGAAACATTGAGTGCTTTGCTGTCTTCATCGGTACCAATGCTAACCCCAAATGCTGTATAGATATTCTTTATTTCCTCATTCTCCAGAATTCTGTACTGCATTGCTTTCTCAACATTAAGGATTTTACCTCTTAATGGAAGAATAGCTTGGAAACTTCTATCGCGGCCTTGCTTTGCGGTTCCGCCTGCGGAATCACCCTCTACAAGGAAAACTTCTGTACGGGAAGGGTCCCTTTCAGAGCAATCCGATAGTTTTCCTGGTAAACCTGAGCCAGAAAGAACGGTTTTACGTTGCACCATCTCTCTAGCCTTACGAGCTGCGTGACGAGCGGTGGCGGCCAAAATTACCTTTTGAACAATATTGCGAGCATCCTTGGGGTTTTCCTCAAGGTAATTTGCTAAAGCCTCGCTCATTGCTTGGTCAACAGATAGACTAACTTCAGGGTTTCCAAGTTTAGTTTTTGTTTGCCCTTCGAATTGAGGTTCTTGAACCTTGACAGATATTACTGCGGTTAATCCTTCCCGGAAATCGTCGCCGTTAATATCAAATTTTAGTTTTGAGAGCATTCCTGAATCCTCGGCATACTTTTTTAGTGTTCTGGTAAGTGCCCTGCGGAAACCAGTTAAATGTGTACCTCCCTCAATGGTGTTGATGTTGTTAACGTATGAGTGAACATTCTCGGCGAACGAGGTGTTGTACTGCATTGCAACTTCAACTGGAACTTCTCCTTTATCCGATTCAATGTAAATGATTTTTTCAGTTAAACTTTCTCTGTTTACATCAAGGAACTTGATAAACTCCTTTAATCCTTCCTGTGAGTAGAATTCCTCTTTGCGGAAGTGTGTTGTTCCGTTTTCAACTAGTTCTCGTTTATCTATTAAAGATAAGCGTATCCCTTTGTTAAGGAATGCCAACTCTCGTAAGCGCGATGCTAGTATTTCAAAATTGAATGTTGTTGTTTGAGTGAAAATATCACTATCGGGCAGAAATGTGATGATTGTTCCTGTACTGTCCGATTCGCCAAGTGTTTGTAATTCAGTAATGGCTTTGCCTCTAGAGAACTCCTGTTTGTAAACTTTACCATTCCTGTGAACCTCTGCAAGCAATTTAACTGATAGTGCATTCACGCACGATACCCCAACACCATGCAAACCTCCAGAAACCTTATAGCTATCCTTGTCGAATTTACCTCCAGCATGGAGAACTGTAAGTACAACTTCCAGGGCTGATTTCTTTTCCTTTTCGTGATAGTCCACAGGAATACCACGTCCATTGTCGATTACAGTAATGGATCCGTCTTCGTTAATAATTACCTCAATTTTATCGCAGTGTCCAGCAAGGGCTTCGTCAATAGAGTTATCAACAACCTCGTAAACCAAGTGGTGCAAACCTTTGTTGCCTGTATCGCCAATATACATCGCGGGGCGCATTCTCACCGCTTCTAATCCTTCCAGTACCTGAATGCTATCGGCGGTATAATCCGATTTCCCGTTGGGCTTTGCTAGTTCGTTTTCGTTAATGCTCATAGTAAAATTTATATAAATGCCGAAATACTAATTCAATGTAAATGTTGATTTTGGTTGATAAAAATAAATCCCCCAAAGGTAGAAAAAATATTGGTTTTATTTTTAATTGTTAATTACTTTTTTGAATCAGTAATCGTCAATTAATCAGCGAGTTGAAATGTTTTTTGATGAACGGTTTTACACTAGTTTTAAAACTTGTAAGTTGCTCCAATTTGTGCATTGAACCTATAGGTTGGGTATAGATACCAACTTTGATACTTGGAGTTTAAAACATTGTTTAGGTTAAGGAATGCCGAAAGCCTTTTATTGTAGTTGTATTCAAAACCTAAATTCACATCAACAAAACCATCTAACTGTTTAGGAGTATCGACATTAACCCAGCGTTTGCCTACAGAGTAGAGTTGTAGGTTGGTTATTATCTTATCTTTGATACTGTAACGTAAATTGATGAATGCAGAGTAATCTGGTTTATGCCATGGGTGTTGCAAATTTTGCATTTTATAGTTGAAGTACTCGGCATGTAGCAAAACACTAAATTTTTCCGTTGGCTCAATGGTTAACTCTCCAAGGATTTTTGTTTGCTCAACATTGTCGAAATCAACATTAAATTGGTTCATTAATGGGTTGGCTATATCGGCACTTGAGTTAATATAAAAGTACATACTGTCGATAACTGAATATGAGGCGTAAATATTGTAAGAAACAGCTGCACTGAACTTCCCTTTTATACCGCCCGTTAGGATTAATTTATGTGATGTATTCCAAACATCAATTCCGGGCATTACCCGAGGATTTTCGTTTAAAATTTTCGAGTAGGAATTTTCCTCAATAAAACCACCAATCTCAACGTAAGGAATGAAGTAATGGCTAACAACATCGTACGATGCATAACCTTTTGGGTAAAAGTAGGTATTGCTGATTCCTGAATTTTTATCGAATGTTATTCCAACACCAGCCAAAACACGCCACTGTGGGCCAAAAAGGTGTATCCAGGGGGTTAATCTAAATACAGTGTTATTGCCAGAGTCTAACTTTTGATTTTGCATGTAATGTACCAACGATACTTCGCCCCCAAATTGCTCTTGTTTAGTATACTTATTCATTGCAAGCGATGCCTTTACTTTGTTTTCTTGCATATCGTATTTATCGCCTAAATGCCCAAACTCTGTGTTTATTTTGTAGTTTAGGTGCGATGAATCTTTATAGGTGGTTGTAAATTCTAGGTTGGCATTTAGTCTGTTTACTTTTTGTTTATCCGATGTTGGATTGACCAAAGCATTGTCGGTATCGTATCCATAAAAAGATTTTAGGGTATTGTTGTAACTTAAATCGCCCTGAAAAATTTTATCGGTAAACATCCTTTTCCCAAACAAGAGAATCTCGGTATTGCCATTCTTTGCATCAACTTTTTTATCGTTGTCAAGTTTTACTTTTCCTATACCTGTATTGTGGTGAAACCATGCTCCGTAAGTGAAATTGTTGTTTCTTTTGCTGTTGTAGTATGCTTCAACTAAGGGTAGAGAGTTTGTTCCGAATCCAACTTTTACAAAGGTAGAGTAAAGTTCGCTTAATGGCTCCGACACCATACGTGCTGCTGATATTGGAGTGGGGGTAAAGTAGGTGTTAATGGGGCGTTGAAGTATTGAGTAGGTAAAATTTGGCGCTACCTTAATTGTGTCCTCAATTTTGGGTTGAAGGTTAATTTTAAAAGCATCGGAAATGGATGGTTCGTAAGGACGAACTACTTGAACCTCCTTTTTTAGGTTATCCTGAGCCTTGAGTTGTTGAACAAGGGCTAATGAAATTAATATAAGTCCTAGGGATATTATTTTGTTGTTTAGCATAGTCTTTTGCATTATTACTTAACACCAATACTTAGGTTGTCGTCAGTTGTTTTGGTTTGTTTATTTTTTTCAACCTTTACAAGTTCGTTTAGCTTGTTGGCTGCTTCATCAATTATACCGTCGGTTGTGTTGGAGTAACCGTCGATAACACTTTGAAGCGTTGCTTTGGCTTGGAAGAAATCGTCCTGCTTCATATACACATCAGCCAAGAGAATGAAACTTTTTGCAAGCCAGTACTGATGTGGAGTGTTTTTCTCGGCAAATGCAAATACCTCTGTTTCCGCCTTATTATATTCTCCCTTGTTTAGGTATATTTTAGCGATGTTATATTTAGATTCAGCTCCTTCCTTAGTTTTAAGATTTGTAGCCACTTTAGAGAATTCTATCAACGCATCGTCAACCCTGTTGAGCTTAAGGTGGGTTTGGGCAAGTTTGAAACGAGTCTCCATTTCAGTTTCCGCTGGTAGTTTTTCGGTTGCCAGCACACTGTTTGCAATAACTGGAATTTCTTCGAGTTTGTCGAGTTGGTAAGCACTACGTAATTTACCTAACCGAGCCTCAAGCAGCGATGATTTTAGTTCTGCTACATTCTCTAGTTTGCTGTATGTTTCGAAACATTTATCGTATTGCTGCTTACCGAAATAGATTTTTCCTAGTTGGAGCAAACTTTGCTCGGTAAAACTGTTCTTTGGCATTGCAGCAACTTTTGCAAATGCTTCAATTGCAGCATCGGTATTGCCATTGCGGAAGTAACAATCGGCAAGGTAATAGTTTGAGTTTATGATGAAGTTCCCCTGAGGAAAGTCGGAAAGATACTTGTTGAATGCTTGGTTGGATTTTTCGCAATCGCCATTCACGTATAGTTTTTCAGCAGCAATGTACGATAGTGAATCTTTCTCAGCTAAACTCATATTGGCAACACTTCCAAGTTTAGAGGCGTAATCAAAGTAAGCGGTTGCATCGCCCTTGTCAACATAAATATTTCTTATGCCAATTAGTGCATTTTTTGCCTCGGAAGTTCTTGGAAATCCTTCAACAACTCGTTTGTAATATTGCATAGCACTGTCGGGAATTTCGGTATTGTAATTAATCAATCCTAACTGTACTAATGCTTTTACGTAGTAGCTGCTTCCTGTGTAGTAACGTTCAATTTGTTGGTAGTATTTTTTAGCATCAATGGGCTGATTAAGCACCATGTAACTCTCGGCCAACTCAAATATTGCATCGTCCATATAGTTTGAGTTGGGGTACTTGGTTGTTAGGCTAAGCAACGATTCTGCTTTTTTTTGTGGACGTTCAACTAGCCCTAGCGAGAACCCTCGCTGGAACGCTGCGTAATCGGCATCGGTTTTATCAATAGCAATGGCTTTGTCGTAGTAGTCAATAGCCGCCCAGTATTTACGTTGAATGAAGAATGAGTCCCCAATACGATTGTAAGCGTCACCAACATAAACATTCTTTTCATCGTTGCTTAAAGAATTGAATTTTCGGAACCAAACTATGGCTTCGTCGTAGTTTTTTATTTTAAAGTAGGCGTAGCCCAAGTTGTAATGAGCCATTAGGTACTCAGGCAGGTTGAATGACCCTGGAGTTAAAATGAATTTGTTGTAACCCTCGCTTGCTTTAGCGTACTCCTCGGTTCTATAGTATGCCTCGGCTTGCCAGTAAGTTGCTTGAGCTGCAAGGTTTTGGTTATAGTTGGCATTTTGTAATGAGATGTCGAACATCTCAATGGCTTCTCCAAAATTTAGGTTTTGAAATAACTCTAAGGCTCGGTAGTATGCAGTTTTCTGATAAGCAGCTTTGATTGTGGCATCCTTATTTTTTATTTTTTCTAACGATTCAACGGCCTCTTTATAGTTACGAGTGCTTAGGTAGGCCAAGGTGAGGTAGTTATATGCTTCGTCGGTTCTGGGAGTGTTTGGGTATAGTTGGATGTATGTGCGGAATGCTTCAATAGCTTCGTTAAACGGTGCGTATAGTTGCTCGTAGGTTAACTTGGCGTAGTTGAAAAGAGCATCTTCCTTTATGATATTGTCGAAATCCAGTTTCGATGCCATCCCGAAAGCCTGACGGGCTTTGGTTTTATCGTTTTCTTTGATGTAGCAATCCGCTAGATGGTAATGGGCATTTTGGCTTAACGAGTCATCGGTGGTGGATACCCTTTCTAGGTACTTTGCTGCATCGGCATACTTTTGATTTTTGTAGTATGCAAAACCAATTAGGTAGTGGTCATCGCGGGTTAATTGCTGTGTTTTTTCGGCATACTTTTCAAGGTAAACCACAGAACTGTCGTACTGCTTAAGTTTGAAGTACGATTCACCAACAATTCTAGCAATTTCTGGGGTGCGCTTGGTTATGTTGTCCTTAATCAGTGCAGGAGAATATTCTACAACCTTTTTGTAATCGCCCTGTAGGTAGTATATCTGAGAGATATAGAAAGGAACAACAGGTGCAAAAGTTTCGTTCTCCTTCAGTTTTTCAAAGCCTTTAAGGGCTGTGGCGTATTTCTTTTGAAGATAAGCAATGTGCGAGTAGTAGTAGGTTGCAGGGCCTGCGAATTTGTTATCCACATCCTTAACCTGATACAGCCATTTGCTGGCGGTTTCAAGGTCGTTAGTTATAAAATAGCAGTAACCTAGGATGAACTGCATTTCAAATTGCTTCTCTTTATCTAGGCCATTCTTGTCGATTTTTGTAAGCCATGATATTGATTTTGAGTATTTTTTGTGCTGATACTGCATTTTACCCATAGCAAAGTAGGCCAAGTCAATTTTTTGACTTTCGGGATGATTATGAATGAAGTTTCCAATTAGGTATTCTGCATCGTTATTGGTGAGTTCAATGGCACACATTGCAATGTAGAATTCTGCATCGGTTTTTAGGTGGCTAACGTAATTGTCGGTCGATTTGATAAACTTCTCAAATTGTTTTTGAGCGCTAGGGTAAATGCCTTTTTGGTAAAGTTCTAATGCCTTGCGGTATGTGGCATCGGATTCGGTGTAGTTTTTTGTGTTCTGACTTATTGCAATGTTGACAACGAAAAGAAAATTTAGTGTTACCAGTATTGCTGCTTTTAGTCTAATCATACTTAAATTTCTTAAATTCGGATAAAAGTAGTAAGAATTGAGCAAACGTTAATTTTGAAAACGATAATTTAATCAACAATATGCTGTTTAGGTTGTTAATTATTTTTAAAACGTAATTGTATAGGTTCTTGTGACCATATTTTCTGTAATTCTAGAAGTTGTTTTAATGTGTTGTATTATAATGAATTGTGATTGTTTATTGCTTAGTTGATTTTTTTAAGTTAACTTAGAAAAAAAAATATGCTTGCAAAAGTTAAAAGCATAATAAGTGCAAAGCCAGCCATTGAGGGTGCAGGTGTTAGATTGAATAGGGTTTTCGATTTTCAAACTCGATATCAAACCGACCCATTCCTACTACTCGACCATTTCGGTTCAGAGAACCCTAAAGATTATGAGGCTGGATTTCCTTGGCACCCACATCGTGGGATTGAGACGGTTACATATATGCTTCAGGGCGAAGTGGAACACTTCGATAGCCTTGGAAATGTTGGTGTTATTGGCCCCGGTGATGTTCAATGGATGACAGCTGGGAGTGGCATTATTCATCAGGAAATGCCCCGTCCTTTAAATGGGTTAATGTTTGGTTTTCAGTTGTGGGTAAACTTACCTCATGAGTATAAAATGTTTCCTCCACGATATAGAGAGTTAAAGTCTTCGAGTATCCCAATTGTTGAAACTACAAAGTCTAGAGTGAAGGTTATTGCTGGTAGGTTCAGGAAGAAAATAGGTGGAGTGACAGAACTTTACGTGGGAATCGATTTCTTTGATGTAAAACTTTGGCCAGATTCTACTTTTGATGAGACCATTAATCCCGATTACAACTACTTTGTATATGTTTACGATGGTGTAATTTCGTTGCCCGATTTTGAACACCCTGTTAGAAGCATGGAAGCAATTATGCTTGATAAGGGTAGGATGCTCCAGATTAAAGCAGGCGATAATGGGGCAAATTTTATTATTTTTGGAGGACAACCGTTGAATGAGCCAATTGCCTGGCGCGGGCCAATTGTTATGAATACTGAGGATGAAGTAAAGCAAGCATTTGAAGAGTTCTACAACGGAAATTTTATAAAGTAATTTTTTTATGGATTTGATTGCTTTAGTTAACCAGAACGACGAGGTTACTGGTTATGCCAGTAAAATGGATGTTCACGTAAAAGGTTTGTTGCATCGTGCTTTTTCAATAATAATTTTTAACTCAAAAAATCAAATGCTTATTCATCGGCGTGCCGATGAAAAGTACCATTCACCAGGTTTGTGGACAAATGCTTGCTGTAGCCATTTGCCCGAGGGTGCAGTTATGGGAACTTCAATCTATGAGCGTTTGATCCACGAAATGGGAATAAACTGCCCGTTGGAGCACTCATTTACATTTCATTACACCGTTGAGTTCGACCATGGGTTAATTGAGAACGAGATTGACCATGTTTACTTTGGATTTTTCGAAGGTACTCCCAACCCTAATAAAGATGAAGTTTCCGAATGGAAATGGGTGAATATTGAGGAGTTATATGTCGATATTGATAAGAATCCTCAGCATTACACCTATTGGTTTAAGCATATTGTGAAAAATTACAGACACGAAATCTTCAGTTTTTGCTGTAAATAAAATCGCTATAATTTTACTCTTTTCAATCTTAAACTGTTCGATACTACCGAAACAGAACTCATTGCCATTGCTACTCCTGCTATCATTGGGTCGAATGTAAAGCCGAATAATGGGTATAGAATACCTGCTGCTATTGGGATTCCAATAATATTGTAGATAAATGCCCAGAATAGATTTTGTTTTATAGTAGCCATTGTTTTTCTTGAAATTTCAATGGCTTTTGGTATCATTGTGAGGTCAGAATTGATAATAGTGATTTTTGCGACATCCATGGCAATATCGGAGCCTTTGCCCATAGCAATGCTAACATCGGCAATGGCAAGTGCCTCGGTGTCATTAATTCCATCGCCAACCATTGCAACTGTTTTGCCCGAGTGTTTTATTTCTCGCACCATATTTGCTTTTTCCGATGGTAAAACTTGTGCTTTATAGTTAAATATGCCAACCTCCTGTGCGATTACCTTGGCGGTGGAGTTGGAGTCGCCTGTTAGCATTTCAACATTGATGTTTTTTGATTTTAATGTGGTTATGGCTTCTTTGGTTGTTGGTTTTATTTTATCAGTTAATGCTATAATCCCAATTATTTTAGAGTTCTCGGCAAAGTATACAACGGTACAGGCTTCCGCTTCAAGGTCTTCGGCTTTTTTATTTTGCTCATTGCTTGTAACTATCGTGTTTTCTTGCATAAAACGAGCATTTCCAACATAAAAATTGGTGTTTCCAACACTTGCTTTGGCACCCAGTCCCGTGATTGCCTGAAAATTATCTAGGTTTATTTCAGTTGAATCAACATCACCTAAAAACCGAACAATTGCATCGGCTAAAGGATGTTCCGATTTTAGTTCAATTTGCTTTAGTATCTGTTTATGCTTGAGTTCATCTGAAAACCAAATAATTTCTTTAACTGTAGGGAATCCTTCTGTTAATGTGCCAGTTTTATCCAATACAATATGGTTTATTTTATGGGCTAACTCAAGGCTTTCGGCATCGCGTATAAGGATGTTGTGCTCGGCAGCCTTGCCAACACCTACAATAATGGCAGTTGGAGTTGCTAAGCCTAGTGCGCAAGGGCATGCTATTGCCAAAACTGTAACCATTGAAAGTAAACCGCGAATAAAGCCTTCATCTTTATCAAAAATAATCCAAGCAAGAAAAGTGATTGCTGCAATTATAAGTACCGACGGCACAAAAATTCCTGCAACCTTATCGGCTAGTTTCTGGACTGGCGCTTTGCTGTTCTGGGCTTCGTCGACAGTTTTTATTATCCGACCCAGAATTGTTTCGGAGCCAATTTGCTCGGCCAAAATCTTTATGCTTCCTTTTTGGTTTAATGTTCCAGCCCAAACTTTTTGTCCAGCATTCTTTTCAACAGGCAAAGGTTCCCCTGTAATGGTGCTTTCGTCAATCCAAGTGTTCCCTTCAATAACAGCGCCGTCAACAGGAATTCTCGCGCCAGGTTTTATGAGAATTATATCGCCTTTAACAATTTGACTGGTTGGAGTTTCAACTATTTCGTTGTCCTGAACAAGCCAAACCGTATCGGGCTGCAAGCCCATAAGTTTTTTTATTGAAGATGATGTTTTTCCTTTAGCCCGTTCCTCCAACCATTTGCCAAGAAGTATGAATGTTATAATTACCGATGCTGATTCAAAGTAAACGTGGGCATGCAGGCCTTTGCTGTGCCAAAATTCAGGGTATAAGGTGTTGAAAACACTAAATATATATGCAATTGATGTACTTAATGCCACGAGAGTATCCATATTTGCATTGAGGTGGATGGTTTGCTTGTATGCATTGATGAAAAAACTACGACCAAACCAGAAAATTACGGGTGTGGCAATAGTCATCGAAATCCAAGGTGTGTACACCCAGTTCATAAAAAACATTCCGAGTATTACGATAGGTAAAGAAAGTATTGCAGATAAAACCATTCGGAGCAATAGTTCTTTTTGATGCTCATTTTTTCTTTGTTCAGCGACGCTCTGTGGGTTTTCAGCATCAATTATTAGGTCGTATCCTATTGCCCTTATAGAATCGCGAAGTTGGGACTCTGTAACAATATCTTTATCAAAGTTTACCCAAACGGTACTGTTGGCAAAGTTTACGCCTGCATCTGTTACTCCTCCTATGGATTTAAGCATACTTTCAACGCTAATAGCGCATCCTGCACAAGACATTCCAGTAACTGGGTAAATTTTTCTAGAGGTTTGCATCCTATTTCTGATTTTCTAAAGAGTTAATTATTATAAACAGCAAAAGTACCTGTTTGGTTTATAAAATTTGGAGTTTGTCAATACAAATAATGAGTTCAAGGAAAAATACACTATTCATGAACCAGTTTTTGTATAAAAAACGTAAGATTTATAAAAGTTTTTTAACTTCGTAAAATATTTACTATTTGATGATTATGATTATGCGTTGGCTCTTTATGCTCCTGTCTTTTTCGATGATATCACTATCATTTCCTCATAAATCATTCTCACAAGTAAACAATCCTAGAATAGATGAGTATTTAAAGTTAGCCTCAGAAAATGAAGTTAATGGCGATAATAACCAGGCAGCGTTCTACTTTGATAAGGTTGCAAACCTCTACTGGCAGTTGAATGATACCGATAACGCTATCCTTTATTTTGGCAAGGCACTTAGCCACTCTAAAAAAATTGGTAATACAAATGGCATTAAGGTTATACATACCAACCTCGGATTAATTTATTCCGATAAAAGTAACTACAAGTTAGCCGCTGAAAATTTTTCGGAGGCTTTGGCTGCATCGCGAAAGTTAAACCGAAAGCCTGATGTTGCGGCATCGCTTTTAAATTTATCGAGCACACAAATTGAGACTGCAGAATATTCTGGTGCTGAAAAAGGTTTGAATGAGGTGCAGAAGATTGCTCAGGAACTAAACGACCAAAAACTCCTCAAGAATTGCTACTTCAACTTTAATAAACTATACGAGAAGCAGGGCAATCAAACAAAAGCCGCAGAATACTTCAACCTTTTTGCTATGCTCACTAAGAAAATCCAATCAGAGGAGTTCAAGGAGAAGGAACTGAAGGCAAAGCAGATGGTTGATAGTGCAGGTAAAATCGTGCAAAAAATATCAGCAGAAAAAGATATTACAAGCAAGAAACTTGCTGAAACAAGCCTGGAGTTGCAGGAGAAAGAGTCAACACTAATGGAGGTTGAGCGACTTACAAAGGAGCAACAAATGCAAATAGAACTGCTTAATACCGAAATGCAGCTCAGAGATGCTCAGCTAAAGCACCAAAAGCTGCTTCAGAAAGTTTATATTGGGTTGATAATAGTATCACTTTTGTTTACAGCGCTTATATTCTACGCCTATACTGAGAAAAAGAAGGCTAACAAACTTCTACAAATGATGAACTCCGAAATATTAACCCAGAAGGAGGAGATAAGTGAACAGGCCGACCAACTCAGAGACTTAAACTCGCTAAAGGATAAGCTTTTTTCCATAATTGCTCACGATTTAAGGAGTCCATTATTCTCTTTAATAACAATGCTCAATATTGCTAAAGAGGGTCACTTTACAGAGGAGAGTTTTAAGACAATTATTGCAGAACTATCGGTGAACGTAAACCATACCACATCGTTGTTGGAGAATTTACTGACTTGGGCTAAGAACCAGATGCATGGCACTAAAGTAAACCCCGTAAACTTCGATTTGAAAGAATTGCTCAACTCAAGGATTGGCATACTTGAGGAGCGAGCCCAGCAAAAGGAAATATCCATTGTAAACCAACTCTCCGATAATATATTTGTTCATGCTGATAGGGATATGACCGAGATAGTTGTTCGCAATATTGTTTCCAATTCAATAAAATTCTGTAACGCGGGCGATAAGGTTAGGATTTGGAGTACATCTAAGGATGGAGGTGTGACCATTTGTGTGGAAGATACTGGGGTTGGCATTCAGCCCGATGTTATGCAGAAACTTTTTGGTACCCAAATCAGTTCAACCCCTGGAACCCGAAATGAGAAAGGTACAGGGCTAGGCTTAATCCTCTGCAAGGAGTTTGTTACAATGAACGGTGGTGAAATATGGGCCGAAAGTCAGGTGAACAAGGGTAGTAAATTCTTCTTTACACTTCCAGGCGCAAAATTGAGTTAAGCCAAATTTAATAGCATTTCAACTCTCTTTTTCTCTTGCATTTACACCGATTTATGGTGAGCGCTATTGACAATTATGATTATTCCATCTATATTTAAGGGTAAATAGATTTGGCAAATAATCCATAATTCTACCTCAATGAGCCTCGATTTAATAAAATATTTAACTGAAAGAAACAAGCGGACCAATGATTTTATAAAGGAGTCAGGCCCTGTTATTACAATATCGAGGGAAATGGGATGCCCCGGAACTCAATTAACTAGTGCTCTTGTTCAGGAACTTAATAAGCGCTATAGGCTTAAGGATGATAACCTATGGCATTGGCTTGCAAAGGATAAGGTTCAAAGGATTGCTGCTGAGAAATTAAACTTACCCGAGGAGGATATCGATTACGTTTTTGAAGCAAAACGTAAAGGAATAATGGAGGAAGTTCTTCAGTCAATGTCAACAAAGTATTATAAGAGCGATAGGCGAATTCAAAATACAGTTAAGGGTGTAATCCGTTCCGAGGCGTCAAAAGGGCGTGTTGTGATATTGGGTAGAGGTGGCGTTGCAATAACCCGAGACATTCCACGCTCGCTGCATATTCATTTGGAGGCGCCTTTTGAGTGGCGTGTTCTTAGAGTTGAGGAGATGTATAAGTTCGATACAAAATCGGCAGAGCAATACGTTAAGGAAATTGATAAGAAGCGTGAGGAGATTCGTGTTTACTTTGGTGGAAAGGACACCGACTATACTAAGTTTGATATTACATTTAACTCAATGACATTGTCGATTCCAGAAATTGTTGATATAATAATTCATTCAATGGAAGTGCGTAACTTAATTGTATAGAATTATTATGCCAGAAAATGCTCTGCAATTATCCTTATTCCAATTGCAATTAGTATAACACCGCCCAGAATTTCCATTCTGCGGCCTAGTTTTCCTCCGATTTTTTTCCCGAAAAGCATTCCAAGCATAGCAACTAGGAATGTAACAAATCCAATAATCAGAAATGCGAAAAGCATATTTACCTCAACAATGGCTAAACTTATACCAACTGCAAGAGCATCAATGCTTGTTGCAATGGCCATGGTTATCATTACTTTTGGATTGAGCGGGTTGAACTGCTTTTCCTCTTCGTTTTTGAAACTCTCAATAATCATTTTTACCCCAATAATGCCGAGTAAACCAAATGCAATCCAATGGTCAAAGGACTCAATATACGTTTTAATGGATACTCCGCCTAGCCAGCCCAATACTGGCATTGATGCTTGAAAGAAACCAAATACCGATGCAACTATGAACGCTTCTTTGAATACTATATGTTTGCGAGCTATTCCGCTAGATATTGAAACAGCAAAAGTGTCAAAGGATAATCCTATCGCCAGAATGAAAAGAGTAATAATTGTCATGCTTGAAATTTGGCACAAATATAAAAACTTAAATTCAATTTCCTCAATTGGACTCTTGCGCAGGAAGTGATATGGTGAATGTGGTTCCTTGGTCTTGGTTGTTACTAACCTTTATTGTTCCCCCATTTTTGTCTACAAACCGCTTAACTAGTTTAAGTCCGAGTCCAGTGCCTTTCTCGCTATTTGTGCCTGAGGTGCTGAATACTTTGGAGTCATCAAATATCAACTCAATTCTATCAACTGGAATTCCAACTCCAGTGTCGGAAACCTGAATTGTGCAGAGTTGGTGGTTGCAAGAACAATTTAAGTCAATTCTTCCTCCATTCGGAGTGAATTTTATTGCGTTTGAGATTAGGTTTCGTATTATAGTTTTAAACATCATTGGGTCAACAAAGGCTTTGCATTCATTGCTTATGTTAGTCCCGATGTTTATGTTTTTGGCCGATGCCATGCTGGATAGCAATTGCACAGTTTCGGAAACAACACCCTGAATTTCTATTTGTATGGGTTTGATGGTTGCCTGTCGTTGACTTCGTCCCCACTCAAGAAGGTTCTCCAATAAGTTGTAACTCTCTTTTGTGGTATTGTGAACCAGAGTGATAATTTCAGTTCTCGATTCGTTGTCCATGCTTTCCCAACTAGACAAATAAAGCGAAAGCATTTGCTCCACGCTGCCAATAGGTCCACGAAGGTCGTGCGATATTACCGAGAAGAGTTGGTCTTTCATTGCGTTAGGATCCTTCAATGCTTCTTCGGCAAGTTTGGATGATGTAATATCAGCAAATGTTATGATTAAATCGGTTATTTTTCTGTTTGTGTCTATTGCAACTCCTAGGTCTAGTGATAGATAAGCTATTTCCCCAGATGACCTAATTATTCGAGTTTCTAAGTTTTCCTCCTCGCTTGCAAGACTTCTTAGCCTATCTATTGATGCGTTAACAATATCCCTATCGGTAGGATGTATGGTTTGGATAAATCTTTCTAGTTTGAAAGGTGCGTTCTCTTTGTTCCATTCAAGTATCTCTAGTGCTTGTTCAGATACATCGAGGTAACCTGTAAGTGCATTGAGCCTACAAACGCCAAGGTGAGCAATTTCCTGTGCTTTTTTCAATCTATTTTGGCTTTCAAGGAGGGCTGTTTCAGCTTTTTTCCTTAAGGTTATATCCTCAATCAGTTTAACAAGATGTGTTATTGCGCCTGTATTATCCTTAATAGCTTTAACTGCTACGTTGCAGTAAACAATACTTCCGTCTTTTTTTATAAAACGCTTTTCGAGAGTGTAGCTATCGTTCTTTCGCTGCAAAATGTTGTTAAATTGTTTTACTTCAAATTCAACATCATCGGGATGCGTGATTTTATCCCAAGTTAGTTTCTCAAGTTCGTCTGGTTTGTATCCAAGAATCTGACATAGTTTAGTGTTGAATGTTATCCACGATTTGTATATGGTTGTTTCGGCCATTCCTATTAGATTCGATTCGAAGAAAAGTCGGAATTTTAGTTCGCGTTCGGATAACTTGAATTCAAAGTTTTTGCGAGCAGTATTGTCGCGGAGTACAGCAAAAATTTGAGGGTTTTGTCCCGAAATGAATTTAACAAAATGACCTTCAACGTAGAATTCATCACCATTCTTTTTTCTGTGCAACCTCGAAGGTACCCTATAGAAACCTTTCTGAAGCGTAATATCTAATGCTTGATGTGTTTCATATTCCTGTGCGGATATATTTATGTACGGAGTTCCAATTACTTCATTTTTGGAATATTCGTATAGTTTTTCGAATGCAACATTTACGTCAAGGATTGTTAAGGTGTTTCCATCAATAAGAATAACTGGGTCTATATTGTTCTCGAACAATGCTCGATAACGGATTTCTTTCTCCGAAAGAGCCACCTGTGCTTCTTTCCAATCGGTTATATCGGATAAAACACCAACAATCCGTTCCACTTCGGTATTGTCGTCAAAGGAGCGTCCTTTAATAAGGAAATGTCTGTAATAGTTGTTTAAATCGTAACGAATTTCGAGGTTAATATCAATGGTATTTTCCGATGCATTCGAAATGGCATTAAGGAATCGTCTTCTATCATCTGGGTGGATTTTCTCTATGTATTTCTCCATGGAAAACTCGCTAACCTGCGATGAGTTTATACCGAGTATTCTCGATGCCGATTCGGACCATCGTATTGTTTTCAACTTTAAGTCGTACTCCCAGCTTGTTATGTTGGCAATTTCCTGCGATTCAGTAAGCAATTTTTTACTTATGTAGAGTTCTTTCTCAATAAGACCACGTTGCTCTACCTCGGAAATTAATTTGTTGTTAAGGTCCCTGAAGATATTTGTTTGTTGGTTTATTTCGGATTGAAAACTAGTGTAGGAATCCTTTAACGATTGCAAAGCATTGTTGCGTTCTTTAAGAATTGCACTTACTGTAATTACTATCAACGAAATAATAAGTACGAAATATTGTGCGTTGATTAAATGGTATGGCTCATCGAATATATTAAAGAAGTTTCGGTTGAGTAAACTCGATAAAATTAGAAGTATAGAGAACGTTAAGGTGAAGAAAACTGTTCTTTTAAATTTAGCAATTATTGCGTATGACGATGCAGCTATTATTGCTAATAGTTGAATTGGAAGCAAATTTAAATTGTTCAAAATAAAAGTTATATCAATAATACTTGGAATAGTGGAAAAAGCAATAAGCACTATAATGCCGAATATATTATTCTTGAAGTTAATGGGGTCGGGTTTTGTGTAGAAAGTTAAAATAAACGGAACCACTACTATTAACGGCGATAAAATTGAGGTAAATATTAGTTGGATACCCTTTAATGTGTCAATTTCGGTTAGTTGAGATGTGAGGCTGAGCGTTGCGAAAAGCACTAAACTTTGTGCTATTGAACTTAAAATCGATATTTTAAAAAAACTTTTTAAATCGTCAGTGTAATCCAAAAAGGGAATTCTATGCTTAAAGAAATTGGCAAAAACTATTGAGACTATAATATCCGACGTAGTTAACGCAATTAACTTAATCGGATTTATTGGTAGTATGTTAATATCCAGAAAGGATAGAATAAGTAATACTATACCCGATACTCCTACTCCAAACAAAACCCGTTTACCGTATATCAGCGTTGCAGATATACTAATAGCGAGTGGAATCCAAAAGAGCAAGGGAAGATTTAACCAATTTGCAGTTGCCATGCAGATTACTGCAGAAGCAAAATACGTAAAAGAGGTAAGTGATAATGCCCTTATATTTAATTTGTTGTTCATAGCTATTAAACCCAAAAAAAAGGATATGGTTTTACAATAATCATAAAAGTTTTATTACTTTTGATTAAACCAGCACCTAAGTTATAATATTTTTTGTGTAAAGCTATTGTTTTAAAATGATTTATTACTTTTGATTAAGCACATTTATTTCAAAGCCTTTTTTTAAATACAGATGAATGAAAAAGCTAATTAGAGCCGTTGTTGTAGATGATGAACCTAACTCAAGGGATATTCTGGCTCATTTGCTGAGGTTGGATGGCGATGTTGCTGTTTTAGCCAAGTGTCAGAACATCAATGAGGCAATGGATGCGATTGTAGAACATAAACCTGATTTGGTTTTTCTTGATATTGAAATGCCAGGCGGTTCTGGCTTTGAACTAATTGAAAAATTAAGCAAAACAGAACTTAACCCTGCGGTTGTTTTTGTTACTGCTTATAACCAATATGCTATAAAAGCTATAAAGTATGCGGCTTTTGATTATCTTTTAAAGCCTGTTGATTTAGATGACCTTAACCAGACCATTCAGCGCTTCAGGGAAGATTTTGAAAGTAATCGAGTGAAACCTAAGGCCGAGAGCCTGCTTGGGCAAATTGCCGATTTTCATAAGTTGAAGTTTAATATGCGGAATGGGGTTGTTTTTATTGACCCCGATGATATTGTTTGGTGCGAAGCAAGTGGTAGCTATACTATTCTACACTTTCAGGCTAGGAAAGATGAAGTTGTATCGGTTTCGCTTAAAGAGGTTGAAATGCAGCTTGAAGGCTTACCATTTTTTAGGGTTAGTCGCTCAGCAATAATAAATCTAAAATATCTGTCGCGGATTGATAGGCGCAACAAGATGTGTATTGTTCAGAAATCCGATAAGATATTCGAGGTTCAGGGTACTCCTGCCCAGCTACGAATACTCGAGAGCCGTTAAAATTCAATTCGGTTTACAAGCTGAAGGTTGTGTTTCGTATGTTAAAACTTACAATTCGTAAGATAGTTCCCTTATTTGATTTATTCTGGCTTTTCAGTATGAACCTCTGAATTTTTTTTGTTATAACTTGTGAGCCAATTACAGATTTACTTAATGTCGATATTTCAAAATTATAGCTGGAAAGATAAACTCGTACTAATCGTGGACGACGACCACGCGAGTCTTCTTTTACTAGAAGTTATAATTGCTAAAACGGGGGCTAAGATGATTGTTGCCGACAGCGGCAGAAAAGGTCTAGAAATATTCTTAAGCACAAAAGGTATCGACCTAATTCTGATGGATATCAAAATGGATGGGATGAATGGATTAGAGGTTACCCGTTTAATCCGCAAAATCGATATAAATATTCCAATTATTGCCCAAACAGCATGTGTTATTTCTGGCGATAGAGAGAATTGTTTACGTGCTGGCTGTAGTGATTATATCTCAAAGCCAATAGTTGCCGAGGAGTTACTGCAAATTATCGACAATTATATAGGCACCTATGCCAATACTAAATCTATTAAGAAAACATTCTCGGAAAATTAATCTTTATCAGTCTTTTAATATTTTAACTACAAGTATAACTTGTGGTGATACTTTTTTTAGCAAAAATTATCAACTCACAATATCTAAAATCATCTATTTTTACAAAAAATATTCGATGGAGTACAAACTTACATCAGAGTTTAATCCCTCGGGCGACCAGCCTGAGGCCATTAGGCAACTTACCGAAGGACTTGAGCGTGGCGATAGGTATCAAACCTTGCTTGGTGTTACTGGTTCGGGTAAAACTTTTACAATTGCCAATGTGGTTGCTAAGGCTAACAGGCCAGTGCTTGTGCTCAGCCACAACAAAACGTTAGCGGCTCAACTTTACGGCGAGTTTAAGAGTTTTTTCCCCGATAATGCTGTTGAGTACTTCGTTTCATATTACGATTACTATCAACCCGAGGCCTATTTGCCTGTTACTGATACTTACATAGAGAAGGATTTATCCATTAATGATGAGATTGAGAAGTTAAGGCTTAGCGCAACATCATCATTGCTTTCAGGGCGCAAGGATGTTATTGTGGTTTCTTCGGTTTCGTGCCTTTACGGAATTGGTAATCCTCAGGATTTCTATAACAGTACAATTCATTTAAGAGTAGAGCAGAGGATTGGCCGAAATCAATTTTTGCGTCAATTGGTGGATAGTTTGTACTCGCGCAATGAGGTTGAGTTTAAGCGTGGAACGTTTCGTGTAAAGGGCGATAGCGTTGATGTTTATCTTGCGTATGGAGATAGAGGTGTGCGGGTAATATTCTGGGGTGATGATATTGAGGCATTGGAGGTTTTCGACCCGATTAGTGGGCGGCTTATAGATACTTTTGACGAAACAGTTATTTACCCTGCCAACATATTTATTGCAGGGAAGGAACGGATGACGCAGGCCATTTATCAGATTCAGGATGATATGATGAAACAGGTTGAGTACTTCAAAAGTATAGATAGGCATGCGGAGGCCAAAAGGCTTCATCAGCGCGTAGAGTACGATTTGGAGATGATACGTGAGTTGGGCTATTGTCCTGGAATTGAGAACTACTCGCGTTACTTCGATGGCCGCCCGCCCGGTATGCGTCCGTTCTGCTTGCTCGATTATTTCCCAAAGGATTTTATAATGGTTATTGACGAGAGCCATGTTACCATTCCGCAAATACGTGCGATGTATGGAGGCGATAACTCTCGTAAACAAACGCTGGTTGAGTACGGTTTCCGGTTGCCTGCAGCAATAGACAATAGACCTTTGAAATTCGATGAGTTTGAAGGGTTAATAGGTCAAACCATATATGTTAGTGCAACTCCGGCCGATTACGAGTTGCAGAAGTGTCAGGGAGTTGTGGTAGACCAGGTAGTACGCCCCACTGGGTTGTTGGACCCAATTATTTATGTTAAGCCAAGTTTGAATCAGGTTGATGATTTGATTGGCGAGATTAACCGATGCGTGGAGTTGGATGAGCGTGTTTTGGTTACTACACTTACCAAGCGAATGGCCGAGGAGTTAGTGAAATATTTGGCTAAAATTAACATTCGTTGCCGTTACATTCACTCCGATGTTGATACTTTGGAGCGGGTGCAAATTATGGAAGATTTACGCAAGGGATTGTTCGATGTATTGGTGGGTGTAAACCTTCTGCGTGAGGGATTAGATTTGCCCGAAGTGTCATTGGTTGCCATATTGGATGCCGATAAGGAAGGATTCCTGCGCTCCGCGCGCTCATTAACGCAAACATCAGGCCGTGCAGCACGTAATATCAATGGTAAGGTAATTATGTATGCCGATAAGATTACCGAATCGATGCGGATAACCATTGAGGAAACCAATCGTCGACGTGAAAAGCAGCTTAAGTATAACGAGCAGAATGGCATTACACCAACACAAATTGTTAAGGCCAAAACATCAATACTTGGGGGTAAACTTTCAACTGGTCAAACTGTAAATGTTTACATTGAGCCGGAAAAGGTTGATTATGCCGCTGATCCTGTGGTTCAATATATGAGTAAGGAACAATTAGTGAAGGCTATTGAAAAGGCTAAGAAATCGATGGAGAAGGAGGCTAAGGAGTTGAACTTCATTGAAGCTGCCCGATACAGAGATGAAATGTATGCTTTGCAAAAAATGCTTGAAGGAAAATAATTTGCTTTCCATACACAATTTCTAAAATATTTGGTTCAACATTGCTATTGATCAGCCAATTTCATAAATTGCTATAAAATTGGTTGTTATGGCTGCAAAAACAAATTTATCGAGATTCTTCAGAATCACTATTCTGTTTGCAATTCCACTGGTAGGGTTACTTCTAGTTACAGACTCGTTTGCAAACGATTCAGTAGTTTTACAAACAGCCGATACAGTTTTGGTGCAGTCGCATCAGGTTCAAGAACAGCATCAGGCCGTTGATCAGGAAGGGCAATCGGGGCACGGAACAAATCTGGCTCCGCTATTATTCATTATTATATCGTTGTTTGTAGGAACTGCAACTCGCCATTTGCTTAAAAAGGGTCCGCTGCCATATACAATATCGTTATTAATAATTGGATTGCTTTTGGGCGTTTTAACACGTTCCGAGATTCTTCAGCGATTCGGAATGGTGGCAATTGCCGATTCTGTAAAGTGGGCTGGAAGTATCGACCCGCATTTAATACTATACCTTTTCTTGCCAACATTGATTTTTGAGGCAGCGTACGCATTGCATCTACATACCTTTAAGAAATCGTTGGTAAACTCATTGATACTTGCAATTCCTGGAATTGTAGTTGCTATGATTATTACCGCGTTGTTTGTGATGATGATTAATAGCCTTGGTCTTGGCTTGGGTCATTGGACTTGGATTATTGCATTCCTGTTTGGTGCAATTGTTAGTGCAACAGACCCTGTTGCGGTGGTTGCCATACTCAAAGAGGTGGGAGCAAGCAAAAAGTTATCCACAATAACTGAAAGTGAGTCGATGCTTAATGATGGAACTGCCATCGTGTTCTTTTTGGCAATATTTGCTTTGGTTGTAGGCGATAACTCTGGTGGTAATGCATTTGTGCAATTTTTTAAAGTTTCACTTGGCGGTGTTGTTGTGGGGGGTGCTGTAGGTTGGCTTGTTATTGGTTGGATTAAACGGGTTTTTAACGATGCATTAATTGAAATCACTGTAATTATTGGCGCAGCATACTTGACTTTCTTTTTAGCTGAGAATGTTTTTCACGTATCGGGAGTTATTGCTGTTGTTACATTGGGTATTGCAATGGCAGGACCTGGTAAAACAAGAGTTAGCCCGGGTGTTACTCACTTCCTGCATGAATTCTGGGAGTTGGCCGCTTTTATCGCCAATACTTTGATTTTTATTATTGTTGGTGTAGTTATTGCGCAACAGGTTACTTTCACATTAAACGATTTAATTGTACTAATGATTGTCTATGTCGGGGTTCACGTTGCTCGATTAGGAACTATCTATGTTTTTTATCCAATAATGAAACGAATTGGTTATGGCTTAAGTTTCAAGGATTCTATTGTGCTTTGGTGGGGTGGATTGCGAGGTGCGGTTGGTTTAGCTCTTGCGCTCATTGTTGCTATTGAGGAGAAAATACCGTTGGAGGTAAGGTCGCAGGTTTTAACTCTTACCGCGGGCTTGGTTGTTTTAACTTCTTTGATAAATGCCACAACTGTAAAATGGTTGATTGATAAGTTAGGATTATCAAAAGTTGGAGAGATAAAGGCTGAATTGATGCAGCAATCCCTAAATCAAATTAAACTTAGTGGAGAAAAAGAAATTGAAAAGATGAAGGAAAGTCGGTTTATGGCCGATGCTAACTGGGAAAAGGTTAGAGAGTTTTTAATTGATACTTACGAGATATCAGAGGAGGTAAAATCATTTAAAATGGAGGATGCCATAGCTGAAACTCGTAAGCGTTTGTTGCAAAAGGAGAGGGAGAGTTACTGGCGTCAGTTTAGTGAAGGAGTTTTAAGTTCGAATGGAGTAAACATCCTTTCGGATCAGATTGATTATTTGATGGATTCTGGTGGTAGAGTCTCTTTATCGGCCCGGCAGGATATTGAAATGCTTTGGCATACCCCAAAAACAACGGCAAAGCTACAGGGTTTGCCTCTGATTGGTATTTTTTGGAAACGACGTTTCTTCAATCGGTTGGCAATTAGCTACGATTGTGCAAGAGCCTTTGTTACCGCTCAGGAGGAGAATATTAAATCGCTTTCAAGTTTGATTATTGGATTTTCAATGACCGACGAAACCAACAAACAAACAGAACTCTTAACCGCACTTGAGGACGAATTAAACGAAAATAGAATTACTGGATTAACATTTATCCGAAATTTAAAAGATACCTACCCCGATGTTTGTAAGGCCATTGAAACCCAATTAGCATCGCGTTCCTTATTAAATCAGCAACAGGAAATGGTTGAGAGGCTACGTAAGCAGGGTCGATTAGAGCCTGACGAGGTTGAAAGAATTGAGGCATCAATTCAATCTGATATGAAACGGTTGTTAGATGCATCGCCAAGTATCGACCTTGAATTTGAGGCAATGTCAGTATTGGTTCACACTCCAGGCTTTGACAAATTGTCAAAAACTGACCTGCACGTTATAATTCGTATGTCGCAGGGCAAAGTCTATCCTGCTGAAAGCCGAGTCTATAAAGAGGGTGCGACCTTCGATGGTATTTATATAGTATTAAACGGAAGTGCTAGAGCATTAAAGGGTGATAGATTAATTGGTGTTCGAGAAACAACCGATAGCATTGGTGCATATGAGTTTTTGACGGGTGGATTAAGGCGGCATACAGTTATCGCTGAAACACCATTAAGTGTATTGAAGATTAACCATAATGTGATTGATAGTCTAATTTCGGTAAACAAATCGTTCGTAAATCTATTTGATTTTCTTGCTGCAGCCCATATTTCATCGGAATTGCTTAGCGATATAAAACCTTACTCCGATTACTCTGCCAAAAAGTTACGGGCAACAATTAAAAACGGAAAGGTTGTGAAAATTTCCGAAGACGATAAGCAAAGGCTCGAAGGTTCAGTATGTATACTTGTTAAAGGGAAAGCAATAGCCGATGAGTCGGAAACCGATGTTCTTTCGCCAGCAGTTTTAGATGATTGTAATGTTAGGAGTATTGGTGATTCAGTTGTGTTCTTAATACCATAAGGGAGAAATCCCTTATGGCTTTCTCACCTCTATTTTCTCGTGTGTTTTAAGGTAGGCTGGGAGTGCTGCTGAGCCATACCAGTTATAAAAATCTACATCAAAAATTCCCCGTTTAACGGTTGGGTCAGTGTTTACCATTTCTTTGGCTTCCTCAATGTTTTTGGCTTTTAGTATGAATATTCCTCGGAATTGACTGTCGTTTTTGCCAAAGGGACCAGCAATTACAAGTTTTCCTTCATTTGCTAGATGAGATATATTGTCCATATGTCCCTTGAAAAGCAAATTAAGGGTATCCTTATTATCAATTTTAGTTGGACCTGTTTTAAGGATAACTAAAATGTAAGAACGCATACCGTACTGGTCGGCACCAAGTGAGTCAGCTAATGCTTTATCGTATTTGGGATTGCTATTTTGGCTGAAAGCCAATGTAGAAAGTAATAGCAATGCCGTGGCGAAAATTAGTTTCTTCATCATTTCGACTTGTTTCGTAAGTTTTCGTATGTTTTAATCCAATCGTTCACTGATACTTTTTGGGTCAATTGGCCTATCAATTCGTAGGGTATTTCTTGGTTGTTTTTAAAACGAACACAACCTTTTCCCATATCCAGTTTGTTTTGTGAGTGTTTTGGGAATTCTGTGGTAAACCAGTTGAGTAAATCAGGGCTTGCGTATAAGCCTATATGGTATAGTGCAATATGGTTCTTTTGTGCGGCAATGTTAATAAATGGAAGGGGTTGCTTAGGTTTGCAGTCGTAGCCTTTTGGATATAAAGAATAAGGAACAATAAATCCAATCATTCCATAGTTTATTGTTTCTTCAAAACCTTTGGGTAGGTTATCTTTCACCACCTCTCGGAGTTTCTGAACAGTCTCTCTTTGTTCATCACTGATTTTTGAAAGATATTCTTCGGGTGTTTCGGCGGTTATTTTCATGGCAGAATGGTTTTAATAAGATAAAAAGCAACAACGGTTAGTTGTTGCTTTTATAGTATTGTAAACAAATATTAGAACAAGAAGTTTAATCCAATGTAGGTTCCAGCAACTCCATCGTCTTTTTTGAATGCTCTACCGTGGTCAACTGCAATTATAAAGTTTTGGTTCATCACAATTCTTAAGCCTGCGCCCCAACTGGCGTGAAGGGTTTCTTTGTTGTCGCTAAAGTAATCGCCCTCATTGTAACCAACCTCTGCAAAAGTTTTATTGAATTTTATTGGTTGAACTACTTGGCCTCCGTCAACAAAGGTGTTTAGCGATAGGTAAAAATTTTGCTTGATGAAATAGAACTTTACAAATTTCCAGCGGAGTTCAATATTACCGTATGCTATGCCATCGCCCACTACTCGGTTACGAATTATTCCACGCAAATTCTTAGCACCACCAAGTCCTTCGCTAGTTGCTCCACGCAAAAATAGCGTGGTCATGTTTGGTTGAAGGTAGAATGGGCAGGTACCGAAAAGAGTTCCTTGATATCCTAAGCGATACACAAACGATAACCGTTCGGGCACAATAGTAAAGTACTGGCGATGCGTAATTGAAAGTTTTGCGTGCTCAAATTCCTTTCCAACACCAAGGAATGATGGTGCGTAAGTCAATACTGCTTCAGTCCAAATTCCTTTCATTGGGTTTGGTTCATTGTCGCGGGTATCGAAAACGGCACCAACTTTAAGGTAGGTAGCAAATCCACCATCTTTTTCATCGGGGTCAATTATTCCCCAATCAATATATCGTTGATATAGACCTCCTTGAACATAGGGGAGTTCCTCGTCGGACGATTTTCCCTTGTTCAATTTATCAATGTCAACAGTATCGACTTGAAAGTTGTAAAGACCAATTCCTGCAACCCAGCCAAATCTCTCATCTTTCAATTTGCCCTGTAGGTCGGTGGTGAAACGAGTTAGCTTTCGGTCATATTTGTAGAATGCTCGGCTACGGTAATCGTCAGTTTCATCATCAGCCCAATCCATATTGTAAACCGATTCATAGCCATTAAAGCCATAGAAATCGTAGGTTTTGTCAGTTAGATAGGCCAAGTCAGACGTGATGCGTAAGCCAGGAATAAGATATTTTGAATCGTAGAATAATCTGTTAATTCCGCTCCCTTTAGTATAGCGCGAAACTTCAGCATAAATATTATGTCGATATTTTGGGTATATAGAGCCATCGCCGTAGTTGAAGAAATTTACTAGTGCACCATACTCAAAACCTAAGTCGGTATCGTAAGCAACCACAGGTAATCCGCCAACGTTCCATCCTGTTTTAGCTTTATCGGCTTTTTTGTTATCTGCTTCCTGAGCAAGCAATCCAAAGGTTAGGATTGATAATGAAACCAAAATGAAAAATTTTTTCATTGTTAGTTAGTTTAAGGTTCACAACAAAACTAACAGATTTTTTTGATTTATTATGATAGTATCTGAATAAGTAGGAAAAAGCGGAGAGATATAAATCAAATGTTTCAAATATGTCTTTTTTTAAGGATTAGAGTTTCAAAACTAATGAAAAGTTATCATTAGTAACCGACAAAACATTTTAATCAACAGGATGGTCAACCGAAGTTAACCAATCCTGTATCTTAGCTGCATAAACTACCAATTTATTCAGCATGGGCGAAAGTACAAATAAAAATTTAGTCGGTCAGCCGATT
>JAKQKB010000014.1 GCA_029560875.1 Bacteroidota bacterium | reverse complement strand
TGTCACAGCAAATTACGAGAACTTAATCAAGTTATCATTCATTCAAGCAGGAGGGGAAATAATCAATAAACCAAAAGGGGTGTCAATCTCAATTATAGCAGGGTTTACACCCCCAACTTCGGTTTCGAAAAAGAAGCAAATTGAGTGCCTTGACAACAAAATCAAGTGCATTAAAAAGCCAGACATTGACAATATTGCAAAGGCAGTTATGGATGCGTTAAACAAAATCGCCTACGAAGACGATTCACAAGTGGTTGAAATTAACGTAACGAAACGATACCATGAGCAAGAGATGCTAGTAGTGCAGATTGAAGAGGCGGTGTAATCGAATGTACGAAAGTATAAACATGTTTGAGGCGATGAACCCAAGATACAAAATAAAAAAGCCCATTCGCTTAATTGAATTGTTTGCTGGTATTGGTAGCCAAGCAAAAGCACTAAAAAACATAGACGCTAACTTTGAAACTTATAAGGTTGTTGAATATGATTCAAATGCTATTAAAAGTTATAACGCTATACATAATACTGATTTTGTAGTGCAAGATATAACTAAAATAAATTCTAGTGATTTATGCATTGTAGATACTAACAAATATGAATATATTATGACGTATAGTTTCCCATGCCAAGATTTAAGTTTAGCAGGCAACCAAAAAGGAATGGGGAAAGGTAACTCAACGAGAAGCGGATTGCTATGGGAAGTAGAAAGATTGTTGAAAGGGTGTGTAGAATTACCTCAAATACTTTTAATGGAAAACGTCCCTCAAGTTGTGGGCAAAGCAAACTTTAAAGATTTTAGGGAATGGGAAATATTTTTAGAGGACTTGGGTTATTCAAACTATTTTAAACTTCTTAACGCTAAAAATTATGGCATACCACAAAATAGGAACCGCTGCTTCATGGTTAGCATATTAGGTAATTTTTATTATCAGTTTCCTTGCAAAAAGAAACTCGAATTAAGACTAAAAGATTTTTTAGAAGATGAGGTTGATGAGAAATATTATATAAATGCTGACTATGATTTAATTAATAGTGAAAATCAAGCTGGTAATTTAAAAGGGGGCAAATGGGATAAAATCAACGAAAGTTGCAGAAGGTTTTATGATATCGAAAAAATAGCACCAACAATACATACTATGGGTGGTGGTAATAGAGAGCCTAAAATAGCAACAAGACTTGCTAAAACTTTAGAAAAAAACAGCATTGAGGATGGAGATTTTATTGATAGTTATAATCAAATCATCAGAAAAGGCATATCTGGGACAATAACAACAAGAGTAAGCGAAAGCAACAATACGTTTGTTGCAGTGCCTGAAAAAACCAAAAGAGGTTATGCTGAAGCACACGTTGGGGATGGGGTATATATGAACCGTACACATAATGATGTTGCAGTAGTTGTTGATGATCCTAATGAATTGATTTCAATTAGAAAACTCACTCCAAAAGAATGTTGGCGTTTAATGGGTTTTAGTGATGAAGATTTTGAGAAAGCAAGCAAAGTAAATTCAAATTCCCAATTATACAAGCAAGCAGGAAACAGCATAGTTGTTAATGTACTAGAAGAAATATTTAAAATGCTATTTTAAAATACGAACAGGAAAGAGAAGGTAAGTAATATGTTAAAAATTAGTCAAATAGAAACTAAGGAGGAATTAATATGAAAACGAAGTTTAAAGAAGGGCAAGTAGTACTGTATCAGAATGGTACTAGCTTTGAATTAGGTATTGTTAAAGAAGTTGTAGAGCGTATAGTTAAACAACATCTTAAACAGGATGGGTTGTATGGTGAACCTACTGGCGAAGACACCATTCAATTTTATTATCGTGTGTGGTATCATACAGGTGATACATCTGCTCTTACAGATGAAAGAAATTTACATGAGATAAAGAATGATTATGCTTTCTTAGTTATGAGACGTAAAGCAGACACCTCATCTTTTGATGAGACACCTGCTCGTCAGCTTGCATCGTTTATTATAGATAAGACTTCTCAACTCACTGAGTTGGAAGGTGAGTCTTATTATG
>JAKQKB010000219.1 GCA_029560875.1 Bacteroidota bacterium | reverse complement strand
ATACCCATTGTTGATGTATTTGTCGGCAGTGCTATCGTTATACCAATTGTTATTACAAACATAACGGAACTGATGTTCTCCAGGAGTTAATTTTACAGTAACTCTCCATTTACCTTTAGTGCTTTTTTTAAGAGGGGTTTTTAGATAATTCCAATGATTAAAATCACCTGCAAGGTATACTTTTTCCTTGGTGTCATGATCAAATTCAAAAGTTACAGTTCCATCTTGTTTTACTATTGTCATATAAACCCTCCTAACAATTCATTCGTGGACTTATAACATATTACACTCGTGGTGTAAAGTGTTTGTTTGGGTTACATACATATGAGACTCTAACCCCTTATTTAATATATTACTTATCGGCGAGACGTTCCCTAAGCTGTAGTGAGGCCTTTTAGTGTTGTACCAGAGGAGGTGTTTTATCAGTAGGTGATTGAAGTTATTGAGGTTTTCTGCAGCCATGTCTATGTAGTGGTCTAAGAACTCTTCTCTTAAGCTACGGTTGGCACGTTCTACAAAGCCATTTATTTTAGGGCAACGAGGGTAGATAAAGTTATGCTGGATAGCTTGATGTTCCAGATAATCGTGGAACTTACCCATATATTCACTACCGTTGTCGGTTTGAACGGTTTTAATGCCACACTGGAAGGGGAAGACCGTTTCAAGTTTTTTAAGGAAGTCTAGAGCTGTAGTGCTTGAGTTATTTTTATAGCAGTAGGAGAACTGGAACCTTGATTTTACGTCGATAGCATTAAAGACATAGAGTTTCATTCCATTGATGAAGGAAGAGATCGTATCTATCTCTACGTAGCCAAGAGGCTGATTTTGTGGAGAACGTTTGACTTTAGATCTATAGTTTATTTTACGTTTGTATTTAGCGTTATGGTAGATACGTCCATGAGGTTGGAAGAAGAAGTTATTGCGTTTAATAACCTTGCCTATCGTAGAGATAGATATCGTTTTAATATTATTAGAGTGGCAGAACTCGTCGATGAAGGGTTTTAGTTTTTCTTTACCCAACTGGTAGTGTTCTTCTCTAAGTTCTTTAATAAATAAGACGACCCTATGGTCTACTAGCATTTGTCTTTTATGCACTGGCGCACGGGATTTAGGGACTAAGGATTCTAGTTTACCAGAAGATCTTTTTAATAGTTGCTTCCAGCGAAGGATTGTAGATCTAGGTACACCGTAGGCTTTAGTAGCTCCTGCCAGGCCATACTCTTTACTGAACTCTATGACTCTTAATCTAAATTTTGCAGACTCGCTACAATCGAACTTAAATATACTTCCAAAGGTCTTCATAAGACCCTTGTTACTTAAACCTGTTCTTTCCCACAACTTAAAATTAAATAACCGTCCACCAGTTCTACCTTTAAAACCCATAATCACCCCCCCCC
>JAKQKB010000214.1 GCA_029560875.1 Bacteroidota bacterium | reverse complement strand
CGACGGCGCACATAGGCCAATATAATCGTGAACGGATTGCAAACCAGCAGCGTGAGATTTATCGTGAATGATATAACCAATTCGCCATCCAGTTATGCAAAGCGATTTGGAAAAACTGCTCACAATAAACAACCTTTCATTTAATGACTTTACAGGAATATAAGGTGATTCGTTAAAGTAAAGTTCATCGTAAACCGTATCGAAGACCAAGTAAAAACCCAGTTTGCCAGAAAGTTCAACCAAACTATCCACTTCATCTTTCGAAAACACCTTTCCGTAAGGATTTCCGGGCGAACTCACAAAAATCAATTTTACATTTTTGTTTATAATCTCTGCTGATAACGCCTCGGTATTGAATGAGCCATCATCAGCTAACGGGAACTCAATAAAAGGCTGACCAAAAATCTCGGGTAACTTACTATAACTCTCATAAGCAGGGTCAAAAGCCAAAACTGCGAAATCATTACCAATAAGCTTTTGCAGATAGGTATAAGTTAACGATAAACCCTCGGTAGCACCTTGCACAACTAGTAGATTCCCAGTTTCTACATTGTATTTATGGGCTATCAACTCAAGTAATTTTAAATTACCCAAACCGGGCGCATACTGATGAATGTTTGTTTTTGATATAACATTCAGTTCATCAATTAGTTCGGCTGGTGGATTGAATCCGGGAATTCCCTGTGCAAGGTTAATTCCACCAAACATTTTCACTTTATTACTGAAAAAGCTAATATATGAACCCTTGGGTTTTTCGAACAGTTCCATTACATCTAAATTTACACGCTAAGATAATTCAAATAAGTTGATGAGTGATAAATTAAATAGCGCCTTTCCCTCTTTTATATTCAAGTTACCAAGGTTGTACCTTAGTTAAACTTTATTTCAAAAGTTTGAAATTACGAATGATTGGTTAATTTTGCCTTTCATTAAACTCAAACGGAAAATTTTATGGGTCGCTTTACAAGTTTTATTGGGGTAATTATTGCCTTTATGGTTCTTAGCACCTCGTGCAGCAATAAGGATGGAGTTACTGTGAAAGTTAATGTGGTTTCGAATGAGAGGAGTATGCTGTACTTTTCGAGAGTGGATTTTAAGAAAACCACCATTTTAGATTCTGTTAAAATATCGGCAGGTGAAAACACTAAGAAATTTAAGGTTAAGCAAGGTGCAGAACCTGCATTCTATACTGTTGGTGTTCGGAATGATGGTGCAATAACTCTTCTTGCTGAGCAGGGGGAGATAATTGATGTAAAATTCAAGTCAAACGCAATGTTGGATTACACCGTTACTGGCTCTGCTGGGTCTTCAAAAGTCCAAACTTTAGCAGTGGCATTTGCCAAATCAAAAATTAAGGTTGACGAGTTGAGTTCAAAATACGTTAAGTCTGAAAGCGAGACCGAGAAGGCTCAACTTGAGGCAGAATTTCAACAAGCACTGAATGCACAAAAGGAGTTCAGCCTTAAGTTCATTAAAGAAAATCCAATGTCGAAAGCCAGTGTAATGGCTATTTACCAAAAGTATAACGATAATCTTTTTGTGTTCAACAGTTCTGAGGATTTACTGACGTTAAAAACCGTTGCTTCGGCATGGAGAGCGTTATATCCAGAATCAGAGTACACTAAAGGTATGGTTGATGAAATTAATAGGATTGAGAAAGCGGTTAGAAACACCCAACTTCAGCAATTAATTTCGCAGTCGGAAATATCAATACCAGAGTTAGATATACCCAACAAGAATGGTGTAAAAGTTAAATTATCGAGTTTAAAAGGCAAGGTTGTTCTGTTAGATTTTTGGCTTACAGGAAATACCAATAGCCTTCTGGACAATAGAGAACTGCTTGATATTTACAAACAGTACAAAGGTAAAGGTTTTGAGATTTATCAGGTTGCCCTTGATGCAAACCGTGATGAATGGATAAGTGCTGTTGAATCGGCTAATTTGCCTTGGATTAGTGTTTGCGAAGGCGATGCAAATGGCTCTCAGGCTGCAATGCTTTATAACGTTCAGCAAATCCCTGCCAACTTTTTAATTGGAAAAAACCAAGACATAATTGGGAAAAACCTTTACGGGAACAATCTTAAAAAAGCGCTTGCAGAGGCTTTAAAATAGTATGACCAGCAAGAAAAAGATATATTTTGCATCGGATTTGCACCTAGGCTTACCAACACTAAGCGAAAGTCTTCCTCGTGAGAAATTGTTTAATAGTTGGCTCGATAGCATTAGCGATGATGTTGGGGAACTATATCTTTTAGGCGATATTTTTGATTTCTGGTTCGAGTACCGGAGGGTTGTACCCAAAGGTTATACCCGCTTTTTAGGAAAAATTGCCTGCTTGGCCGACAAAGGTGTACCAGTGCACTTCTTTACAGGAAACCACGATGTTTGGATGTTCGATTATTTCCCAAAAGAACTTGGAGTTGAAGTGCATCGCAAGCCAGTAATTAAAGAGTTTTACGGTAAAAAATTTCTCCTAGCCCATGGCGATGGACTTGGCCCTGGCGATGCCGGATACAAATTACTAAAAAGAATTTTTACCAGTCCTACTTTGCAATGGATGTTTTCTAAGCTGCATCCAAATTTTTCGCTATGGTTTGGGAATCAGTGGAGTGTTAGCAGCCGTTATTCTAAAGAAATCACACACAATTACAGAGGAGAGGATGAGCAAATCACCAAGTTCTCAAGGTTGACTTTGGAGAAAGAGCATTTCGATTTTTTTGTATACGGTCACTGGCATTCGCCAATAATTTACCCTCTCGAAAAACAATCGAACTTGGTTGTACTGGGCGATTGGCTTGTTAGCAATACCTACTCAGTATGGGATGGAGAGTCATTTAAGTTGATGCGTTATAAACAAAACGAGTCCGATGAGGTTATAGATTCTGTAAAACTATAACCTAGCATACTTACTCAATGAATTTTCTTGCTCATCTTTACTTGTCGGGAAGCGATGTGGAAATTAGGCTTGGCAACTTTATTGGCGATTATGTAAAGGGGCGGAAGTTCGAGAATTACCCCCATAAGGTTCAACTTGGAATAAAATTACACAGAGCAATTGATAGTTTAACCGACTCGCACCCTTCAACAAAGATTTGCAACGAACTACTGAAACCAGAACTAGGACGATACTCAGGGGTTGTTACCGATGTTCTTTTCGACTATATTCTGGCAAATGAATGGGAGCGCTACTCGAACAGAGAACTAAAAAACTTCACCCGAACTTTTTATATGCAGATGCTGCAAAACTACAATTTGTTACCACAAGAAGTACGCAGATTTTTGCCATTTATGATTCAAAGCAACCGACTTTACAGCTATAAATCGGTAGAGGGAATACATAGAGCATTGGAAATTATGAGTAACCACTCATCTCTCCCCGGAAAAGCAGACTACGCAATTGTCCAGTTGAATTCAAATATTGAACTTTTCAAAACCCATTTTCATCTGCTTTTTGCAGATTTAGTAGGACTTTCAGAAAATGAATTTGACGTTCAGTTAGGTTAATGCCCAAACCTATCGGAATCAAATTTGAGAAGAATAAATAGAAGTATTGTAAAAGCCCAAAGCGAGGAGCCTCCATAGCTAAAGAATGGTAATGGAATTCCAATAACAGGGAATACACCCACCGTCATTCCCACATTTACAACAATATGGAAGAACAAAACCGACACTACGCCATAACCGTAAACCCTAGCAAAACCCTCACGTTGGCGTTCCGCAATCCGAATTAATCTGAGCAAAAGGTAAAGAAATAGCCCTAAGACAGCAGTTGAACCCAAAAATCCCCACTCCTCACCAACCGTACAGAAAATAAAATCGGTACTTTGCTCTGGAACAAAGTTATACTTGGTTTGAGTGCCTGCAAGGTAGCCTTTACCTAAGAAACCACCCGAACCAATCGCAATTTTTGATTGGTTAACGTTATAGCCCCAGCCAAGTGGGTCTGACTCAATCCCTAACAAATCGTTTATACGTTTTTGATGATGAACATCTAGTACGTTATGAAAAACATAATCGACAGATAACGACATAGCAATTGCTACAGTTAAAAATGCAGCCCAAATGTATGCCTGCCTAAAACGATTTGCCAAACCATATACAAAAGCAATTACAATCCCAATAATGACAGGAATAAAGAAATAGTATGGAGTTGGAATTTTGTAATCAAATAGTTCTGAAACAAGGTACATTAACAAACCCATTCCAACTAATCCAAAAGTCAATCGGAATGAATCCTTATACTTTCTTGTTTGAAGTATAAAAATTACTAAAGTGAGTATGTATAGAAAAATAACAATGGATACTGGGTTGTATATAAGCGTTACTATAAATAATAATACTACAAAAATCAAAAAGGCTAAAATCCAACCAGGTAAACCTTCACGGTATAGAATGAAGATAAACGCCCCAAAAACTAGCGCCGAGCCCGTATCATTTTGCAATAATATAATCCCTGCTGGAACTGCTATCAATACAAAAACCATTAAGTAGGACCGTATATTGTTAAGTTTAAAACCGTAAGGTCCCATCAGTTTAGCAAGGGCAAGCGCAGTAGCGAATTTGGCAAACTCAGCAGGTTGTAAGCCAAACGAGCCTATCTGTAGCCATGATTTTGATGCATTAACCGTTTTCCCCAACACCAATGTCCCGAGAAGTAATGCAATTACCAATCCATAAATTATGTATGAGAAAACCATGTACAACCGCGTATCGCTCAGCATTATCACAGTGGCTATTATGAACGCAAACAGAATCCAAATCAGCTGTTTTCCATAACGTTGGCTAAAGTCAAGAATGCTACTATGCTCCTCGCTATAAACGGCAGCGTAAATATTCATCCAACCCATTAATACCAAAAGGATATAAATGAATATTGTAGTCCAATCGAGGTTGTTTACCAGTTTATTTCCTTTTTGCACGACGGTCTAATAAGTTTGCTTTTAATAAATACTCCTCTAAATATGGTCTGGATATAGAATCTTTCAAATATTTCTCAATCATTAAACTTGCAATTGGAGCAGCCCAGGTTGCACCAAAACCCGCATTCTCAACATAAACAGCTATGGCAATCTTGGGGTCATCCTTTGGTGCAAAAGCAAAAAACACAGAATGGTCCTCACCATGAGGATTCTGGGATGTTCCTGTTTTTCCGCATACAACTACATCGGGTATTGCTGCAATTCGTGCTGTACTACCGCTACCTGCAGGAGCATTAACGGCCAAATCCATACCATTAATAATATACTTATAGTAACTGGAGTCTACCGATGTAACATGTTTCTCGTAATACTTGTGGTCAATTGCATCATTCCCTTCAATATCTTTTACGATATGAGGAGTGTAGTAATGGCCCCTGTTAGCTATGGCCGAAACCAAGTTGGCCATCTGCAATGGAGTTGTTCCTAACTCTCCCTGACCTATTGAGAGTGAAATAATGGTTAATGAACTCCATCCGCCTTTGCGGAAATATTTATTGTAAAAGTTAACCGATGGCACTATCCCTTTTAGCTCGTTAGGTAAATCAATTCCCAGTTTGTTGCCATACCCAAACGACTCCACATGCTGCTTCCAGTTGTTAAAGCCATCCTCTATTGAGTTGAATTCACGTTTATCGATTATATTTCGGAATACATGACAGTAATAAGTATTGCACGATGCAGCAATAGAATGCTCTAAATCCAGTGGTGATGAGTGATTATGGCACCCCACTCCTCTACCTACAGTGTATCGTCCGTAACAGGCGTATCTTGTTGATGGAGCAAGAACCTCCTCCTGCAAGCCAATAAGTGCATTTACAACCTTAAACGTTGACCCCGGAGGGTAAAGCGCCATTATTGAACGGTTGAAGATTGGTTTAAGCGAATCGTTTTGAAGATTTCTAAAATTATCCGCTCTATCCCTACCAACAAGCAACTCAGGATTATAGGTTGGACTGGAAATCATGGCTAAAACTTCCCCAGTTTTGGGCTCAATAGCCACAACGCTACCAATCTTATTAATCATTAACTTTTCGCCGTACTCCTGTAAGTCAGCATCAATTGTCGATATAAGATTTTTACCAACCTTGGCTATGGAATCGAAACGTCCCTCCTCATAAGGGCCTTTTATACGGTTGTGCACATCAACCATAAATATATTGACCCCTTTAACACCACGGAGCTCATTCTCGTAGTATTTCTCAATCCCGTTAATTCCGATATAATCGCCCTGTTGGTAGTAAGGTTGCTCCTTTACCACAGACTCATCAACTTCGCCAACATAACCGAAAAGGTGACCTGCAATTCTGCGAGGATAAGTTCGTACCGTACGGGGCTGAACCTCAAAACCCTGATACTTGTAAAGGACTTCCTGCAAACGAGCATACGATGAATCCGATATTTGCTTTAGCAATACTACTGATTTGCGGGGAGAATAGCCTTTTTGCTTACGAACTTGTTCAAACGCATCTTTCACCTGCTCCGCAGTGAATCCTAACATAGAAGCAAACTCCAGAGTGTCAAAAGGTTTTACTTGGTTCTTAACAATCATTAAGTCGTAAACCACCTGATTGGCTACCAATAAATCACCATTTCTATCGAATATGAGTCCACGTGCAGGATACTGTGTAATGTAACGAAGCACGTTGTTGTTTGCCGAGAACTTGTAACGGCTATCAACAACCTGAATGTAGAATAGTTTGATAATAATGACAACGAATACAAGGATTATAATCCCTGAAACAATGTACTTTTTGTCGGTTGTTATATTCAGCTGCACGGTTTACCTACTTTCTACCTGAACGTACAAGTTCAAATAACACAATGAATAATGTTGTGAAAAGAGTACTCAAAATTATTCTGAGTAAAGTAATGTGAAAATGGTAAAACGAGAATGTTTCTAAAATAAATAATGCCGTATGATGAATAAGCACTGATATTACTGCATATCGAAGAAACCATTCCAAACCGCTACTTCCAATTCCAGGGGAGTCGAACCTATCCAAATCGTCGCGGTAACTCATCCACGAAAGAACAGTGGGTCGCACAAAAGTGAGAAGCACCGATGCGGATGTGTGTAACCCCAAGGTATTCATATAGTAATCGACAGTAAACCCTGTGAAAAAGCCAATGATTAATAAAACCCAATTAGGAATGCTAAATGGAAGAAGCAGAATGAAAAGAACGTAGATATAAGGGTTAATATACCCACTTAGGTTTATGTTGTTAAAAACCAAAACCTGCAGGGTTATTAGTACAACGAAAAGTAAAAGATAACGAGGTAACTGCTTAATCATTCTTACTATTTATTTCAATTTTTGTAATCTCTGGATTATCGTACGATTTTACTGCATAAACATAATCGAGCTGTTTGAAATCTGTCAACAGCAAAACCCGAATAGTGTAGAAACTACCGTCCTTTTTATAAAATTCCGAAATTGTGCCAATAGGAATATCGCGAGGAAAAATTGCAGAAAAACCGCTGGTAACAATAGTATCGCCTTGTGCAATATTAACATGCAAAGGAACGTCTCGTAAAACCACCTCTCGATAACTTAATCCATCCCACGAAAGAGAGCCAAAAACACCCGATTTGCGATGTCTTGCCGAAATCTTGAGGTCAGTGTTTAATACAGAAATCGCTGTACAAAAATCTCGCGAAACAGATGCCACAACCCCAACTACTCCATCGCTACAAACAACCCCCATTCCTTGGCTAATCCCTTCGTTAAGACCAACATTTAGGGTTATAAAGTTATGCTGACGGTTTACCGAGTTATTTACAACTCTTGCAGGAATATGTAAATATCTGGCACCATTCAAACTGTCAATTCTAGTTGAGAATCCTTTTTCCTCCAGGGTAACCTTTAGCCGTTCAATTTCATTCCTTAGGGCAACATTCTCCATTTTAAGTTCAATATTAGAACGTTTTAGGTTCATGTACTGACCAATATTGCTGAACTGTCCAGCAATAACACCCGAAATACCCTTAGTTAATCTACCCACCTGTGCCTTTTGGTAATAGGTTGTATCCAAGTACATCCAAAGCGAAATTGCAAAAAGCAGAATGAATAGTATTACAAAGTGAAACCTCTCAAGGAATCGAATAAAATTGTTCATCGGTAAAGTTTACTAGGTTCAAACCTAATGCGAATAATTATCGCATTAGGAATGGGAACTTATCTACATTCTTCAAAGCTATTCCTGTTCCGCGGGCCACTGCATGCAATGGATCCTCGGCTACGTGGAATGGGATATTAACTTTTTCTGATAATCGCTTATCCAAACCGCGAAGTAGCGCACCACCTCCAGCAAGGTAAATACCTTTTTGAACGATATCGGCGTAAAGTTCTGGTGGAGTTTGCTCAAGCACGTTAAAGATTGCTGATTCAACCTTTGAAAGCGATTTATCCAAGCAGTATGCAATTTCTTGATAAGATACAGGCACCTCAATTGGCAATGCTGTCATAAGGTTTGGACCACGTACAATGAAATCGGCTGGAGGATTATCCAAATCGGGCAATGCAGAACCAACCTGAATCTTAATATCCTCGGCAGTACGCTCACCAATCTTCACGTTATGTTGATGACGCATGTAAGCCTGAATATCTGAGGTAAAACCATCCCCAGCAATACGTACCGACTTATTGCAAACAATACCACCAAGGGCTATAACTGCAATCTCGGTTGTACCACCTCCTATGTCAACAACCATGCTTCCTTCGGGAGCTAAAACATCAAGGCCAATACCCAGTGCAGCAGCCATTGGCTCGTAAATCAAATATACATCTCTACCTCCAGCATGCTCTGATGAGTCGCGAACCGCACGAATCTCCACCTCGGTACTTCCGCTTGGAATACCAATTACCATACGCAGCGATGGGGTAAAAACCATATTCTTGGTATTAATCATCTTAATCATACCGCGAATCATCTGCTCTGCAGCGTTGAAGTCTGCAATAACGCCGTCGCGTAATGGACGAATGGTTCTGATGTTTTCGTGAGTTTTACCGTGCATTGCACGAGCCTCCTCGCCAATTGCAATCATCTTTCCGGTTGCATGGTCAATGGCTACTATCGAAGGCTGATCCACTACAATTTTGTCGTTGTAAAGAATGATGGTATTGGCTGTACCCAAGTCGATGGCCAATTCCTGTGTCAAAAATGAAAAAAGTCCCATATCTTGAAAGTATTATATTTTAATGTTTGAAGTGTCTTATTCCTGTCATTACCATTGCAATTCCATTACTGTTGCAAAAGTCGATACTCTCTTGGTCTTTTACCGAGCCGCCAGGCTGAATAACCGCATTAACACCAGCCTTCGATGCTATCTCAACGCTATCGGGGAAAGGGAAGAAAGCATCCGAAGCCATAACTGCACCATTCAAATCGAAGTTAAAGTTGCGCGCCTTATCAATGGCCTGCTTAACCGCATCGACCCTTGAAGTTTGCCCTACACCACTTGCTATTAACTGCCTATTCTTGGCAAAAACAATTGCGTTGGATTTTGAATGCTTTACAATGATGTTTGCAAAAAGTAAATCGTCAATCTGTTGTTGGGTTGGTGCGTTATTAGTAACAATTTTCAGTTCAGCGGGAGTTTCCTTATGTGAATCGCGCTCCTGAACCAAAACGCCATTAAGCAAAGTTCTGTGAATATACTTTGGCAGTTGGAAATCTTTAATTGTCAGAAGAATTCTGTTCTTTTTTGATTTTAGAACTTCCAACGCATCATCGTTATAGGCTGGAGCAATAAGAACCTCAAAGAAAATTTTATTCATCTCCTCAGCCGTAGCCAAATCTACTACTCTGTTTGCAATGATTACACCACCAAAAGCCGAAACTGGGTCGGCAGCAAGGGCATCAACCCAGGCCTCCTTGATGTTCTGACGAGTAGCAACACCGCAAGCATTGTTATGCTTAAGAATTGCCACGGTTGCATCGGAAAATTCCTTGATTAGGTTAACCGCTGCATCAATATCGAGTAAGTTGTTGTAGGAAATCTCCTTGCCATGCAGTTGCTCAAAGTGAGCATTCAAATCGCCATAGAAAACTCCCTTTTGATGTGGATTTTCGCCATAGCGTAGTGTATTTAACCCCTCAACGCTCTTCTTAAACGATGCCTGAGGAAACTCGCCATTGAAGTAACTGAAAATTGCTGTATCGTAGTGCGATGTTGTTCCAAAAGCCTCTGCAGCGAACATCTTACGTTGCTCAAGGCTTGTTGAGCAATGGTTACCCTGTAAAATATCAATTAGTTTGGAATACTGATTACGATTGGAAACTATAACAACATCTCTGAAATTTTTAGCGGCTGCACGAATTAGCGAAACTCCACCAATATCAATCTTCTCAATAATTTCGGGTTCCGATGCACCCGATGCTACAGTTTGCTCAAATGGATAAAGGTCAACAATCACTAAATCCATTTCAGGGATATCGTACTCTTGAAGTTGAAATAAATCGTTCTCGTTATCGCGACGAGCCAAAATGCCTCCAAAAATCTTAGGATGAAGCGTTTTTACTCGTCCACCTAGAATTGAAGGATAGGTTGTTAAGTTTTCAACTGGAGTAGCCTCAACTCCACATCCTGCAATAAAATCAAGAGTTCCGCCGGTTGAGTAAATTTTAACCTTGTAGCTGT
This sequence comes from Bacteroidota bacterium, assembly GCA_029560875.1. Taxonomy (GTDB): domain Bacteria; phylum Bacteroidota; class Bacteroidia; order Bacteroidales; family Tenuifilaceae; genus SB25. The sequence continues at coordinate 49,538 of JAKQKB010000214.1, read as the reverse complement.
TGAGTAATTTTACAATTTCGTCGAGTTTATCTTTGTGATAAACAGATATCAATGCAGTTTTTATTGGTTTAAAATCTTTCATTACTCTGTTTTTCAGATTATTATGATTACAAAACGCTTTATTGTTTGAATTAGTAAAAATGGTTAAAAGCTTTTAAATATCAATATATCATCATAAAAAATAAAAATAATTTATCAACAGCTTAGCATTTAGCCCTTAATAAAGGTTGATGTATTGATAAAATATTGGTGTATTTGACTATTTTTCAATGATTTAATACTGGATTAATTCCAAGGGAGTAGTAACAAAGAAGCCGAGCACTGCATTAAACCCTAGAAAAAATATTTTATCTAAAAATTCAGAGTATTTAACAGTTGGTTTTATGCTCAGTTGTTTGGAATTGATACTTTTGTTTATCTACTATGATTTAAAAAGTTATCTGCAAAAAAGAAATTAGAAATTGATTGTTGAATATTTTGATAGAATAAATTATGAAAATTCTCCGTCCGTTTATCGTTTTAATCCGTTTGGCTCGCGAAAGCATGACATTTGCTTATCAGGCAATTACAGCAAATAAGCTAAGAACGTTCCTCTCGCTTTTTGGAATTACCATTGGGATTTTCGCCATCATTTCGGTTTTTACAATGGTTGACAGCCTTGAGAAAAATGTAAGAGATAGCCTTCAATCGCTAGGGAAAAACGTGGTTTATGTTCAAAAATGGCCTTGGGGCGGTAACGAGGAGTACCCTTGGTGGAAATATATGAACAGGCCACAACCCACCATTGACGATATGGAGGAGATTCGCCGAAGAAGCAACTTAACTGAGGCTGCCTGTTTCAATGTTGGGTTCAGGCAACAGGTTAAGTACCAGCGTAACGATATTCCCGATGTTACTATTTACGGAGTTAGTACTGATTATGACAATATTCGGTCATTCGAACTAGCCGAGGGGCGATTCTTTTCACCCTTCGAGCTTAACGCAGGAAGGAATTTAACGGTTATTGGTCACAACATTGCAAAAAATCTTTTTGAAGGAGCCGACCCAATTGGAAAAACAATACACCTTGGAGGGAAAAAACTTAGTGTGATTGGTGTTTTTGAGAAAGAAGGAAAATCGGCGATTGGAGAGGACAGTAACGATGACCTAGTGTTAATTCCCTTGGAAGTTGCAAAATCGATGGTTGATTTCCGCCGTAATGGTCCTTGGATTATGGTTAAGGCCAAGCCTAACGTTGATGTGGCCGATTTAATGGATGAACTCCGTGGAATTTTACGCTCACACCACAGGCTCAAACCTCTCGATGATGATAATTTTGCCCTAAATCAAATCAGTTTGATGAAGGATAGCCTGGATGCAATTTTTGGTTCAATAAACTTTGCAGGTGGTTTTATTGCATTCTTCTCTATTATTGTTGGAGGTTTCGGTATTGCCAACATTATGTTTGTGTCAGTAAAAGAACGTACCAGCCAAATTGGTATTCAAAAGGCATTGGGTGCAAAAAGATATTTTATACTGATTCAGTTCCTCTACGAGTCAGTGCTACTTGCAACTTTAGGTGGCGCAATCGGTCTGCTTCTAATATTTGTTGGCACAATCCTTATCAATAATTTTACGGACTTCTCTATTTACCTTACCCTTTCAAACATTGTAAGAGGCATCTTGATTTCTGCAGTTATTGGTATAGCGTCAGGATTTGTTCCGGCTTGGATTGCATCGAGATTAAGCCCAGTAGAAGCTATTAACACAAAAGCATAGTGTTGTTGAGCAAAGCTTAGTTTTCTGCAAACAGAAACCTAGGCTTTGCTTATAAATTTTTCAACCTCGTTTGTCAATTCTACAAAATCAGCAACAGAAAGTTGCTCTGCACGTTTTTGTGCAAACTTTTCGCTTATCTCTATCGATGCAAATCCCGAACGAATTGAGTTCCGCAGTGTTTTACGGCGCTGATTGAACGATGCCTTAACAACTTTAAAGAAAAGTTCCTCGTTACAGTTTAAGTGCAAAGCATTATTACGAGTCAGACGGATTACTGCTGACTTAACTTTTGGCGGAGGTGTGAATGCTCCCTCGCTAACTGTGAATAGGTAGTTAATGTTGTAGTAGGCCTGAAGCAGAACGCTAAGTATTCCGTAAGTTCTAGTTCCAGGTTTCTCGGCAATTCTCAGCGCAACTTCGCGTTGAACCATTGCTACAACCTCAGTAACCGACTGTCTATTTTCTAGAATACTGAAAAATATCTGCGACGATATGTTGTATGGCAAATTCCCAATAATGGCAAGTTTCCCATTAAACTTTTGTGATAAATCGATTTTAAGAAAATCCTCTCCCAAAATATTTTTACTCAAGCCTGGCAGGGTTGCGTTAAGATATGCAACAGACTCCTTATCTATCTCTACAGCCCAAAACTTATCGCCATATTTTGCAAGCAAATCCACTGTTAGCACACCCATTCCTGGGCCAATCTCCAATACATTGTCCACATCTACAGCCTGTAAACTCTCAACAATTCTTTGAGCAGTTCGCTTATCGTGCAAAAAGTGCTGACCTAACTCTTTTTTTGGTTTAACCGCTGGCATTATTTCTCTAAGTATTTAATTATTGAACGGGCGTTACTGCCTTTGTAGAATCAACAATAACCCTAGGCTTAACAACCTTTACATCTAAAAATGAGTGAAGTGTTGATATCAGTGAATCTCCATAAATGTTGGTAGCAACAATTCTACCCCAACGGTCAATCAAAAAATTTGTTGGAAGTTTAATAACACCTAGCGATTTGAATAATTGCGAATGGTAAGGATTCTCTTCAGCCATATGCATCCAACTCAATGAATCGCGGACTGTGACTGCATGTAATGAATCTGGATTGAAATCTGCGGCAACTTGAATTATTTGTAAACCTTTCTTTGCAAACTCATTATTGATGGGTTTAAAATTGTAAAGTTGATTCTTACAGTTATCACACCAATTAGCCCAAAAATCAATAAGAATAAGTTTAGCCCATAATCCAGGAATGCTAACAGTGCGCCCATCAACTAAATTAAAGTTAACAGGAGGAATGTAATCGCCAGCATTTAAATTCACAGCACTTCGGTCTATACTGTAGAATTTCTCCTTGGAGTAAATATAATTACGGAAGGACTTAACAATAGGCTTATCGCCATAAACCCTATTTAAGCAAGAATCAACTTTTATGAACAAAAGCCTATTATCCGCATAAGGAAGAACATCCATTTCTCCAACTTTAGCGGTTAAAACTAGTATTGATGAAAGTGAAAAAAGATTACCACTCACATATGATTTTACAAAATTGCTGTATTCTGATTTTAATGAATCGATTTTTAAATTGATTAACCTAGCAATAGAGTCATTTACAGGGGTATTAACACTATCGGGCAACTGGAACCTAAGACCTTCGAAATCATTATGGAAACTGTTTAGCCTATCCTGCATTGCCTTTACCTCGGCTGACTCTTTTGAACCAACAACCTTGTAATTCCTGAAATTGCCATCTATTACAATTCTATCGCCAGGATTTGCAACAATTACAATTGGGAACTCCTTCTTATCCGCAGTAATTGCAAACAAATCTGCATTATGCGTACGAAACTCTAACTTGGCCTTGCCTCTTGAATTGGTTCTAACGGAATCTACAACAGCATTCTGGTTACCATCCCACTGGCAAAGGTAAACCCACTGCTTACTTAAATCATCAAGTTTTAACCGAACCTGAACTAATTCGGGGGAACTCGAGCACGATGATAATACTAATAAAAATGAAATGATATGTATAAATCTATTTTTTTGTAAAAAACGGAGAGTTACCATCGCTAAAAAATTTTCATTAAAAAAATTCAATACTGCCGCAAACGATTTATTCCTTAAAACCTTGAAAAAACCTGTGCAAAATTAACCAAAAGTTAACTCGAAATTAGTTGAAAGTCATCTTTTTTTGTTAACTTGTTTACGAATTCTGGAACAAAAACTACCACAAATTAACAAATAATTCCGACAGTAACCATGAAGTACTTAGCATTCGACAAAGAACAGCTGGTAAATTTGGAGTATTCCCTTAATCGGGAAATCCTAAGCACAAACCGTGCAGGAGGCTATTTTAGCACTACCATAATTCTTTGCAACACTCGCAAGTATCACGGATTGATGATTTTACCCATTGATGAGTTCGATGGCGAAAATCACGTTTTACTCTCGAATGTTGACGAAACAGTTGTTCAGCACGGACAATCCTTCAATCTTGGAATTCACCGCTACCCTGGCATTTATGAACCTCGTGGGCATAAGTACATTATCGATTTTGAGTACGAACCTACACCAACGTTAACCTACCGGGTAGGTGGGGTAATCCTAAAAAAAGAACTACTTTTTGTTCATAACGAGGAACAGTTTATGATACGCTACACTTTAGTTGACGCACATAGTCCAACTAAAATAAGGGTAAAACCTTTCCTTGCTTTCCGGAATGCTCACAAATTGAGCAAAGCAAACCTTTGGGCAAATACCAAATATCAATCCTGTGCAAATGGTGTAAAGTACAAACTCTACACTGGCTTTCCTTTCCTGCATTTACAAATGAATAAAAAAAATGAATTTGTAGCCACACCCGATTGGTACTACAACATTGAGTACATGGAGGAATTGAAGCGAGGTTACGAGGGGCATGAGGATTTATTTGTTCCGGGTTACTTTGAAGTTCCCATAAAAAAAGGCGAAAGCATAATTTTCTCGGCATCTACATCGGAGCAAACGCCAGCAAGTCTGCTTAAAAAATTTAACGCAGAGCTACTCCGACGCCCCAAAAAAGACAGTTTTATGAATTGCATTGCAAATGCAGCCCATCAACTTATTGTTCAGAAAGGGAAAAAGCACGACATTATTGCAGGGTACCCATGGTTTGGCAGTTGGGGACGCGACACATTCATATCGTTACCTGGATTAACCCTAGGTTTAAATGACGATAAGATGTGCAAAACCATACTGGATTCGCTAAGTCACGACCTTAAAAACGGACTATTCCCCAATATGGGCAATGCAACATCAGTTGCATTTAACTCGGTGGATGCTCCACTATGGTACTTCTGGGCAATTCAGCAATACTTCTACCACACAAAAAACCACAAGGATGTTTGGCACGATTACGGCAAAAAGTTAAAAACTATCCTTAAGGGTTACAGGGAAGGTTTAGCCTATAACATTAAGATGCAACCCAACGGGTTGATTTGGGCTGGAGAAAAGGGCTTTGCCCTAACCTGGATGGATGCTGTTGTTTGCGGAAAACCCGTAACATCGCGCATTGGTTATCCTGTTGAAATTAATGCGCTTTGGTATAACGCCATTATGTTTACCATTGAACTTGCTTCAATGAATAAGGACTCACGCTTTGTAAAGGAATGGCTACCCATTGCTGAGTTGGCAAAAAAATCGTTCGAAGAGTTATTCTGGATTCCAGAGAAAAAATACCTGGCCGATTACGTGGATGAAAATGGCCAAAACATCGATGTTCGTCCGAACCAAATATTTGCCGTTTCATTGCCATACAGTCCAATCGACGATGAGAAAAAACTCAACGTACTCGACAAAGTGGAGCGAAAACTATTTACCCCCAAAGGGCTACGAACACTTTCGCCGCAAGCACCCGACTACAAAGGCAAATACGAAGGCGACCAGGCAACTCGCGATGCAGCCTACCACCAAGGAACTGTTTGGCCTTGGCTTCTTGGAGCATACGCTGAAGCGCAGTTTAAACTACACGGGAAAAATGCGCTACCTCTAGCCGAAAGCATAGTAGAATCGCTACAGGAAGATGTTGACATTCACGGATTATGCTCTGTAGCCGAAGTGTACGATGGCGACCCACCGCAACGCCCCAATGGATGTATATCGCAAGCATGGAGCGTAGCCGAGTTAATTAGAATTGTAAGGATGATAGAGAAATATAGCGATTAACAAAACTAACCGTATTTTGATATGAGAGTTTTGATGTTTGGCTGGGAGTTTCCCCCGCACATTACAGGAGGATTAGGAACAGCGTGTTTTGGTCTTACAAAGGGCATTGCAAAGCATAATGTTGATGTGATTTTTGTTGTGCCCAAAGCCTATGGCGACGAGGATGGCTCGTCGATTAGGCTTGTTGCTGCCGAAAATATTGATGTATCGCATACCAGTATGCAACTGGAGGAATTCTGGAAGCATATCCAGTACCTTGAGATTAGTTCCAATATAGTTCCTTATGTTGACCCTGAGGAATTTAAAAAGATAATCGACTCATCTGATTTAGAATCAACAGAAACTAGTTCATTCACCTCGCGCAAAAAGTTCAAGTTTACTGGTAAGTATGGCCCCAACCTAATGAGCGAGGTTACCCGCTATGCAATTATTGCAGCCACATTGGCATCGGAAAATCATTTCGATGTAATTCATGCGCACGATTGGCTAACCTACCCTGCGGGTATTGCTGCCAAAATGGTATCGGGCAAACCATTGGTTATTCATGTTCACGCTACAGAGTTCGACCGCAGCGGTGAGAACGTTAATCAAAGCGTTTACGATATTGAACGCCGCGGAATGGAGGTGGCCGATAAAATTATTACCGTGAGTAACTACACCCGAAACATTGTAATAACTAGGTACGGAATACCCGAAGATAAAGTTATTACCGTGCATAATGGTGTAGATTTCTCAAATCATCAGGATGATATCGATTCGGAGCGTGGAGTTGACGAACAAGTTGTTACGTTCCTTGGTCGTGTCACGTTCCAAAAAGGCCCCGACTACTTTGTGGAAGCAGCCAACAAGGTTATCAAAAAACATCCAAATGTGCGCTTTGTAATGGCCGGTAGCGGCGATATGCTAAACCGAATGATTCGGCGTGTAGCAAAACTAGGCATTGCACACAAATTTCATTTCACAGGATTCCTTAAAGGACAAGATGTTCATCAGATGTTTGCGCTAAGCGATGTTTACGTTATGCCTTCTGTATCCGAACCTTTTGGCATTAGCCCCTTGGAGGCTATGCGCTCCAATGTTCCTGTTATCATATCAAAACAATCGGGCGTATCGGAGGTGCTGAAGTACGCTATTAAAGTCGATTTTTGGGATGTGGACGCTTTAGCCGATAGTATTTACGGATTACTTAACTATAAGGCACTGGCAAACTTCTTTATCGAGCACGGGCAGGATGAAGTAAATAATCTTAAGTGGGATAATGCAGCCAAACAGGTTATTGACGTTTACAACTCGGTACTTTAAACTTTGAAAAATAATAAACCAATATAAGTGATGAAGACAATTTGCTTTTACTTTCAGGTTCACCAGCCATACAGATTAAGGAGATATCGCTTTTTCGATATTGGTAAAAACCATAACTATTTCGACGACTTTGCCAATAGGTCAATTATGCGCAAAGTTGCCGAAAAGTGCTACCTGCCTACCAATAAGTTGATGCTCGACCTGATTAATGAGTATGGCTATAGGTTCAAAATATCGTACTCCATATCGGGCACGGCACTCGACCAATTTGAGCAATATGCTCCCGACGTTTTGGATAGTTTTAGAAAGTTAGCAGAAACTGGCTGTGTGGAATTTTTGGCCGAAACGCATTCGCACTCACTATCTGCACTCAAAAATAAGGACGAATTCTACCGCCAAATCGAAAGCCAAACCAAACGGTTGGAGGAACTAGTTGGCTACAAGCCAAAAACCTTCCGCAACACCGAGTTAATTTATTCCGACGAAATTGGAGCAATGGTTGCTGACCTTGGCTATAAAGCAATGTTAACCGAGGGCGCTAAGCATATCCTTGGATGGAAGAGTTCCAATTTCCTTTACGCAAATGCTATAAATCCAAAATTAAAGTTACTGCTTAAAAATTTCAGGTTAAGCGATGATATTGCCTTCCGATTCTCAAACCGCGATTGGAGCGAATGGCCATTAACCACGGAAAAGTTTGTTCATTGGCTCAACAACATCGACCCAAAGGAGGAAATTGTAAACCTATTTATGGACTACGAGACATTTGGCGAACACCAATGGGCCGAAACTGGGATTTTCGATTTTATGCGTGCTCTACCCGGCAGGGTTTTCAGCAGTTCAAACTTCGAATTCCTTACCCCTTCGGAGGCTGCCGACAAACATCAACCAATTGCTTTACTGCATGTTCCATATCCAATATCCTGGGCCGATGAGGAACGCGACCTTACCGCTTGGCTTGGAAATGAACTTCAAGATGAGGCATTTAATCACCTCTACTCACTTTCCGACAAGATAGACAAGTTGAATGATGCCGATTTAAAACGCGATTGGCTATACCTACAAACTAGCGACCATTTCTACTACATGTGTACCAAATGGTTCAGCGATGGTGATGTGCACAAGTACTTCAACCCTTACGATTCTCCCTACGAAGCATTCATTAACTTTATGAATGTGCTTAGCGATTTTACTATCCGCTTAAAATCCAAAATCCTTGAGTTGAACTACTTTGCAAATACTAAAGTTGATATGGAGGAGATAGATATCCTGATTCAACTTTATAAGCAAAAAATGCTTGAGTTAGTCAAAATTAAAGGAGGTGAAATTATTAATGGTAACGGAAATGGCTTTGCAAAAAATGCTGAGGAAGTTTCAGAAGTCAAGAAAACAAAGCCAAAAACCGGAACAAAGACTAAGCAGTCAAAAAAACTTACGTCCGAAAAACCTAAGGTTGTAAGCAAAGAAAAAACAACCTCTGTAAAAGTTAGTGCGAGCAAGGTTAAATCGATTAAAGCAAAATCTGGAACAGAAACCACTAAACCTAAAGCGCCCAAAACTGTTAAGAAAACATCAACCTCAAAGGTTGAGAGTAAATCCAAAGCAACAAAAGGTGTAGTGAAAAAATCGGCCAGTAAAACAAAAAAAGCAAAGTGATGTATTGCAAACAATAAAAAACAATGGATATGAAGGATAAACTATTAAAACCCGATTACCTATTCGAGGTTAGCTGGGAAGTTTGCAACAAAGTGGGGGGAATTCACACTGTAATATCCACCAAAGCGTTGAGTATCGAAAATGAACTCAAGAATAACTACATACTTATTGGCCCCGATGTTATAAAAGACACTGAGCACAATCCTGAATTCATTCCGGATTCAACCCTTTTTGCATCGTGGAGACAAAAAGCATTTGAGGAAGGACTACCTATTCGTATTGGACGCTGGAATATCCCTTGTAAGCCAATTGCGATTATCATCAACTTTTCCGGCCTCATCTCAAAAAAAGATGAAGTATTTAGGCTGTTCTGGGAACAATTCAAACTCGACTCCATATCGGGTCAATGGGATTACATTGAGCCTGCATTGTTTGGATATGCTGCAGGTAGAGTTATTGAAAGTTTCACAAACTTCCACCTGAGCTTACGACACCGGGTTGTTGCTCAGTTCCATGAGTGGATGACAGGCACAGGCCTGCTTTACCTCAAAATGAATGTACCTCAAATTGGCACAGTTTTTACCACCCACGCTACTGCTTTAGGCCGAAGCATTGCTGGGAACAACGTTCCCCTGTACAACAACATGGAAAAATTCGACCCCGACAATAAATCCCGGGAGTTCAACATTATATCAAAACAATCGTTGGAGAAAATTACCGCGCAGGAAGCCGACTGTTTCACCACCGTAAGCGAAATAACCGCAAGGGAATGTAACCATTTTTTGGAAAAAAAAGTCGATTTAATCACACCAAACGGCTTTGAGAACACCTTTGTGCCCGAGTCCGATGAGTTCAAACTTCGTCGACTTGAGGGCAAAATAAAATTTTACGAAGTTGCAGAGGCTATGCTTGCCCACGATGTAGCAAAGGATAGCCTTGTTATTGGCATTAGCGGAAGGTACGAATTCAAAAACAAAGGTATCGATGTGTTTATTGATGCCTTAGGCCGACTTAACCAAGAAAATAGCTTAAACAAAGAAGTTCTTGCATTCCTTTTAATTCCAGCAGGACATCACGGCCCAAGAAAAGATGTTTTTCAAAACTTACGCGATAAAGACAAGGATTTTGGAAATTACATTATTCTCGACGACACTCACGTAACGCATTACCTTAACGACCCGGATACGGAACCTATACTTCGCAAAATCAGGTCGGTTGGATTGAATAATTCATCATCGGATAAGGTAAAAATATTCTGGGTTCCTTGTTACCTGAATGGAGAAGACGGAATCTTCAATAAGCCATACTATGATTTACTTATAGGTATGGATGTTACTGTATTTCCTTCGTACTATGAACCTTGGGGATACACTCCGCTTGAGAGCTTGGCATTTAAGGTTCCGACAATTACCACCTCGCTCGCAGGCTTTGGAGATTGGGTTAACAAACACTATAGCAAGCCAAAAGATGCAATAAAAGTTATACACCGTAGCGACGATAACGACTCCGAGGTGGTTGACCAAATTGTCACAAGCCTTCAATGGTATATCAAACTCGATATGGCTAAGCGAAACGACTTGATGGAGAACGCTGGCGATATTGCCAATATTGCACTTTGGAGCAACTTCGTGGATTACTACTATAATGCATACGACATTGCCCTTAACTGCGTTGGCGAACGCACACACCGATTTATGGAATTTGAACGCCAAGAGGTGTTACCTTCAATAGAGAGAAAATTCCGTTTAAATCAACCATCGTGGGTTCGATTAATAGTCCAGAAGAGTTTACCAGAAAAACTAAAATCGCTCGACGATTTATCGCGTAACCTTTGGTGGTCGTGGAGCATTGAGGCAAATGAACTGTTTGAATCTATAGATAAAGAACTTTGGGTACGATGCGAGCAAAACCCTATACTTTTCTTGGAAAGAATTAGTTTACCTCGTTTCCAAGAATTAGAGCACGATAGCAGTTTTGTAGAAAAACTGCACTCAACATACCTGAAGTTCACATCTTATATGATGCAGAAATACCAGCGCAAGGGACCAAAAATTGCGTACTTCAGCATGGAGTTTGGACTTCACAGCTCATTAAAACTTTACTCTGGTGGTTTGGGCGTACTTGCTGGCGACTACCTAAAAGAGGCATCGGATAGCAATGTGGATTTGGTTGGTATAGGTTTGCTTTACCGTTACGGCTACTTTACACAAAACCTTACAGCATCGGGGCAACAAATTGCTGTTTACGACCAGCAAAATTTCACTCAAACACTGGCTAATCCTGTTAGAGATGAGAATGGCAAGTGGGTTACTGTTAATGTTGCAATGCCTGGCCGTTTGGTTCACGCTCGCATATGGAAGGTTGATGTTGGTAGAACTGAGCTGTACTTGCTCGATACCGATTTTGAAGATAATCTGGTTCAGGATAGGTCGATAACTCACCACTTGTACGGTGGCGATTTGGAGAATCGCTTTAAGCAAGAAATGGTGCTCGGAATTGGAGGTGTTAGGGCACTTAAAGCGCTAGGAATTGATGCAGATGTTTTCCACATAAACGAGGGTCACGCTGCATTCATAGGCCTTGAGCGATTAAGAGGCTACATTTGGGGCGAAAAACTGGCTTTCAACGAAGCTGTTGAAGTGGTTAGAGCATCAAGCCTATACACCACTCACACCCCTGTTCCTGCAGGCCACGATGCGTTTCCAGAGGAAATGGTCAGGGTTTACATGGCACACTACCCCGAAAGGCTGAAAATTACCTGGGAGCAATTTATGGATTTAGGCAGAACCATTCCTGGCGATTCATCTCAGAAATTTTCGATGAGTAATTTGGCGGCAACTCTCTCGCAGGAAATTAATGGTGTTAGCTGGCTTCACGGAGAAGTTAGCCGAAAAATGTTTGCTAGCATCTGGCCGTGCTATTTCCCCAATGAACTTCACGTTAGTTATGTTACCAATGGTGTTCACTATCCTACTTGGGCCGCAAAGGAATGGCGAAACCTACTGGAGAATGGCTCCGACAAATCGGGCGAAACATACCAACAACCAGCTTGGGGCGAGTTAGAAAACATTCCCGACTCAAAAATTTGGGATATTAGAAACACCTTAAGGCGACGCCTAATAAATCTCATCGACAGAAGACTAAACGAACCGGGAATGATTCGTTTTGAGAGTCCAAGGCAAGTTATTGAAATACAAGAACGGCTCGACCCAAAAATTCTAACCATTGGTTTTGCCCGCCGCTTTGCCACATACAAACGCGCACATCTGCTATTCAAGGATTTGGACCGTTTGGATGAACTTGTAAATAACCCTGAGCATCCTGTTCAATTCTTCTTTGCAGGTAAAGCACACCCGAACGATAAGGCAGGACAGGATTTAATCAAAAAAATTATTGAAATATCAAAACAACCTCGATTCCTTGGTAGAATTGTGTTCCTTCAAAACTACGATATGGAATTAGCAAAGCATATGGTGCAGGGAGTTGACATATGGCTGAACACACCTACCCGACCATTGGAAGCTTCTGGCACCAGTGGACAAAAAGCTGTAATGAATGGAGTGCTACACTTCAGCGTTCTCGATGGATGGTGGGTTGAAGGCTACCGCGAAGGCGCAGGATGGGCACTGCCAATGGAAAGCACCTATTCCGAACATGAGTTTCAAGACGAACTGGATGCCGAAATGATATATACAATACTCGAAAACGAAGTAGTTCCTGCATTCTACCAAAGAAATGCCGAGGATGTTCCAGAGAAATGGGTTGGCTTTATCAAAAAATCGGTTAGCCAAGTTGCATCGAACTTCACCACACTTAGGATGATAACCGACTACCAGAATCGTTTCTACAGCAAGCTTTACCAACGCTCATCAGAACTTATTGATGATGATTATGATACTGCAAAGAAAATTGCTGCTTGGAAACGCAGAATTCAACGCAACTGGGAGGAAATTGAAGTTATTCAGGTTAAACAATTTAATATGGCACGCGAGGCTATATATCTTGGCAAGGAGTACACCGCTGAGGTAATACTTGACTTAGGCTCATTGGGTCCGGACGAAGTTGGTGTTGAAATGGTTGTAGCCGACCTAATAGAAAGTCAAGAGGTTAAAGTGAAACGGGTTCACGAGTTTGAACTTCAATCTTTTGAGGGGTCAAGAGCTGTTTATCGTTTAAACATAATACCCGTAGAACCTGGAGCATTTGAATGCGGTGTTAGAATTTTCCCGAAAAATTCTATGTTACCTCACAGAATGGACTTCTGCATGGTAAGGTGGGTTTAGCAAAAATGCTGGCTGATAATTTATTACAACAACTTCAGCCAGCATGCAATCCGTTTGTCACCCAAAACAAAACTTTCGTCCACTCATACAAGTCGTACGTCTACGGCTTGTTAAACTTTGTCAACATGAGTAATGTTAAAAATGTAATTCGTTGAAATAATAAACTAAAATTAGCATCTTAGCAAGTCCAACCCATAGCGTTTTTATGATTATTGTCCAGAAACCCGAACAAACCAAAGGAAGAGAAATTGCCCTTACCATGGGCTTTTTCGATGGCGTTCACGCTGGGCACAGAACTCTCATTGATGGTGTTCTGAAATCTGCAGAACTAATGGGGCTGGGTTCAGCTGTTCTAACATTTTGGCCACATCCAAGGCTTGTTCTACAAAAAGACCCTGAAAAATTAAGGTTTTTGACAACTCTTAACGAAAAATCAAAGATTGTATCGAAATGCGGTATCGATTTTTTGATTGTTCAGGAGTTCACCCCTCAATATATCAATTTGGAACCAGAGGCTTTTATCAATCATCTTGTTAAAGATTACCACGTAAAGCATTTTGTGGTTGGAGCCGACCATAGATTTGGGAAAGGTGGTTCAGGGAATGCCGATTTACTTAAACAGCTAAGCCATGAGCATGGCTACACAGTTGAAGTAATTGAACAACTAATTGTTGATGGCGTAAATATTAGTTCCACAAAAATACGAGAAGCATTAATTAAAGGTGATATTGACCGGGCAAACCATATGCTTGGTTACCCTTACCTAATTACAGGCGCAGTGGAATCGGGCAATCAGGTTGGTAGGCAAATTGGATTCCCCACAGCCAATATTCGCCCAAACGACCCATTAAAACTTATCCCACTTGAAGGTGTTTATGCAGTTGTAGTTAATATTGATGGTGAGATAAAACAAGGCATGCTCAATATTGGCTTCCGACCAACTATTGAAAGTAGTCGCCGACAAACCATTGAAGTTCATATTTTTGATTTCGACAAAGAAATCTATAACTCAGGTATCGAAATTGCATTAATTAAGCGTTTACGAAACGAAAAACGCTTCCCCTCTGTTGAACACCTAAAGCATCAACTTGACAAAGACAAGGAAATTGCCATTGAAGTTCTAAAAGGGCACAGTTCCTACTCATTTCAAAACTTATTCCTAACTTTGCGTACAACAAAGTAGTTTTCAAAATTTAATAACAACATAATGGAACAAGCAAAAACATCATCCTTATCTTACAAGGTAAAGGACATTAAACTTGCCGATTGGGGTAGAAAGGAAATTGAGATTGCCGAAAAGGAAATGCCCGGATTAATGGCTATTCGCAAAAAGTTTGGCACTCAGAAACCGCTTAAGGGCGCTCGTATTATGGGCTCTCTGCATATGACAATTCAAACAGCAGTGCTAATTGAAACTTTAAAAGAACTTGGCGCTGATGTTCGTTGGGCAAGCTGCAACATCTTTTCAACTCAGGATCACGCTGCTGCTGCAATTGCTGCCGCAGGAATTCCAGTTTTTGCTTGGAAAGGCGAAACCCTTGAAGAGTACTGGTGGTGTACAGAACAGGCCTTATCGTTCCCAAACAGCCAAGGTCCAAACTTAATTGTTGACGATGGTGGCGATGCCACCCTACTTATTCACTGGGGTTACAAGGCCGAAAACAATAAGGAATTCCTAAATCGCAAGGCAGAAAGCCACGAGGAAGGAGTTATTCTAAATCTACTGAAAGAAACTCTTGCAAAAGAACCAAACAAATGGCACAACCTTGTTAAAGAGTGGAAAGGAGTTTCGGAGGAAACAACCACTGGAGTTCATAGGTTATACCAAATGAAGGAGCGTAACGAGTTGCTTGTTCCTGCAATCAACGTTAACGACTCGGTTACAAAGAGTAAATTCGATAACCTTTACGGCTGCCGTGAATCGTTAGCCGATGGTATTAAGCGCGCCACTGATGTTATGCTTGCGGGTAAAGTGGTTGTTGTTTGTGGCTATGGTGATGTTGGTAAAGGTTGCGCCAAGAGCATGCGCTCATACGGTTCGCGCGTTATTGTAACTGAAATAGACCCAATTTGTGCGCTACAAGCAGCAATGGAAGGGTTTGAAATCAAACCTCTAGAGGATGCTCTTGACGAAGGCAACATTTACGTTACAACTACTGGCAACTGCGATATTATCACCCTTGAGCATATGTACAAGATGAAGGACCAAGCAATTGTTTGCAACATTGGTCACTTCGATAATGAAATTCAAGTCGACAGATTAAACAACGATAAAAACATCAAGAAAGTAACTGTTAAACCACAGGTTGACCAGTACTACTTCCCTGATGGAAAATCGATGTTTTTACTTGCCGAAGGCCGTTTAGTGAACCTTGGATGCGCAACCGGTCACCCAAGTTTTGTGATGAGTAATAGTTTTAGCAACCAAACCCTGGCGCAAATTGAACTTTGGACAAAGAAACTTGATGTTGATGTTTACCGCTTACCAAAGGAACTCGACGAGGAGGTTGCTCGCCTACACCTTGAGCAAATTGGAGTAAAACTAACCAAGTTAAGCCAAAAACAGGCCGATTACATTGGTGTTAAAGTTGAAGGTCCATACAAACCAGAACACTACAGGTACTAATAATTTAAATATTCAAAACAAAAACTGCGAGGCCATATGGTTTCGCAGTTTTTATTTTTGTTGATGAATGCTCTTTACAGCCAACATTACCTTTTCATAGCCAGCACGCATTAAGGGCGTTTCGGCAAATAATTCCCCGAATTCAGTTTCCGACATACCGACTAGCTGCTCGGGTAACAATTCATTCAACTTTTCAGCCTGGAGTTGAGGATGATTTTTAATTGCAGCCTTTTTGTTCCAAGGACAGGCCTCCTGGCAAATATCGCAACCAAAACACCAATTGTTTAGCATTGAAAACTCTTGCTCTGTTAATGGAGTTTTTTTCTCAATGTTGATGTATGAAATACATTTACTGGCATCAATCACTAGGGGTTTAACTATTGCTCCTGTAGGACAAGCATCAACACATCGGGTACAATTCCCACACCTATTAGGAATCTCATTGTTTGTAGGTTCAATCTCAACATCAACAATAAGTTCACCAATAAAAACGTATGACCCAAGAGCAGGGTGAATAAGATTTGAGCTTTTCCCTATCCAACCTAAGCCAGATTTCACAGCCCAAGCACGTTCCAAAACTGGAGCTGAGTCAACAAATGCTCGTCCATTAACAGAGCCAAACTCCTCCCTAATTCGGCTCAACAAATCAAAAAGCATAGTTTTTATCACCAAATGATAATCGGGGCCAAGTGCATAACGTGATATTTTTGGAGGATTTTTAATTATGGATAAATCCTCTCGTTTATAGCTAAGTAAAACGCTAATGACCGATTTTGCATTGGGAACAATTAATGCGGGATTCAAACGCATTTCAAAATTCTTAGCCATATAGGCCATTTCAGCGTGATGTCCGTTGGAAATCCAATCAGCTAAACGTTCCTTCTCCTCAACCAACTCCGAAACAACGCTAACTCCGCAGGCATCAAACCCAACCTCGGTGGCTAGTTCTACTATGCGAAGATTTGGAATCATTTTGTTTATTGGTTGAAAGTAAATATTGTGACTTAGGAATTGACTTATTGGCTAATTAACTTATTGTCCAATTGATTTTCCTCTCATTACATCCCAAACGCCTTTCATAAACCCAAGTCCATAGCCATATAGTTGGATAAGACTGATGAACATTGCGAGTTTAGCAATCAACAGGCTGCGTTTACGAATAATTGCATCTAGATTAACTAGTAACATAAATAGCATCAACGGTAATAGGAACATCCACGAAATAAATATTGCACAGATAACTAGTCCTACAGAACCAAGCGTGAATGCCAAAGGCAAAAGATGAACCAACTTCAACGTTCCTTTATTCCTACGCGACAGCGTTACTCTTGCATATCCAAAGTTATAAACCTGACGGTAAAACTGCTTTATACTGGTTCGGCGTTTATGGTAAACATAGGCATCGCTTATCAGCCCAATTTCAAATCCCTGCTTGTAAATATTGATGCTCAACTCAATATCCTCACCTGCCGCTTTACTTGCAGCGTAACGAACCGAAGGAAAACCTCCAGTCTTTTCAAAAACCTCCTTGGATATTCCCATATTGAAACTGCGTGGATAGTACTTATCCAACTGCTTTTTACCACCACGAATTCCGCCCGTTGTAAAAAACGATGTCATAGAGTAATCCACTGCCTGCTGAAGGTTTGTGAACGATTTGTCGGCTCTATCGGGGCCACCAAAAGTATCGAAGTAATTCTCCCTAAGCGATTTTCGCACAGTTGCAATGTATCCGCTTGGTATAATGCAGTCGGAATCCAGTATTATAAAGTAATTGCCACTGGCACGCTCCATTCCGTAATTACGCGATTGCCCTGGACCAGTATTGGGTTTAAAGAAATATTTTATATCGAAAACCGGCTTATACTTCTCAATCTGCTCAGTGCAAGTTATGGTTGAACCATCCTCAACAATTACAATTTCAAAATCCCTATCGGTTTGTTTCGACAAACTATCCAGCAACTCCTCAATCTCGTTGGGGCGGTTATAAACAGGAACTATTAACGAAAGATTTAAATTCTCCATAAAAGTATCAATCTAAAAACGCTTAAAATTAGCGACTTTTATTGCAATACAAAAATGGAGTGATTAAATGGATTTACCGAACCCCAGAACAATTATCAACTAATCGAGAATGAATTTTACACAGAACAAAAAATCAACTAAATTTGATTGAATTTTAAAACGTATTGTATGCAGGAATTTCAAATTGAATCGGAGTATATTCAACTAGACCAACTTTTAAAGGCTTGCCGTTTGGCAAACTCAGGTGGAGAGGCACACTTTTTGGTAGAGAATGGCGATGTTACCCTTAATGGTCAGGTTGAAACACGCAAAAGAGCCAAGCTCAGGAATGGTGATATTGTAGAGGTTTTTGATGAGACCATAAAAATAGTTAGTAAGTAGATTAATATTTTAGATTTTGAAACGTTAATAATAGAAAACTCCATATACTATCTCAATAACTGAATAACTTAATTTGTCATATGAAAAAGCCAATCCTACTTACATCAATTGCGCTAATAGCAATCCTTTTTGGTTGCAATAGCAAAAGCAACTCAAACAAGGCAGAAGAACAGATAGTATTCAATGATGCTATTGACATGGAAGCAGCACCTGTGGCAACCAGACAAGATTACAAAGCTGACAAGGCAGGTTTCAGGAATGAATCCAACGAGGTTGCACCAAAAATTATTAAAACAGCCAATGTTAGTATGGAGGTGGTTGACTATGCAAAATCGAAAAAACAGATTGATTCCATAATAGTTGCATCCAAAGCATACATTACCAGTGAAGGTTTCCAACAATCCGATTTACAGCTTGGAAACAACATGGAAATAAAAGTTCCCGCCACAGGATTCAATGGTCTGTTAAAATTGCTAACCACTGTGGCTAAACGTGTCGATTATCAAAACATCTACACACAGGATGTTACCGAGGAGTATATCGACGTTAAAACCCGAATGGAAAACAAGCGCAAGGTTGAGAAAACATACCTCGATTTACTTCGCAAAACCAGCAATATTGAGGATATCCTTAAAATTGAAAATAAACTAGGCGAAATCCGTGCCGAGATTGAATCGGCCGAAGGGAGAATGAAATACATCGACCATCAGGTTAATTTAAGCACAATATCGCTTTACTTCTACCAAAAACTTGAATTCAAGTACACACCCGATGAGATGCCCAGTTTCTGGCAAAAAGTAAAGGAAGCCCTACACGCTGGTTGGAAAGGGATTGTATGGGTGCTTATTTTCTTTATGAAAATTTGGCCTGTGTGGGTAATAACCGCAGTTGTTTACCTGATTTGGTGGAAAACAATGGGGCAAAAAAGTAAAAAATCGGATAAGAAAAAGAAAAAAGACAAGAAAAAGAAAACAAAAGACGACTCCAATCAAACATTCACTCAAGAATCAATATAGGCTTAAAAAATCCAGACAGAGTCTGGATTTTTTCATTACATCGATTTTTTTTTGGAAAAGGGGGGTAACAATTTTGCACCTATCCATATTAAACTATAAAGGGACATTAAAACTTATAGCTATGGATATCTTTTACATTGACCTCAAAGCAAAGGAGACCGGTGAATACGAAATGCACCGAAGTGGATGCAAATTCCTTCCCGACCAAACCAAGCGTTACTATGTAGGCCTATTTGGAACCTGCAACGAAGCGCTTAAAGAAGCAAAAAAATCATTTCCAAAATCCAATGGCTGCCCATTCTGTTGCAAAGCCTGTCACACAGCAACAGTTAAAAAAGTTAGCCAAAAAGTTGAAGTGGGGTAAAAGCCTGCAAGAATAAACCTTACCAACCCATCTCTTTAGGATGGTTTTGAAGATTGAATAGCCAGATTCAAATATCTGGCTATTTTTTATTACATAAAACACCTCCATTTGGTTATCAATAGATAAAAAAAAATAAAAATTACGTCTTTTATTCTGACTTTTACGTCGTATCAACAAAGCTTTAAAACGCAAAAATGGAATTAGCTAACGGCCGTAGCAAATTGGAAGAACTGGAAAAGGTAATAACGGAATTTCAGGATCAACTTTTTAGTTTTGCTTTTTTTAGAACAGGCAATTTTGCCGACTCGCAAGATATAGTTCAGGATGTGTTTATAAAATTGTATCACGAAAATAACAACTTAGATTCTATTAAAAACATCAAACACTACCTGTACCGAAGCATTGCAAACGCCTGTGTGGATTATCACCGGAAAAGCAAAAAACTACAGTTTGAATCTATTGATACGGCGTCGTTGCCAAATCATCTGCAAGAGAAAGATATATCTGAAAATATGATTCAGATTGAGGAGTACAAAAGGATAAACAAACTCCTAACCGATTTACCAGATGAACAGGCCGATGTAATTAGACTAAGAATTTTTGACAACCTAAGTTTTGTTGAAATAGCATCGATTCTCGAAATTCCTATTACCACTATAAAATCGCGATTTAAATACGGTATTGACAAACTAAAAGTTGGAGTAACAACACAAAAGGAGGTAAAATATGGACTGTGAAAAATGTAAATTAGAAATGGTTAATCTGTTCGATTTGGAAGTAAATCCAACTGAAGTAGCCGATATTTTAGAACATATCCAGCAATGCCCCAATTGCTTTGTTGAGTACGAAAACACAAAAAAAGCTCTGTCAACACTCAAACCTATCCAGCAACCCAATGCCCCATTTTTGCTAAAGCAAAACATTATGAACCAACTAAAAATGGAGGGACAAAAAATGAGCACTCAAGAAACTAAAGCTGTAAAATTAAATTCAAGATTTAAAAAGGTTCTTAGCATTGCTGCTGTATTTGCCATACTTATGGTGGCAATACCAGTACTTGACAACACCACAAATATCTTTAACCATTCGGCTAGAGCTGCCAACAGCTTTTTTGAAAGTTCAATTAAAGCAACGCAGTTTATCAAAAACATGGTCATCAAACTGAAGGTTCACACCGATGCTTCGGACAACTTTGCCCTTGTGGGAACAACCTACGACATGGTTGACCACACAATCTACAAGACTTTTGAGCCCTCTGCGAAATGGAGAATTGAAAAGTCGGGAAGAACTTTGGTTAACGATGGAAACTCCCAATACCTTTTCGTGCCTAAGGTTGATGGATACTTTAAGGATTCCAAAACATCTTCCATTGCAGAATGGTTTTTAATACTACTGGAGCCAGAAAGAGTTCTATCGAAGGAACAAAACAATATCAAGGCCGATGGCTCAAAGTTTAAGATGGAAGAAAAAGAAGGATTGATGTATTTTACAATCACATCGAACGCAAAGGGAAATTTCATTAACGATTACTGCAAGAATAGTTCTATTGAAGAATCGGATAACCGACGCGAGTATATATTTGACAAAAACACCAAACTGCTTAAAGGATTAAAAATATTTATCCTTGAGGGCAAGAATGAAACGTTAATTGCAGAAATCACAAGTATTGAATACAACACAACTATAGATGAAAGTCTGTTTAGTATAAATCTACCAAAAGGAACTGAATGGTTTGATTTATCAAGAGAGATTAACAACGAAACATTCAAAAACATAAGTAGCAAAAGGGCTGCAGAGTTATTCTTCGAAGGCTTATCAAACAGCAATTGGAAACTAGTGGCACAAACCTTCGAATTTATCTCGAGCAACGGCCCAAAAGTAAAGGAAGTAAAAGACAAATTTGGTGGCTTAACACTTGTAAAACTGGGCGAACCATTTAAATCGGGTCAATACCCCGGAGAGTTTGTTCCTTACGAAATCAAACTAAAATCGGGCAAAACCATTAAGCACAACCTAGCAGTCCGTAACGACAACCCCAATAAGGTTTGGATTGTAGATGGAGGATTCTAAAACACCACAATAAAAAAATCTGGAATTATTTCCAGATTTTTTTATACCCATAGTAATAGATATTGTTGGGTATAAAGCACTCTAGTTTGTGTGATCAAAAATAACCCTCCACTCACTATCAAACTTTTGCCATAGCAAAGAGTAGTAACCACCTAAGGTGTCTTTTTCTCTCTCAAGAGTCCACTTGCCAACAACAAACATCTGTTTCTCGTTCATTGGCTCAAACGAAATGTAGTTGAAAACCAATTTACCCATTGCGCTTTTATCTGGGTAGGCCTTTTTGTAGTTATCGAGCGTGGTTTGCCAACCCTTAGTTAGTCCTCTCCGCCCAAGGAAGCGCAAACTATCCGATTTCCAGTAACCGTCCATAAAACCATCAATATCGCCTCGGCTCCAGCATTGAGCCTGTAAATCCATAACAGCCATTATTTCTTTCCTGTCCTGCTCAAAGTTGGAAGTGCTACAACACAGTGTTAATGTTGCGAGAAGAATAGTTGTTATAATTTGTTTCATGTTTTGACAATATAGTGCTAATCTGAACGAAAGGTATTTTAAAAGTAAAAGAATATTATTGTTTCTTGATAGAATTTGCAAAATAATTTAAGTTTTTAAACAATCTCTTTTTCCGATTTGTCTGTTAATTGAATAATCTGTTAAATCTTCTTAAATTGCATATGAGTAAAGTGTGCTTATAGTTCATTGCTAGTGTTTTGCGCTTTTGAGTTGTATTGCAAAGCATGTTTTTTAAAGGTATAGTGGCTGCTTTAATTTTTAACTTTGCCTAAGAACAGTTGTTTTAACCATAACAGTAAATCAATTTGTATGGATAATAATAAGATTGTAGGCTTCTTGCAAAAGATAGAGCTTTTCAGGGGTCTTAACGATAAAGAACTTGGTAGTCTTGCTAAAGGAGTTACTGAGCACAAGTTTGATGTTGGGGAAATGCTTTTTCGCGAAAATGGTCCACGCGAAGGTATTATGATTATTTACGATGGTGAAGTAGAACTGTTCAAAAGTAACCCATTTGGAGTAGAGTTGAAGTTAACCTACTTTTCCAGTGGCGATTTTCTTGGTGAGGGTGCATGGGCAAGCAACTCACCTCATTCCACATCGGCTCGTGCACTTAAGCCTACTGTGGTGTTTAAAGTTGAGAATGATGTGTTAAGCAAGAATGCGGAAATAAGTGTTAAGGTTCTTGCTAATATAACCCGAGTAATTCAGCGTAGAATGCGCCATGCAAATAACCGAATGGTTAATCCTGCATCGCAATACGAATCGGGGAGTACAAGGATTGAGCATGATTTGCTGGGCGAAAGAGATGTTCCGGCTGAATGCTATTATGGTGTCCAAACATTGAGAGCCATAGAAAATTTTAATATCTCCGGTGTAACCCTAAACTTCTTCCCTGATATAATTGATGCTTTGGCAATGGTTAAGCAAGCTGCAGCAGAGGCTAATTTTGATTTGGGCTTGATTGATGAGAGAGTAAAAGAGGCCATTGTGCTGGCTTGCCTAGAAATTACTCATGGTAAATTTCACAACCACTTTGTGGTTGATATGATTCAGGGCGGCGCAGGAACATCTACTAATATGAATGCCAATGAGGTTATTGCCAATAGAGCACTCGAAATAATGGGCTATTCTAAAGGAGAATACAAGCATTGTCACCCCCTAAACCATGTCAACCTTTCACAATCAACTAACGATGCCTATCCTACTGCTGTAAAAATTGCCATATACAACTCCAATATTAAACTGGTTAAAGTGTTGGAGCTGCTTATTGAGTCATTTAGACATAAAGCGAAGGAATTTGCCCACGTAATAAAGATGGGCAGAACACAACTACAGGATGCAGTGCCCATGACATTAGGGCAAGCATTCGAGGCTTATGCTGTTACATTAGGGGAGGAGATAGATAGGTTAAATCAGAATGCAAAATTATTCCTCGAAATTAACATGGGGGCTACTGCCATTGGAACTGGTATAAATTCTGAACCCGAGTATCCTGAAAAAGTCTTGGAACATTTAAGGCGAATTACAGGAATGGAGTTAGTGTTGGCCGCTAATTTGGTAGAAGCAACTCAGGATACGGGAGCTTTTGTTATGTATTCATCGGCAGTTAAGCGTTTGGCTGTTAAACTTTCTAAGATTAGCAACGATTTACGCTTACTATCCTCTGGGCCAAGAACAGGTTTAAATGAGATAAATCTCCCACCTATGCAACCAGGCTCGTCAATTATGCCAGGAAAGGTAAATCCTGTTATTCCTGAGGTTGTGAATCAAATTGCGTTTAAGGTAATTGGTAACGATTTAACGGTAACTCTTGCCGCTGAAGGTGGACAGCTGGAACTGAATGTTTTTGAACCAGTAATTGTTCAGAGCATTTTTGAATCAATTGAAATGCTTAAAAACGGTATGAACACGTTAAAGTACCGTTGTGTTGATGGTATTACTGCCAACGAGGAGCATTGCAAAAATATGGTTTATCATAGTATTGGACTTGTAACAGCACTCAATCCGTATATTGGATACGAGGCTTCAACTCAATTAGCTAAAGAGGCATTAGTTTCTAATAGAGGAGTTTATGAACTGGTTTTGGAGAAAGGGCTACTTACAAAAGAACAGTTAGATATGATACTCGCCCCCGAGAATATGATTAAGCCTCGTAAGATGAAACTTTGATTGTTTTGCATTTTGTAACAAATTATTACCTTTGAAGGGCAACTGTAGTCGTTTTTTTTACAGTTGCCTAATTTAAATATTGCAAAATGAGCCAATTTAAGGAGTTTGTAGTAAAGTATTCCGAGTATAAGAGCGAAAAGGAACTTACCCCTCTCGAAATCAATTTGATTCAAAAAGCTAAGGACGTATTGGTTACAAGTTACTCTCCGTATTCTCATTTTAGAGTTGGTGCTGCAGTTTTGCTGGAGAATGGTGAAATTATTTCTGGAAGTAATCAGGAGAATGGAGCCTATCCTTCGGGACTATGTGCTGAGCGAGTTGCATTATTCTATGCAGGTGCTAAATTTCCTAAGGTTCCAGTGGTTTCCATTGCAATTGTAGCCAGCTATATGGATGAGATAATTCAAGCACCTATATCTCCATGTGGTGCTTGTAGGCAAGTAATGATTGAGTATAGGAATATAGGTGCAAAGCCATACTCCGTAATCATGGTAGGGCAGGAGAAGATTGTTAAAATTGAAGATGTACGTTTTCTTTTGCCTTTCAGCTTCTCTAACGTTGATGATGCTGCACAAAAGTAGTGGTAACCCTAAGTGTTTCTTTTGAGGGGCTTTAGTCCTTATTTGTTGTTAATTGGCTGATAGAATAGTTTATCATCGTTAATTATTTTCCACCTTTTAAGTAGTTTTGTTTTCAGTTCCGATTCTGCAGGTTTTTCAATAGTACCCCACGACATAATAGTGCAAGAGTCAGATAGTTCAACAATATAATTGGGTGAGTTGGCTATTTGTATAATTGCGTTTCGCTCACATTCATTTTGGCCAAACTCTGGTTTATCAGAATAAATAAATACAAATAGGATGCATGCTATTAGGGCAGTGTAAAGTTTATTTTGCTTGGGAGTAATGCTGTTGAAGATAAATAGTGTGCTTTTACCGAATAGAAACATTAAACTTAGTGTAATTGGAATAATCGTATCATACCTCAAAATATACGGTCTATAGTCCCTGTATCCACCCATAGGCAGAAGTAAGATGTATGCCAGCGAGAATATAGCAATCCATTTATAGGTTCTCAGGATTCTGCTTGACTCCCAGAGATTTATCCTTTTAATGATTATTGCATTTATTATTAGGGCAATAAATAGTACAGGAAATCCAAGTTTTTGGGTGAATGAGTAGAATATTCCTTGAGGTAACTTACTGTATAACTCAATTAACGATGTGTTGTGATATGAGTTTATAGAGTTAAATTGTCCAAGGTATAACGAGTATAGGGAGAAAACTGAGATGGGTACTAGGTAAAAGTAATAATCGCTTGGTATGTTATGGATACCATATTTTATTCGGGCGAAAATGTCCGGCTTAATGCAAGTTTTAAAATTTTGAATAAAACATTGTGAAAGTAACAAAAGGCTTATCACCAATGATATTCCAGGGTTTAAAGGTCCGCTCAGGCTCGATATTAGAGCTAGTGGAATCCATAAAAATTTGATAAACTTATGGACTGTAGTCTTTTTACCATAAAAATGAGTGAGGAACAAAGGTGTAAAATATAAAATAAGTAAAATGACTGGAAGAGCATAGAAAAAGGTATAGGTTGTGGCGGGGTCAATTATGCCCATATATCCTCTATAGCCATTTGTTTGAAATAATGGTGTTACAAGAAATGCTGCTAAAATGAAGTTAAACTTAAGTGGATTAGAATTCCCTGTAATTGCAATTGCAAGCGATATGATTAAAATAATTTGAATGAATGTTTTTGATAAAGCACATGCCAAGTAAGCGCTGTTAATTGGACTAGTAACTTTCTGAATTAGAATTGGAACAGTGTTAAAGTATTCGTAAAAGAACCAATGAGAAAAGAACCTGTTAGGGTTTGGATATTCCTGGTGTTCCGTTATAGCCTTAACTCCAAAAGGGTTTCCGAGAATGGGCTTAACATCTTCGCCTGGCACAATTCCTCCAGCCATATCTCCGTCAAAAGGTTTGTTGTAGTGTTGTAAAAAGGAGTATCCTATGTCGGCTAACAAAAATAATAGAAGAAAATAATACGCAATCTTTCTCAGCATCAGCGTTGATGTTGGGTTATAATGAGGAAATTATTTTTCGGAACACAGCGTTAGGAATAAGTCCTTCGGTATCTTCTGAGTATTCTGGCCTTATTCTTTCTACAAAGTACATTTCGATTTCTCCGATATTTTTAGCCGGAATTTTCCCCCTTGATGTGCATATAAAGTAATCTTTTATATATGCATAGGTTGTTTCAGATATGTTAACTCTGCCTGATTCTGCTGCAGTTTCCATTCTGCTGGCAATATTAACTGTATCGCCCCATATATCGTAAGCAAACTTATGCTTGCCGATTACTCCAGCAATTACACTTCCGCTATGTATTCCAACTCTTAAATTCCAAATTGGCTTGTTTTCTTCTTTGGCTAGTTCGGCCATTGCTCTGGCATAACGTTGTATTTCAAGTGCCGCTAAAACAGTATCGAAGGGATGGCTTCGGTTTGTGCGGGGTAGTCCACCAACGCACATATAGCTATCTCCTATAGTCTTAATTTTCTCAATGAATCGTTGGGATGTTATCTCGTCGAAAGCCTCAAAATAACCGCTTAGTACGTTTAGAAACTCGTCAATATCCTCGTATGCTACGCTGACTTTTGAGAAGCCGACAAAATCAGTAAACATCACCGACACTTCCTTGAACTTCTTTGGTTTGTAAACTCCCTTCTTTTGTAATGAATAGGCTACTTCCCAGGGGAGAATATTTTTAAGTAGGTTTTCTGATTTTAGTTTTTCCTCTTCAAGAGCTTTTGACTGCTTTTGAATTTCTTCTTGTTGCTTTTCGAGTACAGAATTAGCATTCTCAAGGTTCTCTGTTATAGTAAGCAAGTGTTCGTGCTTTTCCTCGAGTGTTTGTTCAATATTTTTCAGTTCGGTGATATCTGTTTCTATGGCAACAATATGACTGAAATTTTGAAGGGAATCGAAAATGGGTGTTAGTGTGGTTTGAATAAATTTTTCTTTCCCTTCTGGTGTAATCCATGTGCTATCGTAAACAACATATTCTCCTAATTCCCGACACCTTTTCATGGCATTGTAGGTAGTCGGGTTCGTGTCTGTGCTGAAAAGATTATCGCCATAGACTCTCAGGAAATCGTCTAGCGAGCATTCGTAGAGGCGCTTAAAGCCCTCATTTACCCACGATATTTTGCCTTGTTCGTTTATTACAACAACAGAACTTCCTGCCTTGCTAATTGCAGATGATATATCGTTTAATTGATTTGACTGGTCCTTCAGTTTTTGTAATAGCCTGCCTCTTTGTATGCCAACCATTATCCGCTGTATAAGTTCCGAAGCAGATATGGGTTGTCCAATAAAATCGTCGGCACCAGCATGGAAAAGCGCTTGTATTTTTTCGGGTTGTAGGAAGTCCGCCAATGCAATAATTGGTAAATCGGAGGTAAGAGGGTCTGCCTTAATAACTGATAGCATGTCGGCTGTGGCTCCATCAACAAAGTGAACATCAAAAATAAGTATGTCAGGATTAAGGTCTGTGATGTTTTTGATGATGTTTTCAGTTTTAGTCAATGAACTTACCAAAAACTCATCTTCGGCTAAACCAAGAACACATTCAATTTCCTGATTTAGTTTTTCAGAACCACAAGCAATTAAAATCCTATAAGCCATTTAAAAATATTGGTTGATATAAGTTTCAGCCCTTTAAGATATATAAATTTTGGAATAATCTATACTCAATAATGGTATGTTGCATTACTCCTCAGCAAAATCCTTCATAATTTTCTGAACCTCTTCCTCTGTGTTGCGAAGTTTTGCCTTGCAAAATTTAAGAAGTTCCGATACTCGTTTTAATTTTTCGGTTAGTTCATCAATATCCAATTCGTTGGATTCAATTTGTGCTACAATATCTTCAATCTCGCTAATTGCTTCGCTGTATTTTAGTATTTTTTTAGTCATTGACTGGTATTGTTATGGTGAATGTTGTTCCTAATCCTATGATGCTTTCCACTGAAATATTTCCGTTGTTTTTCTCAACAAACTCTTTGCATAGTATCAATCCTAGTCCTGTTCCACTTTCTTGGTTAGTGCCTTTGGTGGTAAGTCCATCAACCCTAAATAGTTTTGCTAAATTTTCAGGCTCAATGCCAATCCCTGTGTCGGCAACTTTTATCTCGATGTAGTTCAAAACCTTCTTGCCCGATACCGATATGCTTCCACCTGTTGGTGTAAATTTTATAGCGTTGCTAATTAAGTTTCTAATGGCTGTGCTTATAGTGTCGAAATCTGCGTATATGTTTAAATCATTGCCAATTTTTGTGTTTATGGCAATTTTCTTCTCTTGTGCTGGAATTGAGGCTACGGTAACAATGTTGTCCACAATTTCTTTTAGGGAGAAGGTTTGTGGATTAATTGTTAGTTTGCCTGTTTGGCTTCTGGACCAACTCAAAAGGTTATCCGTTAATGCCAACACTCCTGTTGCCGATTGGTGTATGTGCTTGCTAAGCTCTGCAATTTCCTCGGAGCTTAGTTCGTTTGATTTTTCGGAAAGTACCTCGGATAGACCCACTAGTGCAGTGAATGGGCTTCGGAGGTCGTGTGCAATAATAGAGAAAAGTTTGTCTTTTGTTTGGACTGTCTGTTTTAAATGGGTCTCGGACTCAATAAGTTTTTCGTTGATTTGCTTAATTTCCTCAATCTTCTCTTCAAGGGCTTGCGCATATTTTCGTTTTTGCCAGAAACTGAGTATTGCAGCACCAAGTAGCGTTAGCACAAGGAGTATGACAACTATAAGAAAGTTGCGGAAATTTCGTTGTTTTTCGATGTTGGCTTTGTCCAGTTCTGCTTTTTGTTTCAATGTTTCCACCTCGGCTTCCATAACCTTTATTTCTGTCTTCTTTTGGTCAAGTTCTAGGTCTAGCTGTGCTTCAAGGTTTGCTTCGTTGCGTTTGAGGTTTTCGAGGCTATCCTTAATTTTTGTATGTAGAATATAGTTTGATAATGCTAACTTATGGTTTCCTTTTGCTTTGTAAAGGTCATGTTTGGCTAAGTATCCATAGGACTTTAAGTATGCATTTCCAGTTTGGAATCCTGTTTTAATGGATTGGTTGATGTTTTCCTCTGCTTCCGTGAATTGTTTTTTTATAATCTGAATTTCGCCAATTTTTCTAATGCATAACGCTTTACTGTCGAAATTCGATAAAGATTGATAAACTTCAGCAGCTTTTCTGTAATGCTTTATGGCAATATCGTAGTTACCTGCTTGCTTTTCAACGTTCCCCATTTCGTTGAAGATGTCGGCTATGTCTTTTTGGTCATTAATTCTGCTCGATATTTTTAACGCTTGAGCAAGCATTGCTCTAGCGTTACTAATCTGATTAATCTGCAATTGCACTTGAGCAATGTTTTTAAGAATTTTTGAAGTACCAGCACCATCGCCTCCCTTTTCCTTTAATGTAAGTGCCTCTTTATATATTGTCAGTGCTTTTTTAAAGTTTTTTTGGTCTAAGTATATGTGTCCTAGGTTCTGCAGGATGTACGATGCGTCGTTTATATTCAACTCGTTTCTGTTGACAATTTCGTGTGCCTGCTCAAGATATTTAATGGCACTTTTGAACATTCCAAGCCTTCGGTAAGCAAGTCCAATATTTGTTAACGATTTTGCTACATCCTCGTCCTTACCATATGTCTGTCGGATTTTTAGCGCCATTAAATACCTCCTTAGGGCCTCGGCCACATTTCCTTTGGATAAATTAAGGTTCCCCATTTCCGATAGGGTAGATGCTTCGGACAAGGGGTCTACAAGGCGCTCTTGTAATGAGAGAGCAATGCTAAGGTTGTCCAAGGCTTCTTCGTATAATGCTCTTTGCGATAGGGCTCTCGCAATGTTTTCGTGGCTACTAATCTGAGAGCGAATTAGTACTAAACTTTGTCGGATGGTTAAACTTTTGTTGTAAAACTTGGTGGCCTCCTCGAATCGGTTAAACCTATAATGTAAACTACCAATGTTGTTAAGCATATCCGCAATTTCTAGGGAATCGTTCAGCATTTCGGCGATTTCAAGACCTCGGGTTAGGTTTGTGATTCCTTTTTCGTACTGACCTAACTCGCGGTAGGCTAATCCAATGTTTTTAAGGAGATGAATCATGCCGATAGAGTCCTTCAGAGACTCCTTTATCAGGACTGATTTGTAGTAGCTCTCTAACGATTCGTTGTAATGCCCTGTTTGCCAGTAGGTGCTCCCAATACTTTGGTGACATTCTGCTAGAAGTTTTTTGTTCGCGCTTCTGTTGGCAATGTCTAATGCTTCATTTAGTATTCTAATTGACTCAATATGTTTATTACGTTGTTTGAAGAATTCTGCTTCTGTAAGTTTTATGTTAATTAGCAATTCGTTATTCTTTGTCCTTGTTGCAAGTTGAGTTGCTTGAGTTAACGAATGCTTGCTTTGGTCGTAGTCCCCGGATTTAAACTGTTTTTTGCCAAGCAGAATCAACAAATCTACCTGTTGTATGACGTTTGGCTGTTTTTTTGCCAATAAGGTTGCTGTGTCAATGTGGTTTTCTGCTTGCACCCATAGTTTGTTGGCAATATAGAACTCTGCAAAGGCAATGTGCGATTTAATAATATCATCCGTATTCTTACCTTCCTTTGATATTTTTTCAATTTCCAAAACTAATCGCCTCGATTCCTGTGGGTTTTCAATAGCAAGAACTTTAGACTTTTCAATTAAACTGTCCAATGAGTGTATTTCGGCAGTTTGCCCGAAACCACTAATATTTAAAAGGAGTAAGAGAGGTGTTAGAAACTTAAGCATTTAGCAAAATTAAACGCTCTAAATTACTAAAATTTGTAGGAAGGTAAGTTTATTCGTTCAATTTATGGGTTGAAATTTTTAGGAACTTCCTTGGCTAAAGGTTATGCCAATGGCAGTGTGAAGTAGAATGTACTTCCTTTTCCTTTTTTACTTTCTGCCCAGATTTTTCCATTATTTTTCTCGACAAATTCTTTGCAAAGAAGTAGTCCTAATCCTGTGCCCGATTCATTTGCAGTTCCTTTTGTAGTGAAAGAACTGTCGAGCATAAATATTTTATCGATATCATCGCCCTTAATGCCAATTCCGGAATCACTAACGGAAATTTCAACAAACTTACTATTTTGTTTAGCGTCAATTTCAATCCAGCCACCATTTGAGGTAAACTTAATGGCATTACTAACTAAATTCCGAACAACTGTAGCAATTGAGTTTTTGTCGGCATAAACAATTTGGTTTTCATCCAATTTTAGGTTGATGTTGATTTTCTTCTTGTCGGCATTGGGTGATAGAATGTCAACTTCTTGCTTGATAAGAGGGTATAGTTTGAAATTTTCGGAAATATAGGTTATTGCTCCTGTTTGAGTTCGGGTCCATTGCAAAAGGTTGTCGAGCAGTTTGTAGAGGTTCTGAGTGGAATCGCTAACCACTCCAATGTATTCCTTGCGTTCCTCTTCCGAAAGAAAATTGTAATTCTTATCAAGCAAGTCACTAAATCCCATTAATGCATTGAACGGATTTTTTAAGTCGTGGGCAATAATGGAGAACAGTTTATCCTTGGTTGCATTTAACTCCCGCAGATTCTTTTCAGATTCAATTAGCTTGATATTAGCATTCTCAAACTCAATGTTTTTTTGTTCTAATAGTTTGTTGGATCGTCTGATATACCTAAAACTCATAGCCCCTCCAACCAGAATGATTAGGAATAGAATTGATATTATTATGAGTATTCGTTGGAAAAATCTTTGTCGTTCAAACTCCAGCTGTTTAATATCGTTATCTTTTTTAAGAATCTGAATTTCGCGTTCTTTTGCTTCCGTTTCGAAGCGCGTTTGCATTTCAATAATATTGCTTGTTTGTTGCTGTGTGTAAAGGGTGTCATTGTAGGCAAGTTCTATAGTTTTGTATTCAAATGCTTTTTTGAAATTGCCTTTTTTACTATTTATATCGCTTAATATTTTATAAGTTTCTTGGATTATTGCCAAGTCATTAACCTTGTCGAATTCTTTAAGTACTAAATTTACGTACTCCTCACTTTTTTCTATGTTGTTCTTTTTCAGGTAAGCAATGGCTATGTTATTGTACGTATTTAAGTAACTTTCAATATCGTTTAAGTCGTGGCTAATCTTTATGGATTTCAGGTATGAGTCAATGCCTGCGTCAATCTGATTTATTCTAATGCTTAAGAATCCGATGTTGTTGTAGGCAACAGCAATGCCTTTCAAATCTCCAAGTTTTTTTGATAGTTCAAGTGATTTTGAGTAGTACTCTAGAGCTTTTTGAGCATCCTTTTTCTCGTCATATACAATTCCAAGGTTATTATATGTATTCGAAAGTCCTTCTTCATTCTTTTCTTGCTGCCATATTTTCAGTGATTTAAGGAAGTATTCTTCCGCTAAATCAAAGTTTTTTAAATCCTTATGCAGAAGTCCAATGAAATTGTAATTATTGGCTAAGCCTGTTGTAATATTGTTGCTGAGATTGATATTTACCGCTTTTAATGCGTATTCTAAAGCGCGATTTAAATCTTGTAAGTTTTTATAAAGCGAGGCAATTTGTTGATTAATTAGTGCTTCATCTTGAGCATTGCCGATAGAATTACAAATCGACGCCGCTCTTTTTAAAGCATCCATTGCTTCGCTGTATCGTTTTAAGTTTTGTAAAGAGAATGATAGGTTGCTGAGAGAGTAAGAAACTTTTAGCATATCGTTAGAGCGCTCTCTGTGTTCCATTGATTTTGTGTAAAACTCAATGGATTGCTCGAATTCTCCTTTGCTTGAGTATGCATTTCCTAAACTATTGTATGCCTCTCCATAGCAGGCGTCACTTTTGTCTTTCTCTGCCTCGGAAAGAGCCAGTGATGCATAGTAAATTGATGAGTCGGGGTTGGTTTGCCAGTAAAGTCTTGATATTTTATCGTATGCTGTGACTCTTATTATCCCTTTGTTGGAATTTGCAATTGTAGTAAGGCTATCAATGACAGCATTTCGTGAATTTACCTGAGCCGATGCTGAAATCCACAACGCTGAAAAAAGAATAGGTAAATATTTTATAGTACGTTTCAATTTATGAGCAATAAGTTATTTGAATTGATTATAAAGATATGCTTATAAGTAATACTTGTCAATTAATTGTTACGGTTCTTTTTTCACTATGTTTCCAATAACCTCTCCTTTCTTGAGAATTGTTTTTATTTCGTCTCCAATATTTACTGTTTCAGAACTTTTTAGGATTTTACCATTGTAATATGTTATTGAGTAGCCTCGTTCTAAAATATTCGTGGGATTTAGATTTTGAGTTGTCCTAAAGAGGTAGTTTTGCTTGTTATTTTCATCATTTATCCTCTGAGGTACAACTTTGTTTATTTTAATAAGGGTTGCATTTAGTGTAGACTTTTGAATGCTTAATGCTGAATTCAATGTTAATAATAGTTTTGATTTTCTAGCCAGAACTATGTCAGATTGATTTTTGACTAGTTGTTTTGATATATAGGGAATTGTCTTTGATATGTTTGAGATGATTGTTTTCTGGTGCGATATTGTGGTTGAACTAAAGTACTGTAGTTTGAGTTGATAGTTATTCAACTTGTCTATTTCCTTGTTGATTATTTGTTCCGATAACGTTTCTATCTGATTGGTAAAGTCTGCTAAAATAGATTCTGCATCGTTAAATCTTGAGATAAGGAATTCTGCCACGGCTGTTGGAGTTTTTAATGATTTGAAAGCAACCATATCGGCAACAGAAACATCCTTGTCGTGCCCTATGCCCGTAAGGATTGGTATTGGAAATTGTGCAATATTGGACGATAGTTGATATGAGTCGAAACAGGCTAGGTCGGTTTGAGCACCACCCCCGCGAACAATTACAACAACATCAAAGTTTTCCTTGATATCATAAATTTTGTTGAGAGAGCTTGTAATTGAATCTTCTGCATCATCTCCCTGCATGATGGAGGGGAAGAGCTCGTAATCGAACTGATAGCCAAATTGGTTGTGGTTTAGTTGATTCGTAAAATCTTGTAATCCAGCAGCGCTTGGCGAAGAAATTATTGCAATGCGTTTGGGCAGCAAATCTAACTCTTGCTCTTTATTCATCTCCATTACCCCGTCGGCAATGAGTTTGTTTATGGTTTCTCTGCGTTTCAGTTCAATGTCTCCGAGGGTAAAACTAGGCTCAATATCTATAATGTTTAGGCTATAGCCGTACATTTCATGGAAAACAACTTGTGCATTAACAAGAATGCTCATACCTCTGGATAGAGGTCGGTTTGTCATTGTTTCAAAGTAGGGTTTTAGCATTCTATAGGTGTAGCTCCAAATGTTTGCTCTGGCTTTGGCTTTAATGCTATCTGTTGCCTCATCCTTCTGTATTAGTTCCAAGTAGCAATGCCCTGACGGATGCTCGTTTATCTCACTAATCTCCGCAATAACCCAATAACTATCGGGTAATGATTTGGATAGTACCTCCTTTATTAATTTGTTGAGTTCGAAGAGCGAGAATTTATTTTGACTATTGTTCATCTTTGTTTTTAACTGCTTTTGCAAGGCAACTCCCAGAATGATTTGGGTTTTTATTATGTTTTGACCCTATAAATTGGGTTTTAATAAGGTCTAGCACCAACACTTTCCAATAGGCTTTCCGTTGTCGGTTCTTGTATTCGTCCTGCATTACGGAACATTAATTCTAGTTCTTTGTTCTCTCTTTCAGCTAATTTGTTGTAGTTCTCGGGTATTCCTTTGTTGTAATTTATTTTATCGGTTAGTTTTCCATCAGCATCGTAGAATTTCCATTCACCGTTTTTTAGTCCATTTAGATAGTTGCCCTCTATTCTTACTTTTCCGTTATCGTAAAAAAGTTTAATTGAGCCATCCTGTTGACCATTCGAAAAATTCACTATTGCCTTGTTAAGTCCGTTGGCGTGAAATTGTACCATTACTCCATCTATTTTTCCATTGATATAAGGAATGGTTTCCATTGTTTTGCCATTTTCATAGTACTGCTTATAACGTCCGTGCTTAACTCCTTTGACATAGCGCTCTTCATAAACCAAGGTTGAGTTTGCATTATAGTATTGCCAGAGACTATCCTTGTTTTTTTCGGAGTAAAATCCTTCAGCAACAACCTTTCCGTCCGATGTGTAAAAGGTGGCCTTGGAGTAATTGTTTGTGCTGTTGTAATTAAGCGCTACTTTCAGGGTTCCATCTTCTCGGAATCTTTTAAATTCTCCAATTGGCATATCGTCTTTAAATCTGCCCTCGTAGGCCTTTTTGCCATTGGGGTATGATTTTGTCCAATATCCTTGTTTGCGGTTAAGTTTATCAATTTGGTTAATGGTATCGTTTTGACCAAATGCCAAATCAGCAAATGAAATTAAAAGAGATACTGCCGAAAGCAATAGCATATTAGTTCTCATGGTTTAAACTTGAGTTTGTTGTTCCTTACAAATTTACTGATTCTTTTTTATCACCAAAGTTTATGCCTATTTACAAAAGAAAAAGAAAAGCTGCCGGTATGTCCGACAGCTTTCTTTGCTATAAAGTTATGACTTGTTACTTAACCTCTTCAAAATCAACATCAGTAACCTCTTTGTCGTCCTTTGGGTTGCCCGATGATGCTCCAGCATTAGGGTTTGCCTGTTGCTCTTGTTGCTGACCTGCTTGCGCCTTGTACATCTCCTCCGAAGCAGCTTGCCATGCAGCATTAAGCTCGTTGGTAGCAGTTTCAATAGCGGCAATATCTTGACTCTTGTGAGCTTCTTTTAGTTTTGCTAAACCTTGCTCAATTGGGCCTTTTTTGTCGGCAGGTAGTTTGTCTCCAAACTCTTTTAGCTGCTTTTCGGTTTGGAAAATCATGCTATCAGCAGCGTTGATTTTATCGATTTTCTCTCTTGCTTCCTTGTCGGCAGCCTCGTTGCGAAGAGCTTCTTCGCGCATACGCTTGATTTCCTCGTCGGTAAGGCCCGATGATGCCTCAATGCGGATTTTTTGCTCTTTGCCAGTTCCTTTGTCCTTCGCGGTAACGTGTAGAATACCGTTAGCATCGATATCAAAAGTTACCTCAATTTGGGGTACTCCGCGTGGTGCTGGTGGTAGACCATCAAGGTGGAAGCGTCCAATAGTTTTGTTATCCTTTGCAAGTTGACGCTCGCCCTGTAGGATGTGAATCTCAACCGAAGGTTGATTATCAGCAGCAGTGGTGAAAGTCTCCGATTTACGGGTTGGAATTGTTGTGTTAGCATCAATCAACCTTGTGAAAACTCCACCTAGAGTTTCAATACCTAACGAAAGTGGAGTAACGTCAAGTAGCAATACGTCTTTAACCTCGCCAGTTAACACACCGCCTTGGATAGCAGCACCAACAGCAACAACCTCATCGGGGTTTACGCTCTTGTTAGGTGTGCGACCAAAGAACTTCTCAACAATTTGCTGAACGTGAGGAATACGAGTTGAACCACCTACTAAGATTACCTCATCGATATCCGATGCTTGTAAGCCTGCGTCAGATAATGCCTTGCGACAAGGCTCAATGGTGCGTTGGAATAAGTTGTCAGATAATTTCTCGAATTGTGCACGGGTTAATGTTCTTACCAAGTGTTTTGGAATTCCATTAACAGGCATGATGTATGGCAGGTTAATCTCGCTTGATGTTGTGCTCGAAAGTTCAATCTTAGCCTTTTCTGCAGCTTCTTTTAAACGTTGCAAAGCCATTGGGTCTTTACGCAAATCAATTCCTTCGTCTTTTAGGAACTCCTCTGCCAACCAATCAATAATAACTTGGTCGAAGTCGTCGCCACCAAGGTGAGTATCTCCATTGGTCGATTTTACTTCGAATACGCCATCGCCTAGTTCAAGGATTGAAATATCGAAAGTACCACCACCAAGGTCGAATACAGCTACTTTAACATCCTGATGTTTTTTGTCCATTCCGTAAGCCAATGCAGCAGCAGTAGGCTCATTGATAATACGGCGAACCTTTAGACCTGCAATTTCGCCAGCCTCTTTTGTTGCTTGGCGTTGCGAGTCGCTGAAGTACGCAGGAACAGTGATAACAGCCTCTGTAACCTCTTGTCCAAGGTAATCTTCGGCGGTTTTCTTCATTTTTTGAAGTACCATTGCCGATATTTCCTGTGGAGTGTAAAGTCTGCCATCGATATCAACACGTGGAGTGTTGTTTTCTCCACGGGTTACTTTGTAAGGTACGCGTGGAACTTCCACTGCAGCAACTTTGTCGTAAGTTTCACCCATGAAACGTTTAATGGAGGATACAGTTTTTTGTGGGTTGATAATAGCCTGACGTTTTGCAGGATCACCAACCTTGCGTTCTCCGTTTTCTACAAAACCAACAATTGAAGGTGTTGTGCGTTTCCCTTCGCTATTGGTTATTACAACCGGCTCGTTTCCTTCCATTACGGAAACACATGAGTTGGTTGTTCCTAAATCGATTCCAATAATTTTACCCATTGTTGTATTTATTTAATTCTATATGGTTTTTGTTTTTATTTGTTTCAACACTTCAGATTTATCAATGACTGTGCCACAGGAAAAATTGCAAGTTAAACGTACATTTCTGTCAGTTTTATTCTTTTTTGAGAGATAGTTTGTCAGATAGTTTTTTTGCTGTTGCAATATTTTACAATTTAAATGTTTGTGGTTCAGGAGATAATGATGATTTATGTCAATATGACAGTTTGGTGTTTGGTTTTTTGTTTCCCAATGCCCGAATTCTTGTTTATCAAACTAGGTGCTTATGTTAGAATATTGCCTTACCTTTGCAGGAGTTAACCTTAAAGTATTACGAGTATGTCAAAAGAAGGCAATGTAAAGGTTGTGACAACCCATGTTTTGTACGAGATGAAATTGCGTGGTGAGAAAATTGCCATGCTTACAGCATACGATTTCTCCATGGCTCGCATTTTAGATGCAGCAGGTATTGATGTTCTTTTAGTGGGCGATTCTGCATCAAATGTAATGGCGGGTCATGAATCAACCCTTCCAATTACTCTGGACCAGATGATTTACCATGCCAGTTCTGTTATGCGTGCAGTAAGACGCGCGTTGGTGGTTGTGGATTTGCCTTTTGGAACTTATCAAGGGAACTCTAAGTTAGCATTAAACTCTGCAATCAGAATAATGAAGGAGAGTGGTGCCGATGCCGTAAAGCTTGAAGGTGGTGCGGAGATTATCGATTCAGTAACCCGTATTCTTTCGGCTGGTATTCCTGTGATGGGACATCTTGGGTTAACTCCCCAATCAATCCATAAATTTGGTACTTACGTTGTTAGGGCAAAGGAAGAGGCCGAGGCAAAAAAACTGGTTGAGGATGCTCATAAATTGGAGGAGGCAGGCTGTTTTGCCATTGTTCTGGAGAAAATTCCTGCCAAACTTGGTGCTCAGGTAGCAAGCGAACTCAAAATTCCTATAATAGGTATTGGTGCAGGTAGCGGAGTTGATGGCCAGGTGCTTGTAACTCATGATATGCTTGGAATTACTCAGGAGTTCTCTCCTCGTTTTCTTCGTCGTTATCATAATTTATTTGCAGAGATGACTGGCTCGTTTCAATCGTATATAAAGGATGTAAAGTCGAAAGATTTTCCTAACGAGAGAGAGCAGTACTAAGTTTAGAATATTCAATAAATAGGAATAATGGATTTTACT
Source organism: Bacteroidota bacterium (assembly GCA_029560875.1). Classification (GTDB taxonomy): domain Bacteria; phylum Bacteroidota; class Bacteroidia; order Bacteroidales; family Tenuifilaceae; genus SB25. The sequence continues at coordinate 10,458 of JAKQKB010000214.1, read as the reverse complement.
TCAGATAGAATCCTCTACGAGGATAATCACTACATTGCTGTACAGAAACTTTGTGGCGATATTGTGCAGGAAGATAAAACTGGCGATGAGTCGCTACTCAACATGGTTAAGCGCTTCATTAAGGCGCGCGATGCCAAACCTGGCAATGTTTTCCTTGAGGTAACTCATAGGATTGATAGACCAGTTAGTGGTGTGGTTCTGTTTGCAAAAACAAGCAAGGGCTTAAGCCGGATGAATAACCTATTTCAGGAAGGGAAGATTGGGAAAAAGTACTGGGCTGTTGTAAAAAATCGTCCGCCGCTCGATTCCGATTTGCTGGTGCATTATCTGGTTCGCGATTCCAAGAAGAATAAATCTTACGTTTACCCCAGAGAGGTTCATGGCTCTAAGGAGGCAAAGTTGAAATACAAACTTGTGGGTAAAACCAAAAACTATTTTCTGCTTGAGATTGAGTTGATTACAGGGCGTCATCATCAAATCCGTAGTCAACTTTCCAAGATTGGTTGTCCAATCAAAGGCGATTTGAAGTACGGATATGACAGGTCGAATGCCGATGGCGGCATTCATTTACACTCACGGATGTTCGCATTTAAGCATCCTATGACCGAAGAGGATGTTGTTGTTCTTGCCCCGCCGCCAAAGGATGCCATCTGGGACGAGTTTTTGGTTCTGAATATTGATTAACCGTTTCTATAACCCTGAACTTGTTTCAGGGTTTTTTCTTGAAAAAATGTCATCATTTAAAGCGAAAGATTTAACCGCTAAGGCGCTCTAAGTAAATCACAAAGGCGCTTAAGTGGAGAATTTAATATTTACTTAATGTTACTTAGCGAAATACTTTGTTGCCTTTGTGGTAAAAAACAACCCTTATTTAGCAATTGTTATTCCTTTGCTTTAACACTTTTTTCAACTTTCTTTCTTTCAAGTACTTTTAACTATTGTAAGGTTTAATACTTTTGTGTCATCAAAAATAAAATTGAGATGAAGAGGCTTTTCCCATTTATATTATTTACTGCTATTGCTTTAAATACACTTGGTCAATCAAAAATTTCCCGTCAGGAGTATATTTCCAAATATGCCGATATTGCTATTCGGCAGATGAAACAGTACGGTGTGCCTGCCAGCATTATTCTTGCTCAGGGAATGCTTGAGAGCGATAACGGAAACAGTACACTTGCAACTAAAGCAAATAACCATTTCGGTATAAAATGTCATAAGGATTGGACAGGTCCTACAATGTATCACGATGATGATAGGAGAGACGAGTGTTTCCGAAAATATAAAAATTCTGAGGGTTCGTTTATGGACCACAGTTTGTTTTTGAGGGGTGGACGCAGGTATGCTGCTCTTTTCGATTTGGAATCAACCGATTATAAGGGCTGGGCTTATGGTTTGAAAAAAGCGGGTTACGCAACAAACCCAAAGTATGCGGAGATGCTAATCAAGATTATAGAGGAGAACGAACTATATAAGTTTGATAAGGGTATAACCGTTGCCGTTGAGTCTCCAAGGAAAGGAACTGGTCAGTTGGTTGATGTAGATGGTTTTACTATTGACATTTACAAGACACGTCCGGTTTACACCCGTAACAGAATTAAGTATATTATTGTTAAAGAGGGCGATACATTTGAATCGCTTACAACTGAACTAAGCCTGATGCCTTGGCAACTTTATAAGTATAACGATTTAACCAGAGATTCTTCCTTGCGTGTTGGTCAGGAAATTTACATTCAGCCAAAACGTTGGAGAGCAGAGCGTAACCATTCTGTCCATACAGTGGATACTGGCGAAACTATGTACAGCATTTCGCAGATGTATGGTGTGAAGTTGAAATCGCTTTACCGAAAAAATCGAATGAAGGTAGGAGAGGAGCCCGAGGTTGGTCAAACAATCAATTTAAGGAAGAAGAAAAGATAGTTAAACCATTCGTAGGAATTTGGCATTGTGCCATCCCCTGAGGAATTCATCAATCTGCATGGCTTTTTTGCCTGCTTGCTGAATGGTGTGTATATCTACCAAGCCATCTTGACAGGTCACCTGTAAGTATTTCTTTCCATCGGTTTTGATGAACCCACAATCATTGTTTGTGGATTGATTTATTGTTGATGTTTTGAATATTTTTACAGGTATTAAACTTTCAGCGCCATCAACAGATACAACCATCTCGCTCCAAGCTGCAGGGTATGGACTTAATCCGCGAATAAAGTTGTGAACTTGAATATAGGATTTGCCCCAGTCAACCTTACAGGTTTCTTTGAAAATTTTTGGTGCGGCTTTTAGTTCTCCCACAGCCAAATTCTTTTGTGGGGTAGGGGTGTAGTTTCCTTCTGCTAACTTTTGAATGGTTTTCACAACCATTGAACCGCCAAGGAGCATTAGTTTGTCGTGAAGTTCGCCAGCAGTTTCGTTTTCGTCAATTAGAACCTCCAGTTGGTCTATAATATTTCCTGTGTCAATCTCCTTGTCGAGGAGGAATGTGGTGAGCCCTGTTTTCTTCTCGCCATTAATTACAGCCCAGTTTATAGGCGCAGCGCCTCTGTACTGTGGCAGTAACGATGCGTGTAGGTTAAATGTGCCTATTTTTGGCAAACTCCACACAGTTTCGGGTAGCATCCTGAATGCAACCACAACCGCAATATCAGGATTCAACTCCTTGAGTTGATTAACAAAATCCTCGTTTCGGAGTTTTTCGGGTTGAAGCACTAGCAAACCTTTTTCCTCTGCATATTGCTTTACTGGTGACGATTGTAGTTTCTGCCCACGTCCTACAGGTTTATCGGGAACAGTTACAACAGCAACTACATTGTAGCCAGCATCAACAATTGCTTTTAAAGGCTCAACGGCAAAGTCTGGCGTTCCCATATAAACTATTCGAGGCGAGGTCATTTTGATTAGGTTTATTAGTTACTAAGTGATTGGATGAATAGGTAAATGAGTAAATAAGTTATCATTGACCTATTTTCTCATTAACTAATTCTCTATGCTACTTATGCTTAAACAGGTTGATATGCCCCATCTTCTCATGCTTAGTCTTAAGGTAGAACTCGTTGAATGAATTTGGGGGTATAACAATGGGAATGTTTTCGGTAACATGAAGACCATAGCCCTCTAATCCTTTCATTTTTTTAGGGTTGTTGGTGATTAGTCGCATGTTGCAAACGCCAACTTCGCGGAGGATGCTAGCACCAACGCCGTAATCGCGTTCATCGTCTTGAAACCCAAGTTCAATGTTTGCCTCAACTGTATCAAGGCCTTCTTCCTGTAATTTGTAGGCATGAATCTTATTAAACAATCCAATGCCTCTTCCTTCCTGGTTTAGGTAAACCAAAACACCCTTGCCTGCATTGTCAATCATGCGCATAGCCTCGTGGAGTTGAGGGCCACAATCGCAGCGGTACGACCCGAAAATGTCGCCAGTTACGCATGATGAGTGGACGCGTACAAGTATACTTTCCTCCTTTTCCCATTCACCTTTAATTAGGGCAACGTGTTCCAGTCCGTTCGATTTTTGACGGAATGGAATTAGTTTAAAATCGCCAAACTCAGTTGGTAGCGACACTTGAACACCTTTCTCAATAATACTCTCGGAGCGAAGCAGGTGTGCAATTAAATCTTTTATGGAGATAATTTTAAGGTTGAATTTCTCGGCAATAAGCATAAGTTGAGGTAAACGAGCCATGGTTCCATCGTCGTTCATAATTTCAACCAAAACTGCACCAGGAGTAAGGCCTGCTAGCCTAGTAAGGTCAACGCCAGCTTCGGTATGCCCTGGGCGACGTAAAACGCCTTTATCCTTAGCTCTTAAAGGGAATATATGGCCGGGACGTGCTAAGTCCTCTGGTTTCGTTTTTTTATCAACTAGCGCTTTTATTGTTTTTGCTCTATCGGAAGCGGAAATTCCTGTAGTGCAACCATGCCCCAGTAAGTCGACTGAAACAGTAAAGGCCGTATGATGCAATGCCGTATTACGGCCAACCATTAATTCTAGTTCAAGTTCATCGCAACGCTTTTCGGGTAACGATGCGCAAATCAATCCACGACCATGAATTGCCATGAAGTTAATTACTTCTGGAGTAATTAACTCTGCGGCAGTTATGAAATCGCCCTCGTTTTCTCTATCCTCATCATCAACAACAATGATGATTTTGCCAGCTTTGAGGTCGGAAATAGCCTCGTCAATGGTGTTTAACTTACTGATTTCGTGGGGTTGGTTGCCAAACATTGTTTTGTACTCCTTTTAGATATTTAATAAGCCCAACTAGCAGGGCAAAATTCGTAATTAAAAAGTGGGTTGCAAAGCGCAAAGGTAAAACATGTACGTTAAAAATCTTCAAAAAAATATCGATTAATGGTAATAGAATTATTGAAAGTATAGTTATTGCTAAAGGGATAAAAAAAATAGTGCCGAAAGATAAAATAAGGCTTGTTGTGAAGATGCAGAGAATCAGGATTGGTCCAAACCATCGGATTGCTTTGTGCGATAAAAATGCGAAGGCTATAGGGTTGTATGGGGGCCAAAGAAGATGTCGAAATTCTTTTATGTTTTGAAAGTTTCCTGTTGCAATTCGAACCTTTCGTTTAAATTCTTGGTAAATGCTGTTTGAAACATCCTCTACTACCAGTGCATTTAGGTTGTTTATGCACTTTTTCCCTTTTTCCAGCACTTTCATTCCTATGTAGAAGTCATCAACAAGAAAATTGGCTGGAGGTGAAGTGTAAAGTTCTTTACGAATTGCGTAGCACCCTCCCATAGGGCCAATCATTGCACCCCAAATAGCACCTTCTCGGTGTTTTATCATTATTTCCTGGTTTATATAGGTGCTTTCCTGTATGGATATTCCTGTTTTTTTTAATCCTTTATTTATCATTCTTGAATCAACAAGGCCAATAGTTTTGTCTTTAAAGTATTTAACTAATTCGAATATTGTTGATTCATTGAAAATAACATTGGCGTCCGTTGATATTAATACTTCGCCAACAGCATTGTTGGCTAATTCATTTATGATTGTAACCTTGCCTTGCCTTTTACTAAATATAGTAAATTTTAGATTTGGGTATGCGTTTGATGCTTTTCGAAGTATTTCGTTAGTTCTGTCGGTTGAGCAGTCAGAACCAATTATTACTTCGAAATTATTGTGAGGATAGTTGGTTTGCATTATGCTGGCAATTTTTTGTTCCAGTACCATATCCTCGTTATGTGCGGCCATAATTATTGAAACAAAAGGTAGCGAGTCCAACGATGAAAATGCGCTGTAGGGATGCTTTCGTTTTGGTTTAAGCAACCAAAGAAGTGCAGGGTAAAGCACGTATGAGTGGATTAACAATAGTAAAGCTGTGAAAAATAAGGCGGTCACCATTTTTATATTTGTAACAAAAATACTAAAAAAGAATTGCCTTTTTACAATTGCCAATAAAATGTGGTCTTGTTAACAGTCCTTACCGTTAATTGTGTGTTGCATGTAGAATGATAGTAGGTTTTGCGTAATTATTTCGTTGTTGAAGTGTAATTTGGCAAATTGCTGTGCCAACTTCCCGATTTGACTGGTCTTTTCGTTGTTTGTCAGTAAAGAGATTAAGGCTGTTGACATTTCTTCTGGGCTAGAGGCAATTATTATTTCGGAGCCATTAGTGGCACCAATACCTTCTGCTCCAATTGGAGTGCTAACTATTGCCTTTCCTAATGCCATACCTTCAACAATCTTAACTCGCATGCCTCCCCCCGACAGAATCGGCACAATCATTATGCCTTTTGTTCTAATAAAGTTTGTAGAATCGTTAATTTCTCCGCAATAAACTACACCTGTATACCGCTGGATTTTTTTAATAAAATTTATGGGAGCGTTGCGTCCTGCAATAAAAAAACGTGCACTAGGTAATTCTTCGAGTATTGCTTCCCAACAATTATTTAAGAACCAAATAATACCCTCTTGATTTGGTAGCCAATCTAGCCCACCTAAATGAAATATGGAGTATCTTTCGTTTTCTTCTTGTCTATTAGTTGCATCATTGTTAAGTTTGTAGCCCACAGGGGATACTTGGTATGCACCATTATACCCCATACTTTTAAACAGTCTGAAATCCCTGTCTGTTATTGGTATAAGGAAATCGATTTTTGATATGAGTCTTGACTCCATTTCGCGAATTCGATTGGATAGAATGCCAAAATACCATTTTTTAAATAAGTTTTTTTGATTGGTTGATGCCCTAAGCCATATTTCATGCTCAACGTTATGAGCTCGAAGCGCAATCTTTCCTTTGTGATATTTTTGAATTAATGGAATATAGTAGTAAAGGTATGCCCCTTCTAGCTGTACTATGCTAAAGGTGTTGTTTGCTAGTATCTCTTTAAGTCTGCGTTCAAATGCCTTGCTTTTAAATCGCGATGCATTATAGGGTTCATTAGAAAAGACTAAGTTAATAATGACTTTTGCTAAATTGATGTTCGTGTCGACATCTACAATATCAACTTTTAGTTTATTCTTAATGTTTATTGGGACATTGGCAATGGAACGTTTATGCTTTGGAGTGCTCATGGCCAAAAGGCTAATGCTTGCGCCTGCATTGGTTAATCCTTGGATCATATTCATAGTTGCAATAGCGCCACCATCGTTAGGTGGATACGGAACTTTATTTGCAAGTACAAGTATATTCATTCTATAATCGTTTCAGAAGGCCTTTTTGCTTATGTGAATGCCGGTCTTTTGATGTTAAGTCCTAAGTGTTTATAACTGTTGATTGTTTTGTAGTAGATTATTGTAGAATTGAGTTAACCTCGATGCAAGATTTATTGCATCGTAGTTTTCCAATGCAAATTTTTGCCCATCCTGCGCAATCCTTTTTACGGTTTCGGTAGATTTGATAAGGTTGCATACAGATGCGGCAAAAACTTCAGGAGAATCTGCAATAAGGATATGCTCGCCATGGTTGGCTTCAATTCCTTTTGCCGCTATATTCGTTGCTATAATAGCTTTGCTCAGAAACATTCCTTCAATTATCTTTACCCTTATTCCACCGCCCGAAAGTAGTGGAACAACCATAATAGGGAATTTGCTTAGGAATTCGGCGGAGTCGGCCACTTGCCCATGGAAAACAATGTTTCTTTCAATTATCAGCCTTTCGGCTAAGTCTTCGGGTGCATTCCTGCCAGCAATATGGAACTCAATATTCGGTATCTCAGATTGAATTCTGGGCCATACCCAATCAATAAACCATAAAAGCCCTTCGGTATTGGGTAGCCAATCCAGTGCACCAATGTAGCATATTGTTGGGTTTTCGTAAAGTTCTGTATCAAAGACTTTTGTATTAGGAAAGTAGCCTGCAGGGATTGTTATTGAAGGATTGTGGAAGTTGTTGCTAGTAAACCAATCTTTATCAGGGTTGCTAATGGCAACTAGGGCATCAACACTTTTGTTGATTCTTTTTTCAATTGAAGCTATTCTTTGGGCAAGTAGTTTAAAGTACCATTTTTTTAGTTTATTATCGGCTTCAACCGCTAAGTTCTCCCAAATGTGATGTTCTACATTGTGAGCTCGCATAACAATTGGCCCGTCGAAATCTTTCCGAATGGTATTGACATATGAGATAAGGTACAACCCCTCCAGCTGCACCACGTCGAAGTTTTTTTCCTTAATTGTTCTGCGAATAATTCTTTTGAATGTGGGACTTAAATACCGTTGTATATTATATGGCTTACGGGTGAAGATAAGGTTAAGTATGTAGCGGACTATATTATTTGAAAGAAATATGTGAAAAATCTCAAAATCGATTAACGCATGAACTTCTGCTGGAATCCGCTCCATGGAGCCTGGGTGCTTAGGGGTGCTTAGGGTTAACACGGTTACATTATTGCCAGCCTTGGCCAATCCTAAGCACAAATTTAGAGTTGCTAATGTACCTCCATCAACAGGAGGGTAAGGCGGCTTATGGGCAACAACAAGAATTCTCATAGCTAATAGTGGTTTTTGGTTTTATTAACTATTGTTTTTATTGCTGCTTACATTTTTTGAATTTTTAGACTTGAACCGAATCAGTTTCTTCAACTTTTCAATGTAGAAGTCGGAATTCATAATGGCTGAGTCGTTTGTGGCTTTGTATGATAAAAAGACACCCAAAGGTAAGAGTATGAATGATGACAGCCACATACCCGCTGGCACATCCCAAACAAGTTCTTTAGCGAACTTTTCTCCAGTAATAGTAATGATATAATAGATAATAAAAAAGAGTACCGATATGATAACAGGCATGCCCAGGCCGCCTTTTCGGATAATAGCGCCAAGTGGAGCTCCAATAAAAAAGAATACAAAACAGGCAAAGGCTAAGGTGAACTTTCGGTTCCATTCAACCCTATGCCGTGCAATATACTTTTTCTTGTAAAAGAATTCCTCCTTAGTTGACGTTATGTAACTTTTTGAAGAACGTGCATAGTCTAGCGCTCTTTCTATCACTTCAGTTTGTTGCAATTTGTTGTAAGTATTGTAGATAGAGTCGGCATCTAAGTTGTAAGTCGGCACTACACCTTCTTTTCGGTCGAGCCAATTATGGTTACGCATGAGGCTATTCTGAAGCAAGTTTCTGGAGAATACCTTTGCTTGATCGTTAAGCGCGTTGGATAGTGAGTCGCGAGTTTTACCAAGTTGCGATAGGTTTAAAACCTGGTAGCTATCCTTGAAGAACGATTCATCGGTTCGTTGTAGTCCAAAGCCGCGAAGTTCAAATACAATGACTTGCTTAGAAAACGATTGTTTTTGTGCTGGGAATTTGTTTTCAGGATTTTTTTTTGGTGTTTTACTGTCGGTCACCTCTTTGTATGTGTAACCGTTGAAAAGTGTTGCAACAAGGAATTGTTGGTCCGATGTGGGTTTCATATAGCCTGAATCCGCAAAGGTGACCGTAGTGTTTCCTTTGTCGTTGCTGTGGTCGTAAATAAGAATTTTCTTTAAAAGGCTAGTTTTTTGGTCTTTATCGGCAACCTTAATGCTGTAACCTTCAATAAGGTTAGTGAAAACGCCTTCCTTAATTATTAGTTCTGGTTTTTGTTGTTTAACGGAATAAAGTAGGGTTGATATTTTGAGATTTGTGTAAGGGAGTACGTTGTTGGCAAAAAAGAATGCCCCAGTGCTAATGAATATTGTTACGAAAATAAGTGGAATCATTATTCTAGGAAGCGATATTCCAGCCGATTTCATGGCCAGAAGTTCGTTATTCTCCCCGAGGTTGCCCATTGTCATTAACGAGGCCAAAAGTGTTGCTAAAGGAAGAGCCATTGGCACTAGGCCTGCGGAGGCATATAGGAGTAATTCGGCAATAACGTCAGCGTCAAGTCCTTTTCCAACTAGGTCGTCGATATACTTCCATAGGAATTGCATCAGAAGTATAAACATAGAAATAAAGAAGGTCATTACTAGCGGACCTAGGTAGGATTTAAGAATAAACCGATGAAGTGTTTTCACAAAAATAAATTTATTGGAAAAAGCATAGGCAAATGTAATGGTTTTTCCAATAAGTAAAGCGGATTAAGCAATAAAGGTTATGCTCCAATAACTCTTTTTAACTCGCTAATTTGATGATTCCATAGCGAGATAGTTTCCTGAGCATCATCCTCATCTTCTATTTCTTCGGTTACAATAAGCGAAAGCTCTCCGGTTATGTCGTCCTTTAAAAGTTTAAAGGTGAAATGGGTTGAATCGTCGGAATCTACCCAGCGGAATTTAACAAATTTATTTTCCTTACGCTCTATCAGTTCTGCTTCACGGGTTGTATCGTCCCAAATAAATGTAAAAACATTTCCACGGAGGTTCACATCATCGGCAAACCATTCCGATAGTCCATGAGGCGTGCACAACCGCTGAAAAACTATATTGGCGGATGAATTGACTGTGTACTCCAGTTCTACTTTGCTCGCAACCTTCACATCTACGTTCATGGCTAATAATTTTTTATTTAACTTAATGCAATATATTATTTTATATCAGATTTCAATTGTTTTTCAATTAGTTATTTATTAACAGCGGTTGTTAATATCCAACAATTAGACCAAACTTTTTCAGTTTTTACTATAACGTTATTTGGTGGTAAAAAATTATTTTATACTTTTGCACCGCTAAACCGATGGCGAGGTAGCTCAGCTGGTTAGAGCGCATGATTCATAATCATGAGGTCGGCGGTTCAATCCCGCCTCTCGCTACCCAAGAAAAATAAGGCTTTCAGAAATGAGAGCCTTTTTCATTTTTAGCAAGTGCCACCCGTATTGACACCTTACAAATAATTGAACGACCGTTTGAATTATTTTGTTGATAACTTGAAAGCACTACAACTAAAAGGCATAAAAAAACCCGAGGCGATGAACCTCGGGCGAACCACTACCAATCCAAACAAAGAATGAAATACTAACTCATTTTTCTGAATTTTTCAGCTAAATCGAAATAGTTTACAACAAAACGCTCTCCCTCGCTTTTCAAT
>JAKQKB010000182.1 GCA_029560875.1 Bacteroidota bacterium | reverse complement strand
CTACCTCCCATATTGGTGTAGTCGGGGATACCAGCAGCGAGAGTGAATTCATAGCCATCGTTATTTGAACCAATAGTTAACAGAGCCGGATTAAAATTCATGGCACCAGCAGAAGTAGAGCCAATAGTTAGGGCATAGTTTTGATTGGTGGTACCAATACCAATTTGGCCAGTAGAGTTAATAAAAAGTCTGGGGGCACCAGCGCCACCACCATAAATATAAAAATTATCGGAACCATTAAGATTGTAATCGCCTCCAAGTTCCCAAGCGGTGGTAGCGCCACCACTACCTAAACTTAGTGCACCACTTTTACTAGTAGCATTGGTGTTGGCGATTGAAGCTCGAATTCGAGAAGAAGAATTACCGGTGATAGTTAATTTATTGGAAGCACTGGTTAAACCAATACCAATATTGCCGTTTGAATTGATACTAAAAGCTTGGGTGCCACCAAGACTAGTGAAAGCTAGATTAAAAGAAGAAGTGCCGATTTGGGTGTTTTGAATTAGATTGCCGCCGAGTTGAAAATCGTTGGACACTAAAGTGACACCATTAGAAGCAGTGTAGACAGTACCAGCTGGGAGAGCACCTTTGGAAACAACACCAGAAGAATCAATGTAAAGAAGTGAAGTGCCAGTACCAAGAGGAGAGTTGGAAATAGTTAGAGTACCACCAATAGTAAGGTTGTTAGAAAAAGTAGTTGGAGCAGTCCAAGTGTTGGTTGAACCAAGATTTAATGCCAGAGTATAAGGACCAGAACCAGAACGGACTAAAGTAGAGTTAGTAACATCGTTAACATAAGGAAGATTGCTAGAAGCATAACCATTAAGATAGTTGGCATTAAGATTAGTAACTAAGTTGGTAGAACCAACTGAGACAAAAGTAGTACCAACACGAAGTGAACCAGTAAGATCTAGTTGATAGGCTGGGTTACTGGTGCCGATACCAATATAACCAGTGCTATCAATATAGAAAGAATTGGATGGACTGTTTTTTTCAATTCTAAATGGAGTTTTAGCATTAATAGCGTCATACATTTGAAATTCACCAGTAGATTGAATGACGGCAAAGTCCCAATAACCACTGGTACCGTCGGCTGACATGACTGAAAAATCACCATTAGCAGAAGCTCCGCGGACATTAAGACTACCAATAACTTCTAACTTTTGACTTGGAGAAGTAGTGCCAATACCAACTCGTCCAGTGCTGGTGACAGTAAGAACTTTTGTTTGAGATCCAAAAGCAGCGTTACCGGCAGTTAAATTAATTCCATCGTATCCAGATAAATTAAGAACGTTACCACCACCAACAGCACCATTTAATGTTCCGCGGAACATACCGACGTTCATTGAAGTACTTTGATCATCACCCAAGACGATGTTGCCGGTAGTTTGAGCAGCGGCTCCACCAACTTTAAGAGTGCCGTATGTTTGAAGAGTGTGCTGAGGATTAGTAGTACCGACACCAAAGTTACCGGTACCATAAAGACCAAAATTGTAGTTGTTTAAATTTATTTTTGTTAATTGAGTAAGAGATCCACCCAACTGAAAATCATTAGTAGCAAGAGTAATACCATTAGAAGCAGTGTAGACGGTGCCGGCTGGAAGAGCACCTTTGGAAACAACTCCAGAGGAATCGATGTAAAGGATAGAGGTGCCGGTGCCAACAGCAGTGTTAGTTAAAGAAAAACTACCATTAACATGAAGAGTGGATTGAGGATCGGTAGTACCGATACCAACGTAACCATTAGAATTAATACGCATTGCTTCGTTGCCATTGAGAGTAGTATCGTTGGCGGCAGTATAAAAACGAAGTTGAGTGGCGGCATTGGCTGCACCTGAACCTCCACCGAAACCAACAGTTGATCCAGTAGAATATAACAACATGGTTGATTCTTCTGAATTTAGTCTGTTGGGGACAAGTATTCTAGCAACTTTATTGGTGCCGTCTGTTCTAGTGGTAGCATTGTTATCAGCTCCAAGCGTGAGTGTGTTAGAACCTGAGGAAATGTCGAGAGCACCTAGAGGAGAAGTGGTGCCAATACCAACATAGCCGTATCCAGAAGTGAGTAGAGCTATGTGATGATTGGTGTTTGTATTTTGAAGAGTAAGCAAACCGTCTCCAAAAAAACCAACACGACCGGCTTCAGCGTTGGAATAATCAGAATAAAAAAGTAAGCCAGCGTTTGTGGTGTTAACAACTGAATTGTTATCACCAAAACGAAGATAACCGTAGTTGTTTGAAAGATGAAGATTTGCTTGGGGGTCGGTAGTACCGATACCAACATATCCAGTTTCTAAAATAGTGAACCATTTATTGGTTTCGGCATAATCACCAACTTGAAATATTGGTTGGGTTCCGCCGGTAGTGCCAGCTCCAACATAAAGACCTTGTCCGGCTCCACCATTGTTAATAATTTTGGTGGTCCATTCATTATTAGTGGAAGCTAAGACATGTAATCTTGTTTCTGGGTTGGTGATACCAAGGCCGATGTTGCCAGAACTGTTAATAAATAAACGATTTTGATTGCCGGTAACAAGAGTAATGGAATCAGTAGTACCATTGCCTAAAATTCGGGAAGAACCATCACCAAAATAATAACCATAATTATCATCAACCCTAACATTACCGGTGAATATTGATAATTTTTCACTGGCAGTGGAAGTGCTACCAATTCCAATTGAACCACCTTGAGGTTGGAGATAAAGAGTGTCGTTGCTAACTGTAGGCCTTTTAACTTGGATGCCGGCATAGTTATTGGTTGGATCGGAAAAGAGATAGAGTGCTTCTGAGGTGCCGCCAATACCAACAACTAAACCACCATTATTTAAACCACTGGAGTTAACAATTAATTTGGCTCCTAAGCTAGTGTTTAATCCGGCGGGGCTATTGCCAGAAGTACCAATGCCAACATAACCGCTTGATCCAATTAATAATGATTGAGTATTATTTTTGTCGAAGAAAGTTAAGTTGTAGTCAGAGTTGTTGATGGATGTATTTTGAGAAAGGGTGCCGCCAAGGCGGAAGTCGTTGCCAGATAAAGAAATACCATTAGAAGCAGTGTAAACAGTGCCAGCAGGTAGACCGCCTTTAATAAGATTACCAGAAGAATCGATGTATATCATGGAAGTGCCGGTACC
>JAKQKB010000179.1 GCA_029560875.1 Bacteroidota bacterium | reverse complement strand
ACTGCTTAATTTGGTTTTGAAGGTGCAGCGGGTAGTGTTGTAGGTAATTGAGGGTGGTCATTTATACTATCTTAGCTTATTGCCAGTTAGCGTTATGCGGTCAAAGCTATAAACATGCTCACGAGGGCTTTCTTTACATCTGCCCACTATTCTTCGTGGAAAATCGGGCTCGCCCCTATCTAGCAAAATTTCCGCTTGGCAGATTGGGCATTGAGAAGCGTATTTAATAAGGCGTAAAAATTTACTTTTTCTATCCTTACTGGTTACTAGTTCTAGGCTTACATCTTTTTCATACAACCCTAATAACTTCAAAGGCGCCATTATTATGCGGTCTTCTAAAAAGTGTATGAGACTAAAAAATTTGAATTGGGCATAATAGGCTAATCCCATCATGAAAATAATAGAAACCATGTCGTTCGCACTAAATGCTTCTTTTTTTGAATTGAGTGCCAGCCAAAAAATTAGGATAATTATAATTGACAGTAATAAACTTGCTATGGGGTAATAAAAGATATAAATTTTTGTTTTCAAGGTATTTGCTGAAAAATTTTGGTTGAATAACCATTTTGCCCACCAAGATGGTGAAACGTTGCTAATTTCAATATACTTTATATCATGCTTTACATCGGTATTTAATAGTTCGGTCTTTTTTACAGGTATAGCGTGCAAGAAATACATTGAAGAATTTCCAGAGCCACCACCATCTTTTTTGCTAATCCAAGCAAAGTGTTTATAGCCATTTTGACGAGAAAAGTTTTCAAGGCCGTCTAAGCTAGTTTCATTTAATTTATTCCAATACCTACTGAACCAAGAGCTATAGTCAAACTTATCATTTTTTTGATTTGTCTTCACAGTTGCTCTATAAATTGCCTCGTTAGTAAATTGCCTACCTTCTTGAACGTGGTCAATACGTTGAACGGTTTCATTTGCCAAATGTTTGAGAATTTCGAAAGCTTTGTTATTTTCACCATGAATTTGTATATATTCCAACAGGCATGTCACGGCTTCTTTTAGAGCATTTTTGTCATCAAATTTTTCTTTATCTACGCTTTGCATATAAACCCTGTTAAAGACTTTGTGTGGAGTTTGCCACTGTTTTAAACGCTCAAGTTTACCTAACCTTACTACTCCTTGGTTAATTTTGGAGTAAATAACATGAGTTTCGATACAATTTATCACATCAATAATGTGCCTGTATATGTAAGAAAATTGCCTTCGGGTGATATTGCTGTTTGGCATCCTATCAATGAAGAAGTCGGCAAAGTAGTTGAATATATTTGCCGAAATCATGGTCGCTGGAACAGCCGATATAACAACTGGATTATATTTTCAAAATATAAATATCGAGTATTAAACGATTTACGTGCTAACACTGGGGTTTAGTATGCAAATTCCTCATGCGTTTGACGTTGAAAATCAAAACAAAGTGATTAGTGCTAATAGGGCAGATTCTCATGCACATAAAGGCCGCTATTTATGCTATGGATGTGGACGGGAGGTGCTTGTAGCTAAGAGTAAAAATAGAAAAGTTCATTTTAAGCACTACCCTGATGAAGCGCTTGGGTGCCGCTATGGAAAATCACAAAAATTGCACACTCAAGCAAAAGAGCGGGTGGCAATTGTTTTTGAAAACGCGCTGAATAAGCGTGGCCCGATGCCCATCATGCATTTTGAAACACCTAGAGGTGTTCAAACTGTGTTGCCATTTATTTTTGGAAGTATAGCTAAGTTAGAGTGGCCTTTAAAAGATATAGGTAGGCGACCAGATGTGGCCATTTTAGATGCTAACAATAATCTTGTGCTGGCAATTGAAATTAAACACACACATGGCGTGAATGAACAAAAAAGTGAGTCATTTATTAACTGTTGGTGGGTTGAGGTGGATGCACGTGACGTGATGGACAATGATGTTGTCTTGAAAGTAAGAGCACATGGAAATTTGCCATATCAGTATGAGTTATTAGGGCATCAAAATGAACTGTTTGGAATTGAAGTTTAAATTTTTAACTTAACCAACACCATTTTCACCCCGCGCCAAACTTTAGGTAACAGCCAAAACAGCAATACAATAAATCCGCAAAGGATGCCTATAAATACCGCAGGGTGGGCAAACATCAACCAGCCGCCCGTAATCAGCGCGCCTTCTTCACCAAACGAGGCGGCGATATTGCTGACTGGCTCAGGTGAGGTGTTAATTAATGCGCGGCTGCCTGCTTTGGTGGCGTGCGTTGCGCCTGCAAGCGAGGCGCCGAGTAGGGCTGCGATGGTGGCGATAACAGGGTCGCTGGTGTTAATCGCGCCCATCGCTAACAGTGCGCCAGCGGGGATGCGGATAAATGTTTGAATGCTATCCCACATGGTATCTACATAGGGGATTTTATCGGCTAAAAATTCAATCACAGCTAGCAAGCCAGCCACAGCAATCACAATCGGGTTGCTGAGTATATCTAAGGTAGCGGGCAGTTGTATGTAGCCAAA
>JAKQKB010000154.1 GCA_029560875.1 Bacteroidota bacterium | reverse complement strand
TATTAATGTAAACGAAACCTTGTTTTGAAAAACGTCACCCCGTGACCACTGCCCAATAAAGCCCTACTGCCTGTTTGAACCTCCTTCTGCCCGTATAGCGCCAAACCCAATGTTAGCTGAAGGCCTACTTTCTGTCAAAGTCAGCAGGATTTTCGCCCCATGCTTTCGTTTCCCACTTTAGAACAGAGTTGGAATATTCGTTTTCTTTTAGCCATTTAACAGCTCTATCTAATAGTTCAAAAAGATATTTATTACTTTCGATCCTTTCCAGATTGGTTCTAATTTCTTTACTAGTGACCCATTTAATTGCATTGCGACTATCTGAATAAATAGGAAGATTCAATCCTTTCTGCTTGCAATAGGCTAGCGCATGTACAATTGCCAGAAATTCTACAACATTGATGGTTCCATCTTCGAATGCCCCTTGGGAAAAAAGTTTTTTACCAGTCTTGAAATCAACACCTTGGTACTCCACTACTTTCGTAAATGTATTCCATGCGGCATCCACTACAATACTTTCAAGAATTGGCTGTCCAATGAGTTTAAGTTGATCTTCTGTTAGTTCCGGTTCGAATAAATCTTGTCCTATAAAATCTGTTGGACTCCCATTGTATGCTTGTTCAGCTAAAGATTTTGATCTAAATGATTTAAACTGAGCGTCGGGAAAGCCAGCTGTTTGTTTCTTACAGTCTTCCCATGTTTCAAATACTCCAGTCTTGAAACCTTTCCAGACAACATAAAATTTTTTACTCTGTTTATTCTTGCTCATAACATTGAAAACGGAGGGTTGCTTAAGGCTTTCAGCTAACGGGCAGGTATTGCCGATGGTGGGGGATTAGAATTCCGTCCGCCCGGAACAACTGCCGATTGAAAATGTTTTGTTGAAGTTAAGAATTAATGCTCAGCGATGTTTGTCCCGCCTGAACTGAAGCCTGGATTTGCATTGCTGCCCATTGTACTTCCTTCCAGCCCCACTATTGGCAATACCAATGTTGCCTGCATTTACATTTTTATGCTGTGTCCTGTAGCTCTGAATTTGTCAAGCCATTTGCCTTGTTCATCGTCAGCACCTAAAAAAAACACTGCATTTGTTCCTTTATAAATAATGACTTGATACAAATTGCCTTTCTTGTTATCCTTGTCCTTCGTTTCCATTGTAACTTCATAAGCTTGTTCGCCATTTATAGAAATGTCTTGTTTTTTCAAATTACTTGTTTCAATTCCTTGAACACTATATCTTGAAACTGTGTAGTCTAAAAACTCCTTTGCTTTTGCAAAATTTGGTGCTTCTATTGTTAATAATTGAAACATTGACAAGTTATCCTGTTGTGTTGCTAAATCTGCTTTACCATTGGGCGTATAAATAAACATATTGCCCATTGTCGCAGCATATTTAAACCCTGTTATGCTTTCGTCAAATTTGAAATTAGCTAACTCAAGAGGATTTAAGTCAAATGATTTGTCATAGTATGACGTGCTGAATATTTTATTCAATTCGTCCATTGCAGCTTTGTCAGAAGTTTGGCAAACGCCAACAAGCATCATAACAAAAGTTTCATCGCCAAATGCTAATCCTAATTTCGTTTCGCCGTCTTTCTTGGAAGGTCCTGAAAAGTAGATTGCGTTGTAACCATTGTATTTAATTGGCTTGTCAATGTCAACTTTTGCACCTTGGCTTTCTATGGCTAGTTTCGTCAGCTGGCTTTCATACTCATAAAAGTTTGAGTTAGGAATTTCAATTGCTTGGAAATAGGTATTGTTGTCACGTTGTAACCGAACCATACTTTCCATAGGTTTATAGGTGTCGGGTGATGTAACGAAAAGTTTTGTACCTTTTATTCTTTTTAGCTTTTCAGTCTTCGTAATATTTATATTATCTGGAAAAGAGCTTTGTCCACTACTGCAAGTTGTCAAAGCAATGCAAGATGTCAAAGTGATAGCAAATATTAAATGTCTCATTTTAAATTTTTAGGGTGTTCAAAAGTAATTGCAGGCAACG
>JAKQKB010000139.1 GCA_029560875.1 Bacteroidota bacterium | reverse complement strand
TGACGTTCTCCAATATGACCCCTGGTCTATACAAACTCTGGATAAAAGGTAGCAACAACGACAATGTTTGGAACGAAAACGGAACATTTATAATAATACGAATCAGACCACCTTGGTATAGAAGCACTTTAGCGTATATTATTTATGTTATTTTAATTATAACTACAATAATCCTTGTAGTTAAATACCGAGAACGCTCGCTTAAAGAGCAGAAAAGAATACTTGAGGAAAGAGTAGAAGAAAGAACCAAAGAGGTGGTAAGACAAAAAAGTGAGATTCTTGAGAAAAATCACGAACTGGAGGAGCAAAACCAAGAAATTATGAGCCAGCGTGATTTGCTTTCGAATCAGAACGAACGAATCTCAAAACAAAACAAACAGATTAAGGATAGTATTCAGTATGCCAGTAGAATTCAATCGGCAATTCTGCCATCAACATCAATTCTGACTGAGTTCAACATTGAACATTTCCTAATTTTCAGACCTAAGGATATTGTTAGTGGTGATTTCTACTGGTTTAAACAAATGGGCGACCATTTATTGATTGCGGTTGCCGACTGCACTGGACATGGAGTACCCGGTGCTTTTATGAGCATGTTGGGAAACTCATTCCTTAACGAGATTGTAACCCACAACGATATTACTAAAGCCAATGAAGTTTTGGATAGATTAAGGGACTTAATCATCTCATCACTAAAGCAATCCGGCGAAGATGCGGTTACACGAGATGGTATGGATATAGCATTCTGCGAAATAAACCTAAAAACCTTATCAATTCAGTTTTCAGGAGCTCACAATTCTCTCTTAATTATTAGGAATAACGAACTTATTGAACTTCATGCCGACAGATATCCCGTTGGGCTTTACCATAAATCGTTGATTCCTTTTAACAACCATGAGTTTCAACTGATGAAAGGTGATAATCTTTACATGTTCACCGATGGCATTTTTGACCAATTTGGAGGAGAAAATGGCAATAAATTTATGTATAAGCGCCTAAAAAACTTAATGATTGAAGTAAATCAACTTCCAATGGAATCTCAGAAATTAAAAATTGAGAAGAATGTTGATGAGTGGATGAAAAACGAATACGAACAGATTGACGATATAACTATGCTTGGAATGAGAATACAATAAAGGACTAAATATCAACCTTAAAACCTAGTTCAATTTCATTTGCAGGAATCCCTCCCCTTACACCCCAGTTTTCCTTTGGTTGTTCATTAATTAGAATGAATATTTCGTTTTTTGCAATACCCAAACTTTCAGATAAATTAGTAACAATAAGTTGATACAATAATTTTTTTGTGACAACAGTTCTACCTGAAAACATCGAAATCTCAATAATCAATTTATAGGGTTTCTTCATAGTAAATAGGTAGGGCTCATACTCCATTATCCGGATATTTCTATCGTCATCAGGTAATTGAAGCGCTTGTTGTAACGAACTCATTGTAACACTCATTAACTTAGATAGGAATTCAGAACTTTCCCCTTTTGCTATGCTTAAACTAACTAGTGGCATATTTCTTCATTTTATTCAAACAATTTGATTCAAAAATAGTATAAGAAGTAATTATTTATGGCTATAGTAAAAATTTTTAACTCTTTTCATATATTTAGACCATAATTAAAACCAATGAATTACATCAATTTTCATTGCCATAAGCCCGATTCCTGCAACAAAGGCTACGGAATATATTCACTTAACGTGAATGATATTGTTGATGAACAAATCCCTGAAAACTGTACCATTGGTATCCATCCCTGGCAATGCAAACACCCCGATGTAAACGATTGGCTAAAGCAAATGGATTTTTTTGCACAAAGCCCAAATGTACTGGCCATTGGCGAAATTGGATTAGATAGGCTTAGAGGCGGTAATCTCGATTTGCAAACCCAAATTATGCTTTCACAAGTTGAAATTGCTAAGAATGTTAACAAACCAATAATTATTCATTGTGTTAGGGCTTGGAG
>JAKQKB010000133.1 GCA_029560875.1 Bacteroidota bacterium | reverse complement strand
TCAGGAGGTAAAAGAGTATATTGATTATTATAACAACGATAGAATAAAGGCTAACTTAAAAGGAATGAGCCCTGTAAAATACAGAACCCATTCCATTATAAATTAATATTAATCCGTCCAACTTTTTGGGGTCACTTCATTAACTCAGGCTTTATGCATTAATTATTGTATAATTTACTTAATCTGCATTTTGTGAAGTTTTGCATAGTAGCCATCCAAAGCAATTAACTCATCGTGTTTTCCACGCTCAACAATTTCGCCTTCGTGAAGTACACAAATTAAGTCGGCATTACGAACGGTTGAAAGCCTATGAGCAATCACTAAAGAGGTTCTGTGCTTCATAAGGTTCTCAATTGCATCCTGAACTAATCTTTCCGATTCTGTATCCAATGCACTTGTTGCCTCATCAAGAATCATGATAGGAGGGTTCTTAAGGATTGCACGAGCAATACTTACACGCTGGCGTTGTCCTCCTGATAGTTTGCTTCCTCTGTCTCCAATATTAGTGAAGTATCCATTAGGTGTTGCAGAAATAAACTCGTGAGCATTGGCAATTTTTGCAGCGTTTCTCACTGAGTCCTCATTGGCATTTTTTACCCCAAAGGATATGTTATTGTAGAAGTTATCGTTGAAAAGGATTGGTTCTTGATTAACATTACCCATTAAATCTCTGATACTTTCTAAATTACAATCCTTTATATTGATTCCATCAATAAGAATCTCGCCCTCAGTAACATCCCAGAAACGCGGAAGCAAATCAACAAATGTACTCTTTCCAGAACCCGATTGACCAACCAGTGCAATGGTCATTCCTTTTTCGATGGTAAGATTTACATTCTTCAAAACATATTCATCTTCGTACTTAAAACTAACATTGCGGTATTCTATTTTGGAGTTGAAATTTTCCAGTTTAAGAGCGCCTTGCTTAAGTTTTATTGGGTTTTCAGCATCAAGAATTGAGTCAATCCTATCGGCTGAGGCCATCCCTTTTACAATGTTGAAGTATGCATTTGAAAAAGATTTTGCTGGGTTAATAATCATATAGAAAATACCTATGTATGCTATTAAGGCTTCTGGTGTTATATTTCCTTTTCCTTCAAAAATCAATTTTCCACCATACCATAATACAAGGATAACAACTATAGTTCCCATAAATTCACTTAACGGAGCAGCCAAATCTCTTCTTCGCCACATCTTTTTCATCAGTAGAGTGTAAAAACTATTTACACTTTCGAAACGCTCTGTAACTTTCTTTTCAGCGTTGAATGCTTTTATCACACGTAATCCCCCTAGTGTTTCCTCAAGGATTGTTAATAGAGCCCCCATTTTATTTTGCCCTTTCAACGATGTTTTACGTAGATTTTTACCTATTCTGCCAATGATTAGTCCTGCAAAAGGTAGAACCAGAAGTACAAACAAGGTCAGTTGTGGACTAATTATGAGCAACCCTATTAGGTGTACAATTATGATAACAGGTTCCTTAAATACCATTTCTAAGGAACGGATTACCGAAACCTCAATTTCATTTACATCATTAGTCATTTTACTAATTATGTCGCCTTTTTTCTCTTCGGAATAATATCCTAGGGGTAAATCTATTATTTTTCGGTAAAGGGCATTCCTAATATCTCTTAGTACTCCAGACCTAATTGGCGCTAAATGGTAAAGCGCTAAATAAGTGAAAAAGTTTTTTAGAAAAGACGCAGTTAAAACAAGTGCGATTACAAAAAGGAGCGCCGATGTTTTATCGTAGGTCTTAATTAGGTAACTTAATATATAGTTTAAGCTTTGTGTTACAGACTCAGTTGTTAATTCAAATACAGGTTTTGTTTCAACTAGTGGTACATTCCCAAAAAGTAATTGTAGGAATGGAATGAGCATTGCTAATGAAAACAATGAGAATATTGCTCCAAGCAAATTGCTAAATATGTTAATAAATACATGCCACTTGTATGGTATTAGATATCTTAAAATTCTTGAATACTGCTTCATTTATCTTAATGTTGTTAATTTGTTGAGTGCCAAATGTAGGAAAAATAATAAATTGTTAATAGCTACTTTGTTCCTAAATAATTCATCGGGGTGATTTTCTTCAACTCAGCCTTTACTTCTTCTGAAATATTTAAACCATCCACAAACCGTATGAAATCATCTTGTGTAATAGCCTTATTTGTTCTTGTAAGTTCTTTTAACGCTTCGTATGGATTGGGGTAACCCTCTCTGCGTAGAACTGTTTGAATAGCCTCGGCAATAACCATCCAGTTGTTTTCTAGGTCAGCGGTAATAGCATTGGTATTTATTATTAGTTTATCAAACCCTTTTGCAATAGATTTAAATGCAATAATGGTGTGAGCAAAAGGAATACCTATATTTCGCATTACAGTTGAATCAGTTAAATCTCTCTGTAAGCGGGATACTGGAAGTTTTGTTGCAAGATGCTCAAGTATTGCATTGGCCATTCCAAGATTTCCTTCTGCATTCTCAAAATCAATTGGATTAACCTTGTGTGGCATTGCCGAAGAGCCAACCTCACCTTGCTTAATCTTCTGCTTAAAGTATTCCATCGATATGTATGTCCAAATATCTCTGGAAAGGTCTATTAGGATAGTGTTGATTCGTTTGGTTGCATCAAAAAGAGCAGCCATATTGTCGTAATGCTCAATTTGAGTGGTGGTTTGTGAGCGGTTAAGCTTTAGTGAGACGTTCACAAAGTTATTGGCAAAGTCAACCCAATTTATTGCTGGATATGCTGCAAAATGAGCATTCAAGTTTCCTGTTGCACCACCAAATTTGGCTGAATATGGAATTGACTGTAATTGGTTAAGTTGAATCTCTAGTCGTTCGGCAAATACTCTGATTTCTTTACCTAATCGAGTAGGAGAGGCTGGCTGTCCGTGTGTATGGGCAAGCATTGGAATATCAGCCCAATCATTTGCAAGAGCATTGAGTTTTTGAATCAGATTATTGATTAATGGGTAGTACACATTTTGAATAGCATCGCGGAGCATTGCTGGGAATGCCGTGTTGTTGATATCCTGTGATGTCAACCCGAAATGGATAAATTCCTTGTGCTCTGTTAATCCTAATGCATCAAATTTTTCCTTGAGGAAATACTCTACAGCCTTAACATCGTGGTTGGTAACGGATTCAATTTGCTTTATGCGTTGAGCATCGCTTTCGTTGAAGTTCGCAACTATTTGTCTTAACTTATCAAAATTGATAGATTTAAAACTTTCTAGTTGAGGTAAAGGAATTCTGCAAAGGACAATGAAGTATTCTACTTCAACCCAAACCCTATACTTAATTAGTGCGAACTCCGAGAAGTACTGTTGAAGTTCTTCCACTTTATCTCTATACCTACCATCTATAGGCGAAATTGCGTTAAGCGATGTAAGTGCCATATTTTAAAAATTTGCTCAAAGTTACTAAACAAAGCCTAGAATCTGAAATATGATTTTACTGTTGGTTAAATGTTATATATAAAGGTGCTGTTTGCAAGGACTAAATGCCAAGTAAAAACTCAACGGTATCCAACCCATCAGCATAATCGTCAATTTTGGGCGATTGAGTCGTACCGAACGGTATTGCATGTGGATGTGTGCCTGCATTGCCCACAATGCATTGAACTCGTTCCCCGTTTTGGTTGATATACTCCACAGCACCTTTTAACGTGTTGTATTCTTGATAGAACAAAACCCCAACAGGCGATTCGATTACCTCCGAATGTGTTACCAGCAAATAGCCAGTATCGAGGTGCATCACTTGATTCATGGTGTAAATAGCCCTGTTGTACTCATAATTGTTGGCGTACTTATTATGATTGATAAGATGGTTCCAATTAATAAAACTATCGAGCATTGGAGTAAAGTTGTAACCTTGCGGTACAAGCAACTTGGAAACATTCCTACAACCGAGCCCAAAGTAGTTGAAAATATCGTTGCTTAGTTGCTCGAAATCACTTGCAGTTTCGTTTCCTGTTACAATTGCTATGCTATTCCTGTGCTTGCGGATAATGGTAGGGTAGTTTTTGAAGTAGTAATCGAAGTAGCGCGATGAGTTATCGCTGCCTGTAGCAATTACAGCATCGAAACCCTTTAGTTGATTATCGGTAATTTCGATATAGTTTGCGAATTCTGGCTCAATATGGGTAAGCATTTGTGTTATGGTAAGCATCAGATTCCCATCTTTTGACGAGAATTTGCCCAAGAACCTATTGCCGCTAATTAGTACACAAAGAAAATCGTGAAAACCAACCAGTGGAATATTACCAGCCATAATTACACCAATGGTCTTTGGCGAGCGAGTGCTTAGTTTATCAATCGGATATCGGCTTAGCCATTCCTCAATTATTGCCCTATTTAGCCATTGATCGGCTATTGCTTTGATTGAGTTTCGAGCATTAGCAGGGGTAAACCAAGGGTTATGGATATGCGCATTTTCAATTGCGTTGTTCAGAGCTGAATTGCATTCAGGTACAGAATCTGCAATCATTCTTTCGCCTAATTGGCAAAACGCATTAATCCTTTTATCTATTGTCATATCCAATATCAAAATTTACTGCAAACCTAAGGCAAATTTTGTTTTTTTGACAGGATGCCAACCTATTTTATTGATAATTTGTTCCGAAGGTTGAATGTTTTAGCTTTTTTAAACTTTTCTGAATGATTAGATAGTTTAACTTTGGGTTGTCTGCAGCAGGATGAATTTTGACACGTCTTTTAAAAATATAGATATTAATATAAAAAATGGATTTAAGAATAAAGTAATCTGTTATCAGTATGAAAATTGGAGCGCTATATAAGGAGATTTTTAGAATATCAATCAACTCGATATTCGCAACCAAACTGAGGTCAATTCTTACAATACTTATCATTGCCCTTGGCATTATGGCTTTGGTGGGCATTTTAACAGCCATCGATGCCATAAAAGGCAGTATCAGCAATCAATTTGCTATGATGGGTGCAAATACTTTCACTATTCAAAGTCGTGGAATGCGAGTGAATATTGGTGGGAATAGGTATAGAACCAAGAACCATCCTTACATTAGCATTAGACAAGCCAGTGAATTTAAAGAGGTATTTACGTTTCCTGCCGATGTTTCAATATCAATTTGGGCTACTGGTGCAAGCACCATTAAATACAAATCCAACAAAACTAACCCTAATATCAATGTTCGGGGTGTTGATGAAGGATATTTAAAAACAGGAGGTGTTGAAATTGGCCGTGGTCGTAATTTCTCGCCTCAGGAAATTCAGGATGCTCGTAACGTTGCTCTCATTGGAGATGAGGTTGCTCGCAAACTTTTCCTTAAAAATGAAGACCCTATAGATAAGGTAATTAGTGTTGGTGGTGGAAAGTACCGTGTTATTGGTGTTATGAAATCGAAAGGGAGTGGATTTGGCGGAGGCCCCGATAGGTCGGTGGTCATTCCTTACACCAACGTTGCGGTTTACTTCTCGCGTCCCAACATGGACTACGCCATTAGCATTCAACCCCGCGACCCAAAACTGCTCGACCACTCAATTAGTGAGGCCGAAGGTGTTTTTCGTATAGTACGTAATTTAAATGCTACCGATGAGTCCGATTTTAATATCGAAACCAGCGATAGCTTAGCTAAGCTACTTATCGATAACCTAAGTTTTGTGTCAATTGCTGCCACAATAATTGGTATTATTACGTTAATTGGGGCTGCTGTGGGGTTGATGAATATTATGCTTGTGGCTGTTGCCGAGCGTACCCGCGAAATAGGAACACGCAAGGCCATTGGTGCAAAATCATCGACCATTAAGCAGCAATTTCTTTTCGAGGCAATTCTTATTTGCCAAATGGGTGGCGTGTTGGGTGTTATCTTAGGTATTCTTATTGGAAACGTAGTTTCAATGATGATGGGAAGTCCATTTATTGTTCCTTGGGGATGGATTTTTGGAGGATTGGGACTTGCCCTAGCGGTAGGTTTGGCCTCAGGGTATTTTCCTGCAGTAAAAGCCTCGCGTTTAGACCCAATTGAGGCATTGCGTTACGAGTAATCACAATCTTTGTATATTTCAAAAGCACAGTTAACGCTGTGCTTTTTTTATAATTGATTAGAAATAATAATTTTGAAGTGAGTTATTATATTTTTACATTAGTAACCGACAAAACATTTTAATCAACAGGATGGTCAACCGAAGTTAACCAATCCTGTATCTTAGCTGCATAAACTACCAATTTATTCAGCATGGGCGAAAGTACAAATAAAAATTTAGTCGGTCAGCCGATTAT
>JAKQKB010000108.1 GCA_029560875.1 Bacteroidota bacterium | reverse complement strand
TTGAGTTGCTTTGGCGTTAGTATAGCGGTGCTTCTCATTGTTGTTGCTTTTTGCCTGTATGAGTGCCCGTCAGTTCTCGGCATTCCATCAAGTGATAAATTATCGCCCATTGCCATCATTGCAGCAAACCCTAACATTCCTGCTAAATTTTTTTTCATAATATAATTGATTTTAAGTTACTGATTTTAAAAACTCCATAAATTTCTCATAACGCCCACAAATATAACGGGCTCGACTTTAGCGCGCGGGATTGAATAGGTCGCGCCTGCACCAACGCCAACGCTCCACTTCTTGCCCTTGCCGACCTCACGAACCTCTGCACGTTGCAGGTTGTCGTACAGCCCTTTGTAGTGCGTTATGCTATCCGCAGCCTTAACCATATAATCGGCTTGATCCGTAATAATAGCATTCAGCCCGTTCGCGTACTCTTCGCACTTTTTAAACCGCTGCTCGAGTGCTTGGTAGCTTACTCGGATTTCGGTAGCCCTAGCCGGAGTTAGTTCAATATTCCCGTTTGGGTGTACGAATCCGTTTTGGGCGAATGATAGGATTGGGAGGATAGCCATTGCTGATGTGAGTAGTTTTTTCATTTGTTGAATTGTATTTCTATTTTGTCAAGCATCAACTCAAAATCATCTTGAGTTACGTTTCTAGGTTTTGAAATATACAGTATTGGCTGTATTACATTTCCGTTCTTTGAATGACCCCAAACAATACCGCTTTTTATTCCAAATATTTTAGTTCTGTTTTTATCAAAAGAGAACGATTTTAGCTTATCAAATATATTCATAATCAATTATATTTAATTATCGAATCCCTCAAATAAAACGCCTCATTCGCGCTGTCGGTTTCTACAATGACGGGAACGAACGCTTTGTAGTCATGTTGTAACGATTGCTGCGTTTTAACGGACTGTTTTGCTTTTTGCTTAATTCCCGTTACGATGTTGTCGATGGTGTCGGAAATCGCTTGTTTTTTATCGCGTATTTCCTTTAGCTCAGGCGATGGTGATAACCATCCGTTATGCCAGGCGTAAATCACTACGAGTACAATCGCAGCAAATATAAGTATTCCTATTGCAATCTTTCGTTGCTTTGGCGTGAACGGATCGTTTGGTTCTGGTGGCGCGCCTAGCTCGTTGGCTGTGTGGGCGGTTGGGTGTTTTGGATTCATTTTATTAAGGTTTAAAGTTAATTAAGTTTTCGATGGTTTTCTTAAATAGCGGGTTTGTTTTCTAAATACAGATTTGTAAACACCATCCAAAGGCTCCTATTTCTATTCCGCCCCAAAGTCGAATGATGTATATTTTATGCTTCTTCATAGTTTTATTTCTTTTCGTGTTTTTGGATTATAGCGTCTTTCAATATCTGCTCTTGCATCGTACAAACCATTCGTTTACCTGTAAGATATAGACTCCACCAATCGCTCCTACTCATAACGTTTTTAACCCACCAACCCATATCGAGTTTTGCTTTGTCAAGAAAATCAGTAATCCACTTTATTGACAAGTCGTCTTTAGGCGGTAACTTTCCGTCGTGCATTAGTCTATAAATCTCAACCGATGACCAACTATCTATTGGCTCCCAAATATTGTGAGAATCGTTAATTGAATACTTTTCAAATAATTCTTTCTTTGTCATTTTGTTTTATTTTTTGTTCTGTTCGTATTTTAAAAGGAAATCAACCAACTTGCTGTATATAACATTTCGTCCAGTAAATGAATCATCCCATTGAGCTATTTTAGCTATCTTTTGAATGTCCGAAAGTAAAGAAACAGCTTCGGCGAGTAAATCGGCGTTCTCCCTCAACTCGTTTAACAAAGTCGGCGGGGTGGCTCTGCGGTCAATTTCTGAAACTATTGCCTTTTATAAAAGATATTGCACGCTCTTTGAATCCTAGCTCAACTACTTGCTCGGTAGTGATGTCGTTTTTAATTTTCTTTTGTAGTTTCATGGGTTGGGTTGTTAGGGGTTTCCAATACTGGCATTCTTTTATCTTTAAAAAACTCGTCAAATTCAACGGTTACAATCCCAGATTCGCGTTGATATTGAGCGCAGCCAAGTGAGCCAACATCAAATCCTTTGATTCTTGCTCCTGGCGTTACTACT
>JAKQKB010000099.1 GCA_029560875.1 Bacteroidota bacterium | reverse complement strand
ATTTTCAAAGCTTTCTGCTATTTGAGTAACAGTTGGTGTTTTAAAACTCCAAATCGGACAGTCGGTTGCATTTCCATAGATATTACCAGGAACAATTTTCCAGTAATAAGTGGTTGCTTCATTAACAGTTACATCATAAGTAGTTGTTTCTTGATTATTCACCAGAGGTGGGTCGGATGTAGGTCCGAAATAGACATCATAAGTTTCTGGAATTCCACCAAGTAAAGGAGGGTTCCAGGAAAGGGTTACACTTCCAGGAAGGACCCAACTGTTATTTAAAGGAGAAATAAGAGTTGCAGGACCTGGTGCTTCAGGAGTAAATTCCGGACCAAAAACCAGATCAACATAGAAACTTGCTGATTGCAAACCGGTTCGGAAACCAAGATAGTAATTATTACCTGCAAGAGAACTTAAATCAATAACTGAATTATACCATGTGCTTGCTGCCGCATAAGTAATGTTATCACCAAGTTGAGTCCAGGTAGTTCTATCCGGAGAATAGACAATTTGTAAAGTTCCTGTTGTTCCACTGCAATATGACCACAGGTCTAAAGTACTTGTTTCAGTTATCGTTACTTTAGGAGTGGATAGAATATACTGTGTGGAAGTTGAACCATATTTATAAGCAGAAGCAGTTCCATGTTTCTTATAGGTTGTATTACGGCTCCAAGTTCCGGGATTTGCCCAACCTACAGGTGGGAAGGTTGTATTTTCAAAACTTTCTGCCAATTGAGTAGCCGTTGGCGTTTTGAAACTCCAGAGAACTATTCCTGTAGCAGATCCAAAACTATTGAACGGGATAACTTTCCAGTAATAGGTTGTTCCAGGTTCTAAAACAGGAGTGTAAATAGTTCCCGTTTGGTTATCACTAACTAAAGTAGTTCCATCTACAGTGTCTAAATAGACATCATATCCGGTAGGATAATTTCCGCCACTTTGCCAGCTGAGAATATCATTAGTAAAAGCCCAACCGTTATTAAGGGGCCAAACTAATACTGCAGGATTGGGTG
>JAKQKB010000013.1 GCA_029560875.1 Bacteroidota bacterium | reverse complement strand
TGTCCCGCTGTTTCCAAACTTCTGTTCCTTCTTGCTCAAGTTTTCGCTGAACGCATCCATTGCGCTTGGTGTTTTTAGCAATAAACCAAACTCTGTCTCGTCTGTGCGGGGCGTTGACGGCGCAAGCTGGAAGTATAAACGGCCATACTTCGTACCCTTCACTCTCCAAGTCAGTTTGCACCTCGTGGAATACCAACCCTCCATCCCAACTAATAAGTCCAACAACATTCTCCCCCACAACGTAGCGCGGCTGAATCTCTCGAATTGTTCTAAGCATTTCTGGCCATAAATGGCGTTCATCCTCTTTCCCTTTTCTTTTCCCTGCAACGGAATAAGGTTGGCACGGAAAACCTCCGGTGAGGATGTCAATTGTTCCTCTGTGAACAGTGAAGTCTGTTTTTGTAATGTCATCATAACTTATAGCATTAGGCCAGTAATAGTTTAGCACTCTTTTACCAAATTCGTTCCATTCGCAATGGAATACGTTTTCCCATCCCATCCATTCGGCTGCAAGGTCAAAGCCTCCAATTCCGCTAAACAAACTGCCGTGTTTAAATTTGCCCTCGCACATTTTTAAAAATTATTTAGTTTACTGTTTCAATCAATCTTTATCGTTGTGGTGCACTATACCCACACCCATACGTTAAATTAAACTCATTTTATTTGTTAAGCATCTTTAGCTTACTAACAGCTCGTGTATTTTTATTAACATACAGAACTAAGTTTTTCTGAACTTCCTAAATGCTTAACCTCCCCATCGTCTATAGTGTATATTTCCCAAAATACCCCAGCCGGCTTGCATTTTTTAATAAAAGCATCCGCAGCTTTCACATCGCTGAAAAATATGGGCTTCCGGCCACTTTCAACAAGTAGCATTCCATTGTTCTTGCATAGCAGGGTAGTGGCTGTTGGTCGAATGAATTTTCGTAGTAGGTACAATGTTATTGCAATTATGGCAAATAATAAGGTAATTATACCTACTGTCGTTAAAATGTACACGATCGTTGTCATTTTGCTAGGTATTATGGGTTATTAAATTTTGTTGTTTTGTTTTTATGCCCATTTTTAAGGTATTCCAGCAATTCAGTGCGGGAAAAGTACAGGCGTTTACCTCGCTTCATTACAGGTAGTTCACCTTTGGATACCTTACCGTACATCGTTGGGACGGTAAGCCTTAAAAATTCGGCTGCTTCCTGAA
>JAKQKB010000191.1 GCA_029560875.1 Bacteroidota bacterium | reverse complement strand
TTCCATCATTGGTTAATATATACAAGTCCGCCTTTAATAAAAAAGCAAGATGAATATCAATTTTTAGCATTTTCTTAAACTTTGTACTTGAATAAAACTTGCCTACACCATAAAGTCGAAGAACATACTTTGATCTAAATATTTTTGAGAGTAAAAAAGCAGGTAGGGCTGTTTTTGGAGTATGAGCGTATATAACATTTGGTCTATTCTTTATCGAATATCTGAATCCCATTATAAAGAAACAAAAAAATGAAAATGGTGCAAGTAATCTTCTAATAATGCCCTGTAATCTACCTTTATTAAATTTAATAACCGCCCCACATATTCTCTTTACTTTTATACCTCCAACTTCCACATTTGTTTGGTTTTTATCATTTGTCAGATAATATACTTTGTGCCCTCTATCTGCAAATGCCTTTAAAGGTAAATAGGTAGACATTCGTCCTTTATTCTCTCCTAAATCCCAAATTCCAAGGGATGAAAGATGTAACATATTTAAAGTTTCTTTCATATTTTTATTATTAACTAATACTATTTAGTCTTCTTTATAATCCAAAACACTAGATATGTTGCAAAAAAGTAATGTAAAGAAAGTCCTATACTATATAAAATTAATGTGTAATTGGGAGTCCACTTCATTAAAAAGGATATAAAAAAAACAAAAAAAGTCATTAAAACTCGACTTATCTCAATTAATAACACCATAGATTGTTTCTCAAAAACGCTAAGAATACCCTCACTTATTGGACTATATATAAATTGAGTAAGGAGATAAGGTGATAATATGCTCGCAAAGACTCCAGCTTCATACCATTTTACTCCAAAAACAATCTCAAATATTAAAGGACCAAAAAAAAGAATAACAGAGAAAGGAATAATGCTAAATAAAAATAACTTACGTGCTACATTCTTGGTTATTTTAAAAATTTTATCGGGCATTCTCTTTCCTATGGTTGCAATTTCGGCATAATATGCCTTGCCTGTAGTATAGCCAATAAGAGATATCGGTAGAGAAAGCATCATTGTTGCTAAGCCTATTTGACCTGTTGTATCTGCTCCAAAATGCCATGCAAAATAGAGTAGTGGCGCTTTTGCTGATAGATTAAGCAAAAACTGGGATGGTATTCGGTACTTAGGAAAATCTGAATATCGTTTACTAAAGAAAATAATGCGTTTCTTTGAAATATATCTTACGTTGTTAACAAAATGTTTTTTTAAATCTTTAAACAACCGGATAATACCTCCGGCTTGATTAAGTATGTATCCAATTAATAGTCCTAATGGTCTAATACCAATAAAGCCAAATGAGACTTTAACAACATCGCCAATAATTTTTTGCCAAACTTTTGTTTTTGCTAATGGATTAAACTCTTTTTTGCGGATAGCCCAGCCTGACAATAGTTCATATAATCCAGTTCCAGCAAAAGCAATGGGCACAAGCCACCAGTAAATGGTTATTTGATCCATTGAAAAGAAAACAAGTATTCCCTGGCCAAAAAACATGAATATAAAAAAGAGAAAGAGCGTTGAAATCGATAAAAGAAGAAAAGAGAGAACTGAAATATTAAAAGCAGAACCATCATTTTTAGGAAGCGGAATTGCTAAAGAATACCGAAATGTTCCAAAAGGAACCATTAGCGCAACAAGTGAAGTAAACACCGACAAAACACCCATATGCTCGGGGAGGTATATTCTTGTTATGATCGGAGCCGTTATCAATCCAATAACTCGGGCAATACCATCACCTGTTATAAGCTTTGTCATATTACGAAAAATGGCTCCTTCGTGACTTTGCTTATTCCAACTATTAAGCACTTTTTGTTTAAGCAGAGTTAACTTACTAAAAAATCTCATTTTTATATTTTATATTACTCCCCTATTCAGCAGAGGCTATACGCCTCAATCGTATACATATATTCGGGTTTGCACAGCAAATTACTGATTTTTGCTTGAGTTGTTGCATAAACCCACCCCAGCCCTCTTTTCCTGAACGGCAGAGAGGGGGTTTGGCCTTTGCCAGTATATTGGTTTAGTGATAATTGGAATTCTATTTTTATACCCCCCAACATTCTGCTTCGCTAAACTCTTGCCGTTTGTTCTCCCTACGCATAGGAGGGAAGCGTTAACGTTGCCTTTTTGTAGACAGCACCTTGGGGGGTAAAGTTTTATGCTCTGTGTAAATCTGTTCTATCTATAAACAATTTATTGATTTACCTTCCAATAGCCTCCAAAGTCCGGTCCAACCCTTTCAATTATATGCTTTTGCTTCAATTTTTCGATGTGCTTTTGAACTGCAGAGGTACTTATATTAAGAATTTTAGCAATATCGTTTCGACTTACACTATTGTTGCTTTTAATAACTTCTAGCACCGCAATTTGAGATTCTGTTAATACAACTTGACCACCTGTCTGACCACCTGTCTGACCACCTGCATGCTTAATTACAGAGGAACCTACAAAATCATCAATATGAATAAAGCACCTGAAAATATCGGCATCCTCCAAAGTGGGTTTTAATGAAGAGTAGTGATGGTAGTAGTTAAAAATATTCCTTACTCCTGAGCCTAATTCGTCGGCTCTACCCATCTCCTTGAAAACCCTTGCAATAACAGGATTTTTTGGAAGAGGCGAAAACTTATTCGGTAGCTGCAGAATATTACCATGCGAACGATTAGCATTTTCAGTACTAACGCCCTCCCTACCAATCAATAACTTGGCAGGATATGGGTTTGTGTACTCGCGATGTATAAGCGTGTTTGAAATAACCTCTCTAAAAATTAAATTTCGAGCACTTATTCTAATGTCATCTTTTAGAACAAACCTATCGGGTAGGTGTTTTTCAACAAAATGCATTAACCTATCGTAACTCTCTATTAAGTTTATTCTTATATCGTCCCGATCATCATATCTATCGGTGTTCTCTATCCTACAAACTGCATCTGTTTTATGAAATGGTAATACCGACAGTATAACATCATCTCTTCCAAAAAGCAACAATGCAGCCAACGTAAGCCCCTCTTTCCCTGTTGAGTAATCAGTTTGGTAAAGTTGTACGCTACGTAGCAGCGATAAATCATCCATATCCTCCCAAACGTGACCTGGCTGTCTGTTTACAGCCATCTGCCTTGCTCTCTGTATTAATTCGCGGCGAAGTTCCTTGAGTGTAGCGTAAGGATATATTTTGTTTTCGGTAAAAGTGTTTTGCTTTCGCAGGAACAAATTAGCAATTAAATTGGTGTTGTTTGTTATGTTAAAGTCACCATCTTCATTTCTATCAAAGTATTTCCCCTTAGTACTATGCACCTGTGAACTCTCAGGGATATGAATATGCAGTACAACCTTTCCGTCAATTTCAACTTCATCGGGAATTATGTATACTGGTGGATTTAAAAGTTGTGGATTATTCAACGCATTTACGAGCTCTTTCTTTAGACCTTGAACCCTCCCCGTATTTATTCCAATAATTTCACCGTTATCGCTAACGCCAAGCAATAATGTGCCTCCGTAACGATTTAAAAAAGCACAAACCGTTTCGAGCACATTTGCAGGTAAGTCGTTTTGGGCCGATTTAAACTCCAGCGTAATACCCTCGCCTTGCTTCAGTAAACTGCTAACTGATTGAATCATGTATTAACTACAGTATTTGTGGTACTCTGCATGTCGTTCCCTCTTCTGCTGAGATAAAATATTTCGATCTAATATATCTTTTCAGGTTCTGCTCAGGTTGGTATTGCTTATTTGTTTGACCTGTTGATAATCGGCATTTTATTTTTATACCCTCCAACAAACAACCTCGTTTAGCTTTTGCCATTTGTAACCCCCTATGCATAGGGGGAAAGCGTTAACGTTGCCTTTTTGTAGAGAGTACCTTGGGGGGTAACGTTTTTTGCTCTGTGAAAATCTGTTCTATTTGTATTGTTTGTGTTCTATCTTTTTTACAGCTTCGCCCTGTCAGTTACATCGCCCGTAGGACGGTGCATTTAAAACTAATAGCTCAACAAAATGGAGCAGAAAAGGGTCTAAAACAGCCTTTTGATTCGCTCCTTCCATGTTGGCTTGGGCTCGTCCTCATCGGAGTAGTAGCCGTTGTTGGTGTAGTGGCCATTGTTGGTGGGAATCTTACTCTTTCATATTTTTTCAAAAAGTAAGGGATAAATTTTTTCAATACTGGAAGGGAAGGTTGGGTAACAAAAATGTTTTTTGATAATATATTTTTACGCCAATACAGTTCAATAATCTAGTTCTGCGTATATAACATTATTAGTTGATTTTATCAATAAAGTTATTAAAATATAAGATTTTTTTACCATTTTCGCTATTAAATAGTAGATGCTGAAAATCTTTTATTTTACTATTCATATCAACTCTTAAAAGTATATCATTTAATTGTCCCTTTAACTCGACAAGATTATGAATTCCACATTTTGCTGATAAAAAGGAATAATCAGGTTCGGCTAGTGATAAAAGAAACAGCACATCATAAAAATCACGACCTTTTTGACGATTTATAAGAGCTGCTATTTTCATAGAACAAATAGTACTTACAGGTGGCATTGAAAAGGGGAAAAAGAAGCCACATCCTTTGATAAAATCTATGTTTACATTGTAATCAACACCTTGATCTTGAGCCTCAATTTTAATAAGAAATTTAGCGTCACGATGTGCAGAAAATCCTATTTGAAATAGAAATTCAGGGAAATATATTCCCTCACGAAAAGCTTTTAAATTTTCATTTTCATCTTTTTTTAATTCAACTTTATATCCGTTTTTTCTTAGATGATTTGCAACATCGTTACATAATTCATGAAATTCATCTTTGGTTAAATCTTTACAATCAAAATCAATATCTTCAGAAAATCTGTCTATACCCATGACTAAACGCAGATATGTACCACCAATAAATACAATTTTTTTGATATAAGAAGTACTCGAGAGAAAATCAAGAATTAATAACTGCAAATATTCCTTAAGCATATACTTATAGTATATAGAATTATTTTGCAATGCAGGTGGAAAATATTTTTTTATTTGCTCAATATTAATCATAATTTATATGCATTAAATAGTTTTTTCATACGCTTATCAAGCGAATATTTATCGAAACGACTGCAGTAGTCAAGCAACAGCCCTTTGTCTATCTCATTTTTTAGAATATCCCCATTAAATCTAAGATTTAGAAAATCTGCTTCTGTTTCATAAAAAGGGTATAAATAAAGAAAATCAATAATTGCTTTTTCAGGTTCAGCGATGAATATTTCTTTATCTTTAGATATATGTATAGGTTTATAGCCAAAATAAAAATCTGATTTTATACTTTTATAGTAAAATTGTCCGAAATCATTTTCAAAGGATTTAGTCTTAAGTGTAGTAACATTTGTGATTTGCACAACAGACTCAGGGATGATTTCATAATAAGATAATGCAGATTGCAAGCTAACATAAGATGGTCTGTATATTTTATTTGCTAAAAAATATTGAGAATTTATTTCCTGTTTAAATTCGGGAAAAGCATAATAACCATTGCGAAGATAAATAAGCCAACCTTTTTTCTGCCAATATGTTAGATTATTTCTATTAAAATCAGGGTCAAATGCATATATCTGATTGATATTAAAGCAACCAAGATTAATAAATTTATTTCTCAAATCAATGTAATACATTTCTAAAATTCACTATTTTTAATGCAAAACGGAAACGTAGCATGCTTTCGTTTTTCCCACAAATGCACACAAATTTTCGCAAATACCACTTAATCATCTGTGTTAATATGTGTAAGTCTGTGGATATCATAACTGCTAGTGCTTTCTTACAGCTTCGCCCTGTCAGTTACATCGCCCGTAGGACGGTGCATTTAAAACTAATAGCTCAACAAAATGGAGCAGAAAAGGGACTAAAACAGCCTTTTGATTCGCTCCTTCCATGTTGGCTTGGGCTCGTCCTCATCGGAGTAGTAGCCATCGCTGTTCGTGTAGGGGCCGTATCCGTACTTGTAGCCGTATCCATAGCTGTAGCCGTAGCTGTAAGCGTAACCGTATCCGTAGCTGTAGCCCCTTCGGGGTTCAAAGTCGTTGATTACCATGGCGAGGTTGCGAACTTCGTGGTGCCTGTAGATATTGTTAATCAGGTTGAGCACCTCTTTTGAGCTGTAGCCGTAGCGGATGGTGAACAGGTTGGCATCGGTGAAGCGGGCAATAATGAATATATCGGAAACAATGGCAACTGGAGGACTGTCCACCACGATGAAGTCGAAGTTCTGCCTTGCCCAGGCAACCAGCTCCGCCATGCGGGCTGTACCGAGCAGCTCGGCGGGGTTGGGAGGTATGGGCCCGCTGGGGGCAAAGTACAGGTTCTCGTGCTGCGACGGGAACACTATATCCCCTGCGCTGTTCTGGCCAATGAGGTAGGTGCTTACCCCGATGTCGCCGGAGTAGCCCATTAGCCTGTGCAGCCTGGGTTTTCGAAGGTCGAGTCCAAGCAGCAGCACCCTTTTGCCGGTAACGGCA
Organism: Bacteroidota bacterium; assembly: GCA_029560875.1. Lineage (GTDB taxonomy): Bacteria > Bacteroidota > Bacteroidia > Bacteroidales > Tenuifilaceae > SB25. The sequence continues at coordinate 3,206 of JAKQKB010000191.1, read as the reverse complement.
ATGGCAGCTGCCAGGTTGACGGCTATGAAAGTTTTACCCTCGCCCACCACGGTGGAGGATACCGAAACTACCCTGGATTCGGGCTCACGCATCAGGTACTGCAGGTTGGTTCGTAGCCCGCGGAACGACTCCGTGAGGGTTGACTTGGGCTTTTCCAGCACGGGCAGCTCCGTTTGGTAGCGGTTGTGCCCCAGCGTTCCTATAACGGGTACCCGGGTTCGTTTGGATATCTCCTTCAGGTCAACAATTTTATCGTTGAAAAAGTCGTAGAGTAGCATGATGATGAACGGAATGGCCAGTCCCACCAGCAGGGCTATAAGGTAGTTGGTTGACCTTTTGGGTTTGATGAGCGAAGCGTTTTGGGCAATTGCATAGTCCAGCACCTTGTTGTCGGGGATGTTTGAGGCGCGCGCTATAGCAGCCTCGGCGCGCTTCTCCTGCAGGTAGGTGTACATCTTGTCTATCAGCGAAAAGTCGCGCTCAAAACCTATCAGCATCCTTTCGTTGACAGGGAGGCGTTTAATCTCAGCGTCAACCCTGCTTAGCCGTGAGTTCAGCTCCTGCTGGGCAATGGCATTTGACTCAATAAGGCTCTTCACCTTTTCGGCCAGGGAGCTTCGAAGGTTTTCAATGCGGATGTTGAGCTGTTCAAGGCCGGGGCTACCCTCCCTAACGGTAGTCTTGAGCTCCTCGCGGTCTATGTAGGCCTTTGATATTTCCGAAAGCAGGGCATTGAGCTGTGGGTCGTCCACCCCCATAACCGATGGGGCAACCAGGGTGTTGAAATCCTTACGCTGTTCGAGGTAGTCGCTAAGGTAGGCGTAGTAGCGTGCTTTGAGCTCCATGCTGCTCTGCTCGTTTTGTATGGTTTTTATTTGTTCGAGCAGCAGGTTGCCCTCGCCTGTTATGTCCAGCACCCGGTTGGAGGTGCGAAAATCCTGCAGATGTAACTCCGCACTGCGAAGGGAGTCGGCCATGTCCTCAAGCTGGCGGTCAATGAACCTAATTGTATTCTCGGCAATCTGGTTCTTCTCCTCCAGCCCTCGTCGGATGTAAACCTCCATGAGCTTGTTGAGGTAGTCGGCCTCCTGTTGTGCCACGTAGCCTGTGCTGTTTAGCGTAAGAATTGAACCCTTTTTGTCGTTAAGGGTAACCGTAACTTTCGACTTGTACGATAGGGCTACGGTGTTGGGATCGTTAATGGTAAAGTAGTACTTTCGCCCTGCAACCTTGGGGTCATAATTTAAGGGATCGCGCAGGAAAACGGTAAAGTTGAACGACTCGTTGGTGAATGGCTCGCCAAACCTCATGGTACGTGAAATGCCCATTCCCTCATCAATCTCCAAACGGTACTCCCTGCTGTTCAGGATGTTAACCCTAACAGGATGGCCTTGCATGTTGGTTGCACCGGAGTCTATCACTACCTTAAAGGGGGAACCGGTGTAAAGCTTCTGTTCCTTTATTCCCCTACGGCCCACGGCCACGTAGGTAACGTTAAAATCCTCCAACTCCTCCACGGTTTGCCGGGCCAGGGAGTATGACTGCAGTATCCCGATTTCATTCTGAACGCTCTTGGTATTCTTCACCAGCCGCAAGCTCTGTATGAGCTGCTCGGCGCCAACGTATGACTTAGTCTGGTCGTCGTCGCGAACAATTACACTTGATGAGACGCTGAATGACTGTTCGGAGTACCGGTTGATGAGATATGCTATAAAAAGGGAGATAAAGAGTGTGATGGCATACCAGTACCAGTTGGCCAGCACGCGGAACAGCAACTTTTTAACATCCAGCTGCTCCTCCTCGGGGAGGTCCTGCTGTTGTGGGTTGGATTTAAGATTCATGTTGTCTTCCATACCGTCTCCCTTCAATGTTTTTTTACCCTTTAGTTGCGATTTACCACCAACATGAACCGTTGTAATTTCCTCTTTATTTTACATAGTTAAGCAGCAGCAAGGCGGTGGTGATGATGGAAAGGAATATGGAAATGTTAGGGGTATTCAGGGCCATCACCTTGGCGTTTCGTGGCTCCACAATAACCGTATCGTTTGGCAGCAGGTAGAACCCCTCGGCGGTAAGCAGATTTTTATCCTGCAGGTTGAGCCGGAATGTTTTTACCCCCTCGGGTGTTTGGCGGAGCACAAGCACGTTGGTTCGTTCACCGTAATCGGAGAAATCGCCGGCAAGTCCAATTGCCTCAAATATGTTGAGGTTGTCCCTATAGTTGGTGTAGGTTCCGGGTCGTCTTACTTCGCCCAGCACCGTAACCTTAAAGCTGAGCAGCTTCACCACCACCAGAGCATCCTTGAGGTACCTTTCATATTTAAGCTGTATCGAATCCTGAGCTTGGCGAACGGTCAGCCCTGCTACGGGCATCGTTCCAACAACGGGCAGGCGTACCATGCCGGAGTCGTTTACCGAGAATCCGTTTATGTAAAGCGAGGCATCGTTTGAGTAAGCAGTGTAGGAGGTAGAGGTACCGCTCGAAACAATGTTGAATAGGCGGCTGATTTCGGGATCCTGGGTGATAACCTGAACGCTTAGCACATCCCCCGGCCTGAGCTGGTAGGGTGCAGGCTGCGTTGAAGTTAAAAGTCCGGTGTCTAAGTTGTTCAGGTAGAGCAGCTGAGCCTTACGGTTACACGATACCTGCATCAAGCTTGCAAAAACTATAATCAAAACTGCTGGACGTGAAATTCTCATGTTGTTGCATTTCCTTGCACAAAAGTAACAATTATTTTAAAGTTTTGATTAGTAGGCATGTTTATTGCTGGAAGTTTTTTGTTTAAGCTTGATGGGGGGTAACGGGGTTACGATGCCTCAATTTTATTAGTAATGTTAACCCTCAGGAACCTATAAATCTGCCATGATGAAATCTAATAGTTTGTTAGAGCTGGATGTATGGTTTGAGAATTTCAACATCAAGTTAGGTTCATAGTAGGATGGTAAATGTTGAAATTATGCAACCTGCATTATCTGGCAACCATCGGTACAATTGAGCTGACAGTTGTTTGCTGCCTTTCGAACTTAATAGTATTTTGTTTTTAGGAGGATTAGTTTTTTCAAATTTGCATGGTGATTTTCTTTTTCATACTTTTAAAACCAGAAAATTAACCCTATGAGAAGGTACTTCCTTTTCGCATTACTTGGCATAACCGTTGCTGTGTAAACGGTTATGCCAAGTAATGCGAAAAGGAAGTACCTTCTCA
>JAKQKB010000187.1 GCA_029560875.1 Bacteroidota bacterium | reverse complement strand
TCCATTCGACTTGCGTGGGGGGTACTTCGGGGACAACAGGGAGTTGGGCGGTGTAGGTTTGTAGTTCGGTTGTCATTGTCAAAATAGTTTCAATTGTGATTTAAAATTCTGGAACCGCTTTTCCTGCGCGTCAAAATAGTCCTTATCTAGTTCAGTTGCATAGAAGTCAAAGCCCAGGTCATACGCTGCTATTCGGCTGGAGCCACTACCTAAGTGGGTGTCTAGGATTTTATCGCCGGGCTTAGCGTAGTTGCTCAGTAGCCATTTATAGAGGGCAACGGGCTTTTGGGTGGGGTGCATTTTTTCTCCATATTTGTTATGGTCACCCATTGCACCTCCTCTGCTTAAATCAAATACTCTTATTGTTTTATCAAAAGAAGTCCAAGCTAATTCTGCATCCGACATTGTAAATTCTCTTTGTACTTTATTCCAAACAATCCACCCTTGACTATTTTTATTTATTTGTTCTATAAAATAATTGCCACCCCATACAATTTGATTTTTAGATACTCTAAATAATTCATTCCAATATTCAGCGGTAGGTATTGCACTATCCCAATTAGTTTCTTTGTATAGTTTAAATCCTTGTTTCCCCTTATTAGCATTCATCGCTACATCAATCCCAATCCCATACGGAGGATCGACAATTGAAAGCTGGAAGTGCTTATCCGGGAATTGCCGCATGTATTCCATGCAGTCCATGTTGTAGGTTTCGCTTATCATACCCCCATCTGTTTAAACATCTGCTCAACGCTGGCAAACGCGGCTTGGCTGTATTCGATGTCGTGTTGAGTTAATACGGGGCGTTCTTCGACGTGTACTTTGGTAGGTTGGGTGGGTTTCACTGGTGGTTTTGGTTTCGATGCCTTGGCAGCGAGTAGATACTTTTCTGCATTGCTTGCTCTGAATAGGGTGGAGGGACAAAGGTACTGACGCATTTTATCGTCCTTTAACCATTCGTTTGTTTTGAAGTCGATAACTGCTTTGAAATCCTCCAACTCCCAGCCATCTAACTTTACCCGGCTATTTATGAATTGGATTGTTTCTTTTGTAGTTTCCTTGAATTGTTGGTTTGTTTTTTGGTTCAAGTAGGTTACAACCTCACTTACAAATTGTAGTTGCTTGTTTGGTTTGATCTCATCGTGTACGACTACTTTTGTTTTATCAATTTGATCGTGTAGTTGGATAGGAATTTCAATTCCGACATTATCTAGTTGAGATGTTTCAGAGATGGTAAGAGATGGTATAGGTTCCTCATTTTGAGAAATGGACTTCTCA
>JAKQKB010000025.1 GCA_029560875.1 Bacteroidota bacterium | reverse complement strand
CAAATAATTCGTAATTGCGTTGACCCAAATGTAGGACAATATGTTCTCGGTTGTGCAGTTTCGTAGTATTGGTGCTAACGGTTCTCGGCTTGGCGAAGTTGGGGATTTTGAAAACGAAACGCTCAAATTATTACTAAACTTAAATTGAAATACAAATGTTGAATTTACCACAGAACCCCCAATTTTGCCAAACCCGTGTTAGTGGCAGTACATTTGTGAACGCTGATTGTTTCGATGTTTTTCATTTTATTGAGGATAAAAGTATAGATGCTATTATTTGCGATTTGCCCTATGGGACAACGGCTTGTAAATGGGATAGCGTTTTGCCATTTGATAAACTATGGCGTGAATATGAAAGAATAATAAAGCTAAACGGTGCAATAGTTCTTACAGCTTCGCAACCATTTACAAGTGCATTAGTAATGAGTAATCCAAAACTATTTAAGTATCAATGGGTTTGGGTTAAAACCAAAAAAACGGGCTTTACAAATGGGAAAAATAGACCGCTTTCACAACACGAAGATGTTATTGTTTTCTCAAAAGCAAATGTAGCCAATGGAAGTAAAATTATGATGAAGTACAATCCACAAGGATTACAGCCACTTGGTAAGGTTAGGAAAGGAGACAAAAACAAGAGTGATGGAGATACTAATGGTCAAAAATATTATAGACCTTCTCAATCTAAAGATTACATTCAGGAATTTACAAACTATCCAACAACTATTTTAAATGTGGCAAGTGAAGGGAAGATAGTGCATCCAACACAAAAGCCCGTTGAACTTATGGAATATCTTATCAGAACATATACAGATGAAAACGATATAGTTTTGGATAACACTATGGGTTCAGGAACTACTGGATTGGCTTGTCTAAAAACAAATCGTCAATTCATAGGTATTGAAAAGGAAAAACAATATTACGATGTCGCTGTTCGTAGGTTGTCCGAGTATTGCGGCTAACTATGTTGTATGTACACTAAGGGTTAACATATAAAACCAGGGATAGAAAATAAAAACACCGAGAGATGAGTCTTATATGCGAAGTAAAGAGAATGACACGGAACATTAAATGCTCTGTAATGGGGCATGACTATGTT
>JAKQKB010000184.1 GCA_029560875.1 Bacteroidota bacterium | reverse complement strand
AACGCCCTGTTGATGTTTATTGCCCTAGTGCTTATCAATAATACTATTCGCTTATCGGTTTACTCCAAGCGCTTCATAATAAATACCATGAAGTTGGTTGGTGCAACTGGCGGATTTATTCGTAAACCATTCTTACTTCGCAGTATCCTGCATGGTATGTATGCATCAATTATTGCTATTGCAATGCTTACAGCACTGATCTACGGAGTTAAAAAGGAAATTGCCGATATACTACTTATTGTCGATCCAATTTATATTGTTGGTATTTTTACTGGAATAACTGTTATTGGTGTTTTTATAAATCTTTTGGCAACATTTTTTGCTGTAAATAAATTCCTTCGTCTCTCAACCGACGAACTTTACTACTAATATTAAGAAAATTTGATATAGCTATGTCGAAACAAGCAAACAAAACCACAACTCCACAGAACGAGGGCAAATTTGCCCTTGGTAGGGAGAATTACAGATTATTACTCATTGGCTTTGGAATAATTGTGCTGGGCTTCATTCTAATGGCTGGCGGAGGTTCAAAGGACCCCAATGTATTTAACTACGATATATTCAGTTTCCGACGTATAACTCTTGCACCAATTGTTGTGCTTTTCGGATTTGCCTTTGAGATTTATGCCATAATGAAAAAACCCAAGCAGTAAATTAAATGTCGATAATTGAAGCAATCATCCTTGGACTAATTCAAGGATTAACTGAGTTTCTGCCTGTAAGTAGTAGCGGACACATTGAAATTGGCAAAGCAATTCTTGGTGTTGAGGTAAAGGAGAATTTACAGTTTACTGTTGCAGTTCATGCGGCAACGGTATTAAGTACATTAGTGGTTTTTCGAAAGGAGATTATTGACCTTTTCATCGGGTTTTTCAAGTTTAAAATGAACGATGAAACCAAGTTTATCCTAAAAATACTTCTCTCAACCATTCCAGTTCTATTTGTTGGTTTTTTCTTAAAAGATGAGGTCGAAAGACTTTTCGATGGAAATTTACTAGTTGTTGGAATAATGCTTTTGGTTACAGCATTGTTGCTTACACTTAGCAAGTATCTTCAGCGGGCAAATACAAAGCCAATAGGTTACCGTAACGCATTTATAATTGGTATTGCACAAGCAATAGCCGTTATGCCAGGCCTTAGCCGCTCTGGCTCAACAATATCTACTGGGTTGATTTTAGGAAATCATCGCGATGAAGTTGCAAAGTTCTCTTTTCTAATGGTAATCATCCCAATACTTGGGGCCGCTGTTCTGGGTATTGCAAAGGGTGAATTTGTCACAGTTGACATTCAACCAATTATTGCTGGATTTATCGCTGCATTTATAAGCGGATATGTTGCTTGTAGTTGGATGGTGAAGTTGGTGCGCAAGGGTAATTTAATTTGGTTTGCTTTATACTGCGCAATTGTGGGGCTTACTGCAATAATATTTAGCCTGTAAATGGATATAAACAATATCAACACCCTTAAGGAAGGAAGTGTTTTTCTGATTGATAAGCCATACACTTGGACATCGTTCAACGTGGTTGGAAAATTTAAGGTCTTAATTCGTAGAGCCACTGGCGATAAAACAATTAAGGTTGGTCACGCAGGAACTCTAGACCCATTGGCAACAGGATTGCTTGTGGTTTGTACAGGAAAGACAACTAAGCGGGTTAACGAGCTAATGGCTCAGCGCAAGGAGTACTTGGCCACAATTAAAATTGGAGAAACCACCCCTTCGTTCGATTTGGAAACTAAGCCTGATAAGCAATACCCAACAGAACACATTACTCCTGAACTTATTCAAGAAGTTGTCAAAGGATTTATTGGTCCGCAGGAGCAAATTCCGCCTTTATTCTCGGCAAAATTTATCGATGGCAAACGTGCCTATGAATTTGCTCGCAAAGGTGTCGATATGGAGTTAAAACCATCCTCTATTGAGATTTATGGGATGGAGGTTGTTAAGTTTGAAATGCCCTTTCTGGAATTAAACATTAGTTGCAGTAAGGGTACCTATATACGCTCCATTGCTCGAGATATTGGAACGACATTAAATTCTGGTGCTCATCTTGTTCAGCTCCGTCGTACCGCCAGCGGTGACTTTAAAATAGAAGATGCATTAACAATTGAAGAAATCGAAAAAAAATTTTCACAGCTTTGTAACCAACTGTAAAATTGTCCGTATAAGATGGGCAGTCTTTAAAATTATGCACTAAATTTGCAACCGCTTAATTTTATTAATGTTAAACAGCTCTTAGGTTTCAAGGGCTGATGGTTGTTGTAGTTTGTAGAAAGTAAACTTAATAATAATAACAAAATGAAGCTATCGCAGTACAAGTACAATCTGCCTCAGGAGCTAATCGCTAAGCATCCTACTGAAAACCGTGACGAATCCAGACTAATGGTGATTAACCGTAAGACCAAGCAGATTGAACATCGCGTTTTTAAGGACATTATAGATTACTTTAACGAGGACGATGTTTTGGTGTTTAACAATACCAAGGTTTTCCCCGCTAGGCTATATGGCAATAAAGAAAAAACTGGTGCTGAAATAGAGGTTTTTTTACTTAGAGAACTTAACAAGGAGCAGCGTTTGTGGGATGTGCTGGTTGACCCTGCCCGCAAAATTAGAATTGGTAATAAACTATACTTTGGCGAAGACGATGTTTTAGTTGCCGAGGTAATTGATAATACCACCAGCCGAGGAAGAACCCTTCGTTTCCTTTTTGATGGCTCTTACGATGAATTTAAGGATACCCTTTATCGCCTTGGCGAAACTCCTCTGCCAAAATTTATTCGACGCGAGGTTATTGAGGAGGACCGTGAGCGTTACCAAACAGTTTACGCTAAGCACGAGGGAGCAGTTGCAGCTCCAACCGCTGGTTTGCATTTTAGCAAACAGTTACTTAAGCGACTTGAAATTAAGGGTTTGAACTTTGCTGAAATCACACTTCATGTTGGTTTGGGCAATTTCCGCACCGTTGATGTGGAGGATTTAACCAAGCACAAAATGGACTCTGAGCAAATAAATATTCCTATGGATGCTGTTGACATAGTTAATGCAGCAAAACAAAACAAAAAGAATATTTGCGCTGTGGGAACAACTGTTCTTCGCACTTTAGAGAGTTCTGTTACTACCGATGGATACCTTAAACCATACAGTGGATGGACAAACAAGTTTATTTTCCCTCCATACGAATTTGCCGTTCCTAATATGCTTATTACAAACTTCCATTTGCCGCTTTCAACCCTCTTGATGATGGTTTCTGCATTTGCTGGGTATGATTTGCTTTTTGAGGCATACAAAGTGGCTGTTAAGGAAAAGTATCGTTTTGGAACCTATGGCGATGCTATGTTAATCATCTAAATAACAAACATATATGCACTTTAAAGCCTTGACATGGTCAAGGCTTTTTTTATGAACTTATATTTATTAAAATAAAATTAATAACTCATTAAAAATATGAATATCAAATAAATAAATAACTTTAATGAATTTATAATAAAAATTAATTTAAATTTTATACTTTTCAATTCAAAATAAAATTGATTTTATGCGTCAATTTGTGTCGTATAAGTATCATTTTATTAAACAATAAGTAATTATTAAATCTATTTTGAAAATGAAAAGAATAATAAAATTATCAGGATTTGTACTTGGCTTACTGATGCCTATGTGCGTATCAGCCCAAATGGATAATTTGGCCAATATGAGTGCAAAATGGATTCGTGCTAATGCGCGTAATGCAGCACTTGATGGTGCGGATATCGTTAATTACAATCCTGCGGGATTAGTAAAACTCAACGATGGCATGTATTTTAGTTTGAATAATCAAACACTTTTTCGGAAGCCACAACATTCGTTTGACTTAGGCCTAGGTGCAGGTAAACAATCTTTTGAGCAGGATGGCGCTGATTTATTTTTACCATCATTTTATGCTGCGTTTAAAAAGGATAAATGGGCTTTTTCATCGGGTGTTTATGTTACAGGAGGTGGTGCTTCAGCAGATTACCCAGAGGGTTCAATAAATACAACACTAATGGGTTATCAATTCTTATCCACATTGGCACCAATGGGATACTCCAACTTTAATAATCAAAGTTTGAAAGCATCATCATACTACTTAGCTATTCCATTAAATTTCTCGTATTTAGTAACGGAAAAGTTGTCTTTTTCGATTGGAGGAAGGTATATTGTTGCAAATAACCATACAGAGGCAGGAATGGTGTTCCACGGCACTTCGCCAGATTACAGCATGACTGTTGATTATAAAAATGAAGCGAGAGGATTTGGTGGAATTATTGGTTTAAACTATGCTGTTTCGGAAAAACTAAACCTAGCAATCCACTACGAAACAAAGGTTAAACTAGAATTTGAGGCTAAAGACAATAAGGGTACATATAAGGATTTAGCACCCGATGGTGCAAAATCTGACCGCGACTTACCTGCAGTACTTTACACAGGTATATCCTACAAGATAAATGAAAAACTAACTACTGCATTAGATTTTAACTACTACTTCCAAAAGGGTGCAGATTGGGGTAAAAATAGTAGCGGCAAAGAAATCTCGGAGATTGCTATCATATCGCTTTAGGTTCATACTACCAAGTGCTACCAAAACTTCAAATAAGCGCTGGTGCAAAATATATACACTTTGGATACTCCAACCAGGAACAATATTACACCCAACTGGGTGCTTACGAAGCAGTCAAATACGATAATATCAACATCGGAATTGGTGCTGGTTATAGCGTAACGGATAATGTTCAGATTGACCTAGGCATTGGACGTACATTTTGGACTGATAAATCTATTAAAGCAGAGAATTGGCCATCTAAACCCAATGTTGATATTACAAACAAGGCCTATGTAATTGCCCTTGGATTGGATATTAAATTTTAAGTTTAATAGAAATAATAAAGCCTCTGAGTACTCAGAGGCTTTATTATATGACAAGAGTAACTACCTTATCTGTTATCCTTCAAAAGTTTTCGCACAACAGTATCGCCATTCTTAGCGGTAAACTTAATCAAGTAGATTCCATTAGGAATGTCCTGTGTACTAATGCTATTTGCTCCGTGTGTATTGATATCAATAACTTTTTGGCCAAGAATGTTCGAAACCTCAACCCTATTAATCTTATCGGTCAACGTAAACTTAATTTCGGTATTGAATGGATTTGGATACACATTCAGACCAACCAAAGAATTATCGTTAATACCAGTAGAGGTTAGTTGAATAGGTATATCAACATTTGCATCGGTCACAGTAAAATCGCCAGTAATATCATAGTAAGTTGTTGCAGTTACTGTGTAACTATATGTTCCATTAGCTTTTTGTGCTGTAGCCACCCCAGAACTATTTGTTAGTATAGGAGAGTCTGACCCTATTGTTATTTGTGCATTCTCAATAGGCGAACTGTTGGTTTTATTTGTTACCGTAAAGGTTACAGCGTAGGTAATTGGGTTTACCGTTAAAGTTACCTCATTGCTTTCGCCAGAACATCCTGCAGTGTTATACCCAACCGCTTTTATTCTGGTATTATTCACAGGGTTACTAATAACAATATTGTCTGAAACTGAAGGTACGCCTTGCGAAACATCATCTATAAAGAACACATAAACACTTCCCCCCGATGCAGTAAGAGTAATTGCCGTCCCCTCTGTTACAACGTTCGATGGAGTTGCAACCAAAGTTATACTAGGACTAGAGTATTCTGACCCAAGGTTGAGATTTTTAGTAATCTCGCAACCATATACATCAGAAACAATAACAGAGTAAGTTCCTACTGTTAACCCATCCTGATCTTTCTGTCCATCAACTATTCCATTTCCATCGGTAGTTGACCATGTATAAGTATAAGGATGCGACCAACCGTTTACTGTTAGGTAAATTGATCCATCATTACTGTTAGGGCATGTAGATTTATTTACAGTAGTAGCAACGTCCAGAGGATACTCAGGTTCTCCAATATTAAAGGGAACTGTTACTGTGGCATCGTCAGCTGGTTCAGAGGGTGTGCCCATATCATCGGTAATGGTTACTGTATAGCCTCCCTTTGAGAGACCTGTTGCTGTTACAACATCGGTTTGTCCATTGCTCCAGGCTAGCGTAACACCACCAATAGCGTTAAAGTAACTAACGGTAGCAGAACCATCGCTTCCACCCTTACACTTAGGATCATGTATTTCGGAAATGCAAGCATTTAATAAATTTGCATCGAGCAAGCAGAACATTGTGTCGGCAATGCAGCCATTGGCTGTAACCGTTAATATATATGAACCCCCTCTTAGCCCTGTTAAATTAGCATCAGTAGAAGTAAAACCATTCGGACCTTGCCAAGCGTAGGTTATTGGAGCAGACCCATTATTAACAATAGGAGTAATTGATCCATTTGGTGAAGCAGGAACCGACGAAGTGTTGTTAACGGGGACACTTCCTGTAAAGTTGATTTTTGCAGGTTGAGTAACAATAAACGTCTTTTCGGCCTCACAGCCGTTGGCATCAATCACAGTAACTTTATAATTTCCCGCGGTTACATTACTCTGATCCTCAACTACTGGAATATAACCATACCCATCCTCTGAATCCCAAAGGTATGTGTAAGGAGCCGTTCCTCCAGAAACTGTAATATTTATTTCTCCTGTTTGATCGGCATAACAACCACCCACATTTACAACATTACCAGTTATTGTTATAGGAGTCGGATTGTTTATCTTATAATATTTTCTAATGGTTCTCGTTTGGTTGTCAGTAATGTCAACGTAATAAGTTCCAGCATCTAAATTTTGAAAAGTAACAGGATTTGAATAAGTTCCAGAACCAATAACAGAGCCACCAACCTTAGCAAAAGAGTACGAATATGGAGCCTCACCTCCACCGAATATTGTAAACGTTAACGCACCATTGTTACCATTGTTACAAGATATTGGAGTTTCCTCTGGTAAAAAATGTATGTTGATATGCTTTCCGAGAAACATGTCGCGTAGGCCACCATTATTAAGAGTAGTATCAACACCTGGCACATTAAGAGTAGTTGACTTAAATGATGCTCCCACAATTGAATTTCCGTCAGGCGTAAAAGCGACTGATGAGGCTTCATCATCTAAACTTCCGCCCATCCGACTAGAACCTAAATATTGTCCATCAGAATTGTAGTTAATAAGGAAAATATCCTGTCCTCCACTATTTATTAAAGTATCTCTACGATCTGTATGGCTAGGCAAATAGGTGACCGCACTATAATACCCAACAACACTTGCTACTCCGTTTCTATACGAAACCGAGTTAAACATTTCGTTTGTCAAGCCTCCAGCAATTTTAGCCCACAACAGCACTCCCTGCGTACTATACTTTGCTAACCAACCATCGTAGGCATTGCAAGTTAACGACAGTAAATTGCCTCCTGCACCATCCTCAAAGATCAAAGTTGTGTTTCCTTGCCCGATAGCATAAAGATTACCTTCTGCGTCCGAAGTAAAGGCTCCACCTTGAACAACATTTACCCCAGATCCAGCCACAGAACCTCGGATTACTCTAACCCAATCTACATTACTATCCTCAGATAATTTAAATATTGCAACAGCTTTGTTTCCAATAGCACTAGCAGAAACTAAAGGATCAGTTCCAACAACAGAAACACTACTTGTAAAATCGATTGCTACATAAACTCCATTGTTTGGAGCAAGGGCTATACCCCCTGTGTTTCGAGCATAGGTGGGTGAAGAGAACTGTTTGTGCCATAGATAATAAGCGTCTGGCGAGTATTTTACAATATATCCATCACTATTATTTCCAGCGGTTTTTGTTATGGTTGAATCAGACAAATCCTTTCTAAAAATATTAAGGTTTGTACTTCTAAAAAAACCCGAAACATAAATGTTGTTTTCAGAGTCTGTTATTACACCAAAACTACGATCCTCCAACGCACCTTGGGCAATTGCATATGCCCAGAGTAAATTTCCATTTGTATCGTATTTTGCCAAATACCCATCCCTGCTTCCATCACCAATAAGAGGAATATCGGGGTTGCTTCCTGTAGTGTTAGTGCTTCCAAAAGTACAAGGTTCTATCGCACTACTAAATTGTCCCGTTATGATAATATTTCCTTGGTTATCAACGGTAAGCCCTTTTAAGTTAGTATCATCCTGATTTCCAATGTTGATTAACCATATAATGGATCCATCAGGATTATACTTTGCAAGAAATGGTGTGTTGACAGCTGCATTAAGAGTATATGGATCAGGATCTGCAGACCCAACAAATGTTGTTAGACCGTTTTTTGCACCAGCAACTATCATGTTTCCACTTCCATCGACCTTGGTAACTTGGTTGAAAATATCTCCGGCTCCAGTTACGTGTTTACCCCATTGCCAGCTTTGGGAAAAACCCTGTAAGGCTAGGAGTATAGAAAAGACCATTGGGAGTAATTTTAACTGTTTCATAGCAATTCTATTTTTAATTTTTAGAGCAAAAGTAGTACCAGTTATAGAAAATATTACATAAAATTACATTATCATTACATCTAAACCAAGTATTTTGTTTCAGTTAATAGGTGAATTTTGATTAACTTATTATTTATGAGGTCTAAAGTAGAGGAAACGGGCTTAAATACTAAACGGATTTTCTTTAAAATTTCGATTTTAAGACAATATTTCACCTCATTAGTGAAAGGATGGAAAAACTTTAGGCTATTCGGAGGTATTCAAACCTACATTATGTTTATAGGTTATCCAAGAAGCGGACACTCTTTAGTTGGAGCCCTACTTGATGCTCATCCTAATATAATTGTAGCCCACGAACAAAATGCATTGCAATACTTCCTTCTTGGTTTTTCGAAAAAACAAGTTTTCTCAATGTTAATAAGCAATTCTGTGCGCCAAGCCATGTCGGGTCGTATGAGTACGGGTTACTCGTGTGCTGTTCCACATCAGTTTCAGGGAAAGTACACGAAACTAAAAGTTATTGGCGATAAAAAAGGAGGTGTCAGTGCAAATCTGTTGAAAGAAAATCCCGATTTGTTCAGAATTATGGAAGAAAAGTTGGGTATTCCAGTTAAGTATATTCATGTTTACCGAAATCCGTTCGACAATATCACCACTTGGGCCAGAGGTGGTAATCGAGTATTAAAGCCTGTTACTAATAAAGATTTAGAGATGGTGATTACAAAGTATTTTTCTAATGCTGAAATAATTCAGCAATTTAAAGAAAGCCGTAAAATTGAAATTATTGATATAAAGCACGAGGATCTTATTAAACAGCCTAAGGAATCTTTAAATTTTTTGGTAAAAAAGATTGGGTTAGGTGCAAGCGATGACTACCTTGAATCTTGTAGCAGTATTGTTTTTGAGAATCCAAAGAAAACTAGGCATAGTATAGATTGGCCAGTACATCTTGTAAATTTGGTATTGCAAAATATGGCTAAGTATCCTTGGCTAGCTGATTATAATTTTGATAATTAAACATTGATGATAGAACCAACATATATACTCATTGGTTACTGCGATAGGTCTGGCTCTACCTTTCTTTTAAACGAGTTAAATAAAATTGAAGGAGTTGTAGTTTGTCCTGAACTTGACTTGCTGATTAGGGTTTTACTTAAAAATCAGAACAAAGAAATAAATCCGAGATTTTTGAGGAATTTTCGACAAGCAATTTTGAATGATAAAAAATTTACCCTATGGGATATCCCAATAGATTCGACTGGATGTAAAAGCAGAATTGATTTGTTCTTTAAAATTATAGATGATTATTCACATAAATTTACTCAAAACCCAAGATTTATTGTATTCAAAGAACGTAGTATTTTGGAGTATTACAAAGTTCTGGGCAATTCGTATCGAAATGTATGTTTTGTGAGTTTAATACGAGACCCCCGAGCAGTATTTGCATCGCAGAAACGAACAATCAACCTTTCGCAAAATAGACTAATGTCGAATAATGCTTTAACTACGGCTAGAATCTGGAATAGGCATTGCAGAACAAACGAAAGAATCGATATAAAAACAATAACTTACGAAAGACTTATTAGTAATCTTGAATCCACTATCCAAGGTCTTTTCAGGTGGATAGAAAAAACGGATAGTCCAATATTTTACAAAACAGATTTAGGAACACAACTATTTTACAATAAAGATGAAAAGCACATTTTGGTTAGTGAACCTCCAATTATCAGCAGAATAACTGCGTGGGAAAAAGAGTTATCAACAGCCGATATTGCAATTATTGAACACATCTGCTACGATAATATGATAAAGTATCAATACGAGGTTTCCTGCAAATCGAGGATTAATTTCTCAAAATACATTTTGCAACTATTATGGCATTGGATAAATATACTCTACTGGAAAGTCATTGTTTTGCTGAGAAAAATTTTCTTTATGGGCTTAATTAAAAGCCAGTAAAAAAAGGATTTGAGAATAACTACAACAAAAAATCGAAGTAGATAGTAAACATTTTTTAGTGAAAAACCCAAAACAAACAAACCTTTAATTCTAATAATTAAAGAGTTAATTGTCTGGATTTTCCTTTTCCTAGAAGATACATTCCCAGACCATATCCTATAGAAAACTAACGGTTCTTTGTCAATGAAACAGTTATGCTTTGAAGAAAATCTAATCCATAAATCGTAATCAACACTTGTACTATAACCAACATTATATCCTCCCAACTCCCAAAACACATCCTTTTTGAAAACAGCAGAAGAATGACAAATCAAACTATTTTTCAAAATAGTTGTCTTTATTTGTTTGCTATTAAATTCCATTCCGTTGTTGAAAAGCCTTGAATAACGATTATCAATATCTCCGTTTACATCAATAGGAATAATTGAAGAGCCAAGCAGTTCAATTTCTGGTTTTTCTTGTAAAATTTCTAATTGGTATTCCAATTTATTAGACATCCAGATATCATCATGATCAATTCTAGCTACAATTTTACCAACAGCATGACTAATTCCTAAATTAAGAGAGATTGGAAACCCCTTGTGCTCATTATTAATTACAACTATTCGACTATCCTGACTGGCATAATCTTGAAGTATTGTATTGGTTGAATCAGTTGAGCCATCGTTAACAATAATAAACTCAAAGTTGCGGTACGTTTGATTCAGAACACTCTCTATGGATTTACATAGGTGCTTTTCGCCATTAAATACGGTCATTACTATGGAAACCATATAAAAAGTGATAATTTTACAGAGTGAAAGTACAAAAAAGAAACCGAATTACGATATGCGTTTCGTTTATTCGTCCAATTATATCGGGCGATGGCGATAGTGCATTGGCTTTTGCCGAGGCATTGGTAAAAGCTGACTGCAAGGTTTCGGTGGTAAGTTTAAACCCATACGCAAAATTGCCTTTTAATTCATCGCAGGGTTCAATTCACATTTATCGCTCGCCCTATTTCAACAAGTTGATATTGGGCAAATTGCTTTCACGTTTTGCTTTTTTCCCAATAGTTACCTACAAGATTCTTTTTTCAGATACTGTAATTGTATATGGACGAATGCTTGCCTACAAGTACTCCTTATTTGTTGGTAAACTTTTCGGAAAAAAAGTTGTATTCAGGTCTACCCTAATGGATTTCGACGATATATCTACGCTCACACTTAACAAAGGGATAGAAGGTTGGCTAAACAAAAAACTTTTCGGCATTGTCGATTTTTACTTTGCTACAACACCTGTCTTTGCAAGACGATGGGAAAGCACAGGATTTTCTCCGCGCAAAGTCTTTGAAAGCCCGCAAGGGGTAAATATTTCACGATTTTCGGCAGTTGCACAGTCCGAAAAGGAGACTCTTTGCAGAAAACTCAATCTTCCCACTAATACCACCATTATTTGCTCTATTGGTGATTTGTGCTACCGAAAAGGCTACGACGATATTGCAAAAACCTTAGAAAGCATCGATAAGCCCTATGTTTACATTGTGCTTGGAGCTAAAGAACCAAAAAAAGGTTTATGGGGGCAAAAGAATAATGCGAAGGAAATATCCGAAGTAAAACATCTTCTTGAGGGTTTAAATGATAAGGTTCTGTTGATAGGGCTTGTACAAAATCCTGAAGAATACCTAAAGGCATCGGATATCTATATTCACTTTTCGAAAAAGGAAGGATTGTCAAATGCTCTCCAACAAGCAATGGCCTGTGGATTGCCTATGCTTGTAAAGCCAATTGAGGGTGTACAAGACTACATTCTATATAGCGACAAGAATTGCCTTTTTGCCAACAATACTGAAGATTTAGCGAGTCAATTGAATAAGTTGCTCGATAATGATAAGTTAAGAATTGATTTAGGTTCGCAGGCAAGGAAGCTGGCAACTGAAAAACTGAATGTGGATAGGATTGCCCAAGAGTTTATCAATTTTATTGAATAGCATACGTTACTGCTATGCGAATACTGGCATTTCATCTGTTAAATAACTACACTGGAAGCCCCAAGGTGCTCTCGCAGCTGATTAAAATTTGGAGAAAAGAGGGTTTTGATGTTCACATAACTACATCGTTAAAAAGCGAAGGCTTTTTAAGTAAAATATCGGGCATAACCTACCATGCCAATTATTACAAGTTTTATAACAATCCACTTTCCCGATTTATCAGTCTGTTGTTAAGTCAAACTTTAGTTTTTTTCAGGTTGCTGTTATTGGTCAAGCCAACCGACACAATTTATATCAATACTATTCTCCCCTTTTCGGCTGCTTTAGCAGGAAAAATTAAACGTTGCAGGGTAATATACCATTTGCACGAAACCTCAACCCGCCCAATTATTTTCAAGCGTTTTTTAATGTGGGTGCTAAAGTTTACCGCTACAGACGTTGTGTATGTATCGGAATATTTAGCCGATGCCGAAAAAGTGTCCAGAAAACGAACCTACATCATCCATAATTGCATCGATGATGAATTCTACAACACCGCAAAAGAATTTATCCGTTACAAAACGGAGAGAAGAAACGTTCTAATGGTTTCGTCGCTTAAAGCATACAAAGGAGTTGAAGAGTTTATCGCTCTCTCAAGGTTTAATCCACATCTACATTTTAGATTGATATTAAGTGCATCGGAACGTGATGCTGAACGGTTTGCCAAAAAAGCAGGCAATCCGGTAAATGTTGAGGTTTTTAGCACAATAAGTGATTTGCACCCGCACTACCAGTGGGCCGATATTGTGCTTAACCTTTCTAATACCGATAGGTGGATTGAAACATTTGGATTGACCGTGCTCGAAGGAATGGCCTACGGATTACCCGCAATTGTTCCTCCAGTTGGAGGAGTTACAGCGTTGGTGGAGAATGACGTAAATGGGTACTGCATCTCATCAAAACAAATTGAAGAGATTTCACAAAAAATCAATTTCATTTTAAGTGATGATAATACTTACAACCGATTCTCGGAAACAGCATCCATTAAAATTGAAAATTATAGAGAGTCGAATTTTTATGGAGAAAACTTATTAGTGTTGAACAAAGAAAACTCAGGAAAAGAATAGGTCAATTCAATAAAACATTATATTTATATTGATGTTAAGTTTTGGTTAAATATCGAAAAACGTTTCAACCTCTTATCATTTGAATTGTTGATTAAAGAAAGCGATTTAACTATGTACCCCGATTACCACATGCATACTAACTTTTCCGATGGTCGCGATTCCCACGAGGACATGCTTGCATCGGCATTGGTTAGAGGGGTATCTGAGATTGGATTTTCGGACCATATTAGCGTTAAGCCAGTAAATTGGTCAATGGAACTATCGGCAATACCATTAATGGTTGAAACCATTTTGCAACTAAAGGAGAAGTCAATCAACTTCCCTGTTAAACTGGGTGCTGAGGTTGACTATATCGTGGGCAAGGAAAAGCAGGTTGCCGAACTACTAAAAACTATTCCGCTCGATTACTGTATTGGCTCTGTTCATTTTATTGACGATTGGAATTTCGACACTGACATATCGCCATACGATAGCATCAATATAAATGCATTCTACAAAAACTATTTTAATTTGGTTCAACGCTCTGCAAAATCGGGTTTATTCGATATAATGGGACATTGCGATTTAGCCAAAAAATTTGCCTATCAACCAAGTATTCATCTCGATAAATTGTATGAGGAAACTGCAAAGGTTTTTAGCGATTACGGCGTTGCTTTTGAGCTAAACACAAGTGGTAAAAATAAACCCTGCGCGGAGTTCTACCCTTCAATCAACTTTATCGAAATACTTCATCACTATAAAGTCGCTGTTACTTTAGGCTCCGATGCTCATGTTGAGCAGAATATTGGACAGTATTTCACCGAAGCAGCATCGTTGCTAAAACTAATTGGTTATAAGGAAGTGTTGGGATTTTCTCAAAGGAAAAGAGTTCCCATCAAACTATAGACAAAATTTGTCGCCCGCAAGATATTTTGTAGCTTTGTGCAAATTATACTGCTATGTCCACATTTAACTGCGATTTTTTGGTAATTGGTTCTGGAATTGGCGGCTTAAGCTATGCGCTTAAAGTTGCAGAGCACGGAAGTGTTATTGTTATCACCAAAACAGGTTTGGATGAAACCAATACTGCATACGCTCAGGGAGGAATAGCGGCTGTTACTTACGAGCCAGATACAACCGAGAAACACGTTCAGGATACATTGATATGTGGCGATGGTTTATGCAACGAGGCTGTTGTTAGGATGATTGTAGAAGAGGCTCCCGCTCAAATAAACCAGTTAATTCAGTGGGGAGCAAAATTTGACAGGAAGCCAAATGGACAGTACGATTTAGCCCGCGAAGGCGGACACTCGGAGCATCGAATTCTGCATCACAAGGACAATACTGGCCACGAAATTCAACGTGCACTTAGCGATAAAGCTCGCAAACACCCAAATATCAAACTTTTTGAAAATTTCTTTGCCGTTGAAATTATTACCCAACACCATTTGGGTTCAATGGTAAAGCGTGGCGACCATGATATTACCTGCTTTGGGGCTTATGCTCTCGACCTAAAAACACAAAAGGTTCATACGTTTTTAAGTAAGACAACTGTTATGGCTACCGGTGGCACAGGGAATATCTATAACAGCACAACAAACCCAACTGTCGCAACTGGAGATGGAATTGCAATGGTTTACCGTGCCAAAGGCGAGGTAGAGAATATGGCGTTTGTGCAATTCCATCCAACATCTCTATACAACCCAAGCGAAAAACCATCGTTTTTAATAACCGAGGCCATGCGTGGCTTTGGTGCAATTTTAAAAACCACCGATGGCAAGGAGTTTATGCATAAGTACGACTCCAGAGGTTCACTTGCACCCCGCGATATTGTTGCGAGGGCTATCGACAACGAAATGAAACTCCGAGGAGAGGACCACGTGTACCTTGATGTTACCTTTAAAAACCCTTCTGAAATAATTAACCATTTTCCCAATATCTACCAAAAATGTCTTTCGCTTGGTATTGATATAACTAAAGATTTGATTCCTGTTGTCCCAGCGGCTCACTACATGTGCGGTGGAATTAAGGTTGACATGAATGGAGAGTCTACTATACATAGACTTTACGCAATTGGCGAATGCTCGTCAACTGGTCTACACGGAGCAAACCGACTGGCCTCAAATTCGCTAATTGAGGCAATTGTTTATGCCGAGATGGCCGCACGCCATTCGTTGGCAAATCAAAATTCCTTAACAATAAATAGCGCAATTCCTGAATGGAACTACGAGGGAACAACGCACAACGAGGAGATGGTGCTTATTACCCAAAGTTACAGGGAGATGCAGCAAATTATGAGCAGTTACGTGGGAATTGTGCGTTCGAACCTACGCTTGGAACGAGCATTGAGCCGTCTGGAGATACTATACCAAGAAACCGAGGAACTATACAAAAAATCGATACTTACCCAAAAGCTCTGCGAATTAAGGAATATGATTAACGTGGGATATCTTATTATACGTTTTGCACAGAATATGCACGAGAGTCGTGGGTTGCATTATTCGTTGGACTATCCTAAACAAAAAGGGATGGAGTTCTAAAATAAAAAACCTCGGGAAAATCCCGAGGTTTTTTTGTAGCCCCACCAGGACTCGAACCTGAATTTGAAGTTTAGGAAACTTCCGTTCTATCCCTTGAACTATAGGGCCAAAAATCGTTTTAACTTCTCTTTACCGCTTCCGCTTTTGTAATACTTTTCAAGGTTTCGCGCCTCTTCTCTCGAATCAACCTCTTCCGTATATACTAAGACCCACGGTCTATAACCTTTTGTTGATTTTGTCTCTCCCCGGTTATGTTCTAATAATCTTTTTTGAACATCATGGGTAAAACCAACATATATTCTGTCATCTACTTTACTTCTTATGGCGTAAACAGTGTATGCCATAACTCATTGTTTAACTTCCGTTCCCTGCCTACCGGCAGGCAGGTATCCCTTGAACTATAGGGCCAAAAATCTTCGCAAAGATATAAAAATTTTTACGGCAACTACAAAATCTTGTTAATCCGCATAAACATTGCATTTATTCCTGTACCAAAACAAAAATGTTAATAACTATTGCTTTGCTGTTAATTTAAATTGGGGTGGCCTGTTGCTATTATATTTCAAGTCGCGATAACTTAGTATTAAGTTTAATCAAAATGTTGAATTTGTGCTGTTGATAAAAAAAGCTAAATGGTATTGTGGAGTGAAATAAATTACAATATTTACATCATAATTCTAACAAAAAAAATCGATTAAACAACACACTAACAAGTTGTTACAATAAATGGAGAGAGAGAAAATTATCTTTTTTGCTGATTTTATCGATTTTTCGGAGGATGAGGAACCTCCGAGTAGATGCGAAAGTAAGATGTTTACTTTCGCTTTTGGTTGGTGCCATTCAAGTGTGTTGAAACTAAATTCCATTGTTTCCTCAATCGTAAAAAATCTAAGTTTTTATAGCAGGGAATTGTTCCCTTCTGTAGAGTTGTTGCACACTCTCCCTAAGGATAAAGGGGGTTCTCCTTTTTCTTTAGCCTCTCAGTTCTACCCTTCAAGCAGAATGGTGGAACTTTGCTCGATAAGTATCTCGGAAAATCAGTCAAGGTTTGATTGCTACAATCATCGGGCAACAATTAATTCGAAAAAAATATCATTTACCTATAAAACTAACTAACATGTTGAATGTGGGCATAGCCTACGATTTGCGTAGCGATTACTTAAAGTTAGGATACACCGAGGAAGAAACTGCGGAGTTTGACTCAGAGGTTACTATACGCGCCATAGAAAGCACATTGCAACAGCTTGGCTACAGAACCCAACGAATTGGTAATGTTTACTCTCTAATCGAAAAACTGAATAAGGGTGAAAAGTGGGATTTAGTTTTCAATATCTGTGAAGGATTATACGGCATAGGTCGTGAGGCACAGGTACCAGC
Source organism: Bacteroidota bacterium (assembly GCA_029560875.1). Classification (GTDB taxonomy): domain Bacteria; phylum Bacteroidota; class Bacteroidia; order Bacteroidales; family Tenuifilaceae; genus SB25. The sequence goes on along the minus strand of JAKQKB010000184.1, from coordinate 73,731 downwards.
AATTCTCGATGCTTACCGAATTCCTTACGTTTTTTCCGATTCGCTGGTTATGGCATTGTCGCTTCATAAGGGGCAAACAAAAAGAATTGTTCGCGACCATGGAATTCCTACTGCCGATTTTGTCGTAGTGGAATCATTGGAAGACATCATGCGGATAAACCTGCCTTACCCTCTTTTTGCTAAACCTATTGCCGAAGGAACAGGAAAAGGTATCGATGGAAAATCAAGAATATCGTCACCAAAGGAGTTGGTTCCAATCTGCGAGAAGCTTTTAATCAAGTTCAATCAGCCTGTGTTGGTGGAAACTTATCTGCCCGGCAGGGAGTTTACCGTTGGAATTGTTGGAACAGGCGAGGAGGCTCGTGCTGTTGGTGTTATGGAGATAATAATAACTCCTCGAGCAAAGGAGCAAACCTACTCACTTCACACAAAAGAGAATTGGAAAGGAATAGTTGATTACAAGCTGGCAACAGGCGATATTGAGAGCATTTGTGCGGAAACAGCCGTTAAGGCTTGGCGTGCTCTTGGATGCCGCGATGGTGGTAGAATAGATTTAAAAATGGATGCTAACGGAATTCCCAATTTCATCGAGGTAAACCCTTTGGCAGGAATCAACCCCGAGCATTCCGATTTTCCAATGCTAGCTCGTTTCAAGGGCGTTGATTATGTAACATTAATGGGAATGATAATGGATTCAGCAATTAGTCGTATTAACAATGTAGGGTATGATGGAAAAGTCTTTGAAAGCAGTTATTCTTTATAACGAGTTATCCGCCAATCCTGGTCCCGATGAGGCCGATGTACTAGACCAGGTTAAGCTTATTGCAGAAATGCTGGAACAATTAGGTATAAAACATCACACCCTTGAGTTTTCGCTTAATCTTCAAAAGAATAAAGAGGCTCTTGAACAGCTAAAGCCCGATTTTGTGTTTAACTTGGTTGAGTCTGTTAACAACAGCGGGAATCTTATATTCCTTGCTCCTGCTTTGCTGAACTCCATGCAAATTCCTTTCACAGGAGGCTCGCTCGATACAATTTTCCTTACATCATCCAAAACTATTTGTAAGCAAAGGATGAAGGAGGCAGGTATTCCTACTGCATACTGGTACGAGGGGAAAGGTGAGTTTTGTCCCGACAAGGACAAACAGTATATCATCAAGCCAATTTGGGAGGATGGTTCGTTGGGCTTAGATGAGGATTCTGTTTACTATGGTAGCGACCCAGAACTAATTAATCGTGTTAAAAAACTCAACTTCAACATTCATTTTGTTGAGGAGTATATTGATGGTCGCGAATTTAACATCTCCATACTAGCAGGTAATCCCAAACCACAGGTTTTACCTATTCCCGAGATGATATTCCATAACTATGCCGAAGGCAAACCAAAGGTTATGGGCTATAAGGCAAAATGGACTGAGGATTCCTTTGAGTATAACAACACTACAAGAACTTTCGACTTACCCGAATCCGATAAACCATTATTGGAGAAATTGAGGAAGATTTGTCTTGACTGCTGGGATGCATTTAACGTTAACGGTTACTCACGGGTTGACTTTAGGGTTGACAAAAAAGGCAACCCTTGGGTGCTTGAGCTAAATGTTAACCCTTGTATTACTCCCGGAAGTGGGTTTTACACTGCATGCGAGCAAGCGGGTATTCCGTTCAGCGATGCTGTTACCAGAATTTTGAACGATATTCCAAATCTAAAGAAATAGTTATAAAAGATTATGCAAGGAATAACACTTAGAACCGAGCCAAAATTTGAAGATATTGAGAGCGTAAGGGATATTGTAACCTCAACAGGCTTCTTCTACGATTACGAAATACCTGTTGCTGTTGAGTTAATTCAAGAAAGAATAGAGAGGGGAATCGCTAGTGAGTATTTTTTCGTATTTGCCGATTTTGAGGGCAAAACTATATCGTATGCATGCTTTGGCCCAATAGCTTGTACAAAAAACAGTTACGACCTATACTGGATTGCAACCCACAACGATTACAGAGGAAAGGGAATTGGTAAACTTATTCTTGAAGAATCGGAAAAAGAGATAGAAAAATTAGGCGGTCGTGGAATATATATTGAAACATCATCAAAACCGCTATACACTCCAACCCAGCAGTTTTACTTAAAGTGTGGTTATAAAATAGAGGCCATACTTAAGGATTTTTACGATGTTAACGACGATAAACTGATTTTTACGAAGTTTATCAAGTAAAATTTTTCGTTTTATTTATGGAATTTGGTACTTAAAACATCCTTATTTTTTCGATTTGTAAAAAAATCGTATTTTTTAGGTCTGTTTTCTGATATTTTATTATTTTTAGCATCGGAAAAATACCAAACTGTAACCATATGTCGGAAAAATTCAAGGTTGATGCTATTGACCAAAAAATACTCTCGTATTTAGTTAAGAATGCCCGTATGCCATTCTTAGAAATTGCCCGCGAATGCGGAATTTCTGGAGCCGCAATCCACCAACGTGTAAAAAAAATGGAGGATGCGGACATTATCGCGGGTTCTCGAATGATTGTTAAACCCAAAGCCTTAGGCTTTGATGTTTGCGCATTTGTTGGCGTTCAACTTGTATCAACCAATCAATACGTCGGCGTAATTGATGCATTAAAACTGATGCCCGAAGTGGTAGAATGCCATTTTATTACGGGAGAATTTGCGTTACTTCTTAAACTATTCTGTAGAGATAATGAGCACTTAATGGATGTTTTGGTAAATACAATTCAGAATATCCAAGGAATCTCCAGAACTGAAACATTTATCTCGCTCGACCAAGCCATTGAGCGTCCGGTTTACGTGAAGGATAAGAGTGTTGTAAAGTAATATAAAAAAGAAAGCCCCAATCAGGGGCTTTTTCTTTTGCCAGAGGCTATAGACTAATAATCTTCTTCATCTTCATCATAGGCATCATCATCATAAATTTCATCATCCATAAAAGAATCCCTTAATTCCAAGTCAAGGTCTTCATCTTCGTCAATTTCGTGAAATAGAGAGCGTTTTACATTTTTTTCCTTTTTAACAGGTTGAAGTTTTCTCCCTTTTTTCAACTCATCGGAATCGTAAGAGTCGTTCTTTACTGACTTCCGAAAATCATTTTTTGACTTCATCACGAGAGTAATTAATAATTGTTCTCCTTAAATTTTGGTTGATAAATAGTTTGTTTAATTGACAATTGCAACGTGTGCAAGTTTAGTGAATTTTTTGTTTGTTACTATAGTTATGTGATTTGTGGTGAGATTTTTTTACAAATGATTCAATAATATACACAAAGGGGTGTTTTGTCTCAATTGTTGTGTGTTTATCAGTTGTAATTATTTAGGTTTTATAAAGCAAATATATCAAATTTTTTAATCTAAAACTTTTCTAATACAAAAACTTAAAGTTGAGTAGATATTTTACTTACTCCAAGGCGATGGATTTATGCTTTCGTCCACAGTAAAGTCGCCATAGCGATTGGCAACTTCGTTTAGCAATGCAATAATTTCACCAGGATCGTTTGATGTGACTAGTTTTAATCGGATTTCCTTAAAGTGAGGCAGTCCTTTAAAGTAGCAAGAGAAATGCCTACGCATTTCTAAAATTCCAGTTCGGGCTCCCTTTATCTCCATCGATTTGCCAAAATGCTGCTTGGCAATATCAACCTTTTGTAAAGTTGTAAGCGGCGTCATCTTCTCGCCAGTACGCAAATAATCCTTTATCTCCTTAAAAATCCATGGTCTACCGTAGGTTGCCCGTCCAATCATTATTGCATCAACTCCATACTTTTCAAAGTTCTCCCTTGCAACCTCTGGGCCATCAATATCTCCGTTACCAATAATTGGGATATTCATTCGGGGATTGTTCTTGACCTCGCCAATTAATGTCCAATCGGCTTTGCCTGTGTAGAGCTGCGCTCTAGTTCTACCGTGAATGGTTAGCGCTTTTATTCCAACATCTTGTAATCGCTCCGCTATCTCAACAATGTTTTTTGACTCCTCGTCCCAACCAAGTCGGGTTTTAACGGTAACAGGCAAATGCGTAGCATTAACAATCTGCTTCGTCATCTCTACCATTTTAGGAACATCGCGCATCATCCCGGAACCTGCACCGCGGTTAGCAATCTTCTTTACAGGACAACCAAAGTTAATGTCAATAATTTCGGGGGTTGCTGAGGTAGCAACCCTTGCCGCCTCAACCATACTCTCAATTATATGTCCATAGAGTTGAATCCCTATTGGACGTTCGTAATCGTAAATGTTGAGTTTTGCAACGCTACTTCCAGCATCGCGAATTAACCCATCGGCATTAATAAATTCGGTGTACATCATATCTGCCCCAAAATGCTTGCACATAAAGCGGAACGAAGGGTCTGTAACATCCTCCATTGGTGCCAAAAGCAAAGGTCTATCACCCAAATCAACCGAACCTATCTTCATATTCATTAAAAATTTCGAAGCAAAAATACTAATTTGTTGGAGTATTGGATAAATGGAGTGACTCAAAACATTACTCCATTACTCCACAACTCCATATCACCCCATTTTGTTCTCAAAAAATAAAGAATTAGGTTTGTGAATTAAAAATCAGATTTATGATAAAAGCATCGTTAGCCTCACTTTCCGACGGGAAGAAACTACTTGTAATGTTTTTTTTGGCACTATTTAGCGCACTACTTTTCTCATTTCTTGGAACTGCACTCATAGTTGCAATATATGGAGTAGATGGTTTAACCATGCTCTCAAGTATGGCTATTAATGCAGAATCGATAGGGGCACTTAAAGTTATGCAAATAATGCAATCAATAGGGATGTTTGTTTTCCCAGGATTCTTTTTGGCTTACATGTTTTCCCTGAAACCTTGGGAATATATTGGATTCAGAAAATTCAACCTAAAAAGTTTGATTCTTGTAATTTTCACAATGGCTGTCGCTTTACCAGGAATTAATTTTCTTGGTTCGTTAAACGAGCAGATTCCTTTGGCTCAGTGGATGGTTGATATGGAACTAAAAGCCGAGGAACTCACAAAGGCATTTCTTACCACAAATAGTGTCGCGGTATTGCTTCTAAACCTATTTATGATAGCCGTTCTTCCTGCTATTGGCGAAGAGTTAATATTTAGGGGTATTATTCAGAAGCATTTTGCAAATATTACAAAGAGTCAAATTTGGGGCATTTTAATTTCAGCCTTAATATTTAGTGCATTTCATATGCAATTCAAAGGTTTTATTCCTCGTTTTGCACTGGGAGTAATGTTTGGGTTTATGTATACTTGGAGTGGAAGTATATGGCTGCCAATAATTGCCCATTTTGTAAACAACAGCATTGCAACCATTGGCTTTATGGTGCTTGGCTCTGGTGCATTGGACTCAAAAGTAGAAGATGTTGGTGGATTAACCTACCTGTGGCCGATAGGTTTAATTAGTCTTGTTACCGTTGCCGTTTTGCTGATGAAATTGAAGGAAGAAAATACCGAAGTTCCAAAACAAGAATTAGTGGGAGGAGAATAATTCCTCACAAACTATAACTCATCATAAATCACAATCAACTAAACAGACTAGGCAGCGACCTGTCAAGCAACTTTAGACCTTTTATTTCGTTTTTGCGGTAAACGTAAGTTAAGCCGTACTCCGTTGCTTTTTCACGTCTTTCGTCATCGGGTAATTCCGCGTAGCTTGCCTCAACCTCGTTCCAAATGCTAAGAATTATTTCGTCTGCTTTAGTGCGCAGGGTGTTTAATTCTTTAAGTGTACGTTGAGTATTCTGCTGAAGTATTTTTTGATGATTGTACGATTCAATAAACTGCTCGTAACGTACTTTTACAACAGCTATTGTTGGGTTTGTAATTGGAGCTTGGTTTTTGCGCATACGGGCCATTTCGCCATCAATAATCTTTTTGCCCCATTCAATTAAATCCTTTTCAGTATTTAAGGATGGAAGCCTGCCTTCGTCCAAATCCATTCCATATATCTCTCGCACCGTAGGCTGTAGCTCTCCCCTATTAATGGCCATATTCAGAACCTGAATAAAGTGCGACAGGTAAAGCTTGGCCTTCTTCATCAACTGTAAGTAATCTTTCCCTTTTTCAACCTGATGGTTGTATGCCGCTTTATAATGCGCCATCGCCTTCTCGAACGAGTTTATAAATAGTTCAACTTTTGCAAAGGTACTTTGCGAGTAAGCTAACTGAAAGGGAGGTATTGATTTTCCCTTATCGTAAGCGGCCTTTAGAGCCCTAATCCTGGCACTATCGGTGTTGGGTAAACGACGGTAAGGCATAATGCATTTGTATTTGAAAGTTTAGAACCTGTTTATGAAAGGCTTACAACTTGCGAATATAAGTAATAATATCAAAAATGCAACTCTATTCGCAAATAACTTTAAATTTTTGTTCTCTGATTGTTAACTAGTTAACCATAAAACAATTCAAAATGCTTATTATTGCTGATTTTCATGATGTTGTAGAATACAAAAAAAAATTATCGGTCAAAACATATTTCTCTTACCTTTGTGTGCATCTGACAAAAAATTCTGAATTATGTACGGAAAAATAAAAGAAGATCTGCAAAAGCAGCTTGAATCCATAAAGAACGAGGGTCTTTACAAGACTGAACGCATTATAAGCACCCCTCAGGGAGTTGAGATTATGGCAAATGGCAAAAAAGTTCTCAACTTCTGCGCAAATAACTATCTAGGGCTATCATCACACCCAAAAGTAATGGAGGCTGGGAAAAAGGCTCTTGAGCAATGGGGTTTTGGTATGTCATCGGTTCGCTTTATCTGCGGAACTCAAAGTTTACATAAAGAACTTGAGAATAAAATCAGCGAATTCCTTGGAACCGAGGATACAATTCTTTACTCCTCTGCTTTCGATGCTAACGGCGGTATTTTCGAGCCAGTATTGGGCGAAGAGGATGCAATTATTTCCGATGAACTGAACCACGCATCAATTATTGATGGCGTTAGACTTTGTAAAGCTCAGCGTTTTCGCTACAAAAACAATGATATGGCCGATTTGGAGCGTGTTCTACAGGAGGCTTCAAAGTGCCGTTATAAGATGATTGTTACTGATGGCGTATTCTCTATGGATGGAATTATTGCTCAGGTTGACAAGGTTTGCGACCTAGCCGATAAGTACGACGCAATGGTAATGGTTGACGACTCTCACGCTACTGGTTTTGTTGGTAAAACTGGTCGTGGTACACACGAGTACTGCAATGCTATGGGCCGTGTTGATATTATCTCAACCACATTTGGTAAAGCTTTAGGAGGAGCATCGGGTGGATGTATATCTGGCCGTAGAGAGATTGTTGATATGCTACGTCAGCGTTCACGTCCTTACCTATTCTCAAACTCATTAATGCCTTCAATTTCTGGTGCAACTTTAGCTGTGCTAAATATGCTGTCGGAAACCACTGAACTGCGCGATAAACTTTGGGAAAATACCGAGTTATTCCGCAAAGGAATGAAAGAGGCAGGGTTTAGAATTGTTGATGGTGTTCACCCAATTACCCCAGTGCTATTCGGTCACCTACCAAACGATGCAAAATTATCGCAGGAATTTGCTGCAGCATTGCTAGAGGAAGGAATTTACGTAATTGGTTTCTACTATCCTGTTGTTCCAAAGGGCAAAGCACGTATCCGTGTTCAAATTAGTGCTGCTCACAGCAAGGAGAACATTCTGTTTGCCATTGAGAAATTCACTAAGGTTGGAAAGAAACTGGGAGTGATTTAGAGTAATTAGAAATCATATAAAGCAAAAAGCGCAAAATTGAATTTTGCGCTTTTATCATTTACAGACATCTTGTTTCTATAAGATATTTGTTATATCAGTAGCAATTTTCAGAACCTTATAAACATCTCCGTGTTGGTCGAAAATTGGGGTATAGGTTTCGAGCAGTATAAACTCTTCACCCTTAATGGCTAGTTTTGTTTTGCGTTTCTTAATTATGCCTTTCATTAAATCGGCCCAGAATTTAGTATAATCGCCCTTATCGGTATCGGACATTACAATTCCATCGGTATGATGCATTCCAATTACGTCATCGCGCTTTGCACCAATAAGTTTTAAATAACCCTCATTGATAGAGGTAACAAAACCATTAATATCGTACTCCATAACAAACGATGAAGCGTTCAATGCGCTAACCAAACCCTCAAGTTCAAAGGTTTTGCGGGCAGCTTCCTCCTGTGTAGCCTGAAGTTCCTCCATGTTCTGACGCATCTCCTCCTCCTGGGCTGCCATCATTTCAGCCTGTTCCTTAGACTTCATAAACAGTTCAGAGGTTAAGGCGTTTACCTTAACGGAGTGGAGTGTTGTTGCAATGCTTTTTGCAAGTTCGCGCACAAAACCAACCTCGTGTTCCTGAAACTTTCTTAACGATGCAATTTCAATAACACCCATTACCTGCTCCTCGGTAATAAGAGGAATCAAGAATAAGAAGTTTGGATTAGAATCGCCTAATCCAGATGTAATCTCAATATATTCCTGAGGAATCTCTGTAAGCATAACAATATCACGCTCTGCTGCACAAGCACCAATTAATCCCTCTGCAAAATGGTATGATTTGTTAAGGAAGCGCTTTCTATCATAAGCAAATGCGGAAACCATATCGAAAGTTTTATCGTTGGTTTCTTTATTCTCATTAAGTATAAAAATTCCACCAATTGAAGCATTCAGATACCAAACTAGGTTTTTGGTGATTTCATCGCAAAGCAGACCTAAATTATCGTTGTTTTGACGAAGAATATCTCCAAACTTCGCAAGACCTTCGTTAACCCATTTTTTCTTCTCCTCTTCAATTTTCCGATTCTCCTCCTCAACTCTTGCATGCTTAAGGTTATCGCGCATTTCGATTAACGACTTACCCAACAAATCCTCGTTACTCAATAACTCAACTCTTGCCTCAAGGTTCCCAGAACCAATTTCGCGGGCAAATTCTGTTTTGGCATTAATACCTTTTATTGATTCCGTTAGAGCATCGGCCATTATGGCAATTTCATCACCAGTGTTAAGTTTAATGCCCATGCTTTTATCGATTTTACCCTTAGCGACCTCTTGAAGCAATTCGGTAATCTTTTTAACAGGAATTGTGATGCTATTGGTAACAATAAAAATTATTACAATAAGCAATAAAAGACCAATAAATCCTATAAGAATACTCAAATTATAATTTCTGTTTGCATCGGCCATTATGTCGTTTATGGGCACCACAATACCAACAGCCCAAGGTGTGCCTGTATTGCCAATATTGATAGGCGCTACAGAATAATACATTCGTTCGCCTTTGCTATTGTTGGTAATAAAATTGAAGGTCTTACCCTTCTGGATGTTATTGAGAAAATTGAAAGTATTGTCGAGTTCAGGAAGTTTATCCTTTATGTTTTTCTTAAAGATAGATGTATCGGGATGTGCAATAAAGTTTCCTCCGTGCGAAATCAAAAAGGCATAACTATTTGGATAGGGTTTAATTTCTCCAACAATTTCCTGAAAACGAGTTAATATAAGGTCTGCGCCAACAAGTCCAATAAATTTTCCATTCTCTAAAAAAGGAGAAGAAAGAGTGGTCATCATCTGCCCTTCTTGCAGTGCTGAAACATAGGGTTCAACAATAATTTCTTTAGCCACACTTTTCATGTAACCATAGGTTGGAGGGTCGCCAGCCAAACTTCTTATTTCACTTTTTGATGATATTACCCCATTACGCTTATATACAATGTAGAAATGTCTGCCGAATGGTTTATCCCACTTGGGGTCTAAATTGCTTAACTCCCAGCTATCCCATATCGCATCAACATGTGTTGTTGTTTGCATTACCCTGTTGTACATTGGGTATATCAACTCCTGCCATTTCTCAAAAGGAAGTTGTTTGTACTCCATAAATGCGTGAGACATCGTTCTCATAACAGCAAAATCCTGGTTGAGGAGTCCCTCAATATTCAAGGCATATTGCCGTGCGTAACTATCGGTTAGTTTTATTGATTGGTCATAGGCAATTCGCCTTGCCGATGAACTGATGAAAAAGAATATTACTGCAAAAAGCAATACGGCTACACCTAGTATGTAAACCAAAATTTTCTGACGAATATTCATTTTTATCTTCATAACCGAGAGTTGAAAGTTTGTGGAAAAATCAAGTTATAAACTTAAGAAAAAACAAATATAAAAAACATTTAAGAGTCTACTTTATGTTGATGAGAAGAAAAAAAAAGAAAAACCCATTTGTATTGAACTTTAACATTGTATATTTGAGGAGTTTAAAAAAGCCTTTAAGTATGCTCGGTAGAAATAACGCTGAAATTGAGCAGCGTGTTGATATTTTAAAGTCTATTCTTCTGTTTAAGGAGGTGGATAAGTCTGTTTTGACCAAAATGGCCAAGGAGTTATCCCAGAAGAAACTTGATAAAGATGAAGTCTTATTTCGCAAGGGCGACCACGATTATGCTTTATACATTGTGGTTAACGGAAAGGTTAAGGCACATATCGAGAATCATACCTTTGCAACATTTGGTTCTCTTCAGTACTTTGGAGAGTACTCATTGCTAGACTCATCGGCTCGTTCGACATCGGTTACTGCGCTGGAAACATCAAACCTCCTTCGTTTAGACCAGTCTCATTTTTTTAAATTTCTCGATACAATCCCCTCGCTTTCAAGAGCTATGCTTTTAGGATTAGTATGGCGATTACGTGATTACAATATACTAGAGGCTGAACTTACTGCTAAAAACCTCGAAATCAAAAAGCAAAAAGAAGAACTCGAAATCCAGCGTAAAGAGTTAGAGGCGTTAAATCAAACCAAGGATAAGTTCTTTGCCATTATTGCTCACGATTTACGAAACCCTTTTAGCACAGTGCTTAGCTTATCGGAACTTTTAGCCAAAGAATTTGATACTTTTGAGCCCGACAAAATGCAGGTTTTCATTGAGCAGACATACAAGTACTCTAACAATACATTTAACCTTCTTGAAAACCTCTTACAGTGGTCGTTATTACAAACCGGTAGAACTGTTTTGCGCACCAAAAATGGCAATATTGGCGATTTCATTAATGAGAATATCGAATTACTCAAGGGTAATGCGCTGCAAAAAAAGATTGAGCTTGTATGGATTAATCCAATGGATTGCTATGCCTTTTTCGACCACAATATGATTACCACTGTAATCCGAAACCTAATTAGTAACGCCATTAAGTTTACTCCCGAAAATGGACGTATTGTTGTTGAAGTAACTGCCGACCCAGAAAAATACAAAATTTCCATTCGCGATAATGGCGTTGGAATATCTGCCGAAGACCAAGCAAAACTATTCCGTATAGACTCTAACCCATCAACAATTGGTACTTCGCAGGAACGAGGAACTGGTTTAGGATTGATTCTTTGCCGAGATTTTGTTGAGAAAAACGGTGGAAAAATTGGCGTGAATAGTGAAATTGGTAAAGGTTCAACATTCTATTTTACCGTTCCTAAATTTCAAAACTAGGAGTAATGCAAATTGCCATTCTTGGCACTAGAGGTATTCCAAACCATTATGGTGGTTTTGAGCGTTTTGCCGAAGTAATTTCAGCGCACTTTGTTGGTTCTGGTCAAACGGTTTATGTGCTTTCTCCTTCAATATTAAACAGAGTCGAATATACTGATAATGGAGTTGCAATAGTAAGCATAAAAATTGCACGATGGTTACCCAAAAACCTTCAAACGCTCCTATACGATTACAAATCGCTCAAGTGGGCTTCGCGAAACAATGTCGATATTGTTCTAGAATGTGGGTATTCCTTTGCTCTTTGGGTTATGTTCTTCAAACAAGATTTTCGAAACAGAATATTCACAAACCCCGATGGTATTGAGTTTAAAAGGAAGAAATGGGGATTTTTGGCGAAACAGTTCTTAATAGTTTGTGAACGCCTGTCAATTAAACACTCAAAAGCTATTGTGTGCGATAGCCCTGTTTTGGCCAATTACTTTGAGCAGAAATACAAAATTAAGCCAAACGTTATACCCTATGGAGCATACGCCATTTCAGAAGCCCCCGACCGAGGTATTTTAAGCGAGTATAAGATTAATTCCGATTACTTTTTGGTTGTTTCAAGGTTTACTCCTGAAAACAGCCTTGAGCAAATTCTTAGTTGTTTTAGTCAGAATCGAAAACAGTTACTGCTGGTAGGCAATTTCAAAAATCGTTTTGGAATGAAATGCTATCATAAGTATCGCAACTACTCAAATATTAAATTTCTAGGAGGTATTTACAACCAATCGCACCTCAACGCACTGCGATATTACTCCAAAGCCTATATTCATGGTCATAGTGTTGGAGGAACCAATCCTTCCTTATTGGAAGCAATGGCTTGCAAAAGTTTCGTTATTGCCCATAATAATGATTACAACAGGTTTGTACTTAACAATAAAGGATTGTACTTTTCCTCTGAAACAGAACTGGATGATTGTATCAATAAACTAGACAAAATGGATAATTCAAGTGTTGAAGGTGTTAAAAGAGATTGTATTGATAGAGTTTCTAGCGACTTTAAATGGAGCTCTGTTTCTGATGAGTATATCAGAATTTTTAATCAACTTAAAACTTCATAACTAGATGCTTACAGTAGTAATTATAATGATTTCGGGGATTCTGGTTGGTTACCTTATTCGTTCCTTTGAAAAACTTGTAAAGGTTAACGACAAACTTACCACTTGGGCAATTTATGCATTACTTTTCCTTATGGGAATTGGCATTGGTGCCAATAAGGTTATTATGAACTCACTTCATACTCTTGGTTTTAAGGCGCTAATTATATCCATTGGTGGAGTTGCAGGAAGCATCCTTTTGGGATGGTTAACTTATAGGGTTTTCTTTAAAAAAAGTGAGCAATGAAAGGGAGTTTAATTATTCTTGGATTCTTCTCATTGGGAATTCTTATTGGAGCGTACGATATAACTCCAAGCTTTTTGCTGGAAACAGACTATAGCCAGTACGCACTCTACGTGTTGATGTTCCTTGTTGGTGTTGGAATTGGCTCAGACCCCAAGGCTCTGCAAGCCATAAAGGCTATGAATTTCAAAATTTTGCTTATTCCGTTAACTACTATTATTGGTACTGCAATTGGAATGATAGTTATTATTCCTTTACTCGAAGGTGTTAACTTAAAGGAGGCAATGGCGGTTGGCGCTGGCTATGGCTATTACAGCTTGTCGAGTTTAATTATAAAAGACCTTCATAGCGAGTGGCTTGGGGTTGTTGCTCTACTATCGAATGTTATTAGGGAGATAATAACACTTTTGCTAGCACCTATGTTTGCTATAATTTTTGGTAAAATTGCACCAATATGCTCCGGAGGAGCAACTAGTATGGATACAACTTTGCCAATAATTTCCAATGCATCGGGGAAGGAGTATGCAATTCCATCGCTGGTTCACGGAATTGTGCTAACTATTTTGGTTCCGTTTATTGTTTCGTTTATACTATCACTATAAGAAAGAAAGGATTAGCATATCGCTAATCCTTTCTTTCTTAATTAAAAATCAGTTTTGCAAGTTTGAATTTCCTTTCGTTGTAAGGTGCATAGCGTAAAGTCGGGTCAATTATGGTGGATGTTTTAATTACGCTCTTCATATGCGAAAAGGTCTCAAAGCTACGCTTTCCGTGGTAACTGCCCATTCCGCTATTTCCAACGCCTCCAAAAGGTAATTTTGGATTTACCAGATGCACAAGTGCATTATTTATTGAGCCTCCTCCAAACTCAACATTCGAAAGAATATATCTCTCAATTGGCTTACTCTCTGTAAATAGATATAGCGCTAATGGATATCTATTCTTTCTGATAATTGGCAAAACATCCTCAATATTCCTGTAGGTTAGAATTGGTAGGATTGGTCCAAAAATTTCCTCCTGCATTAATTTATCCTCAAAACTCACACCGTCAATTAAGGTTGGCTCAATATAGTTTTGGGATTCATCAAACCTACCACCGTGAATTATTCTACCTTCATTGAGGTATTCCTTTAGTACATTGAATCGTCGACTATTAACAATATGAGTAAAATTCTCGCTTGTAGATGGGTCGTCGCCAAGGAACTGAACAATAGTTTTACGCATCAAATCAACAAATACATCTTTCACACTCTCATGAACCAATAAGTAATCGGGAGATACGCAGGTTTGCCCAGCATTGAAGAACTTTGCCCAAATTAAACGTTGTGCCGAGATTTTTAGGTTGGCATCGGAGTGTACAATTGCAGGACTTTTACCTCCGAGCTCAAGCGTTACTGGGGTTAGATGCTTTGCCGCCATGGCCATAATTTCTTTACCAACATTTGGACTTCCAGTAAAGAATATGTGATTAAATGCATACTTATCTATAAGCTTAGGCCCAACCATTGCGCCGGGACCTTGAATTACCGAAACAAAATTTGGCGAAAAAGTCTTAGCGATTATTTTTCCAATTACCTGTGCTGTATTCTTAGTATTATCCGAGGGTTTTATAATTGCACAGTTACCCGCAGCAATTGCTCCCACTAAGGGATTAATTAACAGCTGAAATGGATAATTCCAAGGGCCAATTATCAGAACAACACCCAAAGGCTCTGGGTATATTTTTGATGTGCTTGGATGAAGTACAATTGGAGTTGATACCTTTTTGTGCTTCATCCATTTTTTTAAGTTCCTTAACGCAAAGTCAATTTCATCGTAAACAATACCAATTTCGCTAGTGAAGGCCTCAAACTTTGGCTTATGCATATCCTTGTAAAGGGCATTGAGAATTTCGGTTTCGCTTTCAACAATTGCTTTCCTCAGCGCTTTTAGCTGCGCAACTCTAAATTCGTAACTCTTTGTATTTCCAGAATCAAAAAACTCCCGTTTCGATTCGAATGCCTCTTTAATTATATTTTCTTCCATAACTCTACTTTAATTGATTACTAAATTATCCTTTAAAACCCCGTTCCACAACCAATTTTACAATGCCCCTAAACCAACTTAACGGCAATAATCTTCTTAGGAAAAGTAATGCTGGTGCTTGAGGTCCTGCCGGATATCTTAATCTGAAACTTCTATCCAATGCCGCTTTATAAATTTTTTTGGCTACAACTTCTGGCCCTGGTGCATTTACTCCGGCATTCTGGGTGTTCTCAAATGCAACTTTTGCATAGTTGTCGTAATCCGTTAATCCTTCCTTTTTGAATAAATCCTGCGACCTGTCATAAAAATCGGTTTTAATAGCGCCGGGTTCAATATTCTTTATTTTGATGTTAAAAGGACGTAATTCATACTGCAATGCCTCCGCAAAACCTTCAACAGCCCACTTTGTTGAGTGGTAAACACTGTAAATTGGAAATGTTATTAAGCCTCCCACAGAGGTTACATTAATAATTGTGCCCGATTTCTTTTGTCTGAAATATGGTAAGATAGCCCTTGTAACATTCATTACTCCAAAAACATTTGTATTGAACTGTCGCTGAATTTGCTCCTGCGATGCAGCCTCAAAAACACCAACCCCACCATAACCTGCGTTATTAATAACCACATCTATTCCGCCAAACACACTAATGGATTCTTCAATTGCAGATTGAATAGATGCTGGGTCGGTTACATCTAACTTAAAAAGTTTGATACCATCAACTTTCGATAGTTCTTTTTCCTTTTCGGGTGTACGCATTGTAGCGGCCACATTCCATCCTTTCGATGCAAAATAAAGTGCGGTACTCTTTCCTATTCCTGACGATGTTCCAGTTATTAAAACAGTTTTTTTCATAGTATTGTATTTTTATTGATTTTACTTATTTGAGATACCATCCCACGAATACTCAATGGCCTGCTCAAGTACTTGAAGGGTGATATTGCTATTGTTTTCGTAGTACATTTGAACCGTTGAGGAAACGCTTCCGTAAACCAACTCACCAATTAATTGTGCATCCATAGGTTTTAGCAAGCCCGACCTGATTCCTTCAGCAAAAAATTCAATTATGGGTTGATAGTATTGCTTTGCCTGAACTTTTATATCGTCCGATATCAGTGGCGAATGGCCAAGTTGTGCTGAGAAATTAAATGCCAATGGGTTTTGGGTATAGTAGTAGTAAAGCGATTTCCATAAAACCCAAAATTTCTCCTTATAGCCCAAATCCACATTCAGCTTGGCCACAAGCAAATCGCCAAACTCCTTCTTAACCTTTAGGTAAAGTTCGTTTACCAACTGCTCCTTACTGGCAAAATGATGGTAAATTGTTCCCGCAGCAACTCCCGCTTCCTTGGCAACTTGTGCCATAGGGGTTGCCTGAATACCTTGCTGCTTAATAAGCCTGAGCATTACCTCTAATATCTTGTCTTTCTTATCCATATAAAAACCGACTGAATGTTCATTCGGTAAAGTAACGCATATTTTTTTATTTTGTTTAGTCGATTTAGACTTTTTAGCTTAAACCTATGACTGTTAAAGAAATCAAAAACGAGAACCAAAACCTAGAGTCATGAAAAATCTTATAATGCTGTTTTTGGTGTTAACGTCTATAAATCTATTTGCTCAAGATTTAGAAGTAGATGCTATTAAAAAGGTTATCGACAAAGCATACATCGAAGGAATTCATAACAATGGCGATTTAAACGAAACCCGAAAAGGATTTCATCCGGGTTTCGATTTACTTATGCTTCAGAATAATCAGTTAAATAAATTGCCAATATACAACTGGATTGAGAGTTCGGAGCGTGCCCGTAAGGAGAACCCGAATGCACAACGGCCAAAAACCACCGTTAACTATGTTAACATCGATGTAACCGGAACTGCTGCAGTGGCAAAAATTGAATTACTCCGCGAAGGGAAATTAATTTTTACCGATTACTTAATGCTTTACAAGTTTGAGGAAGGATGGAAAATTGTAGGGAAAACATACTTCCGACATCCATAGTTTGTTAGTTGTTTTGTTTGGGGCTAAACGGGGAGTAGATTTTCTATTCCTCGTTTTATTTTGATAGAAAGATTATTGGCAATAAATTTGTTATAAATGAAATATTAATCAAACAAGTAGTATCATGAAAAAACTGTCAACAATAATATGTTCATTGATAATGGTATTATCGATAAATGGGTTTGCGCAGGAAGCTGGCAAGAAAAAACTAGAACAGGATTTTGAAAAATATAAGCAAAATAGAGAAACCGATTTTCAGAAATTCAAGAAACAGCGCGAGGAAGAACTAAAAAAAATGGCGCAGGAGTACCAGGATTACTACAACACTATGATGGGCTTAAAAACCTACTATGTAGAGAAAAAGGACACCGCAAAGGCAAATGCTGTAGATGATATTATTAAGTTTGAGGAAAGCATTACATACGCCCTTGGTAAGCGGATTAAGGTAACCGAACAGGTTAAGGTAACTCCTGTGGAAGAAACAAAGATTGAAACTACTGAAAACGAAAATTCTAAACCTTACTTCCTTAAGGATGCCAACAAGCAAACAACCGAAGAGGTAAAAACTGAAGAAGTAAAGCCACAAATAGCAAACAATGAACCCAAGCCCGAAACAACCTTTACACCACTCCCTTCCGATGGTGATGCAATTCCCGTGCTCACTCCTCTGCCTAAAGCAAAATCGAAAATTACATCGCCTTTTGGAGTACGGATGCACCCTACGCTTCACAGGCCTATAAAGCATAATGGTGTTGACTTTGGCTCTGGTCGGAATACAGAAATTTACGCTTCGGCTAATGGTAAAGTTGTACTTGCAGAATTCAATAGAAGTTTTGGTAACTACATCATTGTTGAGCACAATGATGGAACATCATCGCTATACGCACATCTGGAAAGTATACAAACAACAAAAGGTAGCAAGGTTAAAAAAGGCGATTTAATTGGATATACTGGAAGCACAGGACGCAGCTCGGGAGCACATTTACACTACGAGGTTCGAGTATCAGGCATTCCGGTAAATCCAGAGGGTTATTTGATAGAGGTGAAGTAGAACATTATAAACACTAGGTGTTTTGTGATTGGGCAGAGCTTAGGTGAAAGATATGGATTACGGTACAAATCTGATACAAAAGCGGCAAAAGTCGCATGCGTCAAAGGAAGACACGCGCAAACGAGTAGTTTCAGTTTAACAAAGCGTACAAGTAAAAATCATAATCAATTAAAAACCGGCACCTGATAAAAATCCTTCACAGAATTTGTATACTCGCTGTAGTCTATAGGGTATTTTCGCTGGAAAATAGTGGGATTCTTAACATTTAACGGAACTAGCGTCAACTTGGTTTTATCGTTGATTGTTAGCCTTGGGCCTGCTACACCAATCCTATTATCGAAAGTAGCATCAAAATAGAACAAATACTTGGCAGCAAACTTTAAATAGTTAGCCTTTTCTGTTTCGTTGGCAGTTCTATTTAAACTTACAATTTTTAAATCTGCATTATTGTTCTGTATTGCTTGCTTAAACTCCACAGCACTTAAAGGAACATTGTTTAGCACCGGAATGGCATTGAACTGTCCGTCAAGAAACACCCATTTTTTTAGTTCAGGAAGGTACACCTCTGCAGCAACGTGTCCTGCGCCGTATTTTACCTTCTCAACATCGCGGGTTTTAAGTCCAATAACGCGGGCAGGTAATCCAATACTGTTGAGAGCTGCAGCGCTAACAATGCCATACTCAACGCATCGGAAGCTTTTACCGGTTTTTGCTTCTTCCAGAATTGATATTGCATCGGATTTTGGGGGCTGATTACTTCCGCTATGGTTCCATTGCTGTCGGGTCCATTGCAGAATTAGCAAAACCTTCTCGAATTCACTATTTGCTTTTTGGGTTAGGGTATCGAGTCCGTAATTAACTCTTAGTTTTCGGAGATACTCGTTTCCAGCCGTATCGGAATAGGCAAATCTATAGCTGGGGTTGATATTATCGGAAAACGAAACATCAACAATTTTGGGCGAAGGGCTATAATTTATCATACTAAAAAATGAAACACAGCCCGATAAAAGGATTGCAAAGGCAAAAAACGTAAAAACAGCAAATTTTTTCATTATAATGAATTTTAAAAATTGGAGGCAATTTAATTATCTTTATCCAAATTCAAAATCCAATGAGGTTGTTCCTGCTAAATATATTTCTGGCTACTTTTTGCCTTGCAGGCTCTCTTTGGTATAACTCCATATTTACTCATAAACTAGAATTTGAGTCTCACCCTATTACAATTACTGAAATAACTGAAAGCGATATCATAAATATACCGCTTATTAGGGTTGGAAAGTTGCTGCTTATTGAAGCAAAAATCGACGATAAGATTGGCAATCTCGTATTCGATACAGGCTCGGCAGGGCTGGTGCTCAACTCAACCTACTTTCGCGATTATGTTAAAACGGGAAACTCTGTTTCGCATGGAATTACAGGTTCAATTGGCTCCACACATAGCATAACCACCGATAGCGTTTGCTTTGGCGATTTGCTGTACCGTAACGTGCGAGCCGATTTGGTTGACCTTGGACATATTGAGAATAATCGCGGAATAAGGGTTTATGGACTTATCGGCTTTAGCCATTTACGCAACTACGAGGTTATTATCGATATTCAAAATAGCCAACTTACGCTTATTAGAGTTGATAGGAAAGGGAATAAACTGAATAAATCCGATTTTACTTTTAAACCCGATATTGTTGAAAGCATTGAGGAGTCCAACAACATTGTGTTTTTTACTGGTAAAGTTGCCGGTAAGCCCGTTAAGTTTTGCCTTGATACAGGAGCCGAGATAAGTTCCATAAGTACTTCGTTGCCGCGGAGCATACTTAACACAATCTCCATAACTCGCCGTATAAGTTTAATGGGTGCAGGTGCGGTTAGGCGCGATGTACTTTTTGGAATTATAAACGATTTTAAGTTGGGCAGTAAAAGTTACGATGGAATGGAGACGATTATTACCAATCTTTCGTCGTTGGAAAGTGTTTATAACAAACAATTTGGGGGTGTTGTAGGTTACGAGTTTTTGAGCAAGGGCATCGTAAGCATCAACATCCGGAAAAAGCAGATGGGTATTTGTTACTATAATACCGAGGAGAAATGAGAATGAAACTAAAGATACTATTGCTTTGCGCATACCTACTAGCATCGGTAAGTGCTTGGAGTCAAACCAATCCTAAAAATTCGTGCCGAATTGTGGACGATAGGCTTGTTTTTACCTATAACCTAAACTGGACCGATAATCAAAAGAAAGAATTTATTGATTTATTTGATATTGATAGCGCAGTAATTACAAATATCAAAAGGGGAATCACTGAATTTAAAGCAAATGGAGTTGTATGGAAATCAAAAAAGATATCTGCTTCAGTTATTGAATTTTCCAAACTGCTCAATGAGGGTTCTGCCATTCAGCAAACGGTGGATAATATTACGCTAGAATCGAATGTAAAGTATGCCTACGAGGAGGGAACTATATTTGCCAACTACGGAGTAAATCGTTTTGATGACGAGGGTGCGTTTAATTACAAAAACGGCGCGGCTCACTTTTTCCTACCCAATAACAATAATGCAAAACGGGTTTATATTTCAGGTTCGTTCAACGCTTGGAGCACCATGAAAACTCCAATGCAAAAAATTGAGAATGGTTGGGTTGTTAGCATTAAACTTCAACCCGGAAAATATACATACAAGTACATTGTTGATGGACGATGGATGCACGACCCAAGCAATAAACAGCGCGAGAAGAATGAACACGGAAGTTACAATTCAGCAGTATACTGCTACAACCATAAATTTACGCTGAATGCTTTTCCTAACGCTAAAATGGTAATGCTTGCAGGCAGCTTCAATAACTGGAATCCAAACGAGCTGAAGCTTGAAAAGTCAAAGGATGGCTGGGAAATTCCAATGTTTCTAAGAGAGGGAACCCATGCCTACAAGTATATAGTTGACAATAACTGGGTGCTCGACCCCACAAATAAGGTTACCCGTCCCGATGGTCGAGGAAACGTTAACTCATTTATTGGAATAGGAAATTCATATACGTTTAAACTAAAAGGGTATTTAGCCGCAGAAAGGGTGTTTTTGGCCGGAAATTTCAACGCTTGGAACGGAGGCGAACTGTTGATGCAAAAAACCAATGATGGGTGGATTTTGCCCTATAATTTAGCATCGGGCAATTATGAGTACAAATTTATTGTAGATGGCAAATGGATTACCGACCCCGATAACCCAACCACAATAGGAAGTGGCAATTATACCAACTCTATTTTGGCTATAAATCCAAATTACACTTTCAAGGTAAAAGGATTTTCCAATGCAAAATTTGTTTCAATTTCTGGCAGTTTTAATGGATGGAATCGCGATGGTTTTAGGATGAAAAAAACATCCAACGGATGGGAAATACCGCTTTACCTAAAACCTGGAAAGCACACCTACAAGCTGATTGTTGATGGCGAGTGGATACTCGACCCCGATAACAAACTTTGGGAGCAAAACGAGTTTGGAACAGGGAACTCTGTGGTTTGGATTAATCCCTAATTCTACCTCCATTCAGCATAAATGGCTTCTTTGGCTACTTTCGTTCTGTTATTTGTATTTTTTAATTGTTGTCAAATTAATCATTTAATACAGAACAAAATCGAAGATTTTATCGTTAAATTTGTAGTATGTGAAAACTGGTAATAATGAATTCTGCAGAAATCAAATTGGACTTATTTAGAAGAATTGATAGCATAAAGGAATCTGACCTTGAGAAAATATATATCGATTTCCTTAAGTTGCTGAACGCAAGGCTTCCTTATAAGTTGTCGAACGATGAAAAAGCCGCTATTGACGAAGCTCTTGAGGCAAGTCAAAAGGGCGAATCTTTTTCGCACGAAGAAGTTATTGATGAGGCGAAACGTAAATTCCCAACTTTAAATTTTAAATGAGAAGTTTAATTTGGAATAAATTAGCCAAAGTTGATTATTACGAAAATATTGACTACTTGCTGCGCGAATGGTCTGAAAAGGAAGCCCAAGAATTTATTGATGAGGTGCAGGAAATCGAGAATATTTTAAGAAAGGGAGTTGTTGAGTTTCAGGATACAGATAGACAAGATGTTAAACGCTGCGTTATATGCAGGCAGGTAACATTGTTTTATAGGGTTATCGATTCAAATACAATAGAACTTTTACGTTTTTGGAACAATCATAAAGATATAAAGGCATTACATCTATAACCCTTTCTAGGCTGAAGTTTTAAAATAGACAAACGTGATTTGTGAACACAAGCAGAATTATTTTAAACTGTTTTTGTAACATACTCTACCGGCAAAGTAACCAGCAATGAATGGCTAATATGGTCAATTTTAAGAAGAATTTTCCTTTTACCTGAATGCTCAACAATTTCGCCAACAATTCCTTTTAGCCCACCGAATTTTACCTCAACTTTGGTTCCTGCTTCAAACTCCTCTGCTACAGTTTCAATTTCGATATCTTGAACCAATAGTTGCTTAACCTGCTCAATTTGACGCTCGGGAATGACCGCAGCTTTACCTCCAAAAGTAACATATCGGACCACGCCTGCGGTGTTTAAAACATCATAGTATTGCCGTTGGGTTATTCTAACAAAAATGTAAGAGTTGAAAAGCGGCTCTTCAACCATTTTTTTCCTATCGCTCCACTGTTTCAACCGCTTTTGAAGCGGCAAAAAAGTCTCTATACCTGCCTCAACCAAGCGAGCGTAAACTTTCTTTTCGTTTCGGGGTTTAGTGTATGCCGCAAGCCAAAAACTGTGTTCCATTTCTATTTGAATTATAAGTACAAAGGTAATTAAAACAAGTATCAACAAAAACTAATCAAATTTCGCATTGAATTGTTTATTAATTGTAAAGCAATGGATTGAACATTAAAAATTTTTGGCTAAAAACTTGATTAACGCTGTTAATTTTATTAACATTGTTTTTCTTTTCTATAAAATACAGCCTCTTCCACAATGAAGAACAAAATTATCCAGGAGAAAAGAATGAGGGGTTACTTCATTCAAGCAGCAAAGGAAATCCTTAAGGGGGAGGGATTGGATAGTATTAGCGTTCGTAACATTGCGGACCAGGCTGGGTATTCTTACGCAACTCTATATAACTACTTTAAGGACGTAAAGGATTTAATTTTTGAGTGTATTAAGGATTTTCAGGAGGAGTGCGAAGAGTTTGTCATCAAAGAAACAAAAAACTCGCCACGAGGAACCGAGAAAATAAAGGATATCACAAAGGCCTATGTGAAGTATTTTGTTGAGTATCCTGGGGTTTTTGAACTTTTTTTCTTGGAAAAAATCTCCGATATAGAGAATAAGCAACCCACATCGGAGTTAATATGCTCATTCCTCGATAGGCTTTGCGAGGAGGAGTGGAAATACTGTACAAAGGAAGAAATTGTTGGCATTGGCTCTGCCGATAAGATGCGTACAATACTGAAGTATCAAATTCCAGGATTACTGCTGCTTTACCTCAATAGGCATTATCCGCCCGATTATAAAGAATTTTTAAGTTTAGTTGACCGTCAACTTGAGAAAATAATTAAGGCCGAAACATCGGCAAAAACTCCAAGTTTATTCGAGCCCGATATTCTAAACTTTATTTTTGAGGACGATTCCAATAGGTTAATATTTATACACTATACCAAGGACGAGTACACTGCTCGCAAAATTATTCAGGAGGGATTTAGGTATACCGAAACTTTCTACAACACCGCCGAGCAGGTAGTTAACGATAAACTCGATTTGATGTACAAGCATAATATGTACAAGTATTATGGCAACTACGTGGTGGTTATTGTAATTACCCGTGAATTGTTTACCTACTATGCTAACGAAGTAAAATCCAGAGGTATCAACATATATATCGAAAATATCTTTAGCGAAACGCCTCCATCGCTAAATGAGAATGAGGATAAAGTTTTTACATTGCCCAATCAATTCATAAAGGGTTATGTGAACTACGAGAACGGAAGCATTGTGTTCAACTCAAACTTCAACCCTTCGTATAATTCGCCAATTTTTGAAAGAAATTTGGAGTAGGAATTATTTCAGTTTGCTAAAAAACATTGTGATTGACATCCAGTAATCCTTGCTCGAGGGATTGCTCTTCCATAGCGCCTTTGAGCCATGTTTACCATCATCGGCTGGGCAATGGAATGTTTTAAGCGATGGCTTAATACCCTCTACAAGTTCTTTTACGGTATCGCACTCATCCTTCGAAGAAAGTAAAAGGATAGGAACAGATATTTTTGATATTTTCGATTTGATAAAATCGTCCTGACCAAAGTACTCGCCAGGCGAAAAAACTACGGCAGCCTTAATCCGAAGGTTTTTTGCAGTTTCAATTAATGCAAGTGATGCGGAATAGGAGCTTCCCCAAATAACAATGGGCAAATCCGTTTTACTTTTGATAAAATCTAACGCAGCCTCAACGTCCTGTAAAGCATCCAGATACTCAACGGGTAATCCCTTTTCCTTGGCAAGCTTAGCTGTTTCGTTTTTAACGTAGTTTACTTCGTATCCAGAGCGTTGGTCTATAGCCAAACAGTTGTAACCAAGCTTAGTTAAGCGTGGAGCAATTTCACGGTACTCGCCACGGCTATAACCTGCCTGATGTAAAAGCAGTATATAGGGCTTGTTGATATCTGCCACATACAAATCGGCTGTGATGGATAGCCCATCTTTTGAAGGAAAAGTAATGGTTTGCTGCGAAAATCCTGTTAACATAGAGGACACAGCAAGCGCAAGGGTTATTAAACCTCTCATCTATTTAAAATGTTTGAGTAAGCGACTCGGCAATTATAGTAACAACATCCTCGTTTACCTCAACAAATCCACCAGCAGGTATATTAAAAAGCAATTCTGCTCCATCGTTCCGTATTACCCTAACAATTCCTGGTTCCAACGATGATACAATGGGTGCGTGCTTTTGAAGTATTCCGAAAAAACCCTTACTACCTGGTACTTGAATGTACTGGGTATCATCAATTAAATAGGAGTTCTCAGGTGAAATTAGGTCACACTTCATAGTATCAACTTAACTATTTTTTGGCTTCAGCCAGCAAACGCTCTCCTTTTTCAATGGCATCCTCAATTGTACCAACAAGGTTGAATGCAGCCTCGGGGTATTTATCTACTTCGCCATCCATAATCATATTGAAGCCCTTAATGGTATCTTTAATATTCACCATAACTCCCTTAATACCAGTAAATGCCTCGGCAACGTGGAATGGTTGTGATAGGAAACGTTGCACCCTACGTGCACGGTGAACCACAATTTTATCGTCCTCAGAAAGTTCGTCCATACCAAGAATTGCGATAATATCCTGCAACTCCTTGTAGCGCTGTAGGAGGTTCTTAACACGCTGAGCAGTGTTATAGTGCTCTTCGCCTACAACATCGGGCGATAAGATTCTTGATGTAGAATCAAGCGGGTTAACTGCAGGGTAAATACCCAACTCGGAAATTTTACGGTCTAACACCGTAGTCGCATCTAAGTGGGCAAATGTTGTTGCAGGAGCAGGGTCTGTTAAGTCGTCGGCAGGTACATAGATAGCTTGAACAGATGTAATAGAGCCCTTTTTAGTTGATGTGATACGTTCCTGCATTAAACCCATTTCCGTTGCAAGGGTTGGTTGGTATCCTACAGCCGAAGGCATACGACCAAGCAATGCGGAAACCTCAGAACCAGCTTGAGTAAAACGGAAAATATTATCGATAAAGAAAAGAATATCGCGTCCTTGTCCATCCTCGCCACCATCGCGGAACGACTCAGCAACGGTTAAACCCGACAATGCTACCGATGCTCGAGCTCCAGGAGGCTCGTTCATCTGTCCAAAAATAAGCGTGGCTTGGGAGTTTGCTATTTCATTATTATCAACCTTTTCTAAGTCCCAACCACCTGCAAGCATGGATTTTTTGAACTCTTCGCCGTAACGGATAACATCCGATTCAATCATTTCGCGAAGCAAATCGTTGCCCTCACGGGTACGCTCACCAACGCCAGCAAACACTGACATACCGCTATAACCCTTTGCAATATTGTTGATAAGCTCCATGATGATAACGGTTTTACCAACCCCTGCACCTCCAAATAGTCCAATTTTACCGCCCTTTGAGTATGGCTCTAATAGGTCGATAACCTTTATACCCGTAAATAGTACCTCTTTTTCGGTACTAAGTTGGTCAAACTTTGGTGGCTTATTGTGTATTTGGTAGTTACTCTCACGGTTAACCGATGAAAGACCATCAATGGCTTCGCCAATTACGTTTAGTAATCGACCCTTAATTTGGTCGCCAACAGGCATTGTGATTGACTTGCCCGTTGTATAAACTTTCATTCCACGGCACAAACCATCCGTCGAATCCATTGCAATTGTACGAACAGTACTTTCACCAATGTGTTGTTGACACTCAAGCACTAATTTGGTTCCATCTTCGCGAACCAAATCAAGCGCTTCATAAATGGCGGGGAGTTTAACGTTTGCATTGCTAAAAGCAACGTCAACCACGGGACCAATTATCTGAACTACTTCACCATATATCTCAGACATAATCGAAATTTTTCAGTACACTCAAAGTTACTAACTAATGGAAAAAAAACACCCTAAATAAACATCATTTTGATGTGAAGTGCAATCAAAATTTAATATTTATTTTTTGGATGAATAATTCCCTATAAAAAGTTTAAAACCGTTATCAATCTCAGTCCTCAAATCTAATTGACCATAAATTGATGTCATATTGCTTAACTCGCTCAATGTTTGTAAACTAACCCTATAGTCGTAATCGAAATAACTTTGGAATCGGGATTCAAGACTATCTATATACTTTAGTTTTTGAACTAGTATATCGTTGTACTTCTTTACAATGGCATTGGCCTTCTCAGTTTGGTTTAGTTTGTAGTAATTTTCGGCGATTCCAATCATAAAGAAATCGTAAGGGTATTTCTCATGAGGCATTAAGTCGGTTACTTTGTTAAGAACGTTTAAGGCTGAATCCTTTTTACCCTCTTCAATTAGTTGGGTTGCCAATCGGTTAAATGTGTTTCTTAACTTAAGAACCATTGCGGTACGCTGATTATTGTGGTCGATAAACACATCGGGTTCATTCATTCTGCCCCACTTGAAGGTACTCATCAACTTTTCATAGAGAATATCGTTATCAATTCTACCAATTGAAAGGAAATCGGCAGGTGTGGTTTTTATAGGAACAAGCCTATAAGCAAACCCATCGTGTTGTAAGTATTCCGAAAGGCCAACATCGCCATCACCGTGAGGAGATACAAAATAAATTGGGCGCTCCCAGTTATTGTTTGCAATAATTTCGAGAATCATCATTGCAGCCTTTTGAATATGCGAGCCCTTTATGGTCCACTCCATTGTTGGTACAATTAATGACTCGTCCTTTGCCTTAACTGTTCCACTAGATAGAACCTTTTCTTTACTAACCGTTAACTTTAGTTTATTTGCAGGTAGGTAAGGAAGTGGGCTTTCGCCTGGCACTTGAAGTTTAGTGTTCAAATCATCACTAGCAAGAAATGTCATTATATTCTTAAGTTCAACCGACTCGTTAATTCGGCTGTAGATGTAAACAATGTCGCGAGTTCCCTGAACATACTTGCTGTGATCCATTGAAATAGGAAGCGGCGCCGATTCGTAGCACTTCATCTTCATTTGGTCGATATACCAATCGGTTCCAAGTAGGCTAAGGTTAACAATTCTTACGTCGGTTCTAATTCCCTCAACCTCCTGAGCATACCAAAGTGGGAAAGTGTCGTTATCACCATTGGTAAAAAGAATGGCGTTTGGTGGACATGAGTTTAGGTAGTTGGCTGCAAAATCGCGTGCTGTGTAACGGCCCGACCTGTCGTGGTCGTCCCAGTTTTGGGTTGCCATAATTAAAGGAACTGACATACACAAAATTCCGGCTGCTCCAGCAGCTGTTGTTTCGGAAAGCACTTTTTTAGTCCATTCGTAAATAGCCAACACTCCTAATCCAATCCAAATAGTAAATGCGTAGAATGAGCCAGCATAAGCATAATCGCGCTCACGAGGTTGCAAAGGATACTGGTTAAGATAAATAACAATTGCTAAGCCTGTTAGGAAGAAAAGCATGAAAACTACAAAGAAGTTTCGCTTATCTTTCCTTAAAACCAATTGATAGTAAATACCAATAAGTCCGAGAATTAGAGGAAGAAAAAAGTAAGTATTGCGCGCTGGATGGTTTTTCATATCATCGGTAAGCGCATTCTGGTTACCAACAAAAATTCTATCAACAGGTTTAATGCCGCTAATCCAGTTGCCATTCTCAACTCCTCCATGACTTTGTATATCGTCTTGGCGGCCAACAAAGTTCCACATGAAGTAGCGAATGTACATGTGGCCAACCTGATAGCGGAAAAAGAAAAGAAGATTTTCACCTAAAGTAGGCTTATAGCGTGTTTCGGTTTCGCCATTTCGGTTTTGTATCTTAATTGGTGTCCCTTCAACCATGCCCCAATCTTTGTATTGCTCAACATGATCTTCTGCAGGACTATACATTCTGGGGAATAGTGTTTTAAACCTACCATCGAAATTGTACTTGGTTTTTAACCAAGTTTCTTCATATCGTCCGTTTTTTTGCAACCTAGTATTTAATTCTTTTGTGCTTTCAACGGGAGCATTATAGTACTGACCATAAATTAGTGGACGGTCGCCGTACTGCTCGCGGTTCAGATAGTTGATAAGAGAGAATACGTGCGATGGGTTATTCTCATTAATAGGAGTATTCGCTCTTGCTCTAATTAAAATCATAGCATAAGATGAATACCCAATAAGAATAACCGTAACAACAAGTAGAGATGTGTTAAAAATGGAGTGATTATGCTTGTGAGTGTAAAGTATTCCTAAAGTTAATGCCCCAAAAACAAGAATAAGGTAGAAGATAAATCCTGTAAAATAGGGCAGTCCAAAACCATTCACAAACATAAGTTCAAACAACGAGCCAAGTTTGAAAAGGCCTGGAATAATCACGTATAAAATGGTTAACAGAATTACCGACGATATTGCAAACGTTGCAATAACACCATTTCGGGTAGTTTTATACTTACGGAAATAGTATACAAATGCAATTGCTGGTATGGTGAGCAGGTTGAGTAGGTGAACGCCAATGGAAAGACCCATCATGTAAGCAATAAAAATTAACCAACGATTAGCGAATGGCTCATCGGCAACATCCTCCCACTTAAGAATTGCCCAAACAACAATGGCGGTAAAGAACGATGACATTGCATAAACCTCGCCCTCCACGGCTGAAAACCAGAACGTATCGGAAAAAGTATAGGCCAATGCGCCAACAGTTCCGCTCGCAATTATGGCAATTATTTTAGACATTGAAATGTTTACGTCTCCCTTAACAATTAGCTTGCGAGCTAGGTGGGTAATTGTCCAGAAAAGGAAAAGAATAGTGAATGCGCTAAGCAAGCCCGACATAGCATTAACCATTAATGCAACCTGCGATGGTTCGCTAGCGAATAGCGCAAAGAATCTGGCAATCATCATAAACAAGGGTGCTCCGGGGGGGTGTCCAACCTCAAGTTTATATGCGGTTGCAATAAACTCACCACAATCCCAAAAACTGGCTGTTGGCTCAATGGTCATTAAGTAAACTAGGGCTGAAACGGCAAAAACTATCCACCCTGCAATGTTGTTAACTCGTTTAAACGTATTCATCAGTGGTACTTATTTTATGTTCATTTTTAATGTTGCCAAACAGCAAAAGTAGAATATTTTGGGTATTAATAGGTTTACCACATTTAAATCTTTGTAAAAAAAATTGAGGAAAAATAAAAGAAGGTCGTAAATCCAAAATTCTGAACCAATAATTCAGCTCCTCAATTTCTGGAAACCCCCTTAGAAAAAAGCTGAACTTATGAGACCGTTATCAGCAAAAAGAAACATTAATACAATTTATAATGAGCAAATTACCCATAATGCGAAACAGATATAAAGTGTAATCGTAAAATCATTTTACTTTGAAATTTGTTTGGGTGTAAATGAACCTTTATTGAAGTTTGCAATCGAATAATTGGATTAACTTTGCACCCCATTTTTGATGATTATGGCAGAAAAACAGGACTGGAAACAAAAATTAAGTTTTGCATACTCCACTAATCCCGACTATAAGCCAGAGGAGGAAGAGTTGCAAGTTGAACAACGAACACCAAACCAACAAAACCTACTGGTTACCTTTGAGCGTAAGCATAGGGGAGGCAAATCGGTTACGCTTATTAAAAACTATGTTGGTAATGAGGAAGAAATGGAGAGCCTTTGCAAAAAAATAAAAACCAAATGCGGTGTTGGTGGCTCGGTTAAGGATGGCGAAATACTCATACAGGGCGAAATAAAGCAAAAAGTTGCTGATTTGCTTAAGGAGTGGGGATATAGAGTGAAAGTTTCGGGTTGATAATTTTTAAAATTTAAGCAATGAACTATTTAAAATCATCTCTTTTTGTTCTTTTGTTTTTTACACTAAACAATTTATATGCTGATACACTAACAATTATGCATTATAACCTAATGTATTACGACAAGAATGTATATGGGTGTACCAGTGAAACAAATAATGTTGATAGTAAGGATGGCTACCCGAGAACCATTATAAACTTCGTAAAACCTGATATTTTCACTGTTAATGAATTAAATACATCAACAGCTAGTTCTGAGAGAATTAAAACAAATGTTCTAAATATCAATGGAGAAACGAAGTATTTAAGAGCAAATACCTCTGGTAGTTATATTTCAAATATGATATACTATAATTCAGAGAAGTTAGTTTTAAAATCGCAAGCAGAAGTAGCAACTTCTCCAAGAATTACAGATGTTTATACCCTCTATTTAAAGACAGAATCCATTTCAACTGGAGATACAATTTTTTTAACCTGTTTTGTTATTCATATGGATGGTGGGGCAGTCGGAACGGACTCGTCATCTCGAGCCTCATCTTCACTAAAAATTATGAATTACATAAAACAGAAGAATATTTCTGGAAATATTTTACTACTTGGTGATTTAAACTTGTATACATTTAAAGAGGGGGCCTATATTAATTTAACTACACCCGTAGGAGCAAATAATTTTAGATTTTACGATCCAATTGATAATGAGGGCAAATGGAGTAGCAACTTAACTTTCAGTTACATTCACACTCAATCAACTCACACTACAACTAATGGTTGTTTTATAACAGGAGGAATGGATGATAGATTTGACTTCATTCTGTCTTCGATTGATGTTTTAAATAATTCAAAAGGGCTTAAATATTATAGCTATAAAGCAATTGCTCAAGATGGTAAAAGATACAATCAATCTCTTCTTTCACCCGACAACAAAAGCGTACCTTCCGAGGTTTTAAATGCGCTTTACAATATGTCGGATCATCTTCCTGTTGAGATGAAGTTAGTGTATAGCAACAATACAACCTCGGTGCAAAGCAATGATTATAGTAATAATATTATTTACAATAACCCAGCCCCGGAAAAACTTAGAATATTGCTGAATAGCGAGACAGAATCAATATCATCGGTAAATATTTATAGCATTATTGGGCAGAGGGTTTTTTCGAATAAATATTCTAATAATAGCAAGGAGGTAGAAATTTCTACAACTGATATTAACTCGAAAATTTTTATTGTAGAAGTTATATTATCAAATGGTTACCGCAAAACATTTAAAGTGTTAAAATAAGCAGTTGAGGAAAGTTTTTATATTAGGCACTCTCCTTTTTTGTGCTTTTGGGTTAAAAGCACAATACTTCGAAACGGGCGTTGAGCCCTTTTCGATTAAATGGAGACAGATTTCTAAAGGAAAAATCAGGCTGATTTACCCTTTGGGAACAGATAGTATTGCACAGAATTATCTCTCACTTCTTTCTGTAACCGACACCCTGTTGGGCATAGACTACAGCTTAGGGGCTACAAGACTTAGAGTGATTCTCCACCCAAATACGTCTCTATCCAACGGATTTGTGGCGTGGGCTCCTCAACGAATGGAACTTATCACCCACCCTGCCTACGGGGGTTACGCCCAGCTATGGAGTCAACAGTTGGCCATTCACGAAATGCGCCATGTAAAACAGCTCTACGCGTTAAACCGAAATACTGTAAAATTCGCCTCATACCTATTTGGCCAGCAGGCCACAGGTTTGGCAGCAGGGTTTGTTCCTATGTGGTACTTAGAGGGCGATGCTGTTGCCACCGAAACGGCATTTTCGCATAGCGGTAGAGGCCGAACAGCAAATTTCTATAAGCACTACAGAGCACATCTGCTCAGTAACTCTAAAACTTATGGGTACGATAAATGGCTATTAGGCTCATATAAAAATTACATACCGAATCATTATAGTTTAGGATATCAAATAGTTGCTTATGGTAACCTAAAGTACGGAAGTAATATGTGGGCAAACACGATAGATTACGTTTCGCGTAAACCTCATACAATTTTCCCTTTTTATTTTGGATTGAAAAAAGAAACAGGACTCTCCCGCAAAAGTATTTCTGAACAAGCATTTGCATATCAGGATAGCATTTGGACTAATGCCGAGAACGGTCAAGTTTACGATAAGATAGATATTATCAATAACAAGCATAACGAGTATGCAAACTACTTGTATCCGTATACTTTGAACGACTCAACAATACTGGCCTACAAAACATCATTAAAAGATATTCCTGCATTTGTTTTAATTGACACAAGAACTGGACAGGAAAAGATTCTGACCTATCCAGGATATTTACTCGGAAAACCAAGTATTAACGATACTTTAATTGTTTGGGCTGAGAACAAACCCCACACCCGCTGGGAGTATAAAAGTTATGGCCGAATTATTGTTTTTAATATCAAGTCGTCTTCAAAAAAAACTATACCTTACAAAGGAATGCTTGGTTCTCCTATAGTTCACCCTGTAAATGATGAAATTTATTGTCTAGAATATTTGCCCAAAGGGCAAAGTCAGTTAATAAACTTAACCGACAGCAAGTTATCTCCTTTGTTTGTTTTCGATTATAACATTGAGCCCTTCGAGTTGATTATTGATTCTAGCAACTCAAACATATATGCTGGCGTTGTAACCCAGCAAGGCAAGGAGATTTGGAAACTAGAGGGAGAAGATCACTCAAAAATATTTGGCCCAACGTTTATGGATATAAATTCAATTCAAATCAAGGGCGATTCGTTATTCTTCTCTGCCTCAAGTTCAAGTAAAGAGGAAATATACTATACTAATTTGCTAAATAATAATACATATAGACTAATTAATTCAACCTATAGTTTAAATTATTTCAGTAGCAGCCTGCACGGAAAAACAACTCTATCGGCATATACATCCAATGGCTATAGAGTAGGAACTATTGAAAAAATTGGAATGCCTATAAAAATTGATGCTCCGCAGCCAATAAACGATAACTTTACCTCAGCATTATCGGGTAAAGTTGATGTAAGGATTGATACCCTTAACATTATCTCAAAAGACTATGTCTCTAAGCCATACCGGGGATTGGGTACGCTTCTCAACATTCATAGCTGGGCGCCTTTCTACTTTAACCCATATAACACCAACCCAGAGGAATCGACCATTAAGCCAGGAGCAACCGTTATGTCCCAAAACCTAACTGGTTCCACGGTTATTGTGCTAGGCTATGGTTACGGAAGCAATCATCTTGTAAATGCAAATATTCGATACTCTGGTTTATGGCCAGTATTCTCATTTGGTTTTGAACAGTTTGACGAGCCCGCTTGGCTTTATAAAGTATCAACCTACGATGTACCCAATAAACATTACAGAAATAGGTTTAAGTTATTCAGTTATTTACCTTTCACTTTAAGTAAAAACAGTTATTCTACATATTTACAAATTTTTAATAGTAGCGAAAGAACAAACGATTATTTATTCGATGATGAAATTGTCCGTTACAAATCGGGTCTATTCACAATGAATAATGGTTTGTATTTTAGATTAACCCGAAGCATGGCACACCGCGATTTGTTGCCTCGCTTAGGAGTTGAACTTACAGCAATGCATGTTAATGCTCCTTATAACAGAAATAATATTGGAAATCTGAGCGCAATTAAATCAACTCTATACCTTCCGGGTGTCTGGCAAAATCAACACCTAAAACTTAGTGCATCTTTACAAAAGCAAGGTTTGAAACGTTATTACCTTTCCAACAAGATTGATGCGCCTAGGGGTTACAACCTTTATAGGTCTGAGAACTTCCGTGGATTTTCCATGGACTATTTAATGCCAATTGCTTATCCTGATTGGGCAATAGGTTCGCTAACGTACATTAAGCGTTTTTCTTTGGATATCTTTTTCGATTATGCTAAAAACACTTACCCTGTAAAAGTAAACAATCAAATTGTGACATGGAACGAGAATATGCAATCGGTAGGTTTTGAGGTAAATATCGATTTACATTTCTTACGAACAAGGTATCCATTCCGAATTAAATACGAGCAGGCTTTTACAGGTAAAAACTTTGCCGCCTTTTCGAACCTAAGCATGGTTTACGATATTTACGGTGGTTTTAACAATAGAACAAAACATATAGAACATTAAAAAGCTAAAAATCGTACAAGAAAAGATATGGAATCGATTTTTGAATATAAGAGCCAACTCCGCAAGGAGATAAAGCAACTGAAAAAGCAGGTTGATGCAGAAGCATCAAAGCAAAAAGCAAGAATTGTTTTTGCTGAAGTTGAAACATTGGCAGAGTTTAAGCAGGCTAATGTTGTTCTAGCCTTTTGGTCGCTACCCGACGAACTGCCTACTCACGATTTTGTGATGAAGTGGAGCTGCAGAAAAAAAATTGTACTGCCTGTAGTTGTGGGCGACGATTTGAAACTACGCCTTTTTGAGGGTACAGAGCAACTGGAGCAAAGCAACCACTTTGGCATTATGGAGCCCAAAACAGGAAAAATTGTTGACCCAAAGGAGATTGAGTTTGCCATTATCCCAGGTGTAGCTTTCGATAGAAATGGAAACAGATTGGGCAGAGGCAAGGGTTATTACGATAGGCTGATGCCGCAGTTTAAGGAAATTACTAAGGTGGGCGTGGGCTACGAATTTCAACTGGTTGAATCAGTTCCCGTAACCCAATTTGATTTACCTGTTGATATAGTTATATGCAACTAATTGTTTTTTAATAATATAAAAATTGCTTTTATGAGACTTTTTTACGCATTACACTTGAAAGGAATTGGAGGGGAAATTACAAGAAGGGTTCACCTTATGTTGCTTTTCGTTTTACTATCGTCAATAACCTTATTTGCTCAGGCTCCTGCTGGATACTATGATGGGGCAAATGGGAAAACTGGAGCAGAGCTGAAGACTGCGCTATATAATATTATAAAATGTAATTACGAAAACCCCAGTGAAGATCATACAGAGTTATCGTATAGTGCATTATGGACTGCATTCCAATATACAGATAAACGATCCGATGGGAAAGTTTGGGATATGTACTCATCTTGCAATTTTACATTTGTTACAGATCAGGATAATGGATCTGGTGGTGCCAATGAATGTGAAAAATATAATAGGGAACACTCTTTTCCTAAAAGTTGGTTTAATGATGGTTATCCGATGTATACCGACCTTTTTCATTTATATCCAACAGACAAAAAAGTTAATAATGTAAGAGGAAATGATCCTTTTGGTGAAGTTACGAGCCCTACTTATACTTCTTCGAATGGAAGTAAGTGGGGCGATTGTTCATATCCGGGCTATACTGGGACGGTCTTTGAACCAATTGACGAATACAAGGGAGATTTTGCTCGTTCATATTTTTATATGGTTACAAGATATGAAGATGTTATTCAAAGTTGGAGTACCCCTATGTTAGATGGTACAAAGTTTCCTGCTTTCTCATCCTGGTCAAAAGCTATGCTTATTGAATGGCATAACCAAGACCCTGTAAGCCAGAAGGAAATTGATAGGAATAATGTGATTTTTAATGATTACCAGCATAATAGAAATCCATTTATTGATAATCCAGATTATGCAAATTTAATCTGGGGCAATGGAACTGTTACGCCTTCATTTACAAGTACCCCAATTACTAATGTTCAAGCGGGAGAAGTTTACACATACAACATCAATGTTACAGGAAACACTGGCGCAACATTTACAATTACGGCAACAACAAAACCATCTTGGTTAACTTTTAATCAGACAGGAAATACAACTGCAACTTTAACTGGAACTCCAACAGAAGATAACGTGGGTGATAATTCTGTAGTACTTAGTGTTACAGATGGCACGTCAAGTAAAACACAAAGTTTTACAATAAAGGTTGCATCATCTATTGTGCCACTTCAATTTACAAGCACACCTGTTACTTCTGGCCAAGTTGATGCTCCATATACATATAACGTTACTTTAACAGGAAATAGCGGTTCAACATTTACCATAAGTGCAACTACAAAACCAGGTTGGTTAACACTGACCTCAACAGGCAATGGAACGGCAAAGTTAACAGGAACTCCAACCTCTGGCGATGTTGGTGCAAATGCTGTGGTATTAACTGGAAGCGACGGAAATAGTACTCCAGTAGAGCAATCCTTCTCAATTAATGTAACGGAGACGGCAAGTGGTGATTGGGTTGGTGAAACTTTCGAGAATATGCCCGCAAGCAACTCTTCATATGCAGATAGAACTTGGACCGGAGATAATGACATTAATTGGTCGGCAACGTCTGCAAGGACAGATCAAACTGTTAATACGAGGGCAATTTGTTTTGCACAATCTGGCACACCCACATTAGAATCTCAAACAATAACAGGAGGTTGTGCTCAGGTAAGGTTTAAACACCAGCAAAAGTTTACAGGAAGCGGTGGTGTAATTACAGTATTTGTTAACAATAATCAAATTGGTACAGTAGATGTTACAGTAGATGTTCAAACAGCAACATTTACTGTAAATGTTAGTGGCGACTTTGTAGTTAAGTTGGCTAGTAATGGAGTGGCAAGAATTGCTATTGATGATTTAGAGTGGCAAACCAACTCGTCGTCACCAAATCAAGCACCTACAATAACTGGTGAAAGCAGAAATCCTGCAAACCCAACATCGGCTGATAACGTTGGCGTTTCGGCAACAGTTACCGACCCTGAGGGTAGGTTAAGTACCGTTCAACTTCAATGGGGTACAGCTTCCAATGCTTTGAGCAATACGCTTTCAATGACCAATAGCTCATCAACCTACAGTGCAACAATACCAACACAAACCACAGGAACTGTTGTTTACTATAGGATAAAAGCAACTGACCAGGAGGGAAATTTCTCCGAAAGTACCATACAAAACTATACCGTTAGCCCTGCTACTGGCATTGGCGATAACCAACAAGATAAAATTACAGTTTACCCAAATCCATTTGGAGAGACACTTAATGTTAAAGTTGATGGTTCGGGTCTAACAAAGGTTACTGTAATGGATATAATTGGTAAGGTTGTTTACACTGCGGAGTTTGCCGATAAAACTTATCCAATTAATACTAGTAATCTGAAAACAGGAATTTATATTTTAAAAGTTTTAAACGGCAATAAAACAAATGTGATTAGAGTTGTTAAGCGATAGTTTCTTAATGATTAACACTGTCAGGGTTCAGAACCCTGACAGTGTTTGTAAAGAATAGACGTTGTATAAATCGAAAGCCATTCTGAATTGAATGGCTTTTTGTTTTCGACTTTGAGACATCTAAATTTTTGGAATCCAAAACAGAGTTCCCTCACTATAGTTTGGGATAATAAAGAACAATCTTACTTATTATTCTTTACTTGTCGAAACATCTTTTTTTCAGTCATCTCAAACACCAACTCCCCTCCCTCCATTAAATCGGAATGCTTTAGATGATTGTTTAAAACAGGCTTTCCATTAAGTAGAATTCGTTTAACGTAAACATTTTTTGGGGATTGATTTTTAGCCAAAATCCTCAATGTTTTACCATTCTCGAATTTCAGTGTTGCTGTTTTTACCAAAGGACTACCTGTTGAGTAAAAATCCGATGCTGGTGCAACAGGGTAAAATCCCAATGTGCTGAAAATGTACCAGGCGCTCATTTGTCCGCAATCGTCGTTACCACCAAGGCCATCGGGTTTGGGTTTGTACATCTGCTCGCAAATCATCCGAACGGTTTGCTGGGTTTTCCAAGGCTTGTCGGTCCAGTTATAAAGATACGCAACGTGGTGCGACGGCTCGTTGCCGTGAACGTAGTTACCAATTAAACCATCGCGGGTTATATCCTCGGTGCCCTCAAAGTACTTATCGGGTAGGTGCATTGTAAAAAGGGAATCGAGATAAAGCCCAAATTTCTTTTTACCGCCATACAGGTTAACTAGCGCTTCAGGATTGTGCGGAACATACAAACTGTAGTTCCACGAGTTTCCCTCAATAAAACCCTGCCCGTGAGTGCTTAGCACATCAAAGTCTGACTTAAAGGTTCCATCGGAAAGGCGTGGACGAGTAAATCCTATGGATTTATCGAAAACGTTTATATAATTCGATGAGCGCTTGCTGAACTCATCGTAAATATCCATTCTATTTAACTTTTTGGCTAACTGCGCAATGCACCAGTCATCGAAAGCGTATTCCAGTGTTTTGGAAACTGAACTACCCGATTTATCCTCGGGAACATAACCTAATTTCATATAATCGGCTAGTCCATCGTACCAGCCATTCTTTGCACTACGAACCGATGCGTCAAGCGCATAGTTTAAATCGAAGTTATCGTTACCCTTTATTGCCGCATCGGCAATAACCGATACGGAATGGTAGCCAATCATACACCAGTTCTCGTTTGCATAGTGCGACCAAACTGGCAACATAGAGTGAACGCTTTGCTTGTAATGCGCCAGCATCGATTTAATCATACTAGCGTTACGACTAGGTTGAATGATATTGAATAGCGGATGCAATGCACGGTAGGTATCCCAAAGCGAGAAGGTTGTGTAATTCTCGAAATCGGAAGCCGTGTGAATGTTTTGATCCAAACCACGATACTTTCTATCGGTATCCATATAAATGGTTGGCCCTAAATAGGTGTGATATAGCGATGTATAGAAGTTAATTTTATCATTGTTGGTTTGAGTTTCCACATCAATCTTACCCAGTTCTTTATTCCACTGCTGCTGACCTTGTTGCTTGATTGCATCGAAATCCCAGCTTGGCGTTTCGGCAAACATATTGGACAAAGCACCACTGGTACTAACGGGCGATATGGCTACCTTAAGAATTATCTTCTCGCCCTCATTTGTGGAAAAATCGAAGTAGCAACGAATTTGTCGGCCTGCATTCTCAGGGAAGTTGCTGTTTTGGTTGAATTTTCTCCAGAATCCACGGTAAACTAAAGTTTCGCCATTTACAATTCCGTATGTTTTGAAAGGCTTGGAAAACGCAATGGCAAAGTAAACCGTGCGGGTTCTTGCCCAGCCGTGGGTTTGGCGATACCCGGTAATCAACGTATCGCTTTCTACACGGATAAATGTCCAAACATTCTTATCGGGGTAATTGTATATTCCGTGAATTAAATCGAGGATGATATGCGCTGAATCGGATTTTGGGAATGTGTACTGATGAACTCCTACCCTTGCAGAGGTGGTAAGTTCAGCATTTATATTGTGATCAAGCAGGTTAACTTGATAGTAGTTTGGCTCAGCAAATTCCTGCTTATGCGAAAACGCGGAGCGATAGCCAGAGTTTGGATTGGATGCTGTACCGGGGTTCAACTGCAACTTGCCTACTGTTGGCATTATTAGAATATCGCCTAAATCGGAATGACCCGTACCGCTGAAATGGGTATGGCTAAAACCAACAATTGTGCTATCGGTGTACTGATAACCTGCGCAATACTTGTAAGCATCGGGGTTGTACTTGCCGTTAACGGCATAGGGAATTGTGTCGGTGTCGGGACTAAGCTGAACGGCCCCGAATGGAACTGTTGCTCCAGGAAAGGTGTGCCCCATACGTTCAGTTCCAATAAAAGGGTTTACCCATTGGATGTAATTCTTCGTGGTTTGCGAATGGCTAACTACACTAAAAACTAGGAAAACGATGGTTAGGTTTAGGTATTTCATATTGTTTGGAGTTTTGACTTTATGGCTTTTAGGCTGGAGGTATTATTTTCTTTCACGATCAACGAACAACACACAACCATCAACTATCTCGAAGAACCAAGAACCCAATTTCATTGGGATGATCCTGTATTAAATGCTTTTTATCAACCTTAATCAACTTAAAGAGAACCATTAAATCGCCTCCGGCTGCGCCAATAAAAAATATACCCAGCAATAGCAACCAGCCTATCCCAAATATCAGGGCAACTATCACTGGAAACAATCCCAGAACCAAACCTGGCATTATTCCTCCAAGTAAGTAGTGATTTCGCCTTAATGGCTCATTGCAATGGCAATATGGAGTTAAATAAGCCCACTTAATTCCAAAGCGAATAGATTTCAAACCACCCTTAGCGAATACTCCCCAAGTTAATCCATGCAAACCCTCGTGAATAACAATTCCCAATACTAAAATTAAAAGCAGGAATATTTGATGAGAACGAAGAAACGAAAACCCATCCAAAAGCAACTGTCCTCTCCATATTAGCATAAATGGAACAATACAAATAATTGCAATTGGTAAAAGCATTACAAATGCTATTATGTTGGCATTCAATGCCGACATGGTTTCGGATTTTATCACCTTGTTCTCCTCTACGTTGTTTTCTATTTCGGAGCCCATAATGTTTTAATTAAAAGTGTTGAAAGGTAAATAAAAGAACTAATTGATAATAATGATTTTAATCATTTAGATTGTTTAAGACATACTGTTACCTTGCTGTAAATGTTATTTTGTTAGTACTCACCTTATGGGGAGAACAGTGTTGGGTATCAATAATGATGAGGTATTAAAAAGAGCGCACGCGTATGAATAAGTCGTGCTGAACAGTGGGGTTTATTCTTTGCTACTAATAGCGCACGGATTGAAAATCCGCGCTAGCGAGGCAGTTACTTTCACCGCATTGGCAGAACTGGCCGCGCTGGCGAAAGCGGAAAGGCTTTTACTTTTATCAACTAATAATGAGCTTTGCGTTGGCCTGTTGGTAAACGCAGGAAAGTCCACACAACTAAAAACCCTGATTGAGTTTCGAACTCTGTCAGGGTTTTTTACATTTTTATCCTATTAGGCTTGGGCTACAGCCCAATTAATAATATTAACACAGGCTAAGCCTGTAAAATAGAACGACGGTGGTATAACCGCCGCCGAACACGATTCGTTTACTTCTTTTTACAGCCTCGACTGAACTGGGATTTCGTAAATGTGTAATGTTTGCTCTCCGTCAAGTAAATAAATTTTATTGTTATTGATTTCTGGTTTTTGGTATTCGCTTTGCCTTTCAGAAGTATTACCAACCTTTTCTATCCATTCTATATCGTGAGTCTGTAAATTGATACAGCCCAAATGTGTAATTCTTTCGCTCTTTGTTCCTGTGCCATCTCCAAAAACATTACTGATAAAATAATAATGGGTTTCTGTAATACAAGCCTTGTTTGGTGTTGTTTCGTAAAAGAAGTTTTCAAACTTCTTATCTATTATCTTCTTTCCACATATCGGGTCTATTACTTGATAAAAATTATCTCCAAAAGAGTTTGCCGATAAGCCTACTAAATAGTTTGTGTTGGGTTGCTGTTGATGATGCAAATTACAATTTGATAATCGCCATAACTCTTTGCCTGTTTCTATTTCAACTCCGATTAAATCTTGATTGGTGGTTGAGAAAACTATTTTATCATTTATTAAAAGAACCGAACCATTAACTCTATTCTGTGAAAAATCTAGAGACCAGATTTCAAGGCCATTATATATGTTTCGTTTCTTAAAAACATTCCCTAAAAAATCAGTAAATAATAGTAATTCGTTAGATTTAGAATAAAAGCGTATCATTGAAACATCTGACCACAGTACCTTATTTTCTTTTATTGATAAAAAATCGAATTTATATTCACGTCTATTTTCTGTTCTTTCTGCTTCAAAAATATAGTTTTCATTGAATATCCAAATATCTTTATTAGCAGTTGTGGTATAAAAAACACTTACAGATAAATCTGAAAAAATTAATTTATATATTATGTTTTCTACTTGAAAGAATAATTGATTTTCTTCAATTTTTTTCAATTGATTTTCCATTATTCTTATTGTCAACTTTTTAATCTGATAGTCATTGTCTAATAACTTAATTTCATTGTCTAAACCTATTAAACTAAAAGTTGAATTTGTCTTTATAAGATTATAAGTAACTTTCTCAATTTCTTTAAGCTTCATCATAAACTGATCACTTTAAAAATATTGTTAAACTCCCTAACTCGACGAAGTCTGCGACTTCGTCGAATTTAAGTAGCGGTCTTCTGACCGCGCAATTACAAATTAATTCGTTTTACCCTTTCGTAAATATATTCAAATTTAAGAAAACTATCATTCCTCTTTAACAACAAACCCTGACAGAGTTTCAAACTCCATCAGGGTTACAGTATACTACTTTATAGAAAACTACTTCTTATTCCTTCGTACAAATTCCTGCGCAATAAACGATGCTACATCGTCGGCGTAGGAGTTCATTCCAAAACCGGCATCGTAGCCTAGCTCCTTGGCCAACTCGTGGTTAATACGTGGGCCACCACAGCAAAGGATAACCTTGCTACGTAGTCCTTCGGCCTCTAGCATCTCAACCAACTCAACTAGGTTCTGAATGTGTACATCCTTCTGGGTAACAGTTTGCGAAACCAAAAGGGCATCGGCTTTTAGCTCAATTGCCTTGGCAATAAACTCGTCGTTGGGAACTTGGCTACCAAGGTTGTAGGCCTCAAATCCCTCGTAACGCTCCAAGCCATAATGGCCTGCGTAGCCCTTCATATTCATAATGGCATCGATACCTACTGTGTGGGCATCGGTTCCGGTACTTGCGCCAACCACAACCAACTTACGACCAATATTCTCCTTAACGTACTCGTCGGTTTGGTGCATATCCCAGGTTGTAGCCTCAACCTTGGGAACGTGAATGGTGGTGAAATCGACAGTGTGAACGCAGCTACCGTAGCAGTTGAAAAATGTAAAACCGGCAGTCAGCTCCTTGTAGAATACAACCTGTGGATTCTCAAATCCCATCTTCTTCATTAGCTGTTTTGCCGCTTCAATGGCCTCGTTTCCGCAAGGTATAGGTAGAGTAAAACTTACTTGGGTTTTACCATCGTTCATTGTATCGCCGTAAGGCTTTATTTTTTTGAGGTCGAGCGTTGTATCGAAATCGCGCGCCTCCATTGAGTATAATCCTCCGCTCATATTGTGTATCTCTTTAATGCGTTTTACTTACGTTGTTTCATCAAATCAACAAATGGATTGCTGTAGTTTACGCCACGCTCAACTACACCTGCAAGACCTTTACCTCCAGTTTTTGGACGCTTAACTGCTGCAAACTTGCCTTGCTCCAGCGCGTTGAAAAGTCCATCGTTCTGAAGTACCTCAAGTAGCTCAACAGCATTGTTCAGTACTTCCTTGGCGCGGTTGCGGATAATTCCATTCTCCTTGTACTCCACCTCATCGCCAATGCTCTTCATATTCTTGAATATATACTTAGCGTTCTCAATGGCAAGGTAGCGGTCCGACATAAATGGTGTGTGAATTGCCTCGGTCATCATACCCAAAAGCTGAAGCCCTTGGCCAGTCCAAATGGCAATTTGGTTGAAAAGAGCATCCTGAATATGACCACGGAAAACGTTACCAGTCATAAACTTTGTAGGAGGCATATACTTAAGCGGTGCATCGGGGAAGATTTCGCGGGTCATTTGTGCCTGAGCCAACTCGTAAAGGAAACCGTTCTCCAGTTCTGGGTCCATTTCGAATGCGTGACCAAGTCCCATTTGCTCGGCAGGAATTCCTGCAATAAACGCTAGCTGTTCGTTGATAAGGTCCGATGCCAG
Organism: Bacteroidota bacterium; assembly: GCA_029560875.1. Taxonomy (GTDB): domain Bacteria; phylum Bacteroidota; class Bacteroidia; order Bacteroidales; family Tenuifilaceae; genus SB25. The sequence goes on along the minus strand of JAKQKB010000184.1, from coordinate 29,812 downwards.
TACAGTGTGTGCCTCGTCGAACGCATCGGCGGTGGTTAGGTAGTTATCCTCGCCTGTATTGATGATTACACCAGCATACCCGTTGATGATACGTGAGAAGTACTGGTCAACCATTGTGCGTTGCATATTGATATCGCGGAAAAGGATTCCGTAAAGGGCATCGTTTAGCATAACATCAAGACCCTCAAACGCACCCATAACCGCAATCTCAGGCATACACAAGCCTGAGCAGTAGTTGCAAAGGCGAATGTAGCGACCAATTTCCTCGCCAACCTCGTCCAATGCTTTACGCATAATGCGGAAGTTCTCCTGTGTTGCGTAAGTTCCACCGAAACCCTCGGTTGTAGCACCGTAAGGAACATAGTCGAGCAGACTTTGACCTGTGGTACGGATAACCGCAATGATATCGGCGCCTTGGCGTGCAGCGGCTTGTGCCTGCACAACATCCTCGTAAATGTTACCGGTAGCAACAATCACGTAAAGGTAAGGTTTTGAGCCCTCGCCAATTGTTTTCAAATAGTTCTCGCGGCGAGCCCTACGCGATTTAATCCTATTGAGGCTTGCGTTTACGATTGGCATAATAGCCGCATCAATCTTCTCCTTTGGATGAATTGTTAGAGTGGTTAAATCCAGCTTACCTTCAGCAACCTGCTCGGCAATTTGCTGTGGATTTAAACCTGTTTCAACAATGGCGTTTCCGATGTAGAAAATAACGCCTTGTCCAAGTACCCCTTTCTCCTTTAGGGAGTCAACAAGCACATTGGGGAGAGGAACTGCATTGCCATCAATTCCATCAATTCCCAACAAACGGCAGAGTGTACGCTCCACGGCCACAGTTGTGTAATTCTCCACAAAGCTTTGAACATCGCCAGCAATTTTCTTCGCGATGTTTTTAGCATAGCCAACTTTCTCAAAATCGAGACCTAACTTGCTCTTCTGCATAACTGTATTCGAAGTTTATAGTTTTTATGTTTGTTATCGATTGTTATTTAAATCCCCTCAAGGGTTTCAAACCCTTGAGGGGGTTTCGTAATATCAATGTTTATTACTATTCGTTTCCATCAACCTCGATGCCTCGGATATTACATCAGCATCAACGCCAAGTATCTGTGCAATTCGCAACGCTTCGTGCGGAACGTTGGTTCCATCGTCGTCAATTAGCGAGTAATCGATATAATCGCCAATGTTCTTAACGGTGATGGTTGCATCCTTGCTATCCTCAATAAAACCCTTAACCCTTAGCTTACGGCATTGGGTGCTTAAACCGCTATAGTGCGTTGTGATAACCGCTTTTACGTTGCAATCGTTCAGTAGGTTTGCCACAGCGCTAACAATGGCTCGTCCCTCGGTTGGGTTGGTGGTGCGAGCCAACTCATCAATCAGCACCAAAAGTGGATGCTGTTTTTTGGCCATCTGCACAATTTGGTTCACCTTCAGCATCTCGGCCGCATAGGACGATAACCCCGATAGTTCTGATTGCTCATCGGCAATGCTGAAAAGAATCTGCTCCACCAAGGCAATTTTTGCGCTTGCAGCAGGAACAAAAAAACCGTACTGGCACAGAGCCTGACTCAGCGCAAGTGTTTTGAGCAGAACCGTTTTTCCGGCCATATTGGCGCCTGTAATTAAACAGGTTCCTTTGTGAATTTCAACATCAATGGGTTGATACCTTCTTTTCTCCAGCTCAAGCAACTCCTTAAGTTGAGGGTAGAATAGTCCGCTGTACGATGTTGTATCGGCAACAATCTCAGGCATAATCAACCTCTCGTAGATAGCCTGCTTTGCCTTTGCAATAAGTATATCGATATTGGCAACTGCAACCAAAGCCTCGTTCAGCTCCGATGCAAAACCATGCAGCTGTTCCGATAGGTTTTGCCTAACACCATCCTCTATCTCCGTTATTTTGGCTCTGATTTCTTCTGATTGCTGATATTGTTTATTGCTATCGGTATTCGTTTTCTCCAAATCTTCAATGGAGAATTCAACGCTAGCCAACTTTTTGCGCAGCTCAGTAAGTTCTGGTGCAAAAGCACTATTGATGTAGAACGAAGGAATTCGAGTATTCTCTGGGTCGAGAATTGCAATAACCTTATCGAGGTTGGGTAGTTTGCTGTGAAGGAACTCTACCGATGGGGTTAACTCTCTAATCTCGTTGGCTAAAAGGGTAAAACTTTTTACCTCGAAAAGTTCAATATCGTTCAGAGTTAAATGCTTTTGTATGTTCTTGATTGTCCCGGCAATATCGCGAACCTGCGATAGCTTTATGGCAACCTTATCGAAAGTTTCCTTGTGCTCACTTCTGTTGAAAGCATCAACCGCTTGTGCAACCTGTTGCAGCTGGTAAAGCACATCCTTTTGGCTAACCAAAAATGTCGATGCCAGCAATACGCGATGCCCTAAACCCGATTTAATATCGAGTTTATCCACCATATAGCGTAGTCCTGAAATTCCGGTTAGCGCACTTTTCAGCTGCATCACTTTAACTTTTTAACATCATACACTGGCATTTGCAGGGCATCCTGCATAGCCGCCTTGAGCTCATCGGAACTCAACCTGTAACCCTGTGGCGATATTGGGTTAATGCAAACCGCCGCAAGTTTTGTTTTGGTTGCCACTCTAACTTTTCCCCCTTTTTTGACGAAGGAGTAGTACACATCGGGAGTAGCAAATATCTTAGTAAAATCCTTAACTATCAACTCTATATTGGCTACATTTTTCTGCATCCGCAGAAATTCGAACAGGTTATTACTTGTAGCGCCTGCAACAAACAGCCTATTCCCGTAGCTGAAAATTTTATCCTTTGCTTTTTCAAGCATAAAAACCGACTGCACATTAAGGTCGTGCAGGTTACTTTCGGCATCAACCGCAAATATTCCCGATTCCACAAAATCGAGTTTTCGCTTCAACTCTGGCTCAACCTCAGGTAGATTGATTAAATCCACCACATACTTAGTTTTGCGAACCAACTCTGGGATATTTGCAGAGTAAGCCGCACCCGTGGCAAGCACCATTCCCTCGGTCACCGCTGGCGATGCAAGGCTTAGCCTCGATAAGGCACCGTCAACAATGGTTAAATCGACATTGTAACTATTCATCTCCGCAATTATTGCTTTGAGGCAGTGTGTATCGGGTGGACCTGATAGTAAAACCTTGTCGGAACTTATTGCCTTTGCAATAACAAGCCTACCCAGCGAAGTATGAATGTTACTTACGTCTAAAATCTCGGATGTTATTCGGCGTTGTAAGTAGTGCTTCTCCGCCGATATAAAAATCATTCCCTTGTAGATGCGAATCTCTGGTTTTTGAGTGTTTGTGACTATATCGCGACTCTCGCCATCAATCCCAATTGACGTAAGAGCAATCCGCTTATCCATATCCTTTAACCTACCAAGAACATAGTTAAGACACTCCGTTTTGCCAGTATTCTTCTCGAGTCCTACAATTGAAAGGCTTTTGTAGGTGAGCACATCATCAATGAATGGCATCCTAATTCGCCCTCATTTTTACTTATAAAAAACACGAAGACGCATTTTTCTAATCTAAAATCGGTAAAAAAACCAAAAAAGAGTAGCAATGCGTCTTCGCGCTAGAACTTATTAATGAATATTCCTCATTTTACGGGTCAACTTCTCTGGCTCAATTGAAAGCTGGTCGCCATGCATTAAGCCTGCAATACCATCCTCAAATTTATGGCTTTTGCAATCATCGCACTGGCACTCGTTCTTGTAATCGGTAGGCTCAGTGTAGGTTGTAATAACTCCCTCGAAGTTACGAAGGATAACCTTGCCCGGCATTTGCGAAATAACGTACTGAGGCATAACTGGTGTTTTACCACCGCCGCCTGGAGCATCAACCACAAATGTTGGAACAGCGTAACCCGAAGTATGTCCGCGTAAACTCTCAATAATCTCGATACCTTTAGAAACAGGTGTTCTAAAGTGCTCAAGACCCATCGAAAGGTCGCATTGGTAGATGTAGTAAGGACGAACACGCATCTTAACCAAGTTGTGAACCAACTTCTTCATCACGTTTGGACAATCGTTAACTCCACGAAGTAGAACCGATTGGTTTCCTAGTGGCACACCTGCATTGGCTAGTTTGTTACAAGCCTCAACGCTCTCGGGTGTAACCTCGTTAGAGTGATTGAAGTGAGTGTTTAGCCATACTGGGTGATACTTCTTAAGCATATTCACCAAATCGTCGGTAATACGCTGTGGAAGAACCACAGGAACACGACTTCCGATACGGATAATTTCCACGTGAGGAATTGCACGAAGGCGAGCAATAATATCTTCTAAAATACCATCGCTAACAAGTAGCGCATCACCACCAGAAAGTAGAACATCGCGCACCTCTGGGTGATTTGCAATATACTCAATTCCTTTAGTGATATTATCCTTTGGAGTTGCTGCATCTTTTTGACCTGCAAACCTACGGCGAGTACAGTGGCGGCAGTACATTGAGCACATATCAGTGATAAGGAAAAGAACCCTATCAGGATATCTGTGTGTTAGGCCAGGAACTGGTGAATCGCCATCCTCGTGCAATGGGTCCAACAAATCGGCTGCCGAAGTGTGTGTCTCCGCAGCAGAAGGGATTGCTTGCTTACGAACTGGACAGTTTGGGTTATTTGGGTCAACCAACGATAGGTAGTATGGAGTGATAGCCATACGAAGGGTTTGTAGCGATTTACGAATACCCTCTTCCTCCTCAGCGGTTAAGTTGATGTACTTTTTTAACTCCTCAAGTGTCTCTATACGATTACGAACTTGCCACTTCCAGTCGTTCCAATCGTTGTCCGATACGTTAGGAAAAAACTCCTGACGTCTGCTTTTATTCTGAAAATTAAACATACAGTTTATTAAATAAATTACGTATATCCTCTGATTCCCTAATTATGCTAAGAGTAAGGTCGGCGTGACCTTTTGCATAACCATTTCCTACAATTAGGTTGATATCCTTACCAACACCCTCAGCGCCAAGAGCAGCTTTTGTAAACGAGGTAGCCATTGAGAAGAAGTAAACGCATCCGTTGCCTTTGGTAATAAGAATTGATGTCATCTCAGTGTTAGGAACGTTCACGTTGTTGATAACCACATCGCAACCCCTTGGGCCAGTAATGGCAGTAACCTTGTTGTAAACGTCCATTACATTTGTTGCATCGGCAATAATAACGTGGTCGGCCAATTTCATTTCAGAAATTCGGCGAGCGTTTTCCTCCGAATACTCCACCACAATAACCTTTCCTGTACGTGTAGCATTCTGCATTGCTTGGTAGCAACAAAGAACGCCCGATTTACCACCACCGCCAATAATGCACACGGTATCGCCCTCTTTAACCAAACGGTCTACCTGTGCTGGTGCACCAGCAACATCGAGTGCAGCAAGAGCAAGTTTCTCGGGTATATCATTGGGAAGGACAGCGAAAATGCCGCTTTCAAAAAGAATAGCTTCGGCCTCAACATCCACCTGGTCGTTTTTGGGATTTACACTGATAATTTTATGAATTTTCAGCGGTGTAAGCGAAAGCGAAACCAGCGTAGCAATTGTATCACCTATCTTTACTCCTGCAGCAGGAAAACTAGGACCAATGGCCTTAACTGTACCAATAAGCATACCTCCAGAACCAGTAACAGGATTCTGCATTTTTCCACGCTCAGCTACAATGTCGGTAATCATTTTAGCCATACGGTCGGTATCGCCATTGCAAGCCGTTTTAATTTGAGTAAAGCTGGCCGAATCAATATTCAGCGTTTTTACCGAAATCAGCATCTCGTTATCGTAAAGCTCCATGGTATTATCGAGCTTTTGTGCTGGCTGAGGTAAAGTTCCCTTTGGCTCTAAAACTCTATGAGTTCCGTATCTACATCCTTGCTTCATATAATTTGCTAGCTGTAATAAATCCTGAAAATGGTTTACTATGCGTAAAGCTCTGTGAATACCTTACGAAGTTTCTCGCTCTCGCGAAGAATCTCAAGTGTAATAGCAGCATGGCCTTTGGTGTAACCATTACCAACAATCATAGTTACATCGCTACCAACACCCTCAGCACCCAATGCAGCTTTTGTAAAGCTTGTTGCCATTGAGAAGAAGTAAACAACACCGGTATCCTTTGTGCAAAGAATACTTGTCATCTCGGTATCGTTGATATTTACGTTGTTGATTGTAACGTCGGCCATTTGACCACCTGTTAACTCTTCCATCTTCTCAAGAACTGGAACTGGTTGAGTTGCATCGGCAGTGAAAACGTGGTCGCAGAAACCAAGGTCGATTAATCTATCGGCACTCTTTTGGCTATGGCAAAGACCAATAACCTTACCTGTTACACCAGCCCTACGTTTTGCCTCGTAGCAGCAAAGCATACCCGATTTTCCACCAGCGCCAATGATAAGAACTGTATCGCCAGGTTTAACCAATTTTGCGGTTTGAGCAGGAGCACCAGCAACGTCAAGAGCCGAAAGAGCAAGTTTTGCAGGAATATCGGTAGGAATTTTTGCGTAGATACCGCTCTCGAAAAGAATTGCTTTACCATCGATATCAACTTGGTCAACATCAGCACGGATTTCTTTGATTTTGTCGATACGAAGTGGGGTTAATGAAAGAGAAACCAAAGTGGCAATTTTATCGCCAACCTTTAGGTCGATTTTTCCAGCAAGCGCATCGCCAATTTTCTCAACTGTACCAAGTAGCATACCACCTGAACCAGTCCAAGGATTACGGTGTTTTCCTTGTTTCTCTACAATTTCCATCATAATCTCAGCAATTCTTTTGTGGTCGCCATTAGCGCGAGCCTCAATGTCGGTAAACGATGCTGAGTCAATATTTAATGTTTGTACATCGATGAGAATTTCGTTATCGTAAATCTCATCCATATTGTTGTCAATCTTATTAGCTGGTTGAGGTAAAACACCTTTTGGCTCAATAACCCTGTGGGTTCCGTACTTATTTCCCTTCTTCATTTTATCAAATTATTTATATTATTAACACTATTTTTTCTTAAGACCTAAAATTTCTCTAGCCTCGGCCGATGTTGCCACTTCGCGACCAAGTTCTTTTGCAATGCGAACAACCTTGGCAACTAACTCACCGTTGGATTTTGCAAGCACGCCTTTTTCAAGGTAAAGGTTATCCTCAAAACCAACCCTTACGTTACCGCCCATAGCAATTGCAGGTGCAGCAAGTAAGAACTCGTGGCGACCAACACCTGTAGCACACCAAGTAGAGCCTGCTGGAATTGCATTAACTAACCAAGCAAGGTTACTAACTGTTGCTGGAGTACAACCAGGAACGCCTAGTACAAAGTTGAAGTGTAGGGGAGCGCCTGGGGCTTGTCCCTTTTTAACCATATTCAGGATTGTGTCCAAATGCCCCATCTCAAAGCATTCATACTCTGGCTTGATGTTGTTCGCCATCATACGTTTACCAAAATCGCGCATCATTGGCATGGTGTTCTCAAATACCTCGTCGCCAAAATTGCAGGTACCGCAATCAAGTGTGGCCATTTCAATTGGCAACTCGGTTGGCTGTAAACGCTCCTCGGCAGTCATTCCCACAGCACCACCAGTAGATGGAATAATAATCACATCGGGGCAAACCTTAAGGATAGCATCAATGCACTCCTTAAAACGACCCTTATCCTGAGTAGGTCTACCATCGTCCCAACGAACGTGGAGGTGAACAATGGCTGCACCAGCATCAACTGCCGATTTAGCTTCTCTTACAATCTCCTCAACGGTGTAAGGAACCGCAGGGTTCTGCTCCTTGGTTACCTCGGCACCACAAATAGCAGCGGTGATAATTAGTTTTTCCATAGCTAGGTTGGTTATTTACGTTGACAATTTTTTGGAACAACACAGGTACCACTTGCACGGCAAACAACAATAGGTTCTGCAAGAAGGTCGCAAGCGGAGTCTGAAATATCGGGACGAGGAACAATTACCTTACGAGCCTCAAAGGTCATTTTACGTGAGGTATTTCCAACGTTGGTTATCTCGCCAACAGCCTCAATGTAATCGCCTGCATAAACAGGAGCAATAAACTCAACGTTATCGTATGCTTTGAAAAGACCCTCGTCGCCATCGTGTCTAATCAAAAGTTCAGTTGCCACATCGCCAAAAAGTTGAAGCATTTTTGCGCCATCAACTAAATTTCCACCGTAATGAGCATCGTGTGAGCTCATCCTAACCCTAATCATCACTTTACTATCCATAGCATTAATATTTTAGATTGATTTTTTTACAATGTGAGTTACAAAAATCGATTGTGTTTTAACGTTCTCGGGGTTAATTTGTCCAACCTCAACAACCTCCTCAGCCTCGGCAATCACAATATCGGCTGCGGTTGCCATAACTGGGTTGAAGTTCTGAGACGAACCCTTGTAAACCAAATTTCCAATGTTATCGGAGATGCTCGCTCCTAGCAAAGCGATATCGGCACGTAATGGCTTTTCCAAAAGGTAATCGCGACCATCGATGTTTATTTTTTGCTTTCCTTCCTCAACAATAGTTCCAATACCTGTTGGGGTTAAAAATCCACCAAGGCCAGCACCAGCGCAACGAACACGCTCGGCAAGAGTTCCTTGTGGGTTAAACTCAATGCTTATCTCTTTGTTGTTGAATTGCTCAATTGTGCAAGGATTTGTTCCGATATGCGAAGTGATAACCCTTTTTACCTGTTTGTTGGCTATAAGCAGGCCAATTCCCTTGTCGGGAAAAGCGGTATCGTTACAAATTATTGTTAGGTCTTTTACACCCTTCTCCACCATTTTGGCGATAATGCTATGTGGGCTACCCACAGCCATAAAACCACCAATCATAACGGTCATACCGTCCTTAACCATCGAAGCAGCTTCCTCAGCCGAGATAAACTTGTTCTTCATATCTATAGATTTTCGATTATTACAAAAATTTTTTGCCAAATTAAACTAAAAGAAATTTAACACATCCTAGTGTTGTGTTACTATTTGTTACTCACGAAACAAATTTTCCTACAATTTGAATATAAATAGGCATCAAAACTTACAAAAGTACAATATTATTGGCAAATAATGTTAAAATCCGATGCTTAAAATTATATGTCAGATAGCAGGTTCGTTAGAGCTTTAATTGCTGTTCGAAAACGTTTGTGCTCAGAATACTATTTGTTACAATAAAAAAGCCCCGATATTTTTACTTTCGGGGCTTTTCTGCTTTCTAGAGTAATCTATTTTTTCAACCGCTCATTAAGCTGCTTTACTATCTGTTTTGCATCGCCAACAATACCAAGGTCTGCCACTTGGAATATTGGCGCAAACTTATCCTTGTTGATTGCCACAATGTAGCCCGACTCCTCCATACCTGCAAGGTGTTGAATGGCTCCCGAAATTCCCACCGCCAAGTATAAATCGGGTCGAACGGTTTTTCCGGTTTGCCCAACCTGACGGTCGTGCGAAATTAATCCCGCATCAACCACGGCTCTTGAAGCCGAAACCTGCGCATCGAGCGTTTCAGCCAAATCGGTTACTGTTTTTAAGCTTTCAGCGTTAGCCATACCTCTACCACACGATATTAGAATTTTAGCCTCGCTTATATCAACCATCTCGGTTTTCTCCTTAACGGTGCTTAGAAGCTTTACCCTAAACTTCTCCTTTTTGAACGGAATGTTAACCATAACCACTTCGCCCTTACGCGACGAATCAGCAGGAAGGCTACGCATAACTCCCGGACGAACAGTACTCATTTGCGGACGATGCTCCTTGCAAACAATTGTTGCCATAAGGTTCCCGCCAAATGCAGGACGGGTCATAAGCAAGTCCTTGTCGTCCGATATCTCTAGTTTGGTACAATCTGCCGTTAGTCCTGTTTCCAAACGAGCCGATAAACGTGGACCCAAATCGCGACCAATTGTGGTTGCTCCAAGCATCAAAATGTTTGGCTTGTACTCGTTAACAATATGGCAAACGGCCTGTGTGTATGGCTCGGTAAGGTAATCGTTCAATTCTGGTGCGTCGGCGCAGATTACCACATCGGCACCGTGAGCTATTAACATATTTGCCTGATACGAAATACCGCTTCCTAGAAGAATTGCGTAAACTTTATCGTTTAAAGCATCTGCCAAATCGCGTGCTTTACCTATGAGTTCTAACGAAACACCTTGAATTTCGCCCTTGCGCTGTTCAACAAAAACAAAAACGCCTTTATATGCTGATATTTCCATTTCTTTCAGAGTTAGATGATGAATTTTTCTTTCAGTTTGCTGATGATTATTCCAGCGGCCTCATTGGTGTCAACCTCGTAAAGTTCTCCGGGCGCTTTTACACCCCTCGAGAATGCCTTGTGAACACGCGTAGGAGAGCCTTTTAGTCCAAGTTTGCTTTCCACAACATCTATCTGTTCAAAACCCCAAAACTCAACCTCTTTCTCATATGCTCCCACAATTCCACTTACTGTCATATATCGGGGCTTGTAGGCTCCCGAAAGAACGGTAACCACGCAAGGACCATCAACCTGAAGTATTTCGTAGCCATCCTCAACCCTGCGTTTTACCGTAAAGGTGTTTTTACCATCAAAATCGAGATGCTCCAAGTACGATACCTGTGGCAAGTCCAAGTGTTCAGCTATTTGAGGGCCAACCTGAGCGGTATCGCCATCAATGGCTTGTCGGCCAGTTATAAGCAAATCGAACTCAAGTTTTCTCAATGCACCTGCCAATGCGTGCGATGTTGCTAGGGTATCGGCGCCAGCAAATTTTCTATCGGTTAGCAGAATAGCCCTATCAACGCCCATTGCGTAGGCCTCGCGTAAAACATCCTCGGCTTGCGCTGGCCCCATAGTTATAACCGTGATATGAGCATTGAACTTATCCTTTAGGCTCAACGCCAACTCTAGCCCCGCTTTATCATCGGGGTTAATAATGCTTGGAACACCATCGCGTATTAATGTTCCTGTTGTAGGATTTATCTTGATTTCGGTTGTATCTGGAACTTGCTTTATACAAACTACAATTTTCATACTCTCTACTTTTTAAAATGAACTACTCGGAAATTATTTTAGCAATGCTGCTGAAATTACCATACGCTGCACCTCCGATGTTCCCTCGTAAATCTCTGTGATTTTTGCATCGCGGAACATACGCTCTACGGGGTATTCGCGGGTGTAACCGTAACCTCCGTGCATTTGTATGGCCTTATTGGTAACCTCCATTGCCGTTTCGGCAGCATATAGCTTTGCCATTGCCGCCTCGGTAGAGTAGTTTTGACCCTTATCCTTTTTGAAAGCAGCCTGACGAACCAGTAATCTGGATGCAACAACGCGCGTTTGTAAATCGGCAAGCTGAAATTGGGTATTTTGGAATGCTGAAATTGGCTTTCCGAATTGCTTACGCTCCTTCACATACTTTACTGTTTCGTTAATTGCACCCTGTGCAATACCGAGCGCTTGAGCAGCAATACCAATTCGTCCACCATCGAGAGTCTTCATCGCAATAGAAAAGCCCTCGTTAATTTTTCCTAGCAGGTTAGCCTTCGGTACAACGCAATTCTCCATAATAAGCTCGCAGGTTGCGGAGCCACGGATACCCATTTTTTTCTCCTTCTTACCAACGGAAAAACCAGGAAAATCCTTCTCGACAATAAAAGCCGAAATTCCCTTAACACCTTTGGATTTATCGGTCATTGCGAAGATGATATAAACGTGACCGTACTCGGCGTTAGTGATAAAAATTTTGCTTCCGTTCAGGATATAGTTATCGCCATCCTCAACGGCAATTGTTTGCTGCGATGATGCATCGGTACCAGCGTTGGGCTCGGTTAATCCGAATGCACCAAGCCACTCGCCCGAGGCGAGTTTGGGTAGGTACTTAGCCTTTTGCTCTTTATTCCCAAACTCCAGAATTGGAGCCGCGCATAGCGATGTGTGTGCCGAAACTATTACTCCTGTAGTTGCGCAGGCCGCAGAAAGTTCCTCCACTGCCATTGAGTACAAAACGTTGTTTCCTCCAGCGCCGCCATACTCAACAGGAACAGGAATTCCCATTATTCCGAGTTTGGCCATTTTCTCAACTGTTTCAACGGGGAAACGCTCCTCCTCATCCACTTCGGCGGCAAGGGGTTTTACCTCTTTATCCGCAAATTCTCTAATCATTTGCAGAAATAGAGTTTCTGTTTTTGATAAGCTAAAGTCCATCTATTGTTATTTTAATATTACAACTCCCTAAAACCAAGAGGCCATATCTTTTCAGATATGACCTCTTGTGATTTTATACCTAAAGGTCCTAACTAAAAGACCCTCAAAGTAAAATTAATTGTTAGTGAAATAACAATAGAAATTTGTTAAAAAAGGTAAAATATGTTATACAGTCATTCCGCCGTCAACGCTTAAGGTTGCTCCATTAATGTAAGCAGCCTCATCGGAAGCTAGGAATAAGTAAGCCGAAGCTATTTCCTCAGGTAAACCTAAACGTCCCGCAGGAACTTTTGCTTTCATTCCATCCAATACGTTCTCAGGCATCTTTGCAACCATTTCGGTAGCAATAAAACCAGGAGCAACAGCATTTACGGTGATTCCTTTACGACCTAACTCGCGAGCTAAGGTTTTGGTCATACCAATTAAACCTGCCTTTGTAGCAACGTAGTTGGTTTGGCCAAAGTTACCGTAAAGTGCAACAACCGAAGATGTATTGATAATTCTGCCGTAGTTCTTCTCAACCATGTACTCCGATACAATCTTAGTACAGTAGAAAACACCTGTTAGGTTAACATCAATAACCTGCTGCCATAGCTCTGGGGTCATTTTCTTTAAAGTACTGTCGCGGGTAATACCAGCGTTATTTACAAGGATATCAATTTTACCGTACTTTTCGATTACGGCTTTGGTTGCAGCCTCAATCTCGTCGTACTTTGATGTGTTTACCTTTGCAAAAACCGCGGTTTTGCCTTCGGCAGTTAATTTGGCAGCCAACTCGTTACCGCGGGTTTCGTCCAAATCCCAAATCACGGTTACAGCTCCCTCAGCAGCAAATCTGATTGATGTAGCAGCACCAATACCTGCAGCACCGCCTGTTATAATGGCAACTTTATTCTCAAGTCTTTTCATTATTTCTGATTTTAAATTATTAAACAAATTGTGTGTTGTGCTTAAGTTTAGCCACTCCAGTAATACAAGGTGCACCCTCGGAGTTAACTAGCGAGCAATTAATTATGCCGATATGCTTCTCGGTGTTTACCTCCATAACTTCGAAACGAGCTTCGTACTGCTCCTCTACAAAGATTGGCGCAAGAAATTTCATCTCTTGCGATAGGTAAATTGTTCCCTCGCCAGGAAATAGCGTTCCGAATACTTTGGAAAACACAGCACCCGATAGGAATCCGTGAACAATTGGTTTCTTAAACACTGTTTTAGCAGCATACTCCGCATCGATGTGGATTGGGTTGAAATCGCCAGTAACCTCGGCAAACTTCACAACATCGGCCTGAGTAAACTTTACGCCATGCGTATAAACATCTCCTTGCTTTACCATAGGTGATAATTATATTTTGATAACTAATGTTACTAAACGTTTTTAAGGATGATAGCAGTACCCATACCGCCACCTATACAAAGCGAAGCCATACCGAACTTCTTACCGCTACGTTTCATCTCGTGAATTAAGCTAACGGTAATTCTGTTGCCCGAAGCACCAATTGGGTGGCCAAGAGCAATTGCTCCACCATTAACGTTGCAGTACTTATTGAACCAATCGGCAGTTACTCCGTGGTCTTCGCAAAGTTGCTTCATAACGCCAAGTGACTGAGCTGCAAAAGCCTCGTTCAATTCAACAACCTCCATATCGGTGAGTTTCATTCCGGCTTTCTTAAGAGCGTTTGCAATAGCAGGAACTGGTCCCATACCCATAATTGCTGGGTCAACACCACCCTGACCTGTTGCTACAACCTCTGCCAGTGGAGTTAAACCGTACTTGGCAACAGCCTCCTCCGATGCAACCAACACAAACGATGCACCATCGTTAATACCGGAAGCATTACCGGCGGTAACAGTTCCGTCTTTCTTGAATGCAGGACGAAGAGCGCCTAACTTTTCTAAGTTTGTAGCACGATTCACGTACTCGTCGGTATCGAAAATTATAGTCTCCTTTTTGCTAGGAATCTCAACAGGAACAATCTCGCCTTTAAACTTACCAGCATCAATAGCTGCAGCAGCCTTTTGTTGCGATGCAATTGAGAATGCATCTTGCTCCTCGCGGGTAATACTATACTTGGTAGCAATGTTCTCGGCAGTAATACCCATATGGTATCCTTGGAATGCATCGGTTAAACCGTCGGTCACCATATGATCCATTACAACCAAATCGGCCATTTTATGACCATTACGGATTGTGCCTGGCATGACGAATCCTGAACTAGACATAGACTCTGTTCCACCAGCAAGAATCAAATTAGCATCGCCAGCCTTAATGCTTGCAACGGCATTGATAATTGATTTCATACCACTACCGCAAATCATATTAAGACCATAAGCAGGAACTTCCTGTGGAATTCCAGCCTTAATAGCAGCCTGACGGGCAACACCTTGCTTTTGTCCGGCCATAAGGATATTGCCTACAATAACCTCGTCGATTTTTGCTGGGTCAATCTTAGTTTCAGTAAGAATATTTTTAATAACTGTAGCAGCTAAGTCTGCAGCTGGAACATTAGCAATAGTTCCAAGGAACTTGCCGATAGCGGTACGCTTAGCGGCAACAATGTAAACTTTACTCATAGGTTTATTTTGTATTAGTTTAGGTCGGTTTTATTATTGTTGAACTGGTTTTAGGTCAGCAGCAATTATCAGCTTAGCCTCGGTTGCGGCTTGAACCTCCTCTAAGGTAAACTCAGGATTAATCTCCTTTAGAACAATCCCTTCGGGGGTAATCTCCATCACGCCCATTTCTGTGATAATAAGATTTACCTGTCCTGCTGCAGTTAAAGGCAAATTACATTCCTTCATAATCTTATGTGAACCTTTAGCGGTGTGCTCCATGGCAAGAATCACCTTTTTTGCACCAATCAGCAAATCCATTGCACCTCCCATACCTGGGGTTAATTTGCCAGGAATCATCCAGTTTGCAAGGTTGCCCTTTTCGTCAACCTGAAGTGCTCCAAGAATGGTAACATCAACGTGCCCACCACGGATAATCCCAAAAGAGGTTGCGCTATCAAAGGTTGAAGCACCTTTTGCCAAAGTAACAAAACCGCCTCCTGCGTTCGATAAGTTCTTATCCTCCTTGCCTGGCTCTGGGGTTGGGCCTAGGCCAATCAACCCATTTTCACTTTGGAGAATAACGTTAACTCCCTCAGGAATATAATCTGGAACAACGGTTGGTAATCCAATACCTAAATTCACTAAATCTCCATCCTTAAGCTCAAGAGCTGCTCTCCGAGCAATAAATTCGCGTATCTGATTCTTATCCATAGTAAATTAATCTTATATTTTCTATAAAGTTTATGCCGAATTTAACCCACTAATATAAATAAATTATTGGTACAAGAAGTTACAAATCTAAGGCTTTATTCTCTTACAATTTAGAATTAGAAAGATGTTATAGGAAATAAACAATTAAAAAAAATGACCCTTCTGCAATAATCCGTAAGCAAAATATACTTTTATTATAGACCAAGGGGATAATATGAAACGAAAAAGCGCAGCCAAAAGCTGCGCTTAAAAAACCATTAGTAAAATTTACGCACTAAATCTTGCTAATCAACCAGTTTTTAGCAGCATCTACATTGTTGAAGTACTGAATTTCCATACCAAAAGCGTTTTGAGCA
Organism: Bacteroidota bacterium; assembly: GCA_029560875.1. Classification (GTDB taxonomy): domain Bacteria; phylum Bacteroidota; class Bacteroidia; order Bacteroidales; family Tenuifilaceae; genus SB25. The sequence goes on along the minus strand of JAKQKB010000184.1, from coordinate 14,031 downwards.
TTCTTGTTTGCTCCGTCCATGCTCATTTTTCCGAAAATATCGTCGGGTACAACGAACGCAAAGTATTTTAATCCAATTTTTTGTGCTCTTGGAAACCAATCGGTATTTAACCACTCCTGAACTTCTGGTTTCAACACTTTCATTTGCTTAATATCATTCAATTGTTTCTTTAAGCGTTTTGTTTCAAGAATGCCAAGTAATTGATTGGCTACTGTTTTAAACTCATCGGGAGTAAGAAAGCCCACAAAAGTTCCAATTGCTGCGTTTGTTCTTGAATCGTAAACTGCATTAGTGGTTTTGTTGTCCATAGTAATTTGATTTTTAAGTTAAACATTATTTTTATTGAAGTTTGGGCAAAAGTTTTTGTGCTAAATACAGGATGTTTTCCTCCATAGAATCGAACGTGCTGTATGGCGGCGAAAACATAATCCCCTTAATAGGTTTTCCTTTGATCAGTTTTTTAAGTTTATGCGAAACATCATCGGGCGTACCCGATAGCGTTAAAATCGACACAAAGTCATCAGGAATCAGAGTGCTTGCCTCAAAGTAATTCCCTCGCTTCGATTCGTGGTCAATCTCCTCTATCAATTTTGATTTTACATCAACCCCATGCTGTTTCAGAATGGTTTTCAGATAAGGAATATATACCGCCAGCGTTTTCTTTGCTTTTTCTATGGCTTTTGCCGAATCGTCGGAAACACAAATCATTCCTCCTATCGAGAGGCTTTTTTCTCCGCGAAGTTTGGACTCAGAGCAACCTTTCTGGAACGATTTTAGCATTTGATCAAGGTACGTTTCAGTAAAAACTTCGGCTAATTGAACCTCGTTGGAGTATTTCCCTCCCAAATATGCCATTTTGGTATTCCATGTAGCAGTAACAAAGTAGGGTTTTGCTGGAGGAGGGACTCTCAAAACCGCCTTCGCAGTTGTTTTGAATATACCTCCCCTAAACTCTTCCTGTTTTTGCTGAAATAGGTGACTTACCAATTGATGGGTTTCCTCGAAACCTTTACGGGTGAACTTCTCCTTATCTTTTAAATTCAAAAAATCGAAGAATGCACCACGTCCTAAACCCAAGATTGAACGACCATTGCTTACTGCATCCAGAAACGCTGCGTTAGATGCAATAAGCGCTGGATGTCTGTAAAATCCATTAACCAAACATGGGCCAAGTTCAATCCTACTGGTATGCTCGGCAATAAGGCTAAGTATGGGGAACGATGGGTAAAACATCAAATCATCATAAACATAAATTCTATCAAATCCGTTTGATTCAATTATTCTGCCTAACTGAATGTACTCTGCGGGCTTGTAGCAACCTTGTAGCGCAATATAAAAATCAAGTTTTTTGGCCATTTGTTGTTTAAGGCATTTTAGTTATCGGTTCCGTCAATGTAGTAACCCTCAATAAAACCATCCTCTGTTTCAGAGTGTTTTGGAGGTAACTCTTTTTTTGCAATAGCCCTAAATTCCGCTGCTTTGTATAGAAGTTTTACCTTAATTAGGTTTAATCCGTCTTCGTTGGAGTAATCAAAAGTGGTATCGGGGCCAACGTGAACCTTTCCGCCCGATGGAGCATACACGTAGTGCGGAATTGAGCACGACGACTCTGTACACAAATCCTTGTAGATGTCCAAGCCTTTCTGAACGGTTGTTCTTAAATGGTCGCTTCCGGCAACAGGCATACAATGGTTCATATAGTAAACAATGATATTATTCCTTAGCAGTAGGTGGAATAGATGTTTCATTGTTTTAGTATCATCGTTAATTCCTTTTAAAAGCACAGTTTGATTTCTGAGCGTGATACCTCTTGATGTTAGCTTATGGCAAGCCTCCAGAACTTCGGGCTGTAACTCATCGGGGTGGTTAAAGTGTACGTTTATTGCCAAATATTTACTTTTTGATGCATCGTTGAAATTGGGGCGAATGTAACTGGCAAGTTTATCGCAAAGTTCATTGGTAAATACATGGGGACTGTTCAAAAGCATTCGAGTACCAACACGTATTTCAGCAATGTTATCCAAGGTCATTAATTTATCGAGCAGGTAGAATAGCTTGTTTCTATCCATAAATGGGTCGCCACCTGTAATAAGCGCACCCCTTACATCCTGCATTTTCCCAACCTCTGCAACGGCCAAATCGATATCCGCCATGGTCATGCTCTTGCGGTTTCGCATTACTCTGCTTTTCTTGTAGCAAAATCGGCAGTATGCAGGACAATCGAAATGAGGCGTTAATAGAACTCTATCCCTATATAACCGTTCTAAACCATAAATAGGCGAAGTTTTTTTGCCCTCCTCAAAGGGCGTTGCAGTTCCATTTGTTACAGCCTCAAGGGGCGAAGGGAGAAACTGTTTCCTAATGCTTTCGTACTTAACAATTAGTTTCTTTAAGTAGGGGGTAATTCTAACAGGATTATCCAACAGAATGGAATCAATCGCCTCTTTTTCAGATTCATTTTTTGCCAAACAATGAATCAAGTCAACACATACATCGTCCTGAGTTTTTAGAAAATCATTATCCATAAAATCACATTTTAAAAGGTCAGAAAGTATTTTTTAACTGTTTAATATTATTCTTCAGTTATTTAAGGTTTTCCTCATAAGGGTTGAATGTTTATGTGGTTTTACAGAAACTGAATAAAAGAATCTGCCTTTATCAGTTTAATAGGAATAACCAATTAATTGTTACCCTGTTTTTCTTGAGTTTTTGAATAAAAAGTTGAATTATTTTCAATGTCTGATTTAAACTTTTCATCAACAGCAGATTATAAAATCACCATAATTTTGGATGTAAATAATTTTAGGGTTACTTTTGCGCCGAAATCATTCTAAAATTCTATATGGACGATTATCACCCTGATTGTTGAACTTGAATAGAGGCTTAATGCAGAAATCCTCTATTCTATAATTTATGGAGGCTACTGCATGAAAACCTATTGGAAGAATGGCAAAGGGATAGTTTCGTGTCCACAATGGGAACCCAACTGCTGGGTTAGCGTTGAAATCCCCACCGATGAGGAAAAGCGTTACTTAATAGATGAACTCGGCGTTCCCGAGGCATTCTATAACGATATTGAGGACGTTGATGAGCGTCCGCGTATCGAGTACGACGAGGGCTGGTTTTTTATACTTTTACGAATCCCTTACAAAAACAGCGATTCAAGCATACCCTACTCTACTGTGCCGCTTGGTATTATTTTCAAGGATGATGTTTTTGTATCAATCTGTTTCTATCAAACGGAAATTTTACCTGATTTTATTCAGTTTACCTATCGTAAAAATATTACCAAACGCGATAATTTCGATTTGGTTTTACGGCTCATGCTCTCGTCGAGTGTTTGGTTCCTGAAATACCTAAAGCAAATTAACCAAAGTATCAAGTTGGCAGAGACACAACTTGAGCGTTCCATTAAGAACGAGGATTTGCAAGCATTGTTGAAAATTGAGAAAAGTTTGGTTTTCTTCACAACATCGCTAAAGGGCAACGACATACTGCTGCATAGAATCAAAAATCTACGAAACTACAAGGATACTTACGATCCCGAGTTGGTTGAAGACGTGGAAATCGAACTACGTCAGGCGCAAGAAACCACCAATGTTTACTCCGACATTCTTAGCGGGATGATGGATGCTTACGCATCGGTTATTTCCAATAACCTAAACATAATAATGAAGCAGCTCACATCAATCTCAATTATATTGATGATTCCAACATTGATTGCGAGCTTGTACGGAATGAACGTTCCCAATGGATTCGAAAATGTAAGGTGGGGGTTTTGGATAATTCTTTTCGTATCATTCCTTTTCTCGATGTTTGGGGTAGTTCTATTTATGAGGAAGAGATGGTTTTGATATTGTAAGCGCACAATCATAGGGTATAATCAATTGCGATTATACCCTTTTTTATAGAACCTAACCCTTAAAACAAATCACTAAAACATATACACAATAAACAATATTGCTATCTTGCATCATATTTTAAGAACACTTAACAATATCTAAATAATTAAAAATGAAACCAACACTAATTATACTTGCTGCAGGAATGGGAAGTCGCTATGGCGGACTTAAACAGGTTGACGGATTGGGCCCAAATGGCGAAACTATTATTGATTATTCCGTTTACGATGCTTTTAGGGCTGGCTTTGGAAAGGTTGTTTTTGTTATTCGGAAAAGTATTGAGAAGGATTTTCTTGAAGTTTTCGGAAACCGATTCAGCAAGGATGTTCACTACGAGATTGCTTACCAGGAGTTAGATATGCTACCCGAAGGGTTTACTTGTCCAACCGACAGAACCAAGCCCTGGGGAACTGCTCACGCAGTTTGGGTTACAAAGCATCTTGTAAATGAGCCTTTCGCAGTAATTAATGCCGACGATTTTTACGGTTACGACACTTTCCGGGTTTTGGCTCAGGAGTTATCAAAGCCAAACCTTCCTAAAGGAAGCTATTTTATGGTTGGATTTAAACTGGGTAAAACACTCTCGGAAGAAGGGGCTGTTTCGCGCGGAGTTTGCACAACCGATAGCCAGATGCTTTTACAGAATGTAGTTGAACGCACTCATATTGAAAGAATCGGCGGAAAAGTCTGCTACAAAGACGAAAATAACAACTCTGTGGAGTTGAACGAAAATCTTCAGGTTTCGATGAACTTTTGGGGATTTACTCCCGATTTCTTTGGGTATACCGAGAAGTTAATGGTCGATTTCTTTAGTGGTTCCATTGGAAATGCCAAGGCAGAATTTTATATACCAACCGTTGTAAACAAATCAATCCAAGAAAAAATTGCTACCTGCAAAGTTCTTAGTACAAATGCAGAGTGGTTTGGAGTAACTTACCCTGGCGATAAACCCTTGGTAATTGAGCGGTTAAGCAAGTTGATTAAGGCAGGAGAGTACCCTTCGCCGCTGTGGAAGAGATAATTTTTAAACACGGTTGTATAGTTTTTGATGTATTGAAATTTTAGGAAAATTATTGAAAAGCGGATTAATTTGCTTCTTGATAAACCTAACCTATAAACCTAATAATATGTCATTTGAAACTATCGACTACATCGTTTTTGCTGCTTACGCAGTAATTATTGTCGGATTGGGGCTTTGGATATCGTTCCGTAAGCGCGACTCAGAGACCAACTCCGGCGACTATTTCCTTGCAGGACGCGCTTTACCCTGGTGGGCAATTGGAGCATCGTTAATTGCCTCAAACATCTCAGCAGAACAGTTTATTGGTATGTCCGGTTCCGGATTTGCCATTGGCTTGGGAATAGCCTCATACGAATGGATGGCTGCCCTAACTTTAATTATTGTGGCAATGTTCTTTCTTCCAATTTTCTTGGAGAAGAAAATATTTACAATGCCTCAGTTCCTCGAGGCTCGTTTCGATAAACGTGTAAAAACCGTAATGGCGGGTTTTTGGTTGTTGGTGTTCGTGTTTGTGAATCTGACATCCATAATTTACCTAGGAGCGTTGGCTATGCAGAAGATTATGGGTATTCCAATGCTCTATAGCATTCTTGGTTTAGCATTGTTTGCAGCAATTTACTCAATATATGGTGGCTTAAAGGCAGTTGCTTGGACCGATGTTATTCAGGTTGTTTTCCTTGTGGGTGGCGGATTAGTTACAACATATTTCGCTTTGGATTATTTGAGTGGAGGCGAGGGATTTATTGCAGGTTTTAAGGTTCTTCTTCAAAAAGCACCCGAAAAATTCGATATGATTCTGGAAAAGGGTCAGCTTATGATTCCCGATGGCAAAGGCGGCCAGAAGGATGCTTATATTGACCTGCCCGGTATTAGCGTACTTATTGGTGGAATGTGGGTTGCAAACCTTTACTACTGGGGATGTAACCAGTACATTATTCAGCGCGCCCTTGCTGCAAAAAGCATTAAGGAAGCACAAAGCGGTTTGGTATTTGCTGCATTTCTTAAGATGATACTTCCGTTAATTGTTGTTATTCCTGGTATTGTTGCCTTTGCTTTAAGTGCCGATATAGCCAAATCCGATGAAGCTTATCCTTGGTTACTTCACAACTTTGTACCGACAGGCGTAAAGGGTCTTGCTTTTGCTGCATTGGTTGCTGCAATTGTTAGTTCATTGGCATCGATGATGAATAGCGTTGCCACTATATTCACAATGGATTTTTACAAGGAATACATAAACAAGGAAGCATCGGAGCATAAACTTGTAACGGTTGGCCGACTTGCAGCATTTGTATCGTTAGTAATTGCGGTATTTATTGCGCCAATGCTTTCGAACCTCGACCAAGCTTTCCAGTACATCCAAGAATTTACTGGGTTTGTTAGTCCTGGTGCACTAGCAATTTTCCTTGCTGGATTCTTCTACAAAAAGGCCACAGCCAATGGCGCTTTAGGTGCGGCAATAGGCACATTCGTATTCTCGCTTCTATTTAAACTTCTTTTACCAAGCCTTCCATTTATGGATAGAATGGGAATAGTGTTCCTAATTTGCTTGGCAATTATTTGGGTATTTGCAGTAATTGAAGGGAATAAGCAACACCCAAAAGCAATTACTATTTCAAAAGGGTTATTCTCAACCGGTAAAGGGTTTAAAATTGGCTCGGTGATAGTTATAATACTACTGATAATTCTTTACACCATTTGGTGGTAAAATAGTATTTATTGAAATAAAAAGAGGGCTTAAAAGCCCTCTTTCATTTTTAGTATTTTGCGCCCGATGTTTGGCTAAAATATTTTACCTCTTTTCCGAGTATATCCGATAGAAGTATATCGGCCAACTTACTTGTTCCCAAACGGAATAGTCCTGGGTAAAGCCACTCTTGACCTAGCACTTGCTCCACAATGGTGTAGAATACCAAAGCATCGTATGAATTTGAAACGCCACCGGCAGGTTTCATACCCACTTTGCGACCAGTTTTATCGAAATACTCCTTAATTGCTGTGCACATAACGTAAACCGACTCAGGAGTTGCCGCTGGTTCAAGTTTTCCTGTTGAGGTTTTAATGAAATCGGCTCCTGCCTCCATTGCAAGAAACGATGCGAGTTTAATATCCTCAAAACTTGGTAATGCGCCTGTTTCCAGAATAACTTTAACTTTTGCCTCATCGGCAACCTCTTTTATTTGCTGTAACTCACTGTAAACAGTAAAGTAATCGCCTTCGAGGAAAGAGCCAACAGACATAACCACATCAAGTTCATCGGCACCCTGCTCTATGGTCATCTCACACTCCGATAGTTTAATATCGATGTATGTTTGTGATGATGGAAAACCAGCGGAAACCGATGCAATCTTTACATTCTCAACAGTTAAGTTCTCCTTTACTGCGGGAACAATGCTTGGATAAACGCAAATTGCTGCAACGTTTGGCATTCCGGGAAAATCGGTTTGGAACTTACTCACCTTATCGGCAAATAGTTTACCACGCTCGTACCCATCGGTTGTGTTCAGTGTGGTTAAATCGATAGAGCTGAAGCACTTTTTCAAAGTTTCTACCTCGCCTAAACGAGCCTTGGCAATATCTTTAATTTTATTCAATGCAGTTTGAACCGCAACCTGATCAACCTCTAGGTTAAATTTTTCTTCCAACGATAATTCCATATTTATCAAAGTTTAAAGTGAAAAGTAAAAAGTTGAAAGTGAAGAAGAACAACAATCTAACAATCAACCACCAACAAATTCAGAGTTCAAAGTTACAACAATTTGGGATTCTGATTATGCCTGTTAATATCTCGCTTGGTCTTTTTATCGATATTTAGAAAAAACGCCTGTGTAAGGTCTGTTCCGGTTTGATTTGCGAGGCAAATTAGCACAAAAAGTATATCGGCCATCTCCTCCGCAAGTGCATCAGGGTTCTCGCCACTCTTAAACGATTGCTCTCCGTACTTCCTCGCAACAACCCTAGCCAATTCTCCAACCTCCTCGGTAAGCAAAGCCATATTGGTTAACTCGTTGAAGTACCGAACGCCGTGTTTTTTAATCCACTCATCAACAATTTGTTGAGCCTGATTTATTGTTATATCCTCCATTACTCGCGGTTTTTAGAATCGATAATGATAGTTACAGGGCCATCGTTTACAAGCAAAACAGCCATATTCGCACCAAATTTACCAGTCTGTACCTTTTTATTTATCTCGGTTTCAAGGATTTTTACAAAGTTTTCGTATAGCGGTATGGCAATATCGGGAGGCGCAGCTTGGATATACGACGGACGATTACCCTTTTTAGTCTTGGCGTGCAGTGTAAATTGGCTAACAGCCAAGATATCGCCATTGACATCGGTAACGGAAAGGTTCATCACCCCCTCGTTATCGTCAAAAATTCTAAGTTTGGTAATCTTTGCAGCAGTCCACTCAAGGTCTTCCTGCGTATCGGCACTTTCGAATCCTGATAAAACTAGTAACCCTAATCCAATACTACCAACAGTTTTTCCGTCGATATCAACCTTTGAACTGCTAACTCTCTGAATTACAACTCTCATAAATGCTATATATTGTGCGAATGTATTTATTTAGAATATAATTTTAGGCGATTCGTGCTGATTTGATTCCAGACTATAACCCCTAAAGGGTTCAAAACCCTTTAGGGGTTGTGAAAAAACATTATCGATTGCAAATCTATCACGAAAAAATTTAAAATCAAGAACAAAATACTCTATTCATCTGTTTATCATCACATAAACATTAAAAAACAAAATTATGAAAGCGATAAACTTATTTTTTCTGTCGGCTTTGTTTTTTTGGAGTGCGGGAGTGTACTCTCAGGAACTTAATGCCGACGTCAGTAAATCCTCCTTGAAATGGAATGCCAAAAAAGTTAGTGGCGAACACTACGGCGAAATCAAACTAAAGGAAGGAAAGTTTACAGTTAAAGGCGACCAAATTGTATCGGGCAACTTTGTGATTGATATGCAGACAATCACCTGCGAGGATATAAAAAGCGCCGAGTGGAACAAGAAGTTTGTAGACCACTTAAATTCGGACGATTTTTTTAGCGTAAGTAAATTCAGCACGGCTCAACTGAGCAATTTAAAATCAGCAAAATTCCAAGGCGGGAAAGCAACTACCGAAGCCGATTTAACAATTAAGGGTCAAACCTACCCTGTTAAATTCGATGTAGTTAAAGATGGTAAAACCTACAAGGCAAAAATTACTGTGGACAGAACCAAGTACAACATCCGTTACGGGTCGGGCAAATTTTTCGAAAATTTAGGCGATAACATGATTTACGATGAATTCACCCTCGACGTAACGATAGAGACAAAATAGGGCATCAAAATGACTTTTTCGATATAATTTCAATGCGGGATGATTCCCGCATTTTTATTTTAATCTGTCATCCCGAGTATTTCGAGGGATCTATAAATACAAAAGATGCTTCGACAAGCTCAGCATGACATTTTTTTCTTAAGAATAGATTAACTATTCTTTTGTTGGACTCTCGTTATTTAATCAGATAAGTGAGGAAAATATAAACCAAAGGAAGCGTTACGATACTAAGAATTGTTGTGATAAACAGGTTACCTGCAGCCAACTTATAGTTGCCACCGTATCGCCTACTCATAACCACAACTATTGTTTGCGCTGGCATACTAGCCTGCATTACAAGAACCACAAAGGCCTCAACTGAAAGGTTTAGGTTTAGAGTTCTGTTCAAGAAGAAGTAGGCAACACCTAGAACAATTGGCGTTATTATCAACTTATTCAAACTAAGCACATAAATACTAAGTGTTTTAAAGGCATCCTTTACTCCTATTCCAGCAAGCAATGCGCCAACGTAAACCATGGAAAGAGGACTTGTGCTTTTTCCTAATCCGGTAAAAGCATCAACAACAGGAGTTGGAAGTTTTAGTCCCGATACCATTATGGTAAAACCCAACAACAGCGCACCAGTATTAACGTTTATCAGACTTTTTAACCCCGATTTTTGAGTCCCTGAGCTGAGCCTGTAAATTCCGTACGTAAAAGTTATTGTATTTGACGCTAACTGGTAGCAAGCAGCATAAAAAACACCTTTACCACCAGGAAACAAAGCATCAAAAAGCGGAAATCCAAGGAATACAATATTGCCAAGCATTGTGTGTAGTGTATGCACTGTATTATCGGCAGGATTAAGCTTCTGCAAACGCGACGATGCTGTACCAAGAAAGAATAGGAATCCAAGATTTACAAAAGTTAACCCAAATACAAGAAATCCGTTCCAGAGCAACGCGGGGTTGCTATCGAGCTTAATGAATGTGCTAAGGATTAAAAAGGGAAGGGTGATATCAATAATAATCCGAGCCAGCAAATCTTTACCATCATCGGTTATTAGCCTTAACCACGAAGCCGATGCTCCAACAAGCATCAACACTCCAAAAATAATTAACTGGTTGACGATTATTCCTGTGCCCATAAAAACAGTTTGTAGCAGTCAAAAGTAGGGAATATTTTAATTATTTCAACTGACTACTTATTTAATAACGCTTCCTGGGCCTGCGGATAATGGAAGCCCATACCCCTCACAAAAACTTCCCAGCGTGGCGTAGTCTCGCGGAAACGTTTACATAAACTAATAGTAAACAAGCATAATTCCCTGTAAATTTGGATATTGAATTTATTATACCTTCCTTTGTATCGATTTTAGCATATTTTAGATCTGTATAGTTAGTATATCTCTCGAATCACCTCTCAAGACGACATCCTTTCTACTTCACTAGTTTACGCTGAATAATATTTACGCCAAAGAAACATTACCCCTTTGAACAGATACGCGGTTAATGTTTGCTTCAGCGGCATTAACTAACAAATTTCAAATGAGAAACAGAACACCTCTGAATAACAGGGGACAACGTAATTTTGATTCTAAAAGAACATCAAGATTTAAATCATCGGGTAATGGACAGAGCAAAAGCAGCTCGATCGACCCAAAGCATTTCGTAAAAAAGGCAGTTGCACAAGAAGTAATTAAGCATACACCTACGCAGCTAATTGAAGAGTTACCAGTTAACACTAAAATAGTTAGCAACCTGCTAAAGAAAGGATTTAAAACCCCAACCGAGATTCAGGAAAAAACCCTCGATGCAATTCTTGAGGGTAGGAACTTACTTGGCTTAGCACAAACCGGAACAGGCAAAACTGCAGCATTCTTGGTACCAATTATCCATAATCTGATAAACCAAAAGCCTAACTTTCAGGTTCTGATTGTATCGCCAACCCGCGAACTTGCACTTCAAATTGATGAAGAATTTAAAAGCATTGGCAACGGCCTAAACCTTTCTTGCACTAGCCTTATTGGCGGTACAAGCGTTGGCCGTGATATTAACAACTTAAGAAGACCTAGCCATATAATAATTGGAACACCAGGTCGTATTTCCGATATGGTTCGCCAAAGAGCTCTGAATCTTAAAAACTTCTCAGTTCTTGTACTTGATGAGTTTGATAGATTGCTGGATATGGGATTCTCCCGTGATATTCAGTTCTTTGTTGATGGAATGAGCAATCGCAAGCAAACCGTTCTTTTCTCGGCAACCGAGGAAAAAGGTCAAAAAAACCTAATCAACAACCTACTGGAAAACCCTGTTGAGATTCGTGTTCGAACAGGAAACGTAAGCGCCGATTCCATTGAGCAGGATGTGGTTGTGGTTAAGAATGGTGAAAACAAGATGAATGTGCTTATCAATATGGTTCGCGACGAATCGTTCGAAAAGGTTCTTGTGTTTGCCGAAACTAAACGTTGGGTCAGCAGAATTTGCAGAGACCTTAGAGTAGCGGGAATCAAGGCCGATGAGATACATGGCAATAAATCTCAGAATTACCGAATTAACGCCTTAAACTCGTTTAAGAACAAAAAGATACAGGTACTTGTGGCTACCGATGTTGCCGCACGGGGCCTTGATATTTCAAATGTTTCGCACGTTATTAACTACCAGCAGCCTAAAAATATCGACAGTTACATTCACCGTATTGGCAGAACTGGCCGTGCTGGCGAAAGCGGAAAGGCTTTTACTTTTATCAACTAATAATGAGCTTTGCGTTGGCCAGTTGGTAAACGCAGAAAAGTTCATACAACTAAAAACCCTGATAGAGTACAAAACTCTGTCAGGGTTTTTGGCTTTTTATCCTATTAGGCTTGGGCTATATATTACCGCAGGCTAAGCCTGTAAAATAGAACGACGGTGGTATAACCGCTGCCGAACACGGTTCGTTTATTGCTTTTTACAGCCTTGGCTCAACTGGGGTCCGTGCGCTAGCGGGAGGCACCTTGCTCGTATTGTTCTTATTTATTAAATTGCATTATTATTTAATAACAGACAAATGAAAAGTTATTACAACTTTAAAATACAGTATTTCATTATTTTAGCTTTGCTAATTAACTCTGCGTGCGATGATTCAAAATCGTTACGGCACATTTTCCGGGCAGCAAATAGGGCAAGCCAGATTGAGAAAGCAAAGCCAGAAAAATCGCAAAACGATTACCTGATTTCCTTTACAGAAGCAAAAGACTCTACGGGTAGTACTGTTTTTACGGCACTTTACACCCTACCCAACGATACCAATATGTTTTTCCTTAACCTATCCTACAACATGCCCGAGAAACTAGGATTTGATGGAAGGTTGGATTCCTGTACCGTGAATGCAGTATTCTTTAAATATGCGTCTGATACAGCAACGGGAAATGCTGTATACATCCATGTATATAGGTTTGTAAGGAAGTTAAATGGATTTTACGATATTTCCTGCAAAAAATCCAAACTTTTGGCTAAACCGTAAAGTTTACGTATTTGCTCTAAATTCATCTCCTTTTCGTTGGCATATAGGTCTCTTTTTAACTCGAAAAGGTATGCCTTGCTACCCTCCATGCAGAAGTTCTCGTTAAAAAGTCTATACCCAAAAGCATAAGGCTCCTATCCAGCAACCCACAAACGCAAGCGTCGAAAAGACATACATGAACAAAGAGATGAAACCTCCTTGTGATACTCAAGTCATTACCTTAAAGGATTCTCCTTTCAATGGATATGATTTTAAGCAAGTAATTTATTTCCTCAGAAAAGATTCTATCTTCTCTATTTCTTCGTCAAGACTTTGTTTATTGTATTTATCTGGATAATAATCAGCGTAATAACTTAAGTCCACCAAATAAGTTAACATTTTCTTTTTGTCATCTAGTAATCTGGAAATTTCTAGTGAGACTTTTATTAAATCTAGTTCTTCTCTCGTTTCAATAAACCTTGATTGCCGCATTCCATTTATACAATCAATAATATCATAGGCTAAAGTCCTATTTTCAGGATTATTAGCCACATAATAATTTGATACTTCTAGGAGTTCATTTATTCGACTTATCCTAGCGTTTAATTCTAATTGATTTATTTCTTCAATTACTTTTTGCAAATTCATAAAATTAAAAATTAGGAATAAAAGTTTGATAATTGTATTTAACTGGATTACTCCAAGTGGTTCTATCCAGGACTAATGTCTGTTGCGCTCCTCCATGTGTTGTATAACCTCGCTGCTCTGTTAGGGCAATAATACTTCTATATGTAGTTGATGCTTTATTAGCCGTAATCTTATAAATGTCATATTCTTCAGAAATACTTCCTAAAGGTAATCCAGCCATATCTTCAAAATTATTCCCTTTGTTCATCATCTTATCTAATTCCGATTTTGTAAACCAATATTCTGTCGTTGGACTTGGAACGTTTCCTTTCTTAACTATTTTATATAATTCAAAACCGGATTGATAAGTAACCTGAGGAATAGTGCTACCAGAACCTAAAACTTCAACTATTTTATCGATTTTCTGCTGGTTCGTCCAGTTCGTCCGACTTCCTAAATTGGCGAACATCTCATTATACATACTTGAAGGAATATCACCCTCGTTCGCGCGCGTCTTCTTTTGACGCGTGCGGCAACTACTATTCTACTCACAAAATTTTCAGTAAATTTAGTGAAAATTATGCCTGTATGTCCGAAAAGTACAAAGTCATTGATACAGGGTATTCGTACTTTATTACAATCACCTTGGTTGAATGGCAAAAACTATTTCATATACCGCTTTACGCTGAAATTATTAC
>JAKQKB010000180.1 GCA_029560875.1 Bacteroidota bacterium | reverse complement strand
TAAGCCTTATTGGCACCGCCTTGCGCAAATGCGGTAAAAACGGATGTGGTGAACACACACGTTACTATAAGCAACATAAAAGTTTTCTTCATAAAAATCTATTTTTATAACTATTGCAATAAATGTACCATAATTCTATTTGGAAAGAAAATCCATTGCATCTGCAACAGATTTTGCCGGAATTTCTTCCTGCGGTGAGTGTCCGCAACTTTCGTAAATTATAACTTCATGATTGGATATTTTTTTAAAATTCTCCAGCATGGAAATATCTATAAGTTTGTCTTGTCTGCCCCATTGTATTAATGTTGGTGTTTTGATACCGGAAATATCGAGTTTTGGTTCTTTTTCTACCTGCTGTACTCTGGTGGAGAAACTTTCGCGGTTTCCATCTCTCAAGGACATATCGTAATACAGTTGTTTTTGTGCATCGGTAATTTTGGAATCGTCTTCGTATACATCCTTGAGTGTTTGGTTTACAATTATTTTAGTATCCATCTTACTCATCAGTGCTGCAAACCATTTTATTTTTGCCAGTTTGAAAACAATAGCGCCGTTTCCTTTTTCAGCGTAAAACCCGGCAGGATCCACTAATATCAATTTGGACACTTTTGCAGGATGTGCCAGTGCGTAGCGCCACGCGATTTCACCACCAAGTGAGTTGCCGCTTAATGCAAAGCTATCAACACCTATCTGCTTCAAAAATCTGTCCAGAAAGTCGACATAAGTACTAACGGAATAATCGTTATCTTTTCTCGGACCTGTTAAACCAAACGCAGGCATATCCAGACGAATTACTTTGTAATTGTTTTTCACTAATGAGTCTGTCCAGCCATCCCAGGTTTGCAAACTAGCGCCTGTGCCGTGTATTAATACTATTGGTTTTCCTTCACCTTCTACTCTGTAATGCACCTGCATACCATCCAGTTCCAGAAATTTAGAAGCAGCGGTTGTGTATTTCTTTTTCAACTCTTCTATTGGAATTGATTTTTTTTGAATAGCAAAGAATGCTACAAATAAAACAAGAACAATAACTGCAAGAATTCTGAATAATTTTTTCATTCAATAAAAGTAAATAAAAAAACCCGATGTGTCGAGCATCGGGAACCAAAATAAGAAGTCTTTATAAAATCTGGTTACGATGTAAATATAGCACAAGGTTTCTGAGTGGCTGTTAAGGCAGTTTGTTTTGTATGTGGTTTTGTTGGTGGGAAATGTGTTTTTTGTTGGTTGAGTGTTTTTATTGTTTATTTTGGTTCGTAGTCGACAAGTGACAATATTCGTCGCAGGTGTGAGGCTGGTTTATCAACTTAACAATTCAAGTCCATGTTCTCTACATAATCTATACATCCTTTAACTCCCTTGCCGACGTTGGTTTCCAATCAAAGAACTGCCTACTGTAAATATACTACCTTAAAATAATATTTTGTTCTTGGTACGCCACACTAATTGCTTTTCTGAATACGAACAACGGCAAAGAGAATATATTAATACCGTATCAGGCTATATTAAATACTGTATTAGACGGTATTAAATACCGTATCAGACTATATTAAATACTGTATTAGACGGTATTAAATACCGTATCAGACTATATTAAACACTGTATCAGGCTATATTAAATACTGTATTAGACGGTATTAAATACCGTATTTGGCTATATAAAATACCGTATCAGGCTATATAAAATACCGTATCAGGCTATATAAAATACCGTATCAGGCTATATAAATACCGCATTAGACGGTATAAAAAAAACTCGAAGCACGCTTCCCTCTGCCGTCGTTGGTGTTCTTCACCAACGAACTGCCTACTGTAAATATACTATCTTAAACAAATATTTTGTTGTTGGTACGCCGAGCTTATTGCTTTGCTACATAACAACAACGGCGTGTAGCATACCAACAACGGCGAGTTGTAGATCCTGAAACAAGTTCAGGATGACGCAATGCGTTTAAATAAAAAAACCCCGATAAAAATCGGGGTCACACACAGATGAAAACTATTATCCGTTTTTTACACACACACGGATAACAGTAGGTGTTAATTTATCTTACATATACTATAGCTGCAGGATTGTATTCTGCCCAACCACTTGTCCAATTAGTTGTGCCATCGAAAGCACCTTTATATGCAACCGTTGTAAAGCCTGTTAATCCTGTAAAGCTTGCTCCGCTTAATAAAGAAGAAGTTGCTGCCGGAAGAAAGTTAGGTGCTGTTGAGTTGTATAAATTTGCTGCTGTATATCCTACTGCTGCCACGTTAGCCACTGTTCCGTTTCCGCGAGTTGCGTCATTGAACCAGGTTCCAACATTAAAACCTGCCTGATCTGATTTATAAGGCACATAAGCACTCCAACTGTCCATTAAAGACAATACTGAATTTTTAATTACTAATTCGTCAGATTCTGCGTATGTTCTGGTATTTCCACCGTCAATCACTACGCCTTGAGGATATCCTGTGAAGAAAGAATTGTAGATTTTAATTTTAGTACTTCTT
>JAKQKB010000175.1 GCA_029560875.1 Bacteroidota bacterium | reverse complement strand
CAACGCCGATGTAGCTCAGTTGGCCAGAGCAGCTGATTTGTAATCAGCTGGTCGGGGGTTCGAATCCCTCCATCGGCTCAAAAGGATTAAATACAGTTGGGGAGATACCAAAGCGGCCAACTGGGGCAGACTGTAAATCTGCTGGCGTATGCCTTCGTAGGTTCGAATCCTGCTCTCCCCACCAACTTGCCGATGTAGCTCAGGGGTAGAGCACTTCCTTGGTAAGGAAGGGGTCGCGAGTTCAATTCTCGCCATTGGCTCAAACCTCTCTTCTCTTTCACAGAATTTCCCTGCAACTATTCTTCTAAAATCATCATTCAACATTCCTTGTTCATAATTCACTAAACTTTTATTCGGAACTCGACTTCATTTGTATCTATTTGTATTGGTATTTTTCATAATTTGCGAAATGGCAAGCGTTGCTAATAATCTAACACACCATTAATTACCATGAACGTTAAATATCAGGTAGAGAACTTCGAGAAATCAGTTAGTAGGAAATTCGAGATTTACAACAGCATTTTTACGGGACTTCCCATCAATCGTCAATCAGGTAATTTGCTTCAGCAATTCAGCAAAACAGCCGAAAATGGTTTGAAAAAATCGCAATCGCCAAAGGAGATTATTGATACATTTATCAAGGAATTAAATCAACCCATTAGCGATGAAAAACTGTATGAGTTACTTCACGATTTTATAAGAATAACCGAGCGTCAGGTGGTAATTTATGATGCAGTGGAGGATTCTGCCTTCGACCTAATCAACGACCTCAACGGCTCAAACTCCTTGGTATTTGTCCTAAAAGATTATATCAACAAAGGATACGAAGGCGATATTATTCAGGCGCTTGCTAACCTGAAAATTAGGCTTGTGCTTACAGCACATCCTACACAGTTCTACCCGGGAACCATCCTTGCAATTATTAACGATTTGGAAATTGCCATACGCAATAACGACATTGAAACTGTTGGTAAACTCCTTCAACAGTTAGCATTTACATCGTTTTACAAGGAAACAAAGCCATCGCCAGTTGACGAGGCCAATAGCCTTATTTGGTACTTGGAAAATGTATTTTACAGCGCTGTTCTATCAATCCATAAAACAGTTTTCGCCATTCTGCCCACCAACGGATTGGTTAATGAGGACCTGATAGAGTTGGGATTTTGGCCCGGCGGCGATAGGGATGGAAACCCAAATGTTACCAGCGAGGTAACACTTACAGTTGCTGAACTGCTCCGTAAATCAATTATCAGAAAATACTATGCTGAAATTAGGCTAATTAAACGCCATATCACATTCAACGGAGTGTTCGATGATATTCAACAAATTGAAAAGCAACTACAGGGCTGCCTCAGCAACGATTGTGTATTGAATACCGATGAACTGATTAACAACCTAACCGCTATCAAAAATCGTATTGACAAAGAATTTATAGGCCTTTATGCCGATGAGGTTCAAAACTTAATCAACTCTGTTATGATTTTTGGAGGTCATTTTGCCTCAATAGATATACGACAGGATTCCAGAGTTTTACGCGATGTGTTCTCAAGATTATCCGAGGGAAAATATGAGGATAACGCTTTTGATAATGATTTGAGTCGATTGCAATGGCTCGAGAATTTCAACTTACCAGTATTGAAACTCGATAATTACGCAGACATTACACACGATACCTGCGCCACAATTCAAAGCATCAAGCTTATTCAACAGAAAAACGGTGAGAAGGGCTGTAACCGATTTATAATATCGAACTGCGGTAGAGCGTCGGATATTATTATGCTTTATAAACTTTTCCAAGCCAATGATTGGGGTAATGGTATAATTCCAATGGATTTTATCCCGCTGTTCGAAACTATCGACGATTTGGAGAATTGCGATGCAACTATGGAGCAAATCTACAAAAATCAACCCTACATAAATCACTTAAAATACCGGAATAGTAAACAGACCATAATGCTTGGGTTCTCCGATGGCACCAAGGATGGTGGTTACTTTGCTGCAAACTGGTCAATATATAGGGCAAAGGAGAAATTGAGCAAGATTTCGGAGAAGTTTGGAATTCAAGTAGTCTTCTTCGATGGGCGCGGAGGTCCAGCTGCACGTGGTGGCGGAAAAACCCATCAGTACTACGCTGCACAGGCTAAGGATGTTGCCAACAAGGAGATTCAACTCACCATTCAAGGGCAAACAATCAGCTCCAACTATGGTACGCAGGTATCGGCCCAGTACAATATGGAACAACTGCTGAGCGCTGCAATCAAAAATAAGCTAGACCCAAGTTACCACGCCGAGTTTCCCGATATTCATCGGAAAATTATGGATGAACTAATGGAACAGAGCAAAGCATTCTACTGTGAACTGAAAAATAGGGAGGATTTTATACCCTATATGCAGAAATACTCGCCACTCAACTTTTTTGGAAAAACAAATATAGGTAGCCGCCCCGATAAAAGAAACCAAGGAGGGAAACTACAACTCGATAATTTGCGTGCAATTCCGTTTGTTGGCTCGTGGAGCCAAAACAAGCAAAACGTACCTGGATTCTATGGATTCGGATTCGCCCTTAAGCAGGTTTACAAGAAATATGGCGATAGTAATGTTGATGACCTCTACTGGCGTAGCCGTTTCTTTAGAACTTTGGTGGAGAATAGCCAAATGGTTCTGGAAAAAACCAACTTTGAACTAACATCGTTTGTGCAACAAGATGATAATTTCAGGGATATTTGGAAAACACTCCACGAGGAGTATAAAACAGCCATTGAATACTTACTAAAAACATCACGCTCTAAATTCCTGATGGAGAAAAACCCCAAGGATATGCTATCGGTTCAACTAAGAGAGCGAATCATTACGCCTTTGCTTGTTATTCAGCAGTACGCACTAATGGAATACAACACTGCAACTGAAATTGGCGATAGCCAAAAAGCCGATTCATTTGCCAATATTGTGGTTCAATGCTCGTTTGGGATTATAAATGCGGCAAGGAATTCGGCGTAGAGAATGAGGCAATTGGCCAATGTGTCAGTTAGGCAATGTGAAAGAATGGAGTAATGGAGTGGTGGAGAATTGGAGAAATTCTCGGACAAAGTACTCCATCAATCCAACGCTCCAATACTCCAGATTAAAGAAAAGAAAAACATGGAGTAATAGATAAATGGAGCAAAACCGCACTCCACTACTCCATCACTCCAAAATTTCTCCAGCAAGACTAGAATCGCTTATCCTCTTTCATCACCCTATAAACCGGAACCGGATAGTAATACCAACCCCACTGGGGCACAAGGTATTTATCCAAATAATTCCAGACTAGCAACCCATCATCGGATTGTGGCTCGAGAAGATAAGCGGCTACACGACCAAGTTTTTGAGAAGGCTTTACAACTATAGAGCCTTTATCGAACTTTACTTTGGTTGTAATAAACTTACCGTAAACATTATTGGTGTAATGCCCTTGGTTTAGTCTGGTTTCTGGTTTTAGAGAATCGATATTGAATTGTTCAACCTCCAGTGTTATTGAATCCATTAGGTACTCAACCTTTACACCATGAGATTTTAGAACTCGGTTTACCTCTGGGTCGTTAATTTTAAGAATATAAGCGTAAGGATAAGATATGTTTTGTGTTGGAATATAATCAGCAATATAGGGAACTGTAACTGTGCGTTTTCTGTCGGTTTTGCGGAAACGTTCACGGCCATTATCATCCTTGTACGCCTCAGCTTCGTAGGTTAGAATGGTTACTTTCTCGGGCGTTGGAACACCGGTGTACTTAACGGCAAAGGAATCAACTGCACTCAATCCAAGTTGCATAGTTTTGCTATCAGCAATCTCAATTAATCTTTTCAGTTCATCCTTATTGGCCGAGGAGTAATCGACCAGCGAAGCAATAAGGTTGTAGCAACCCAAAACCCTCGATTTATAGTCAGCATAAACATAATTCTCATTCAGAATACTAAACCTGTTGCGCAAGCCAAGGTAATTTGAAAAATAGCGAGGTTCCGAGGCATACGAAATCCAACCCTGCTTGTAGTCCTTCTGGTCGATAAACTCACCGTAAAAGCAGTTAAGCGTACCGTAATTGTTTAGTAGAATTGACGAAACAGTAGGCATCATCTTATCACGCATATAGTTTATCAGGTTTCTATCGCCATTAGGATTCATCATCCAAGTGAAGGTAACTGGCTCCTGATGGTATGAACCATTTGTTGTGTGGCAATCCATTGTTACCGCTGGATCCCAGCGGTTGATTACATTCTCAAGTACGCCTTGCATTTCGTTGGATTCCAACTTCATTGCATCGCGGTTAAGGTCGAGCATAAGTGCATTATGCCTCACTCCCACTGCGCTTGGCCCATTCTGATTTGTACGGTTCTTATTACTCATTTTATCGTTGCCATCGGCATTGAGGTTTGGACAAACCAGCAGCACCACATTTTTGAATATCTCATTATCTTTCTTTGCAACTAAATCGCGCACAAACATCAACGAAGCCTCTTTTCCCTCAACCTCCCCAGAATGAATGTTTGCCTGAATGTAAACTACTACCCTATTACCAATGTCCGATGGATTTTTAGGCAAAGGATCTCCAACAATCATCAAAGTAATATCTCGCCCCTCGTGAGTTTTGGCAATAGTCTCAACTTTTACAAACTTCGAATTCCGCTGTAATTCCTTAACAAACAAAAGAACCTCTGAGTGAGAGGATGTACGAGTGTAGTTTGAACTTTCGGCCGCTGTAAAAGGTTTATTCTGTGAAAACCCAAAATGAAAACTGATTAATGTTAAAAGGATCAAGTAAAGGTGTCTCATATACAAAAGTTTAGTTCTATGATATTTTTAACTTATTTTGGTTTAACTCAATCTATAGTGAAATACGCAAACTTCATAAATAATGTTTTTTATCAAGGAAACTGAATTAAAATAAATTTTGTTGATTTAGTTGCTAGGTTTTCTTAAATTTATCAGAAACGAAATTAGTAAATAACTAAAAACCAATTGTTATGAATGGAAAAAGATTGTTTCTCTTCTTAGCACTTCTTTTATCGATAAATGCCTATTCACAATTAAAGATTGATGCTGAAATTAGGCCCAGATTCGAGTATAGGGATGGATACAAAACGCTGCTATCTAGCGACCAATCTCCTGCCTTTGTTATTAGCCAGAGGAGTAGAGTTAACTTTGGATACACCGACGAAAAGTATACGATATTCCTCTCCGTTCAGGATTCACGTATTTGGGGCGAAGCGGTTTCGAAAACCGACGCGGCCTCAATAGACCTCTTCGAGGCATGGGCACAGTATAATTTCACCAATAACTTTTCGATGAAGGTTGGTAAGCAATCCCTATCTTACGACGACAAGCATCTGCTTGGGCCCAATGACTGGAATAATGTTGGAGCAACTCACGATATTGCTATGCTAAAATACAAGGAGGACGGATTTAGCGTGGATTTAGCAGGTGGTTACAACAATAATTCAGACAAAACGTACGAAAGCAACTACCCTTTAAATACCTACAAATATCTCAGCTATCTATGGATAAACAAAGCTATTACCAAAAATTTATCTGTATCAGTCTTAAATCTTTTGGATGGCTACCAAAAAGAGGAATCGGATGACACTGTATATACAAGGGCAACATCGGGCTTTTACGCAAATTACCTTAATGATTCTTCTTTCTATTCTATGAATTTATCTGGATATTACCAATACGGGAAATCAAAGTCTGGCTCAAAAATATCGGCATACTTCTTTTCCATTGCCCCTGAGTTTAAAATTTCACAGAAACTCAAAATGATAATCGCCTTGGATTACTTTTCTGGAGACAATGCTTTGAAAAGCGATAGTGAAGTTAACTCATTCTCAAACTTATATGGTGATGGTCATGGACTTTATGGCTATATGGACTACTTTACAACTATTGATAGCCATACCGAAGGAAGCGGCTTAGCCGATTTATACTTAAGGCTAAACTATAATCCATCGAAAAAAACGAATATTGAAGCAACCATTCACAATTTTCGACTAACCAACAACGCCATTGATTCTATTTCCACCCCAGGAGTACCGGTTAAAGCAGACCGAAACTTGGGTACTGAAATTGATTTAATGGTAAAGCACAAGTTGAGCACTAGTGCCGAGTTACGTTTTGGTTTTTCTACAATGCTAGCAACTAAATCAATGGAGATATTCAAGGGTGGAGATCATTCAAAGTTTCAAAGCTGGGGTTGGATGATGTTTGTTTTCAAACCAACCCTTTACAAATCTGAGAAAAAACAAAACTAATTATAGGAGGTAAATTTATGGCTTCAATAAATAACATGAAAATTGGAATTCGTTTGGCTATTGTGTTTTCGTTAATAGCCATTGTAACCACATTCGGATTTATTTATGCTTCACTCGAAACACGAAGTATTAAAAATGAACTGGATAAAATCTACAAAGTAAATCTATTAAGCATTGAGTACCTGATTGAGGCAGATAGGGATGCTTACCAATCGAGTATTGCCATTAGTCAAATCTTAGCAAACAGAGATACTGATCATGCTGAACTAATAAAAGCTATAAACGAAAATATTGACCAAGTTGAGCAACGATACAATAAATTCGAGGATGCATCCGACTTAGACAATTTGCAAATAAACAGTTCAATAAACCAGCAGTTTCACGATAATTTCAGTAAAACAAAATCTGTTTCTGCTGAAATAGTCAGCCTTATTAATCAGAAAAATTTTCAGGCGGCAGAAGAACTTTACTTTGGACAATATGCAACGGCTTTTCAGAGTATGCGTGATGCAATGGATAATTTCACAGGAATAAGCCTAGACAACGCTCAAACGGCATATAACGAAAGCGTTGCATTAAGCGAAAGGATTCTTGCCAGTTCAATCCTAATCACAATTATCATTTTAGTGTTCATAATAATTTCGGGATTGGTAATTACTAGAAGCATTACAAAACCAATAGAAACAACCGTTCATTACCTTGATCGAATTGCAAAGGGCGATTTAAACATTGATCTCGACAAAGAACTAGTCAATAGAAAAGATGAGATTGGCACATTAATCCAAAGCATGGCCGACATGACTGCGCGTTTAAATGAACTCATAATCAACATAAAACAAAATGCAACCCAAATAATTCATGCTAGCCAGGAGTTAAGCAGTTCATCGCAACAACTATCGGAAGGAGCCAACGAACAAGCCTCTTCTGTTGAGGAAGTATCATCAACAATGGAAGAAATCACCGCTAATATTCAGCAAAACACTCAAAATGCTGTGGAAACCCAAAAAATTGCCAACATTGCATCATCGGGCATAGGTGAAGTGAATTTAGCATCACAGGAGAATTTGAAATCAATCAAGGTGATTTCTGAGAAGATATCTATAATTAATGACATTGCATTTCAAACAAACATCCTAGCATTAAATGCTGCTGTGGAAGCCGCCAGAGCAGGAGAACATGGAAAAGGATTTGCTGTTGTTGCCTCTGAAGTACGTAAACTTGCCGAACATAGTAAAATTGCTGCAGATGAAATCATAAAATTCCTTACCGAAGGTATAAATATTACTCAGGTTATGGTTACAAAAATGGATGCCATCACCCCTGAAATTGCAAAAACATCTAGCCTTGTGCAAGAAATTGCGGCTGCAAGCCAAGAACAAAGCAATGGTTCAAATCAGGTAAACAATGCTATTCAGCAACTAAACATTCTAACTCAACAGAACGCATCCGTATCGGAAGAATTAGCGGCTAATGCAAAAATGCTTTCAGATCAGGCCGATTCTCTTTTTGAAATGATTTCGGTATTCAAAACAAATGAAATCCAAGGCAAATCATTTAAAATTGAAGTAAAAAAAGAAAAGAAACAGGAAGTAAAGCATGACGTAAAACAAGTTGTTATTAAAACACCGACACAGAACAAACCAATTCAACGAAAAGAAACATCTGAACATAAGAAATCATTCAAACTCAACCTAAACGACGATAAGCATATTGACGATAAAGAATTTGAGAAATTCTAATCGAAACTCTTTCATTTTAAATCCTTAACGATAGTTAATCGTTAAGGATTTTTTATTAATTACTAGCTAAACTATAGCCGATAGTTCAAATCATAATAATAAAATTCATTCATCAAAAACCTAAAATATGAGGAAATTGATATCTCTTTCGTTTTCGTTAGTTTTATCGAGTTTTATTGCATTTGCTCAAAATGTACCTATTACAAAGGCAAACTACGAACTACCGACACGCTTCTCCCCAAAGAAAATGGAGAAGATGGTTTTCAGCACCTCTGTGCAAGCGCATTGGTTAAAGAACAGCACCCGCTTTTGGTACAGCTACGAAACTAGCAGTGGCAAAACCTACTACATTGTTGACCCTGCCAAACGCACCAAAAATGTCCTATTCGATAATGTTGATATGGCTGCGCAACTATCGCGCTTAACAAAGGAACCCTTCGATGCTCAGCATCTACCCATTCAAAAAATTAAATTCATCAAGAACGAAACTGTAATTCAGTTTGAAGTGAAGAGTACACTTGTTGATGAGGATAAAAAGGATGATGAGGAAAACGATATGAAGCAGAAAAAGGACAAGAAATCTGCTAACTCCAAACCCGATAAAAAAACTTACTATTTTGAGTACGACTTGAGTTCAGGAAAACTTGTTCTTTTGGATGACTACAAGAAACCTAAAGAAAATCCTGAATGGGCAAATATTTCGCCAAGCGGCGAGATGATTGTATTTAGCCGTAAGCACAATCTTTACTGGATGGATAAAGCCAATTACGAAAAAGCCCTTAAAAACGAGGATGATTCCACCATTGTTGAGCATCAATTAACAAAAGATGGCGAAAAGAATTATAGCTATGGCTACAGTAGCAAAGAGGAGGATAATGTTGATGAGGAAAAGAATGCTGATAAACGGAAATCGGCTTGGATTACATGGTCGCACGATTCCAAATTCTTTGCAATGACCCGCACCGATTCCCGTAAAGTAAAGGACCTTTGGGTTATTAAAACTCTAACTAGTCCACGTCCAACCCTTGAGACCTATAAATACCATATGCCCGGAGAAAAAGAGGCTCCAATTGATGAACTATTGATTTTTGATTTGGCCAAGGATACTATTATAAAACCCGACATCAGTGCCTCTAAAGACCAGGATATTTCAATTCTAAATGCCAGAATTAAGGCAAGCGATAGGGATAACGATTACAACGCCACAAAATGGCTCTCGAAATATAACGATAGGCTATACTTTGTTCGCACATCGCGCGATTTAAAACGGGTTGATGTTTGCTATGCCGACCCAAAAACTGGAAAAATCACAACCGTTATTGAGGAGCGTTTAAATACCTATATCGATTTTGGTGGTATAACATTAACCAACAACGAAAAAGAACTTATCCATTGGTCGGAGCGCGATGGTTGGGGGCATTTCTACCTATACGACAATAGTGGCAAATTAATTCGTCAGATAACATCCGGACCTTACCATTGTGAGGATGTAGAAGGTGTTGATGAGAACACCAGAACACTTTACTTCACTGCAAACGGAAAAGAAGCTGATGAAGACCCATACTATTATCATTTGTATAGAATTAACCTTGATGGAAGCGGTATAAAACTTCTGAACAAAGGCAATTTCGACAACTACGTTAGCATGGATGATGCCAGCAAATACTTTGTAAACAACTATTCACGTGTAAATACAACTCCTGAATCGAAATTGGTCGATAATAATGGAGTGGACATTATGGCATTGGAAAAAGCCGATTTAAGCTTGCTTTTCCAAGCAGGATATAAATTCCCCGAGCCTTTCAAAGCAAAAGCAGCCGATGGAATTACTGACATTTACGGTGTAATGTATAAACCTTTCAATTTCGATTCCACAAAGCAATATCCAATAATTGAGTATGTTTACCCAGGCCCACAAACCGAAGCGGTAAACAAATCTTTCTCATCGCGTATGGATAGAACTGACCGTTTGGCGCAGTTTGGTTTTGTGGTAATAACTTCGGGTAACCGCGGCGGACATCCTGCACGTTCTAAGTGGTATCACAATTATGGTTATGGAAACCTGCGCAACTACGGCTTAGCCGACAAAAAGGCTGTTGCGGAGCAATTGGCTTATCGTCATAAATATATCGATATAAACCGAGTAGGTATTCACGGACACTCTGGCGGTGGATTTATGACCGCTGCAGCACTCCTCACATACCCCGATTTCTTTAAGGTTGGTGTTTCCAATGCGGGTAATCACGAAAACAATATCTACAATCGTTGGTGGAGCGAAAAACATCACGGAGTTAAGGAAATTGCCGATACAAGCGGAAATGTTAGCTTTGAATATAGCATTGAGAAAAACTCTGAAATTGCTAAAAACCTAAAAGGACATCTACTTTTAACTACAGGGGAAATTGACAATAACGTTCACCCTGGCAATACCATTAGGCTAGCCAATGCGCTGATTAAAGCCAACAAGCGTTTCGATTTATTTGTGTTCCCTGGTCAACGTCACGGATACGGAGATATGACAGAGTACTACTTCTGGCTAATGGGCGACTACTTCTGCAAGCATCTACTTGGCGATTATTCCAGCGAGGTGGATATAATGCCTATGAATAATGAAGTGGAGAAACGATAAAATACAAAACGGGGCCTAAAGCCCCGTTTTTATTCTAACCTAAATTTACCTAAACCTATGAACTAACAAAAATAATTTACTAAACCATCCAATAATCTCTGTAATTTCTCCTGCTCGGTCATTGCTTCGTACTTACGCTTTTCTTCAAGAATCGCCTGTCTTTCGGCCTCCAAGCGTTTTTGCCTGTTCGCCTCGTGCTTTGCAAGAACCTTATCCTTTAGGTATTTCTCAGCAACCTGAGGGAATAGTTCAAGTAATAACTCTTCCTTCTCGGTTTCAGCCAACTTAATATTTTCGCCATACTCGGGGAAAGTTGGGTTTGGCTGTTTCTTGTAGTTAGCAGTGTTGTATGGAGTTTCATCGCGTACGCCTGCAATCTTCATTCTAAACTCAGGGTCGATTGGCTGAGGTGTTTTTCCGTAAATTCCTTTAACCAAATTCACATACTGAATTGACTTGTTGGTATAGAATGGAAGACCTTTGCTCTCGTCAATTGCGCAGTTAACTGCCTGTGCACCCACAATCTGACTTGTTGGTGTTACTAGCGGTGGACAACCGGCATCCAAACGTACCGATGGGATTATTTCAAGAACTCTAGGTAGTAGTTGCTCCAACTTCAACTGCTTTAATTGAGCAAGCATATTGGTGTACATACCACCAGGTATTTCGGCGTGCTTAACATTCTCGTCGGGTGCTGGGAAGTTAAAATACTTTTCAATTTCCTGACAAGCATCAACCAGTGAGCTATACTTTCCGTTTTGTGCGAATAGAATAGCCTTTTCGAATAGGTTATCGATACGCGCTGGTAGAGTGTAGTTTGTAATATCAAAATCTATGGGTAACTCGTAGGTATCCAAATCCTTTAGGTCGGTTCTAATTTGCTTTAACTCAAGGTTAATAGCCTGAACCGCTTTAAGGTTAACACCTGTTTCAATTCCAAGTTTATCGCAGAATATCTGAATTAACTCAAATGAAGGAGCTGCAGGACCACCAGCGAAGTTCCATATTGCAGTATCAACAATATCAACACCATTAATAATTGCTGTAAGTGTAGATGCCAAACCATATCCAGGAGTACAGTGTGTATGGAAGTCAATTGGAACTTTAATTTCCCTTTTCAAGGATGAAATAAACCTTGCTGACTCCTCTGGGGTAACCAAGCCGGCCATATCCTTAAGGGTAATCATATCGGCACCCATTGCCTCAAGTTCCTTGGCCTTTTGAATATAGTACTTCTCTGTAAAAATGCGTTTTGGCAACGATTTTCCGCTAAATCGTGCAAGTATTCTATCCTTGGTTGAGAACTTTGGGTCAACTGTGTAGCAAATAGTACAGTCGGCCATTCCGCCATTCTCCTTAACATACTTAACTGTGCTGCGAATATTATCGGTATCGTTCAGCGCATCAAAAATTCGCATAATTGAAATACCAGATTTTACAGCATTCCTGTTAAAACCCTCAATTACTTCTTCTGGATAAGGATTATACCCAAATAAGTTTCTGCCACGCGATAGTGCTGTTAACTTTGAGGCATCGCCAATTCCAGCCTTAATTGTCTCCAATCTAACCCAAGGGTCCTCGTTAAGGTAACGCATAATTGAATCGGGAACAGCACCTCCCCAAACCTCCAAAGCGTAAAAACCTGCATCGCGGAAATATGGTAACACGCGCTCAACTTGCTGCTGATTCATTCTGGTTGCAAACAACGATTGTTGACCATCCCTAAGGGTAACGTCTCTAATTAGTAGTTTTTTTCTCACGTCTGTAGATTTTTGGCTATTTACACTGATTTCTAGTACCTAACTTTTTGTTATCACATTAACGATGCAATATTTAACGGCGAAATAACTAATAAGTTTTCAAATAGCCCCTCGAAAAAAGTGGCTTTACAACATAACTTTACAGCATATACACTGTTATGTTTTATCTGTCGTAAATCTTTCGTAATTTTACTGGCAAATTTGGTGGTTGTTCCTCATATTATTTCGAGGATAACCATAATAGGGAATCCGGTTAGAAACCGGAGCTGTACCCGCAGCTGTAAGTCCATTTTCGTTT
This sequence comes from Bacteroidota bacterium, assembly GCA_029560875.1. GTDB lineage: Bacteria > Bacteroidota > Bacteroidia > Bacteroidales > Tenuifilaceae > SB25. The sequence continues at coordinate 5,019 of JAKQKB010000175.1, read as the reverse complement.
TGCAACTCAAACTCTGCCACTGTTGCTTTTATGTAGCGGGAAGGCCTTGCAAAAATAGGACAAGCCAGAATACCTGCCAAAATTTACTCTTTTGTATAATGAGCTTCGGGGAAAAGGCTTTAGGAAGTATAATCATCATATTTCTATTACCTTTCAAAGAAGTTAAACTATTTTGCCAATGAATGCCTTTGTGTCGTGGAGTGGCGGTAAGGACTGCATGCTTGCAATGTTCAACTTTATGAAGAATCCTGAACACAGGGTTGTTTCGTTAATTAATATGTGCGATGAGGATGGAGTGATGTCGCGTTCACACGGCATTAAATCCGACCTTGTTAAACTTCAGGCTCTTTGTATGGGAATTCCAATTATTCAGGAACCAATTGGAGAGAACGGATACGAGGAAAGCTTTAAGAAGGCTGTAAATAGTTTGAAAGAGCAAGGAATCAATGCAGGGGTATTTGGCGATATCTACCTAGTTGAGCATCGGGTGTGGATTGAGAAGGTTTGTAACGATTTAGGTATTGAAGCAATTTTCCCACTTTGGAACAGAAGCACCACCGAGTTAATTAAGGAATTTGTTGATTTTGGGTTTAAAACAAAGGTTGTATCGGTGCGAGAAGATTTCCTTACGGAGGAATGGCTTGGCGTTGATATCGACAATAACTTTATTTCAAAAGTACTTGCAATGCCAAACATCGACCCGTGTGCTGAGAATGGAGAGTACCACAGCTTTGTGTACGATGGACCAACGTTTAAAACTCCAGTGCCAATTAAACTGGGGAGAAGATATAAGCACGATAATCATTACTTTTTAGAACTTTTATAATGGTAAAAAGGATATTCAAATTACTGAGCATTGCGCTAATTTCTATTAGCCAGAACTATAGTGTATTTGGGCAAACTCCAACAAGGATTGTATCGCTTGCTCCATCGCTAACCAAAAATGTTTACTTTTTGGAACAGCAGCACAAGTTGGTTGGTTGCACCAGCTATTGCGATACCGCAGTTGCCAATGGCAAGGAGGTTGTTGCATCGGCGGTTAAGGTGAATATTGAGAAGGTGGTTAGCCTAAAGCCCGATTTGGTTATTACCACAACAATGACCAACCCCGAAACATTGGATATGCTTAAGAAATTCAACATAAGGGTTGAAACATTCCCTACAGCAAAATCGTTCGACGAAATTTGCAAGCAAACCATTCGTCTTGGTCAAATTATTGGAGCAGAAAGCAACGCGAAGAGAATTGTAACTCAGAGCGAGATAAAGATTAAGAGCCTTGCTAGTAGTACACGAAAAGATAAATCGCCCTCGGTATTCTTTCAAATTGGCGCAAAGCCATTATTTACAGTTATTCCTGGAACATTTATGAACGATTACATTGTTTTTGCAGGAGGTAAAAACATTGTTACAAACACCAAAACAGGCTCAATAACCCGCGAGGCTGTTATTGCATCGAACCCCGATGTAATTTTTGTTGTAACTATGGGTATTGTTGGCGAGGAGGAGAAGAAAATTTGGGAAAGTTACTCAACTATTAATGCTGCTAAAAACAAAAAAGTTTTTATTATCGACTCAAACGATTCGTGTACCCCAACTCCTGTTACCTTTGTAAAAACCCTTGAACGAATAATCGATTTAATATATTCAAAATAGATATGGCCGGCTTAATACACGTATATACTGGTAACGGAAAAGGAAAAACCACCACAGCGGTTGGATTGGCCGTGCGTGCCATTGGTTTTGGACTAAAGGTTTGCTATTCATCGTTCCATAAAAATCCCGACAAGTACGGCTACCACGAAATTGGTGTTCTCGACAAACTTGGGGCGAAGGTTTTGGTTTTTGCCAAAGGGCATCCTCATCTCGATAAAACATTGGATGAGAATGAAATTCGCACAGATGTGGCAAAAGGAATAGAAACTCTTTCAGAACTGATTAAAACCGAAAAATTCGATTTGCTGATTATGGACGAGATTCTGATTTCGGTGCGCGATGGCTACCTGGAGGAAGCCAAACTCCTTGAGTTTATCAATAATAAGCCCGAAAACCTAGAACTAGTCCTAACAGGCCGTGGTGCAACCTGTGCAGTAATCGAAAAGGCCGATTATGTGAGCGAAATTTGTAAAATTGCGCATCCATACGATAAAGGAATAACTAGCCGAGGAGGCATTGAATTTTAGCAATGAAAAAAAAGTACCTGAGTTGGCTATTTTTCTCATTAACGCTGTTTGCAGCGTTGGTGATTGCTGTTATCTATTCGGTTTCGGTAGGTGAGGTTAAAATATCGATATCCGATATTCCCTCAATACTCAGCAGTGGCGATGGAATGGATTACTTCATTCTTACAAAAATTAGAATTCCTCGCGTAATTCTTGCCATTGCAGTGGGTGGTTCGCTAGGTTTAACGGGCGCCATACTGCAAGGAATTTACCGTAACCCTTTGGTTGAGCCATACACTCTGGGAATATCAGGTGGAGCCTCGCTAGGCGTTACTCTAGTGGTGATTTTTGGTTTGTACGACGCAGGAATGTATGCCCTTCCATTGGCAGGTTTTGTGGGTGCTTTGCTCACAATATTCCTTGTTTACACACTTGGAATGAAACGGGGAAATCTTGATATCAACCGAATGCTGTTAATTGGAGTAATGATTAGCTTTGTAACATCTTCAATTATAATGTTTTTGATGTCGGTTTCCACCACCGATAAGTTGCACGGCATCGTATTCTGGGTTATGGGCTCGCTCGATGAGCCAAATACAAACCTAATTCGGGTGATAATATCAATATCGATTATTGGATTAATAGCATCGTACCTGTTTGCCCGCCCGCTAAATGCGCTTCAGCTTGGACAGGCTAAGGCTACGCATTTAGGAATTAACGCATCAACATCAATACAAATACTGTTCGTAATTGCCTCGTTAATGGCTGGCGCTTGCGTATCGGTTGCAGGAGTAATTGGTTTTGTTGGATTGATTATTCCGCATTTGGCTAGGCAAATTGTTGGAACCGATTATAGAATTCTTCTGCTCAGCTCATTTTTAGGCGGCGGACTGTTTTTGGTACTAAGCGATATTATTGCACGAACAATAATTGCACCGAGCGAATTACCTATAGGTGTTATTACTGGAATGGTTGGTGGCGTTGTGTTTATGGTAGTGCTAAGTAATATCAGGCGAAAATCGAAACTCAGCTAAATGGACAACTTCATCAAAATAGATAATTTAAGTTGCGGATATGCTGGGGCATTCTCGCTTGGCAATATCAACTTTACTTTGCCCAAAGGGACATTTGCAGGGATTATTGGTCCAAATGGCTCAGGTAAAACAACTCTTTTTCGTGGTATTGCAGGCGATATTCCGCTTAAAAGTGGGTCGGTTAATTTGAATGATGCTAACCTTTCGCACCTAACAAACAAGCAGCGAGCGCAGAAAATGGCTATTGTTAGCCAGTTTCCCGATATAGGCGATTTAACCGTGGAGGATTATATACTTCTGGGCAGATTACCATACCGTAAACCTTTCCAGTTCTTTGAATCGGAGGATGATTATTCCATTGCCGAAAAGTATATGCGGCTTACAAACACTTATCACTTAAAAGATAAGCCAATGAGGCAGCTCAGCGGAGGAGAGCAGCAACTGGCAGCCATTGCACAAGCATTAACCCAGGAACCAGAACTTCTGCTGCTCGATGAGCCAACCTCGCACCTCGATATTACACATCAAGTTCAGGTGCTTAACCTGCTACAGCGGCTAAATCACGAAATGGGATTAACCGTGCTGATGATTATCCACGACCTAAATCTTGCCAGCGAGTACTGCGATTACCTGTTGATGATGAAAAACGGAAACCTACACTGCCAAGGCACCCCGTTCGATGTGCTTACCTACCAAAATATTGAGCAGGTTTACGGCACCTTGGTAATCACTCAAATCAACCCAAACTCAGGGAAACCTGCGGTATTCCTTGTTTCGGAACGTATGCGACAAAAAGTTAACCAACAAAATGGCTGAGATTTTTGTAATTAGACATGGCGAAACGGTTGAGAATAGCCAACGAATTTGTCAGGGACAAACCGAGGGAACTTTAACCAGCAATGGAATAGCGCAAGCCGAGGCTGTTGCCAAGCAACTATCGCAATTTAAATTACAAGCAATCTATACAAGTCCCCTTAAAAGGGCCCGCATTACTGCGGAAATAGTACAAAAGTATCAATCCGAAGCACCGATATCTGAGCTAAAGCATTTAATGGAACGTGGTATGGGCGAAATGGAAGGCAAAAAGTTCCCCGATAATTTCGATTACACCGCACCAATTAAGGATGCAGAATCACTTACCGATATGTTTAACCGAGTTGTTGAAAGTTTAAAGTTTATTGCCCAAAGTCATCCAAACCAGCAGGTTGCAATTGTAACGCACGGTATCACCATTAGAATGATTAAGTGCTATATCCATAATATTCCTTTGAATAAACTCAACGAAATTGAACTTCAGGGAAATGGAACATACTTTAGTGTACAGATTGATTAACAATTATTTCATAACTATATGAATTGGCTTATATTAATTATTGCAGGTTTGTTCGAAGTTGCCTTTGCATTCTGCCTTGGGAAAGCAAAAGAAACCACTGGAACCGAAATGGTTCTTTGGTATATAGGCTTTGCTGTGGCGTTAACCATAAGTATGGCGCTTTTAATAAAGGCCACGCAAAGTATTCCTATAGGCACAGCCTATGCTGTTTGGACTGGAGTTGGTGCTGTTGGTACCGTATTGGTAGGAATTATTGTTTTTAAGGAGCCAGCAACTTTTCTGCGGTTATTTTTTCTTACAACATTGATTGTGTCTATAGTTGGATTAAAAGTTGTATCGCATTAAATAAAGATTATCATTAGTAACCGACAAAACATTTTAATCAACAGGATGGTCAACCGAAGTTAACCAATCCTGTATCTTAGCTGCATAAACTACCAATTTATTCAGCATGGGCGAAAGTACAAATAAAAATTTAGTCGGTCAGCCGATT
>JAKQKB010000127.1 GCA_029560875.1 Bacteroidota bacterium | reverse complement strand
GACGGATATTCTCGCACACCTAAAAAAGTATATCCGATTACACCAAAAAGTATAATGATAACATTCATTACTATGGCAAAAACCGGACGTCGTAAACTTACTGATGGTAAACCCATATTTAAATTATTGAATTATAGAGTTGGAGAATTATAGAATATCATGCAATGTTATTTTACCGTTGAGCGTGTTGTAGTTTTAGTAATTTTTACCGACATGCCTGGTTTTACTTGTAGTAATCCAGTCAACAACACTGTATCACCTGCATTTAAACCACTCAAAACCTGTACTTCGCTTTCCGTTCTGGTTCCAATTTCTATATTTACAAATTTTGCTTTGCTGCTGTCCGTTACTACAATTTTAGTTGCTTTATCATCCGGAATCACCGCACTGCTTGGTATCATGATGGCATTTGGAGTTTCCTTTAATTTAAGTTGAACTTTAACGTATGCACCAGGTACTAATTTTGAATTTGGATTTTGTATCATGGCGCGAACTTTTAAATTACGTGTCATCTCATCAATAGTAGGTTCTATTGCTATAACTCTAGCTGTAAACGGGCTTTCTATTCCAGCTACACTGCATTGCATATTGTCGCCAACTTGAATCACACCGGCATATTTTTCAGGTAGTGATACATCCATTTTTAGTTGACTTATGTTCTGAAGCGAAACAACTACCGTTGCCGGTGAAACATAAGCACCTAAACTAATATTTCGCAAACCAAGCTTACCAGAAAATGGAGCACGCAATTCTGTTTTTGCAATCTGCACATTGAGCAACTGAATATCTGCGTTTATATTATTAACAACATTGTCAGCCGCATCAAACTCAGCCTGTGAAACACCTTTTATTTTCAATAATTCAGCTAATCTTGATAAGTTACTTTGTGCAATTTTAATTTGTGTTTTTAATTTAAAAACCTGCGCTTGCAAATCAGCATCGTTTATTTTCAATAGTAATGTACCTTTTGATACAACTGCACCTTCTTTAATATTCAGAAAGGTAACCCGACCGGATACTTCCGGTTGTAACTGCACTTCATCCTGTGCTAACACTGTACCATTTGCGCTTAAATTATTAGATAATTTAGAATATTCTGCCACGAATCCT
>JAKQKB010000016.1 GCA_029560875.1 Bacteroidota bacterium | reverse complement strand
TCAACGGTAAAGAATCCTTTATCGCAGAAAACATCAATATAATCGGCTAAATCCTCCGCTGCAATTTGAGGAATCATCTCGTTGATAATTAAATCAACATAATCTGATTGCTTTCCCTTATACTCCGCAGGTACCGCGTGCGCACCTAAAAAGTTAGCCTTAATAGTAATAGGTGTATTCTCCTTTAAACGGCGAATAACCCTTAACATTTTCAATTCGTTCTTGGTATTAAGGCCGTAGCCGCTCTTTATTTCAACTGCTCCAGTTCCCTTATGAATAATCTCGTTGATACGTTGAAGTGCCTGCTCGTAAAGTTCATCCTCCGATGCTTGCGCTAAGCGCTTTGCTGAATTCAGAATTCCACCGCCACGTTTGGCAATCTCCTCGTACGATAAGCCCTTTATTTTATCGGTATACTCTATTTCGCGACTTCCTGCGTAAACAATATGCGTGTGCGAATCGCAGAACGAAGGGAAAACCATTCTGTCGTGAGCATTGTAGATAAGCACATCACCCAAAAGCGACGACAACTCTGGGGCTTTATCCATAGTGCCGAAATCCTTGATAACTCCGTTATGTATCAATAAAAATGCATTATCAATGCTATTCAATTTCGACATATCGGCACCAGCAACCCATTTAGCAGGCGTTTTTTCGACCTGAACGAGTTTTTTTATGTTAAGTATGAGAATTTGCATTGTAGTAATCTTATTTGGGGGTCGAAGTTAAATAATTAAGTTTTAAGTGAAAAGTTAAAACTTAAAAGAAATATCGACAGATATTTTAGAACATGTTTAGAGGGGAGAAAAGATTTAGAATTAATAATGTAGAATGTATAATTATGAATGAAGAAGTAATATTATTAAGTTAATATGTTGACAAAACAAACTATGTCAAGTTTAAAACCTTCCAACATCCGTAGGACCTGAAAGCGTTATGCTCAACGATGGAGGGTACTCTACATGGATATGGACATGGTCTTTACTTACAACGCCCTTCAGTATTTGGACATTTTCCGTGTTACATATCTGCACTACCAAATCCCGACAGCGAACCTGAATATCTCCTGTCAAAACATGATAACGGTACTTCGTCACCCACAAAATGTGTGCGCTCATTCGACTTACGGAATGCGACCCTGTCCTGTACAATTCCATTCTGTAAATCTATGAAATTTATAGAAACTAAAGTACCTGCCATGAAATTGCAGGATTTTAACCAATTTTTAAGATAATAAAGAGATTAAACAGCATTATCAATGCAGTAAAATCCATAGTTGGGTGGTTTTTCTCATAATGTCAATATTTATTTGTAGCCTAATAAAACTACATATTTATTTGACTGACAAATACTTTTAGAATAAAGATTTTTCAGTAACACCTTATCTATCCTAATAAAAAAATCAATAACAGAGCCCACTAATACTATGATAACGTGGGTTCGATGTAAGATTAATTCTTTTTATTATGATAGTTGTATTGTAATCTACTCAAGGATAATAAGGTAAAACTCAGTTTAAGATAGAGTTATTACTAAGGTTTGAAGAGGAAAGTAAGGTTTTTAAGTCAACATTAACCTTATTTTACTTCCAATAACCTTAGTAATAGTAAATAATTGTCTAAACATAGCCTTATTACCTTATTAATCAGTAATTAATATTTGTTCTTACATCGAACTCACGTTATAATATGAATGAAAAGTGAAAAATTTTGAAAAAAATTCGAGTTTGTAACATATGATACATTCCACGGAGGTGGGGTGCCATACTTTTGTATCAGAAAATAAGACGATAGACATCAGATTCCAGACACTAGAAAAGAAATAAGAGAAACCGAATAACAAACAACGAACAACAATCAACGATATGAAACGAGACATTATTACAATCGACAGAGATAAGTGCAACGGATGCGGACTATGTGTTAGCGGATGCCACGAGGGTGCTTTACAGCTTATCGACAACAAAGCGGTTTTAATTAGCGAACTAATGTGCGATGGCTTAGGCGCCTGCATTGGCGAGTGCCCTGAGGGTGCAATAACCATTGAACATCGTGAAGCGGAGGCTTACGACGAGGCTCTAACAATCAGCAAGATGGTTGCAAATGGCAAAAACACAGTAATTGCTCACCTTAAACACCTTAAGGATTACAATGAGAAAGAATATTTACGTCAGGGAGTAGAATGGTTACTAGCCAACAGAGATAAACTTAACTTTAATTTAGACGATGTAATGCAGGAAGTACACAATCACTCAAAAGGATCCGCTTGCGGATGCGGCGATAATCAGCCAAAGCAACCTCAAGTGCAAGTTCAGCAACACGCACATAATCATGGTGGAGGATGCCCAGGTTCTGCAGCACGCAGTTTTGGCGGTGGAATGGCAATGGCTCAGGATAACGCAATGGTTTCGGGCAAATCCGAACTTACACACTGGCCTATTCAACTACACCTTATCAACCCACAATCGGGTCATTTCCGTGGTTCAAACCTACTACTTGCAGCTGATTGCGTAGCATTCTCGCTAGGAAACTTCCACAGCAACTACCTAAAAGGAAAAACTTTGGCCATTGCTTGTCCAAAACTCGACTCAAACAAGGAATCGTACATCGAGAAAATCACCTCACTTATTGACGATGCACAGGTTGACACTATTACAATTATGAAAATGGAAGTTCCTTGCTGTGGTGGCTTACTTCAACTTGCTAAAATGGCCATGGAGCGTGCAAAACGTAAAGTGCCAATCAAGATGATGACCGTTGGAATTCAAGGTGATATATTAGAATCTACTTGGGTATAAATTACGTGAGAAGAAAATCGCTAAACGAATCAGAAATTGACTTTATCAAAACAAATTACTAACTTATCAATTCTTCAAATTAAAACTAACAACTAAATACGCAAAATTATGAGTATGTTCTGTTTTCAATGCCAAGAGGCAGCAAAAGGTACAGGTTGTACAATTAAAGGTGTGTGCGGAAAATCCGACGACCTAGCCAACATGATGGACCTATTGATGTTCGTAACAAAGGGTGTTAGCGTTTACAGCGTTGCGCTCCGTGAACAAAAAGGGTACGAAAACCCAATCGTGAACAAGTTTGTATTCGACAGTTTGTTCACCACCATTACCAACGCTAACTTCGACAAAAAGGTTATCGAAAACCGTGTAACTAAGGGCTTAGAGCTTCGCGAAATGCTTAAAGCAGAAGCGGCAAAGCAAGGCGCAAAGATTGACACATCGTTTGAAGGAACTACATGGACTGGCAAGCCAGAAACCTACGAGGCAAAATCGATGACAGTAGGTGTTCTTGCTGAAACTAACGAGGATATTCGCTCGCTTAAACAACTTATCACCTACGGTATTAAAGGTATGGCTGCTTACGTTGAGCATGCATACAACCTAGGTCACGAGGATGTTGCAAACTATGCATTTATGCAAAAGGCTCTTGCCGATATCACCAAAGATTTATCGGTTGATGCATTGGTTGGTCTTACCCTTGAAACTGGTAAATTAGGTGTTAATGCAATGGCATTGCTCGATAAGGCCAACACTACCAGCTATGGTAACCCCGAAATTACAAAAGTTAACCTTGGCGTACGTAACAATCCTGGTATCCTAATTAGCGGTCACGACCTTAAGGATATGGAAGAGTTGCTTGCTCAAACCGATGGAACTGGTGTTGATGTTTACACCCACAGCGAGATGCTTCCTGCAAACTACTACCCTGCTTTCAAAAAGTACAAACATTTTGTTGGAAACTACGGTAGCAGTTGGTGGCACCAAAAAGAAGATTTTGAAACCTTCAACGGTCCAATCCTTTTCACCACAAACTGTATTGTTCCCCCAAGTGAAAAATCAACTTATAAAGATAGAGTTTTCACTACTGGTGCAGCGGGATACCCTGGCAGCAAGCACATAGCCGACCGCGTAGCTGGTAAGCAAAAAGATTTCTCGGAGATTATTGCTTTAGCAAAAACCTGCAAGGCTCCAACCGAAATTGAAACTGGCGAAATTATTGGTGGATTTGCTCATGCACAGGTATTTGCTTTAGCTGATAAAGTTGTTGATGCAGTTAAGAGTGGCGCTATCCGCAAGTTCATTGTAATGGCTGGTTGCGATGGTAGAATGAAAGACCGCGATTACTACACCCAATTTGCACAAAAACTTCCAAAGGATACCGTTATATTAACCGCAGGTTGTGCTAAGTACCGTTACAATAAACTTCCTTTGGGTGATATAGGTGGAATTCCACGTGTACTTGACGCTGGTCAGTGTAACGACTCTTATTCATTGGCAGTTATCGCCCTTAAGCTAAAAGAGGTATTCCAACTAAACGATATCAACCAGTTGCCAATTGCTTACAACATTGCTTGGTACGAGCAAAAGGCCGTGATAGTTCTTCTAGCACTTCTTTACCTAGGCGTGAAGAATATCCACCTCGGGCCAACATTGCCAGCATTCCTATCGCCAAACGTAGCAAAAGTTTTGGTTGAGAACTTTGGAATAGCCGGAATTACAACAGTTGATGAGGATATCAAATTGTTAGTAGGATAATTTAATCAAGAAAACTACCCTGACAGGATTTTAATCCCTGTCAGGGTTATTAACATACAACTATGGACGATAAAATTGTATGCACCTGTATGGAAACAACATACGGCCAAATTGTAAAAGCAATCAAGGAAAAGGATTGTAAAACTTTCGAAGATATCCAACGCGAAACCGAAGCAGGAACCGTTTGTGGTTGTTGCGAGAATGATATCAACGACATAATTAAGGAACACACTAAATAAGACAACAATGACAGAGATTAAAGCAACACATTTATCAATAGCTATTTTTAAGGACACTCCACATAAAGTAGATGTTCGACAAATGTACAGCCAGCCCGATGCACAGGCAATGCACATTACCTTGCAACCAGGCGAATCGCTCAAACCACATAAAACCCCAGTTGATGTGTTTTTCTATATACTTGAGGGCACTCCAACTGTTCATATCGGCGATAATTCAACAGTATTCACAAGGGATACATTAGTTGAAAGTCCAAAAGAGATTGTACACTACCTTAGCAATAGTAGTAACGAGATAGCACGAATACTTGTGGTAAAAACACCAAATCCACAAAGTTCAACAAAAGTGCTGTAATCTTGTTATAATTTTATAACTCACCCGCTAGGGTTTATAAACAAAAACAATATGACAAACGAATTTCCAAAAGGAGCAAAATTCAACTTTGCAACTGAAGTTGATTATAGCAATGGTGGAATTGTAAGCAAGAATGTGCTTAAACGCCCCACTGGCAACATATCACTTTTCGCTTTCGATAAAGGCGAAGG
>JAKQKB010000112.1 GCA_029560875.1 Bacteroidota bacterium | reverse complement strand
TAACATCAAGAACAAATCAAGTTTACCATCATAGAAACACAAGAATGAATTGCAAGACACAATCTAAACTTAGATCACCGAAACGCACTCAACTAGATACGAGCTACGAGCCCTAACACTTTGCAGTAGCAAGCTGGGCTTAGTAGCTTTTCAATCATTTGGTTCTTTAATAATCTTTAGTACTTTTACCAAGCTTTCGTTCTCTGAACTCCCAGCCTGCTGCTGCAAAGGGACCGTTAGCCTCAATTGCTCGGCGGAAACCGTAACAAGATAAACAAACCAACTACCTTTTAGAAAACAAACGAGAATTCAAAGCTACTTGGAAGAATAGAACTTGCAATCTAATCGCTTAGAATGTGAAACTCGGAAACATTGAATTCATAAACTAGAACCAATTTAGGAATTCTTATGCTGAAAGTAAATTATAGCTGTTAGGTTTTAGTTCTTAAAGTTTTGCTCTGAACTTTTAGGTTTAAGGAAATAAACTAAGTTCAGAAGAATGTTGCAAGAAATATTTGGAACTTGGAATGCTTTGAAGACGCCAACTTTGTGTGAGCAACTAAGGCTAACAACAAATTTGTACAATAGCTGCGATGTGCAAAGGTTGTGCATTATTTCTTTAATGATCTTTTGTTTCTAAAATGAAGCGAAGTACCTTTGAATCCGCTACTGTACAAATTCGCAACCGTTATGGTTTATAGCACTGCGGTACTCAAGAATCCCCTACTCTGTTAGAATTAATTCGAAGAAATGTTTAGAACAGTTGAATAGCTTATTCACTTAGAACTCGCATAAGCGCAATTTTTATATATAGAACTCGGGCACTTAGAACTAAAATACTTAGTTGTGATTTTTAAAAAGTTAAGTTAGTCAGAACCATGACTTAGAATTTATCAATCTTTACTCCTTAATTCGCGTAATGGTAATTTGAAACAAGTATAAGGAGCACTTAGAAACTATTGTAGAACCCAAGTTGCAGTTGGACAAGCTTAAAGGATTCAACTAGATAGAAGCTACAAACCATAACACTTTGCAGTAGCAAGCTGGGCTTTGTAGCTTTTCAATCATTTGGATTTCTAATCATCTTTACTATCTTTATCCAAGCTTTCGTTCTCTGAACTCCCAGCCTGCTGCTGCAAAGGTACCGTTAACGGTTATGCCAACATTTTTCTTCATTTGATGTTTTCAACTTCGTAGCATATTTTTTTCATCAGCAGAACCTCAACATAGAATCCATTGGTTCAGTTCTCTTATCATCAGCAGGAATAAATATCATCGAAGTTCCTACCAATTTGTCTTCGTAACGTAATTAATAATTAAGCGGAGGAAGTGTCTCGTCAGCTTTTTTTTCTTTGTGGATCTTTCCGTGCACAAACCGTTAACAGTCGGCTTGTGCCATTGCCGCGAAGTGCAAGGGCTGAACTTTTTTTTCTTTATGGAACTTTTGGTTCTATATCCAAACGTACTATCTTTGAATTCGGCAACGATCACAAGCCGCCAAACCGTTGTATGCCATAACGCCACCGCTTCGTAGATAAATAGATCGCTTAAAAGAAGGTGGAAAATTTTAAAAAAATGGGGAAGAAGATTGTTCCCCCTAGCTTTTGAGGAGAGGCGATCCAAAACTTGTTTTGAGAGCGGTTCGACTGAAAAGCTAGGTGAAGGTACAGGGAAAAAATGGGTTGCGGAGCTTTTTTCCATGGAACTTTTTTAAAAATTATCCACAGACTTTATAGTGCGATCTTATATTTTATAGACTTCTCCAATCCCCATATTGGAGCAATATATAAAATATATTTATCTAACTTTGCGATGTGGGCGCAACGGCATACAACACTGGCTAAGCAAAATGCCGAGGCGGCACTTCGCCTAGCCAGGGACCGTTAG
>JAKQKB010000006.1 GCA_029560875.1 Bacteroidota bacterium | reverse complement strand
CTGACTATCGCCCCTGCTAAACTCGAAACCGCAATTAAAGACCTTGCGGCGGAATTACTTTTAATCGAAGCCAAAGGCGATTACGAAGGCGCCAAAGCCATTATCGAAAAATATCGTATTGCAACTCCGCTAATCACCGAAACTGTCAAGAAATTGGAGCATCTACCGATCGACATTCGTCCGATTTATCCGATAACGTTCTAACTATTTAAATTAAATAAGCCACTCAACGGAAGGTCAAAATTCAATCTTAGATTCGATTTAAACTCAATCGATAGTTAGATACTTTAAGAAAAGATCAATATAAAAAATTAGTCCAAAAAATAACTAATAGGTCAAGCTGTCTTTAAGATATTGCGTTTTCTACCTAAAATTAGTGCGCGTTTGCTGACATTGACTTGTTGAATTTGCCCAGCAAAGCTTGGTATACTTCAGCCAGTTTGGTTTTATCAACTAAAAATATCAAAACTGAAGTCATAATGATACTAAGCAATACAACTGCATAGGTCAGGTTCTGAATCACCTCTCCACCAACCACACCCTGTTGTAACGGTACTGAAGCTAGTACCGCCGCCGCCAATCCTTTCGGAATGATTACAGAAAACAAGGTGGCATCTTTAATTGGGGTGCCTCTCGGAATTGTTAAACTGACTACAGGAATTCGTATAGCATAAATGGCAATCGTTAATAATAATCCAAACACCAAAAGACCAATGCCGGATAATTGTATCGAAATACCAATATAGATGAAGAAAAAAGTCTTGAGTAGAAATGATATTTCGGAGAAGAAACCACGCTCACGACTGTCGAGTTCTGTGGTTTCCAAACGACCACTGTAGCGGAACATTGAAAATTTAATTTTAGATACATTGCTAATTGTAAAACCGAACACCAGTGCCGCAATGGCTCCGCTAAAACCAAGCAATTCGACAATTCCGTAAACAATAAAAATAAAGGCTAACGTCGTAAAAGTTGAGTTTTCCAAATTTCTAATTCGATTAAGAATCGCT
>JAKQKB010000071.1 GCA_029560875.1 Bacteroidota bacterium | reverse complement strand
TGAGTATGCCGTAGGTCTTTCTACAGAAGAAAGCATTGCCTTACGCTGTGTAGTTGAGACAAAAGGCGGAGTTCTCTTCGTCAAAAATAACCCCGATAATGGCGGTTCAAACGATGAAATAGAAGTTAGCACCGTAGAAAGTAACAAAGTTGCAACGGTAAAGTTCTCAGGACTTGAAACCGAAGCACTGGGATACGGATATGACAGCCGGTATAAGTTATTTAAATACAACTTTACCACAAAGCAATACGACCTTATTTTAGAGGGAGAAATAACCGTAAATCCCCCAACACCTGCAGAGGGAGAGGCAAGAATCACTCCTTTCGATTTAGCCAAAGTAAATCAAAACTTTGAAGATTTAGGTGATATATACAACGGTAAACGTTTGCAAAATCCGGTCTTGTTAACCGAAGACAATGTTTTAGCAGTGCAAAAGGATGATTTAACCGGTTTTGATAATATGAACCTTTTAACCATTAATGACGGTACTGTAACATACTTAAAGCTTACCTCCAAGCTTCGGAATTGGCTAAAGACAAACGGTTATAAGTCTGACGATGATATGATTATCCCACATAATTTATTGCCGAACAATTACGCAATAATCGACAAGAACGGCGAAGCTCACTCTATGGTCGAAATACCACGAAAAAACTGGGACCCGACAAACCAATTTGCAAGCTCAACTATACACCCTGCATTTATGGTAAACGGAGTACAGAAACGTGTTTTTATCGGGAAATATCAAGCAAGTTTAGACGGTAGCAACTACGTAACACGTCCCAATATGGCGGTTAAAACAGGACTTACTTTTGACCAAGAACTTGCAGCAGCAAGCGCCTTAAATAACGGGACAACTGTCACAGGATTCCACTTGATGACAAATGCCGAATGGGCACTGGTACAGGAAATTTGCAAGGCAAACAACTATGTTCCCGCCGGTAATAACTCATACGGCAGAGATGCCGACAACAAATCCGTAACAGGCAGGTTGGAAGACCCCACTCTTTTCGCCGGAAGTTCTGGAAATGCA
>JAKQKB010000062.1 GCA_029560875.1 Bacteroidota bacterium | reverse complement strand
CTGGGTCAACATCAAGGCATAACACATCATTACCGACTTCCGCTAAGCAAGTACCAGAAACCAAACCCACATAACCTGTGCCAATGACTGTAATTTTCATATATAAAACTCAATTAATTATTATTTAACTGCCGACAAGCTTCGCCATAACCAAGAACCACTAAAGATTTTTTCTTTTTCAGGTAAGGTTTAAACTCTTTAACTTTACAACCTGCAAATGGTAACAGGTTGCTTGCTTCGTCATCCTCAGCGATAAGAAGAAATGATTTCTTTTCATCCAAAAACACCTTCAGCGCTTCGGGTTCTAAGGTTTTGATAGGCGTGTAGGCATAATAAATAATTCGACTATCGGTCTTACCGTAGGCATATAGCGTATTTGGTTCTATTGTTTTTTCCCAATCATTAATCTGCGCAAAGGCCGAGGTACGATAGGCAAAAACCCGTGACTCAACAAACATATAAAAACTAGCCAGTAACAGTGGAGTCATAATACACACGGCAAGGATTACTTTTTTAAGTTGATGCGTGCTTTTATCAAATAATTTTGCCAACTGGACGCCTAGTACGATTGCGATCATTGGATAAATCGGCAGCAAATACTTTGCATGTTTATTACTAAACAGAGAAAACGCCAGCAACGGCACCACTACTGCGCAAAGCAACACCTTTAAATCATTGTTGGCCGAGAAGACCTTGAATAATTCGCGCGGATGGATGAGCAGCAACATCACTAACATTAGAAAATCAACAATTATCCAACCTAGGTAACTCAATAAAGGCTTGGCAACTTCTTCCGCCTGCATCTTTTCCAACATGTCTCGTTTAGCGATTGTTGACCAGATATCAAAACCTAACTGCATTGACACAACCAGATACCAAGACAAGGCAACTACAAAAAATATCATCCAACTCTTATAGTTGGTGAGTGTATGTCTAACAAGGTTGTCTTTTGTCCAGACTGCAGCCACAATAAGCGGTAGCGTAACAAACAGTAACGCAACAGGACCTTTGGTGAGTACGGCTAACGCAAGCAAGAAATAACTTAAGTAAATCCAACCGCGTTTAGCTGGCCCCTCTATAAATTTAAGTGCAGATAATACAGCGCCCACACACAGGGCCGTCAGTAACATTTCAATTTCAACACGTCTTGCCAACATGGCAAATCCGAGATTTGCTATTAATATCTGCACGCTAAAAAGGGCTGGCCATGCGCCAAACCTGTTAAGGGTATAACGATATATCATCCATAATGTGACCAGT
>JAKQKB010000009.1 GCA_029560875.1 Bacteroidota bacterium | reverse complement strand
TAGTCAAAGAACCAGAGCTTGTAAACGCTGGCGACAAACAAAAATTAGATTTTACGCTAGCCGTAAATACCAAAGTCAAGGGCAAAGCTGACTTTATTGGTTGCACAGCGTGGGGTAAAACAGCCGAGATCATGGCAAAATATCTCAACAAAGGTTCTCAAGTATGCGTTTATGGCGAGATTAAAAACAATAATTACGAAGACAGCAAAGGGGTGAAACACTATGGGATGAAAGTCCAGGTTAACAGCATTGAGTTTGTTGGTAACAAAGAAAGCAGTAACGCAGAAGTAACCGAAGATAACAGCTACGATCAAGCACCTTCTTCAATTCCATCATCAAAGACAGAGGAAAAATCGCCTTACGATTATATGCCGAAATCAACAGAGCCATTTCCAAATGTTCCAGGCAAAACTAGTGTATCAGATGATGACTTGCCATTTTAGGAATGAAGTATGAAAAAAGATTTTGAAGAATATGTAAAAGAATTATTTAGCGAACCAAAGCCAATCAAGTTAGGCAACAAAAACAAGACTGGTAAATGTGGCATGTGCGGAATAAAGGTTGATAAACTTTATCCTTGCAAAGTAGGGCAAGTTGAATTTATGATTTGTGAACGCTGCAAGTCAATAATGGAAAGGTGATATCTAAATGAATAAAACTATTGAATATTATTCTTCAGCTAAAGGGTGTATAGAGTATTTAGACCATATTATAAAACAACTTGAAGTAGAAGATGAACATCCATTATCAAATGAACAAATTGCATTTTTAACAGTATTAAGGGTTTCAAGGACTAATCATTTATTACTAGGTTATTACAAAGATAAATTTGGTGAAATAGATATTAAAGACTTTAATAAGTGGTGCGAGAAATAGTATGACAATCCAACTAATAATTAACGAGTTAAAACGAGAAGGCGTGAACTCTAAACAGCGAGTAATAGACAAGCTAGAGAACTTAACGTTAGAAGAGTTACGAACGCTAAAGCGAGACATAAACGAAAGAATATGCAAGGAAAAAGGTGAGGGGAATGCAATTTGAAGTTAAAGGCAAAATATGTGGTAAAGGTCGACCGAGATTTGTGCGTAGAGGGCAATTTGTGCAAACATACACACCTGATGTCACAGCAAATTACGAGAACTTAATCAAGTTATCATTCATTCAAGCAGGAGGGGAAATAATCAATAAACCAAAAGGGGTGTCAATCTCA
>JAKQKB010000003.1 GCA_029560875.1 Bacteroidota bacterium | reverse complement strand
CTAGGTGATCAGGATTTTTCCATTATGCACTTAATGTTCCAGAAGGAGGGGGCAAAAACCATGACAAGCATATGGAACATACCGGCCTGTTAGGAACTGTAGCGGCTTATTAATCTATATTCAGGTCAGAGAAGAACTCGCTTGAGTGCAGTTAAACAGGCTCCTTTGATTTCTCACCGAGCCGCTACTTACCCCAGGAAGCGGAGGAGTGCAGCTGAGTTGGGGTGATTTGCCATTCGTGCTAGATTGGTTGTTAATGTTCTTTAAGTTCCTAACAGGCTAAGTTGGGGCGCGGTGGCGAGTCTCTTGGCAGCGAGGGGATCAGCCGGCCCCCTTATATTGTGATTTGAGCAGTTACCCCTTTGATTATTGTATAGCCGCTATTGTTACTAACGTTCGGCGGTATGTGGCGTTGGCGCAGAGTCGCGGTGGCGCGTGTTTTTGCACTCGTGGTGCGATGCAGGGATATGATTTTGTTTTGTTTATTGTCGCGTTGGCAAAAACCGTGACACCAGTGGGGGTCCCCGGCGGGAGCCGGGGCAGGCCGCACCGCCTATCACTTAATGGTCCACTTAAGCCAGAAGATTCTCGCGGTGCGGAGCGCCAATGACATATACCGACCTGTTAGGGACAGTAACAGAGTATGTTTTATGGTTACAAGTTTTTGTCAAATGGTCGTCACTTATCAACCCACCATTTATCTTCGAGATTTCTTAGATAGGGTTTAATCCAAGGGTTATCATCGAAGTATTTATTATCAATAACGTAATAAAAGCTAATAGTATCAATTTTAAAAAAAATTGCATTAAGATCATTTCTGTTATATATACTTAGGATATTCTTAGCCTCCATGAATTCAAATATATACCTAATTCTCTTCACTGTTAATCCTAATGTATCTATAATCAGGAAGTTATAAATACTATCAAGGGGTATCAATCTTTGATCATACTTGAAGCCAATAGTATCATCAGAGATTCTCATAAGTAGTAGTTGATATCCTAGGCTGTCATAATTTAAATCATTGGGTTTCCTCAATACCAGGAGTTGTGAATTTCTCCAAAACACATCCACGTTTCTTAAACTATCAATTTGAACTGATTTAAGATCGTTGAAAAGTAGAGATATATGTTGCTCTTTATTGGGTTGTTTACATGACAATATGGAGGAACATAAAGCAAGCAGTATCATGACTATTTTGAGGTGAGTTCTCATTCCTTTTAGATTTTTAAACCTTAGCAGAATGGGTAAGTTTATCGCTGTTATTGGCCCTAACGTTC
>JAKQKB010000226.1 GCA_029560875.1 Bacteroidota bacterium | reverse complement strand
TGAGCAATACCCGTACAGCTCCGCAAGGAATTATGCAGAACTGGACTATGTGCTGGAGATAGTGTTTGAGATGCCCCAGCGAATTACCTACTGCTGACAATAGCGCACCTCCGTTAGCGCTCGTCTTATGACGAGTGCTGTAATATAAATACGTTTGCCAGTACAAAACAAGAATGATCTGGTAAGTAAAGACGTACGTGAATAAAACAATGCGGCATTTAAAGTATTAGGAAGAGCGCACGCGTCAAAAGAAGACGCGCGCGAACAAGGGGGCAGGACAACGTTAGGCTTAGGCTCCGCCTAAGTCTAAACTATTCTTGCTGGCTCTGCCAGTGAAACTGCAATGGCAAGAAAACTCAGGCACAACCTGAAAGAATAGTTGGACGCAGGTACGCTTCGCTAACCCTGCCTACCCTGCCTACCGGCAGGCAGGCGGCAGGCAGGCTACGCCCAACCCAATGTGCTTTTAATATAGTTACAGCCTCGGCTCAACTGGGCTCAGGCACAGCCTGAAAGAAAAGTTGGACGCAGGTACGCTTCGCTAACCTACGCCCAACCCAATGTGCTTTTTTATTCAGCTACAGCCTCGGCTCAACTGGGCGAACAAGTTTAATCACTTTTTTCTTGCTTTTGTCTTAGATTGCTCAACTGGGTAAAAATAATTTCATCAACTATTTCAAGAAATCATAGGGTATTTCATAGGATTCATTGGGCTTGATAGGCAATAATTCCTTCGGAACCAAGGGGCTGTTTACTTCAACTTCAATCCCTTTGCGCCAAGCTAATTTTGCATAACCTAATGCGGGTAATGAAATATACTGGTTTAAAATTGGGTTATCATTCCGCTTTTTATGTGTTTTATGGCTTACCAACTTTTCAAGTACTTCTTCCATTTTGGCTTTATCTCTTGCAAGCAATGCCTTGTAAAACTCATAATCCAATAGAAGTTCCTGCTGATTTTTGGAAAGTTTTTTTAGGGTAATTGTTTCAAGGATATTCAAATTTCGCACTACTCCTTCATTATCATTTGCCATAAAAAATTGAACTGTATTGCACCATACTGCAGTTTCTCCAATTGCAACCATTTCGTCCATGCTTAATTGTGCATTTGTCCCTCTTTGATAACGTAATTTTGAATAGCGAAGAATTAATTGCTCATTGTCACTTAATAAAACAAGGCTAATGTGATTTAAACCATAATCTAGTAATCTATTATTAAACTTAACAACCCTAAATTCATCGATTAACCCACATAAAAAAAAGTTGGATTTGACTGAAAAAATTTCATCTCTAGTTAATTCCAGAATACCAAGTTGAAAATGAAATGTTTGAAAATTACCAGAATAATTATAATATCCATTTTCTGTTGTGGATATTTTTTCAATCCAAATTTTCCTATTATTAATTTGATTTTCTATTAATTCTCTTAACGTTAGCATAATTAATAATTTCCGAGTTTTAAAAAATTTATCTCTCCTTTTGTTTTATCAATAGCTGCTACAAACTTTTTAACTGTACCTGCAGGGCTATTGATTATAGCGTTAGCTAATTTTGTTTTATCACCACCTAAGTTTATTAGCTTTTGTTCTGCTACATATTTAATCCAATCATCACTCATTTGACTTGGCAAAAGGGTATTTGGATTTGGTTGACCAAGATTTACACCTTGGGGTTCCAAAGCTAACCCTCCATTCAAATCAACTTCTCCGGTTGGTTTGTACTTAAACTGCTTTGATTCAATTATTATTATTTCTTCCCTCGTTCGCGCGCGTCTTCTTTTGACGCGTGCGGCAACTACTATTCTACACTCGTTCGCGCGCGTCTTCTTCTGACGCGTGCGACAACAACTAACCTAACTCAAAAATATTTCAGTAAATTTAGTGAAAATTATGCCTGTATGTCCGAAAAGTACAAAGTCATTGATACAGGGTATTCGTACTTTATTACAATCACCTTGGTTGAATGGCAAAAACTATTTCATATACCGCTTTACGCTGAAATTATTAC
>JAKQKB010000225.1 GCA_029560875.1 Bacteroidota bacterium | reverse complement strand
TGAGCAATACCCGTACAGCTCCGCAAGGAATTATGCAGAACTGGACTATGTGCTGGAGATAGTGTTTGAGATGCCCCAGCGAATTACCTACTGCTGACAATAGCGCACCTCCGTTAGCGCTCGTCTTATGACGAGTGCTGTGTTATAATACGGTTGCCCGTGCAAAACAAAAATGACAAACGTGAATAAAACAATGCGGCATTTAAAGTATTAGGAAGAGCGCACGCGTCCAAAGAAGACGCGCGCGAACAAGGGAACATAATACAACAAAAACTCAGGCTCAGCCTGAAAGAATAGTTGGACGCAGGTACGCTTCGCTAACCTACGCCCAACCCAATGCGCTTCTTTATTCAGCTACAGCCTCGGCTCAACTGGGCTAGAAGGGTCTATTTTACTGCATTACTCTCCAACTCATACAAATTACCCAAAGTATCTAAACAATAAATTTTGCCATCTTTTACTTGAAGATTCTCTTTGCCGCCCTTTAACTGCTGACCTTGGTTGCAATCGAATTCAAACTCTTGAAAGTCAATTATTTTGCATGTGCTTGGGTCGAAAATGCCGACAGTATTTCTATTTAAAAAATAAAGCAAACCATTATGATAAATACAAACTCCAATATAAACATAGTGTTCATCGCTGTTTCTGCCCAATTCTTTCCACAACGGTTTTAAATCTATACTATTAAGAATTTCACCGGTAGTTGCATTGATTTTTACAAAAGAGTAACCATAAAGTCCGCAAAAAATGGGAGAATCATCAATTTGTTGCAAATTGTAGGCAATGCCATTTTTTAAAAAGGCTTTACCCCCCCCTGTTTGAATATCCAGCAGCAATACATCGCCGTTGGTCATAGTGCACACCAATGTGTTTTCATAAATCCCTGAAAATTCTGCTACTTGGTAGGGTTTTTCGATTGCTCCATCGTGCCAAGTGCCGAGGGTGGAGAGGGGGAAGGATAATATTGAAAGTGGATTTTTAATCTTTGAAAATATTATTGATTTTTCTGATTTGTGGTCAATAACCAAACATTTTTGTTGTTCGTAGAAAAAAGACTTTAATATCTTATATGGATAAAACACTGATTCTTGAGAAAGAGTATTTAGAATCTTAGTTTTTCCTTCAATAAAACTAACAATGAAATTATTGGATATTTGTTTAATATACTCATTATGAAATATAATTTTGCTTTTGTCCGATAAATTGAATAATAAGCCCTCGCCATTATCATTATTCATATAAAGTAAGTTATTATTATAATATAACTCTTGCAATCCTATATTTGAAATAAACAAACTATTATCATTTAAAATAATTTCTTTAAAATCAATTAATTTCACAATTCCTTTTGGAGTTAGCCTAAATCTCGAAATATTTTTTTCAATTATTTTTAACTTCATCTTAATAAACTTCAACTATTGTATTAAGTAAATTGTTTAAAAAACTATCCGTTATATCAGAAGATGAAAAGATACCATATTCTTCTTTCAACGATTGGTTTAATGATTGGTAAAATTGCTCCTTATTACCGCCATTATTTATCAAGTTCTTAAACTTCAACACTTGGCTTTCCTTTGTTACCCCTGGGTTGGCACGGAAGAAGTAGCGTAATTCGTCGAAGTTCTTCAATTCGGGATTGCTTATATAGGCTTTAAACTGGTTGTAAAAAGATGTTGTAAAACCCGTACTTGAAGCGTAGTTTTTTGTTTCAACCCAAACTTTAACGTTACCACTGCCTTCAAAAAACATATCAAACCTAAAGTTATCCACGTCAACAATACCCATTTCCCTCGTTCGCGCGCGTCTTCTTTTGACGCGTGCGGCAACTACTATTCTACTCACAAAATTTTCAGTAAATTTAGTAAAAAGCCTGTATGTAAGAAAAACAAAAGTTATCGGTACAACGTTCGCATATGCAAAAAGAGAAATCAATTGTTTTTTGTAGAGTTTAAGACTAGTTTTAGATGTTCAATCCACAATTAATTTATTTTTGTGGGTGGATAAGTTGAAAATGGACGCAGGATTAGTTTTAAAAACAACAGGAAGTCATTACAGGGTTAAAATGCCCAATGGCGATATTGTGGATTGTACAATTCGCGGTAAACTTCGTTTAAAAGGGGTTAAAACCACCAATCCTGTAACCGTAGGCGATTTTGTGCAGGTGGAATTGAGCGACAGAAGCTCGGGCGTAATTACCGCGGTAAACGACCGCAAGAATTACATCATTCGTAAATCGACCAACCTTTCGCGCGAGTCACATATTATTGCGGCCAACCTGGACCAAGCGGTACTTGTTGTTACCATTGAGTTTCCTGAGACTCAACTTGGTTTTATAGATCGTTACTTGGTGACAGCCGAGGCTTACTCAATTCCTGCGGTTATTGTTTTTAATAAGGTCGATTTGCTAAACGATGCGGGCATCGATAAGTTAAATCAGTACGTATCTGTTTATGAACCGATTGGATATAAGTGTTTAGTTGTTTCGGCTCAAACTGGTTACAACATGAGTTTGTTCCGCGATTTGATACAGGGTAAAACAAGTTTGATATCGGGCAATTCGGGAGTTGGTAAATCAACTCTGGTAAACACTGTGGAACCTAACCTAAACTTGAGAACCAACAATATATCATCGGCACATCTTACCGGGAAGCATACAACAACCTTCAGCGAAATTTTTGAGCTAAGTTTTGGGGGTTATATAATTGATACACCTGGAATTAAAGGTTTTGGTTTAATTGATATTGAGAAAAATGAACTGTACCATTTCTTTCCAGAAATATTTAAATTCTCCTCCGATTGCAAGTACTATAACTGTACCCATATTCACGAGCCGGGTTGTGCGGTTGTTGAAGCTGCAAAAAATGGAGAGATAAGTCCTTCGAGGTACTTAAATTATTTGAGTATTTATGAGGATGATAATGAAAAATATAGATAATCTAAATTAAAGTGTTTATTCTATTTTTTAACATTTAATATTTTAAAAAATGAAATCGCACGAAATTGACTACAAAATTATGGGTGAATCAATTCAACTAGTAGAAGTTGAACTCGACCCATCTGAAACAGTTATAGCCGAAGCAGGAGCAATGGTTTATATGGAAGATGGTATTGCTTTTGAAGCAAAACTTGGCGATGGAACAGAACCAAATGCTGGTTTCTTTGGTAAATTACTCTCTGCTGGCGCTCGTGTGCTTACTGGGGAATCAATATTTATGACGCATTTTACCAACCGTGGATACGGAAAGCGTAAGGTTGCCTTTGCTGCTCCTTACCCAGGAACCGTTTTACCTATCGATTTAAGCAAACTGGGTGGAACACTTATAGTTCAGAAAGATGGATTTTTATGCGCAGCCATGGGAACAAAGGTATCCATGCAATTTAACCGCAAAATTGGTGCGGGATTAGTTGGTGGAGAAGGATTTATTCTACAACGACTCGAGGGCGATGGCTTGGCCTTTGTTCACGCTGGCGGTACTGTTATTGAGCGATACCTTAATAACGAAACGCTTAGAATTGATACTGGCTGCGTGGTTGCCTTTGAACCCTCAATCGATTTTGATGTGGAGACTACAGGTAGCTTAAAAAGTATGGTATTTGGAGGAGAAGGATTGTTCTTAGCCACACTTAGGGGAACGGGGAGAGTTTGGCTACAGTCAATGCCAATACGTAAACTTGTACAAGCGCTTTCGCCATACGGAAGTAATTCTCGAAAAGAAAATAACTCGGTTTTAGGCGGATTTTTAGAGTAAAAACAAAATATGAGAGACACAATCAGCATAGAGGATTTTTTACAGAAACGTCATTTTTGTCCAGTAATAGATGTTCGTTCACCAGCAGAATACGCCAAAGCGCATATTCCGGGTGCAATAAATATTCCTTTGTTTTCCGACGAGGAAAGAGCATTGGTTGGCACAAAGTACGTTCGCGAAAGCCGATATAACGCAGTTATTGCTGGGCTCGATGCTGTTGGCCCCAAACTATCGTCGTTTGTTAACACGCTCCAATCCATAACATCGCAGAAAGAGGTTCTTGTTTACTGCTGGCGCGGTGGAATGCGAAGCAAAAGTATGACTTGGCTTTTTAACCTATCGGGTTTTAAAGCTAAGGCTTTAGTTGGTGGCTACAAATCGTACCGACGAAAAGCACTGGAATGCTTTGAATCGCCATTCAAACTTATTGTCCTTGGTGGAATGACCGGAAGCGGTAAAACGGAACTGCTTCAGCATTTAAAGGCTAAAGACGAGCAGGTTATCGACCTGGAGGGTTTGGCAAATCATAAAGGTTCCGCCTTCGGTTGGATTGGGCAAGCCAAACAACCCTCAACGGAATTTTTTGAGAACCTGCTTTTTGAGGAATTAATGAAAATCGACCCAAATAAACCAACATGGGTTGAGGATGAGAGCAAAAGCATTGGAACAGTTTTCGTTCCTCAACAATTTCATCAACAAATGAGCACAAGTAAAGTTATTTCTATCGAAATTCCTTTTGATATTAGAGTAAAACGTTTAGTGGTTGATTATACGAACTGTAACCCCGACGATTTAATTCAATCCGTTAACAGAATATCGAAACGCCTGGGTTTGGATAAAGCAAAGCAGTGTGTAGATTTAATCAACCAAAAAAAGTTCGACGAGGCTGTTGCCATTTCGCTAGCCTACTATGACAAAACCTACCGATACGGATTGGAGAACAAAACGAATAAGCCACTGATTGTTGAATTAACCGAGGACACCGATAAAAATATAGAAAGCCTTCTTACACAGAAGGCTCTACTAGAAAATTTATAGCGAAATAATACTATCGGTTAATAGTTCCTGGGTTTACACACATCACTGGAATTTTGGAATTGTTGGCAATTACGTATTGTTCTTGTGCGCCAAAAACGTAGTCGGTAAAGTCCAAGTTCGGCGTGGTCATAATTAGAATTAAATCGGCCTCAATATCAACCGCAAGATTTACAATCTCCTCCTGGAAACTCTTACCCTTAGCAGCATTGTGGATTTCCGACTCAATGTTATAACCCTCCATATGCTTTTTGGCAAAAGCTAAATTATAGTTAATCTTCTTTTGAACTCCAGAATCGAAAGCATTTGGTATAATGATATGTATTTTAGTACCATACTGTGTTGCGACTTTAATAGCCCATTGAATTTTTTCCTTTTCTTCATCACGAAAATCGATGGGCATAACCATATGCTCAAAAACCTTTTCACGTAATGGGGCATCCTGAACAACAAGAAAAGGAATTTCAGAGCCAGCAATAACTTTAAGAGCCCAACTCCCAGTTAATTTTTGAACACCCTTAATTCCATGGGTGCCCATAATAACCATACTAGCCTGTATTTCGCTAGCATACTCGCTAACAGAATCGAAAAGGTTGCCCTCTAGTAGGGTTGTTTTTACCTCAATGCTGTATTGCCCCTTTATTCTCAGCTGATCCTCTTTGAATTTTTCGCGCGCATCCGCTTCTGATAACTTACTCTTTGAGAACAAACCGCCTGTTTGAACCACATGCACCAACTCCACCAAACTACAACCTTCGCCTGCACTGCAAAACTTAATAGCATATTTTAATGCGTTCTCGGCAACTGGAGTAAAATCCCAAGGGATTAAATACTTAAAAGGTTTGGTTTCCATATACTATTTTGTATTAATGGTAATAAATTTTCATATAAAATTAAGAAAGTTTGAGAACAAACAATAAATCATCAAAATGTTTTTAATGCTGTGGTCTATTTAATTTTTTCGATTCATCAGTTTTTGTGAAATTTCAACAAGAACAGCCTTTCGTTCTTCTGAAACAGATATTTGAGTTAATGATTCGTGCGCCTTTTTAAAATAGTCATCAATAAGTCCTTCAACTATTTCCTTTACTCCCACTTCGTTGTAAAACCTAATAACTTCGTTTACTTTAGATTCCCTAGGCAGGGTATTACTTCCTAACAGTTCAATAAAGTCATCTACCTTGTTACCTAAACGCTCAATTGTTTCAATTGTTAAGATGGTTTTTTTGCCTGCCATTATATCGCCCCCAATGTTTTTGCCAAAAGTTTCAACGTTACCGTAAGTATCGAGCAAATCGTCCTGAAGTTGAAATGCTAAGCCCAAGCAACGGCCAAATTCACCAATATTTTTAACATCATCATCGTTGGCACCTCCAAGCACAGCCCCAATCTGAAGGGCTCCTTTGAGCAAAATAGAGGTTTTTAGTTCTATCATTTTCAAATACTCATCGCGAGTAACTTTTTTTCTATTCTCGAAATCCATATCCAACTGCTGACCCTCACAAATACCCAATGCAAAAGAGCTAAATATTTCGACAATTTTTCCTAAATACTTTGGATTAGAAGAGGCAAGATACTGATATGCAATAATTGTCATTGCATCACCGGAGAGAATGGCAATATTATTATTCCACTTTTTATGAATTGTTTCGTTTCCACGCCTAAGGTCTGCGTTATCCATGATATCGTCATGTACAAGTGTGAAGTTATGGAAAATCTCAACGGCAATTGCCGGATTAATTGCCGATTTTATATCATCGGAAAAAACGTTGCAGCCAGCCAATGTTAAAATCGGGCGGATTCTTTTACCTCCAATTCCTAAAATATATTTAATTGGTTCATAGAGATTTTGTGGTTCGCTATTAAAGTTTAAGTTCGAAAATGAGTTTGCGACAATACTATTTAGCTCGGAATAAGGAATCATATTAGTGCTGTTTTTCAATTTCTTCATCTTCTTCAAATCCAGTTGAAATTTCAAGTGCGGGCTCCTCCTCTGGTTCAACATCGCGACAAACCGGTCTGTCGAATTTCAATAGAACCGAAGGGAGAATAAAAAGGTTTGCCAAAACAGCAAATAAGAGGGTAATAGCAACTAAAAGCCCGAGCGATTGTGTTCCACCAAATTTTGACGCAGCAAATACTCCAAAGCCAAAAAATAGAACGATAGAAGTATAAATCATGCTTATACCGGTTTCACGAATTGCATAAATAACCGACTCCTTGGTGTTCTTATTGGTTCTACGAAGTTCTTGCCTATACTTGGAAAGGAAATGAATGGAATTATCAACTGCAATACCAAATGCTATACTAAAAACTATTACAGTACTGGGCTTTAAGTTTATCCCCAAAAATCCCATTGCCGCACCAGTGAGTATTAAAGGAATCATATTAACCGAAACGGCAAAAACAACCATTTTAAACTTGCGGAACAGCCAAGCTATAGTAAGGGAAATTACAACAATAGCCAAAACAAGACTAGAAAGGAGACTGTGAATTAAATAATCGATTCCTTTGGAATAAACCACGCTAGCACCAGCAACCAAGACTTGTGGCGACTGCTCATGAAAAACAGAATCTACATCGCACTTAATACTGTCGAAAAGCTCTGTCATTCTAACCGAGCCCACATCGGCAACGTTATACATCAACCGCACATACTGACCAGTTGAATCTACCATTTTGGCAAACATATCGCTAACACCAATACTTTTAGGCAGATAAGATAGGATGAACGCTCTTTCAAATGCTCCGGGTAATTTATAGTGGGTTTCGTTACCATTGAAATAGGCCTGACGAGCAAATTTCGATGCCTCAACAATTGAAAGGGGTTTGGATAATTCTTCATGTTTCTTTAACCGCTCTTGAAGCATGTCTACCTTGGTAAACGAAGCAGCGCTCGTGTAGCCATTGGGTCTGCCAGAATCATAAATTATTTCGAGAGGCATGACGCCTGTAAAGTTACTCTCAAAAAATTTAAGGTCTTTTTGAACAGTATGGTTTCTGGGAACATCATCAACCATATAACCTTTTGCCTTAATTAGCGAAACTCCAAAAAGACCAACCACTACAAAGGATAGTGCTACAACAAAAACAATTTTTCGTTTATAAAGCGTGGTAAAAACAATTCTAGTTATTGCTGTTTTGAAACCACTACTTGATAAATGCTTAAGGTGCCGTTCCTTGGGTTTTGGAATAAAACTAAATATTACAGGAATCATTATCAGCGAGATAAAAAATATACCTATAACGTTTATTGAAGCAACAACGCCAAACTCCTTCAGAATTTGTGTTTTGGTTACTATAAAAGTAGCAAAACCAGCAGCAGTAGTAAGGTTTGTTAAAAAAGTAGCACTTCCAATCCTAAT
Source organism: Bacteroidota bacterium (assembly GCA_029560875.1). Lineage (GTDB taxonomy): Bacteria > Bacteroidota > Bacteroidia > Bacteroidales > Tenuifilaceae > SB25. The sequence continues at coordinate 5,108 of JAKQKB010000225.1, read as the reverse complement.
AATTACTCTATATAAAGCCTTTGCTCTGTTTCCATGATGATAAAATTCATGATGAAACTTATTAATCAAGTAGATACAGTTGGGAACTCCAATAATAATTAGCAATGGAGGGACAACCCCTGTAAGTAAAGTTAATTCGTATCCGAAAAGGGTAATAGAGCCTAACGACCAAATTACTGATATTCCGACTACTAACATTGATATTGCAACTATCTTGAAAGAGCGGAAAAGAATTAGTAGAATGATTGTGGTAACTAGAACAGCAAGAGCAACAAAGAGGAACATCTCAAATTTAATCATCTCTCCAACCGTTACTCTTATGTAGGGTAAACCAGAATAACGGATTTTATTTCCCGTTGATTCCTCGTAAATTTTACATAAGTCAACTACATTTTTAATTAAACCGATTCTATCCTTTTGAGTAATTTTTTCGCGGTTAAGCGTTACTATCATCAAATAAGCATCCGTTTCGGGATTATACAACAAGCCTTGATAAAACACCTGCGACTTAAAGACATGTGCTGCACTATCCAACTGTTCGTTGGCAATTGTGTCTGAAAAAATCTTCTGTGGAACAAACTTTTTTATATCGGTATTCTTAATCAGGTTTACAGCATCAACAGCCGAGAAAACATTTTCAACGCCGTCAATTTCCAGCAGTTTCTTTTCCAACGACGTCCATTGTCTGAAATGTTTTTGTGAAAAGAAAAGGCTATCCTTAACTCCAATAACCATAATATTCTCGCCTTTCCCAAAAAGTTGGCTAACCTTCTCGTTCATAATAAAAACGCTATCGGTTTGAGGAAGGAGGGGCGCTGGTTTGTACGAAAGCTTTAGAAATTGAGCCTGCCAGGCCATGAAGGCGGTTATTGACAGAATTAATAACAAGAAAAAAACTCTACCCCTTAAAATCAGTTTTGCTGCGTTATGAAACATAATCCAAAATTTTTCTCTAAGTAAACGAGCGAATATAAGCCATATTTAACTTAATCACAAAAATGTTATGGTTTGTAGATTTAATTAATAAAATTTTTGTGTTTTAAAAAATTATTATATAGATATTTAAATACGATTAAATAAATTAATAGTAAATATAATTAATGCTGATATCAGTATATTTGATATTTATGAATAAAAAAACTATAAATGAGATGTTTATTATAGGTATGTTTTTTTTTCTAATTCATAGGGTTAAATTTGCATGGGTCAATATGAGTTGAATAAATAAAAATATATGAATTACGGATTGTTAGAATTTTTGAACCTTATAGGTTCTTTGGGGCTTTTTCTTTACGGAATGAAGATGATGAGCGAATCGCTCCAAAAGGTTGCAGGCGATAAGATGCGCTCTATCCTTTCTGCAATAACTTCGAACAGATTTATGGGGATTGTGGTAGGGTTGTTGGTAACTACTGTAATCCAATCATCGTCAGCAACCACCGTTATGGTCGTAAGTTTTGTTAATGCTGGTTTATTGTCGTTAGTTCAGTCTGTTGGCGTAATAATGGGAGCAAATATTGGAACAACCGTTACTGCCTGGTTAATTTCTCTCTTAGGGTTTAAATTTAGTATATCTCTTATAGCCATTCCACTAATTGGCGTTGGATTTCCGCTGATGTTCTCAAAAAAATCATCGTTAAAATCTTGGGGAGAATTTATTGTTGGTTTTTCTTTACTCTTCCTTGGACTAGATTACTTGAAAAACTCTGTTCCCAGAATAGATCAAAACCCAGAAATGTTTGCCTTTCTTTCCAACTACTCCAATATGGGTTATGCATCTGTACTTTTGTTTTTGTTTATAGGTACTATCCTTACTTTAGTTATCCAATCGTCTAGCGCAACTATGGCATTAACTTTAGTAATGTGTAACCAGGGTTGGATTTCGTATGAATTAGGTGCGGCAATGGTGTTAGGTGAAAATATTGGCACAACAGTGACCGCTAACATTGCTGCTTTTGTAGGTAACGTTTCAGCAAAAAGGGCAGCCAGAGCACATTTGATTTTTAACCTTCTTGGCGTTTTTTGGCTGTTGCTTGTATTCTACCCATATACCAATGCTATATCTAAATTTTTAGTTTATAACACAGGGAATTCTCCTTACGAGAATTTAAATACCATTCCTTTTGCTCTTAGTATTTTTCACACTAGTTTCAACCTAATCAATACCCTTGTTTTGGTTTGGTTTACACCCTTAATTGTAAAAATAGTTACCTGGATGGTCCCTTCAAAAAAAGAAGAGGAAGAAGAGTTTAGATTAGTTCATATCAATATTGGACTTTTATCAACCGCGGAACTTTCTCTTGTTCAGGCACATAAAGAAATATTAATTTATGGAAAAAGAACAATTAAAATGTTCGGTTTTGTAAAAAACTTATTCAATGAAACAAACGATAAAGAGTTTGACTCAATTTATGAGCGTATTGAAAAATACGAAGGCATAAGCGATAGGGTTGAGGTTGAAATTGCCACATATCTAAACAAAGTTTCCACCTACGAATTAAGTGACGAAAGTTCAAGGAAGTTACAAGCAATGTTTAGAATAATTAGCGAAATTGAGTCGGTTGCAGATAGCAACTATGCTCTAGCCAGAACCATGAAGCGTAAGCGAGATGCTAAGATTTGGTTTAGTCAAGAGGTTCGAAACAATATGAACAAAATGTTCGAACTACTTGATGAATCCTTGTTACTGATGATTCAAAACCTAGAAGCTGGTCAAAAGGATCCCGGTATCAACATGGGACCCGTTTATGAAATTGAAGAGAAAATTAATAATCTTAGAGAGGTGTTAAAGGAAGAGCATATTAAAAATGTTGAGGCCAATAAGTATAAATATCAAGCAGGTGTAATATACGGTGATTTGTTCAACGATTGCGAAAAAATGGGCGATTACATTATAAATGTCTCGGAAGCGGTAGCGGAAATAGAAAAACCCGTCAAAGCGAAGGGATATTTTCCAAAATAGAAAAAAGGCGGGTTATCCCGCCTTTTTTTATTCTTTTAGTGCGTTTGCACCCGAAACAATCTCTAAAATCTCGTTGGTAATTGCAGCCTGCCGAGCCTTGTTGTAATCCAACACTAAATTGTTAAGCAATGTGGTTGCATTCTCTGTTGCTTGGTGCATTGCGGTCATGCGTGCACCATGCTCTGCAGCAGAACTTTCTAATATTGCTGAATGTAGTTTGTTTTTAAGATAATAGGGCAATAACTTTTCCAATAGTATTTTGGGCTCTGGTTCTACTATTGGTTTATTTAAAATTTTATTATCTTTTGATTTACTTTGCTTTAAAATAGGTAAAAGTGTTTCATTTATCTGAATTTGCGATGCAGCATTTTTAAACCTATTGTAAACTAACTCAACCCTATCAAGTTTACCTTGATTGTAAAGTTTAAAGAAATAATCGAAAATTTCGTTAGTAGACTCCATTTTGGGCTTATCAATATAGGTAGGATTTATTTGCTCCACCCTATACTTTGCCCTCCGCAAAACATCCTCACCCTTTTTTCCTAAACAGTAGAAAGTAATGTTGGCATAAGGATTTCTTTCCTGGATTGATGAATGAGCCTGAATTGCAGCTTTTATAATTGTTGAGTTAAAAGCCCCACACATACTATTGTTTGATGTAATAAGTAGTATAGCAACATTCTTAATCTCCTTTCTAAAAGTAAAATAACTCAAATTTTTTAAACTATTACTTGAGCCTAAATCTTCAACAAAAAAGGAAATTTTTTCATTAAAGGGTCTGAACTTGATAAGATTATTCTGTGCTTTTTTAAATTTAGCGGCAGAAACCATTTTCATAGCACTAGTTATCTTCTTAGTAGAAGAAACCGAAGATATTCTAGTTCTTATTTCCTTAAGGTTTGCCATGACTCGTTACTTGTAATTTTTTGAAACCTCCTCGGCTAAAAGGGTTAATGCATCAGCAATATCATCAGAGAACTCACCATTGGCAATTCTAGCCAATTCTTCCTTGTGCTTAATCTGACATCTATTTAAAAAGTCCTTTTCAAAATCGCGAACCTTGTTTACAGCAATGCCCTTAAGTAAGCCCTTGGTTCCGCAGAAAATTATGGCAATTTGTTGCTCAACAGGTAAAGGCTGGTACTGACCCTGTTTAAGAATCTCAACGTTTTTGGAACCCTTATCCAAAACTGCTAATGTTGCGGCATCCAAATCAGAACCAAACTTTGCGAATGCCTCTAGTTCTCTATACTGCGCTTGGTCGAGTTTAAGAGTACCTGCAACTTTGCGCATGGACTTAATCTGAGCCTTTCCTCCAACCCTCGATACCGAAATACCAACATTAATTGCAGGTCTTACGCCATTATTAAACAAGTTAGACTCCAAAAATATTTGACCATCAGTAATGGATATCACATTTGTTGGAATATATGCAGAAACGTCGCCTGCCTGAGTTTCGATAATTGGCAATGCTGTTAAAGATCCACCTCCCTTAACAATTGGTTTAAGTGAAGCCGGGAGATCGTTCATACTTGCTGCAATCTCGTCGGAAGCAATAATTTTTGCAGCTCGCTCAAGTAATCTTGAGTGAAGGTAAAATACATCTCCAGGATAGGCTTCACGTCCAGGGGGTCTCCGAAGCAAAAGAGAAACTTCGCGATAAGAAACAGCCTGCTTGGACAAATCGTCATAAACAACCAATGCGTGCCTACCTGTATCTCTAAAATATTCGCCAATAGTTGCTCCAGCAAAAGGAGCATAGAACTGCATTGCAGCCGGATCGGATGCAGTTGACACAACAATGGTAGTATACTCCATGGCTCCATGTTGCTCTAATGTTCGAGCAATGTTTGCTACAGTTGAACCCTTTTGTCCAATAGCAACATAAATACAAAAAACAGGATCGCCCTTTAGGAAGTTATTCCTTTGGTTAATTATTGTATCGATAGCAATTGCCGTTTTCCCTGTTTGTCTATCGCCAATAATAAGCTCTCGCTGACCGCGGCCAATTGGAATCATGGAGTCAATGGCCTTAATACCAGTTTGAAGTGGCTCGGTTACGGGCTGGCGGTAAATAACACCAGGCGCTTTCCTTTCCAATGATAGGTTATAAAGCTTTCCAGAAATTGGCCCCTTTCCGTCCAAG
>JAKQKB010000220.1 GCA_029560875.1 Bacteroidota bacterium | reverse complement strand
AATTCCTGTGTACTATACTGTGGCATGGCTATACAATAATCAATTGCTAATTGCAGTGCTTCGGTATCGTCATTTATTCCGTTAGCCTTTGCTCCAAATTTTGCAGGGTCAACTTGTGCATTACAGATAGCGGCTGTAACTGTAAATGCAACTAATGTTATTATTCTTTTCATTATTTAGCTGTTGTGTATTTTTATTAAACTTATAAGGTCTTTAAGTAAGCAAAGTATTTTTGTTTTAATTCGCAGCTATCTTTTTCAATTACTTTCATTTCATCGTCTTTATTTTTTGAAAATCCATTGCCAGTAAAATACTCATTTCCACTCCAATCTTTAGGATTAACAATATTTACGATGCTTATAAAAACCTTGCCATTATCGTATTTATCTAAAATTCCACCATGCCGCATAAATCCTACTGACCCTTCTGCAATCGCTTTACTGCAATTGTATTGTTTTGCGGTGCGACAGGATAACAAAAGCATTGTTACAAGTACTGGTAAATAAATTTTAAGTTTCTTCATTATTTAGCTGTTGTATATTTTTGTTTTAAATAGACATAATCAACAAGTACACTACGTGCTGTCGTGCCGTTGCTCTTTATTATCTGATTCGCAAAACCGATTGCAGCAGTAGGAATAGTTGAAGTTTCTGTATGTACCAAAGTGCCGTCAATATAAAATCCTACGCTTGTGGCGGCAGCGTTTACAATCACTTGTAACTTATACCATTGACCTGCTGTAACTGTTGTTGCCGTTGTGGTATAGGTTCTGCTGCCTGATGAACCGGTTAATACCTGCCAGTTTGCGCTTGCTGCACTTCCCGTAGCTACACCGCCTTCATCGTAAAGGAATGCCGCCCCGTTTGGTATAGTGATATTATTCAGCGCAGAGGTGAAGCCTGAAATAAAAGCAAACCTTTCGCCGGATGTTGAAAGGGTAGGCACTTGTACGGAAGTCTCATAAAGTATTCTGCCGCCCCCCAACACCATTGATTGCGCCGTTGTTTGGTTGCTTGTTGCTATATAAGACCGTGCTGTTGCGCTTGTAGAAGTTGACAATTCAATTATACCTTGCCTGTTTGCGGTTGGCGTTGTGAATGTAGTTACTGCGCCACCACTGGTGCTAATCGCAATATTGCCATCCTGTGTCGCTGCTGTCGCTGCTGGAATTATACCCAATAAATCATTGAAGTATTCAGTTCCAAATTTTGTAAGGTATTTAGTTGCATTGCTTTCCCAACCCCAATCTGAATTATACGTAAACATTGCCCCTTCATCAGTATTATACACCATCATCCCATCAGCTGGAGTTATGGCATTCATCTGTGTGGTTGTAACACGATTGGGTAAAAATCCTGTAGT
>JAKQKB010000218.1 GCA_029560875.1 Bacteroidota bacterium | reverse complement strand
TGAACCTCTTCGAAACGAAGTCGAAACGCCTCCCATTCTAAATCGCTATTAAACTCCGTTTCAATCTTACGAATTATTTTGTCAACACCAACGGTGTCAATCTTACTTTTAATTTCATTAATAAATTCGGTTTTACTAGCCATTTGAAGTGCTAACGAAGAAAGTTCTCTATTCTTTTGACTTATCTCTAGCCGCAACTTTTCTTGATTCAAATACGCCACTTCGCGTTGTTTGGCTATAAGTTCACGCTGTTGAATGATTGCCTTTCTACGAATACGTATAATATAAGACAACAAAAAAATCATCAAACCAGAAGCAAACACCAGTCCAACAAGTGCTCTAAGTTTTTTCTTATCCAACTCACTCCTTAGTGACAACTCCCTTATTTGCTGTTCTTTTTTTTCAGTTTCGTAACGAGTTTCTAATTCTGCAACATTCTTTTTAACCTCAACACCCTTTAAGGAATCGCTAAGTTGAACTTCATTCTCAAAATACTCAAGGGCTTTCCGATAATCCCCAATAATTTTATATGATTTATATAAACCCTGCCAACTTTGCATTCGTTCCAAAGGAAATGCTTTGTCTTTAGCAAGTTTTTCTGCTCTTATAAAATATGGTAAAGCATTGTTAGCCTTACCAATATCAAGATATTGTTCACCTACATTATTTAAGTCATAAATGATATGGTAAACCCTATCGCTCTTTTCAGAAAGAGCCAAAGCCATAAGAGACTTGTTTAATGCCTCCTGCTTTAAACCCATTTTTTTTAACACGGGGACAAGATTACTCAAAGCCACTGTCATCCCATTAGCGTACTGTTCTTTTTCGGACAGTTCGTACATTTGCTCATAGGTTAGCTTGGCCTTTGCAAGTTCTCCATCGTACTCGTAAAAACCGCCCATATCGTTCATTATTCCTACCCTTGTAAAAAAGTTAGCGTATAACTCATTTACTCTTGATAAAGAATCAGCCTTAAGGAAATACTCTCGCCACTTTTCCTTTTGTCCTAGTTGCTTATAAACTTCACCTATTAATTGGTAATACTTAGCAATATTTGACAAATCACCAATCTTCTCTCTAATCTTCAATGCAGAAATCTCCTCCCTCAAGGCATCGGAATAAAGCCCTTTATTATTGAATTCCATACCAATATTTACAAGCATATCCGCGGCTTTTGCTGTATCTCCTATTTCAAGATATTCTTTATGAATATTTCGATAGACCTGTATTGCCTCGTCATGATTTCCTTTATCACTTATATATGAAGCGTAAAAAGTTTGTGCAGATATATATGCTTTCTGATTTCCCGATAATCTTGCGTACTTCAATGTACTATCTAGCATTTGAGACAATTTTGCATCATCACCTATTTTATCGTAGTGCTTTACTAGTCCAAAAAAAGCTCTAGCTATGCCTAAAGTGTCTTTGGCGCTCACACAGCTGTCAACTTTATTAAGCAAAATTTCAGGAGTTTGTGAAAAGGAGTAGTTTGATGATACAAATAACAAAATGAAGGCAAAAACCTTATAAATTCTCATAAAATCAGAAATATTAAAACATACAACTCAGATCTGGACGTATTCCTATAATTAGGATATCGTCAACCTGCTCGTTATCACCTTTCCACTCCATCATGCTATCGTAAAGGTGCTTTCGTTGTTGGTCAAGTGGCATTTTATGAATGGTAAGCAAAAGATGCCTAAACCGCCGGAACTTAAACTTTTTAGAATCAGGCCCACCAAACTGGTCAACATAACCGTCGGTAAATATGTAGAGCATATCATTGGGTTGAATTGGAATATAATGGCTACTAAACAACAAGTGTCCAGTATCTGAAGCCATACCTACGGAATACCTATCGCCCTTAACCTCAATAATTTTTCCATCGCGCAATAAATAAAGATTACTAAATGCGCCAGAAAATTGAAGGATATTGTATTCCTTATCAATCACACAGAAAGCAACATCCATGCCATCTTTAACTTTCACACCTCCCTCGCTTAGATTTATGCCTGCCGTAAACATTTGATGAATACTAATACTCAACCTATTAAGAATTTCGGCAGCATCATCAACACCTTCAATATTTGTAATATTTCGTAGCAACTCTATCCCAATTATCGACATAAATGCACCAGGCACCCCGTGTCCAGTACAATCTACAACTGCAACAAATGTTTTATTTTTTGTTTCGTTTATCCAATAAAAATCGCCACTAACAATATCCTTGGGCATAAAAAGAATAAAAGAATCGGGGAGCGATGTTTTAAACGAATCGATTGGAGGCAGAATAGCATCTTGTATACGTTTTGCGTAATTAATACTATCCGTTATATTTTTATTTTTGAGCATCAGTTCTTCCTTTTGTTGCTCTAACTCAACCATTACAGATTGACGCTCCTGTAGTAATTTATTAATTTTGTTAAGATTTTTATTCCTGTAGTATAGATAAGAAAGGAGTAAGCCAAAGATTAATGCAGCATAAATGTATACTGAGATACGAGAACGCCAGAAGGGGACAACTACCTGTATTTTAAGAACAGTAGGCTCTGCACACCAAATCTGGTCGCTGTTTGCTCCCATTACCTTAAAGTAGTAATTGCCCTCTGATAAGTTTGTAAACGTTGCTGAATTTTTATGGCCCGCCTCAATCCACTTATCATCCAGACCATGCATTTGATATCTATATTGATTTTTTTCGGGATGATTAAAATCCAATGCAGCAAACTCTACAGTAAGTGTTTTAAAACTTTGAGGTACCTGTAGTTTATCCAAACTATTTGGGTATACAACTTCTACACCATCAGCACCAACAATCTCTACCTTTGTAATACAAACGTTGGGAATATTCGTATTAATAGGAATTGAATCGGGATTAAAGCAATTGTAGCCAAGAATGGAGCCAAAATAAATCTTTCCTGAAATAGTTTTATAACTTGCACCAATGTTAAACTCGTTACTCAGTAAACCATCCGAAGTAGTATAAGTTCTTACTAAATCAGTTATAGGGTTTAAAACTACAAGTCCTTTATTAGTGCTTATCCATAATCTACCTTCATTATCTTCCTCTATAGCATTAATAACTTTGTTAGGTAAATTCTGTTCATCAGTAAATAGTTTAAAAGTGTTAGTTTGTCTATTATACCTATGCAGTCCAGAAGTTGTACCTACCCAAACAAATCCATTTCTATCCTCATGCAAACAAAGTATCTCATTTGAAATCAACTCTTTTCCAGTATATTTTGCTGGACGCTGAAATGATAAAACCCTAGAAATATCTGGAGGAATAACACTTAATCCATTATTTGTAGCAGCCCAAACAAAACCCTTACTATCCACTATAACATCGTAAACTTCATTACCCGCTAATGAAAGAGAATCTCTTCGGCGAGAGTAAAAACTCTTCAATGAATTGTCCTTAAAAAAATGAAGTCCTGAACGAGTTGCAATCCAAAGGCCTCCGTGAGAATCTTCGGCTATAGAATAAATCCTATTATCATGAAACAAATCGCCGCTATAAACACCTTTGGAAGTAAAATATTCAATAAAACTTTTACTATATTGGTTATACTTTAATAATCCTCTTCTAGTTCCAATTAAAATTTCGCCTTTTTTTGTTTTAAATATTGTGTGAATAAAATCATCCGTTATACCACTGCCCAATTGTTCCTTAGTAAATTTTCGGTTATATCCCGTCCTGGGGTTAAAAACATGCAATCCTGTTCCCCATGTACCCAACCAAACATCTCCATTGTCTTCAAGAATTGAAGCAATAACATTATTTGAAAACAATGGCATTCCTGATACATCCTTGCCGTAACCATCGAAACGAGAGCCAAAAGGATTCCACTTAATTAATCCAACCTGAGAGCCTACCCATAAAACATTGGATTTGTCTTGTAAAATTGCAGAAATATGAACAGGCCTTACTTTTTGATTGTTGTAAATAAGATTATCAATAACCTTAATAGATCCGTCGGCATATAATTTACAAAACCCCTTATCTGTCCCAATCCACAAAAAACCATCACCTTCACCGACATACTCAATAATACTAGCCAAAAAAACATTTGTAGAATTATAGCGATAGAACTTTTCGTTCCTAAAATCAAACCGATTAAGTCCATCATCAGTGCCTACCCAGAAGTTACCTTTTGAATCCTCAAAAATAGATGTAATTCTATTACTACTTATTGAATATTGATTACTAGTCTCATTCGAATATCGCTTAAACACACCCCTTTGTTTATCAAAAAGCATTAATCCTTCTTTAGTGCCCACCCATAACCGACTCTGAGAGTCTTCATACACTGGAAAAGTGCCTGTTTCAGAAGGAAGCGTAAATATATCGTTATAGTGTTGGTATCGGGTAAAGTTATCTGTTGAAGAATTATACAGATAAAGAGCCTCCAATGTTTTAACCCAAATTAGCCCTTGTTTATCGCAAAAAACGTTATATACCTTATTGCTTAATAATGAATTTGGATTCTCAGGATTAGAAAAATAATTTTTAAATTTTCCTGTGGATTTATCTAATCGGCTTAACCCAAACCTTGTTCCAATCCACAAATTCCCCTTAGAATCATCAACAATGGAATAGATATAATTATTGCAAAGGCTTAACGAGTCCAGAGGATTATTAGTATATGTAACAAACTGATAGCCATCATACCGGCAAAGGCCATCCTGTGTACCAATCCAAAGAAAGCCAATTGAATCCTGAATAAGAGTGTTAACGTGAGTTTGAGGCAGACCTTTATCGGCATTAAATAGATCTACGCTAACAACCTGACCTCTTGCAATAAGAATATTGCAAAGAATCATAACGTTTAGTAAAAAAAATGCTCTTTTCAAGGCCAGAAACGGGTATATGATTATCGCTAAGATATAAAAAAATAGCGTTTCTGCCAATTAAAAGCCAAACCTTACAACAGGATTATCGCCAACCTGCAGACCCTGAAGAGGTATTGACGGAGAAGAAATTAATTCGCCCAAATCTAGTTCCCCCCAAATTTTATCAACTCTTTCAATAGTTTTTCTATCCATTATCACTACGTTTGGCCAATCGCGCTTGAAATTATCTACTTTATAAGCCTTTCTGGTTCCATCGAAACCCAAACGCTTCCTGCCATCTATACTGCTACTTAAAAAGTGTATATCGCGCTGTGGATCCATGTTCCCAGCAACAAACCATAAAGCAAGGGATAAATCGTCGATAGTATCGCCAAAATCAAGTATAAAAATTGCCAAGAGTTTTCCCAATATTTCATTTTTAAACATTCGCTCTAGAGTGTCATTTACATTTGAAACTTTGGACTTATCAATGGAGACAAATAAAATTGGAAATCCACTCTGAATCAACTTTATATTATATGCCATAATTTCTGCAAACGACTTCTCAATCTCCGCAGCAATCTCGTAAACATCAACACTATAGCCGAGCGATAGCCCTTTGCCAACGGTTGCATCAATAAATAATTTTGTGCCCAATCCGACCATAGTGGACGAATGGTCCAAAACATCCAAAGGCCCTTTTCCGAAATGAATATCACGATCTGGATCGACAGAGTCGACTATGCATCCAATCACTTGGTTTGCATTCTGTACGTCAACACTGTCAGGTAATGCCACAAGAAACTTGTTGAACATCATTTGGCCTGCACCCCAAAGCGCATTCATCACTTTATAGGCGTGCCCAGGGTAGGCATTACTAATTCGAACAAGTGCAATGTTATGTGCAACACCCTCGAACGGCAGATTCATATCATTAAGTTCTGGCAGCATAGCAATTCTTATTGGCTCTAAGAATATTCGCTCTGTAGCCTTTGCAATATAGGCATCCTCCATTGGCGGAACACCTACAATTGTAGCAGGGTAAACAGCATTCTTCCTATGCGTTATACAGGTGATATGAAAACGGGGATACCAATCAGCAAGCGAGTAAAAACCCGTATGATCGCCAAAAGGACCTTCCCAAACCAAATCGTCTGATGGATCTACATAGCCTTCAATAACAAAATCCACATCCGCAGGAACCTCCAAATCTACCGTTAAGCATTTCACCAAATTCACCTTCTTTTTCCGAAGGAAACCTGCCAGTAAGTACTCATCAAAATTATCGGGCATTGGAGCTGTTGCTGCGTATGTGTAAACAGGGTCGCCACCCAACGCTACAGCAACAGGCATAGGTTTGCCGAGTTTCTTGTACTCCTCAAAATGTCGTGCACCAACCTTATGCTGATGCCAATGCATTCCAGTTTCAGCCGTGTTGAATATTTGCATCCGGTACATTCCAACATTGCGAATACCTGTATGAGGATCCTTGGTGTTTACCATTGGCAGGGTAACAAATCTACCTCCATCGTAAGGCCAGCATTTTAAAACTGGGAGTAAATCAATATTCGGTTCCATATGAACCACTTCCTGACACACACCCTTTCCACTCGAAACGGAGGGCATCCAACTAGCAACCTTCCCAAGCTTTGGCAAAGTGCTAAGCTTTTCCCAAAGTCCATCCTTTGGCCCAGCCAGTTCCTTAAAAAGAGAACTCATCTCAAGCCTAATATCCTCCAAGTCATCAACACCTAAAGCCAAGCACATCCTTTTAATGGAACCCATTGCATTGGTTAACACAGGAAACTCAGTTCCAGTATTCTCAAAAAGCAAAGCCTTGCCTCCATCAGGAAGTTTCGACATTCTATCGGTAATTTCGGTGATTTCAAGAATAGGATCGACGAGTCTTTTAATTCGAATCAATTCGTTATTCTTCTCAAGAATATCGATAAACTGCTGGAGAGATCTGTATGCCATAAACTCAGATATTAGATGTCAAACATTAGACACCAGATAAATTCTAAAAAACTATGGGATAAAAATAAAAAAAGGCTCTGGAAAAACACCAGAACCTTTAGTAAAGTTCAATAAAAACTATTATTTCTTAATATACTTAAAGTTTTTACCAAGATAAATTGCTGAAGAACCTAACATTTCCTCAATTCGGATTAGTTGGTTGTACTTTGCAATCCTATCGGAGCGTGAAGCCGAACCAGTTTTGATTAAACCAGTGTTCAACGCTACTGCTAGGTGAGCAATTGTAGTGTCCTCGGTCTCACCAGAACGGTGGCTCATAATTGATGTCATAGAGTGAATATCGGCCAAGCGAACTGCATTGATAGTCTCAGTTAAAGTACCAATTTGGTTAACCTTAACTAGAATACTATTAGCAACGCCCTTATCGATACCTTGCTGTAAACGGTCTACATTAGTTACAAACAAATCGTCACCAACAAGTTGTACTTTTTCACCAATTCTCTCGGTTAACATCTTCCAGCCATCCCAATCGTCCTCGGCCATACCATCCTCAATAGAGATGATAGGATATTTCTCAACCCATTTAGCCCAGTAATCGACCATTTGAGCAGGAGTTAACTTCTCGCCAGTTGATTTGTGTAGGTGATATACCTTTTCCTCTGGAATGTAGTACTCCGAAGAAGCTGGGTCTAAAGCAAGGAAAATATCAACGCCTGGTTTGTAACCAGCATTCTCAATGGCTTGAAGAATAACGGTAACAGCCTCCTCATTCGATTTGAGGTTTGGAGCAAATCCACCCTC
>JAKQKB010000210.1 GCA_029560875.1 Bacteroidota bacterium | reverse complement strand
CGAGCAGCTCACGAAGGAAACCCTTCGGTGGGTACACATAACCATCAGCAATGCGAAGCGCAACTTATTGGGCAACTACCATAAAATCAAAGGAAAATACCTACAGCTGTACCTCAATGAGTTTATTTACAAGCTAAACAGAAGGTATTTTGGCGAAAGAATCTTTGATAGGCTTGTTATTGCTAACATTACAGGATTATGATTGATTGCGGATATTCAAATTACGTTTAATGTAAATAATGCAAACATTCCCTTTGAGAACTTTTTTACTGGATAAAAGATTTGGTTTAATAATTTCATGATTTAACTTTTTATACGGTTTAAAATTAATTTATTTCTCTTTTCAGTCAAACTGGCGATTATTTTTTTATTGTCGATTCTCGCTTTCACATATTCGACTTTGGGGTGTCAACCCTTAATTAAATTTTGACTTTATTTTGATATTTAATGTGCAAAATTACTTCGCCACACTATCGGATTCTGACAGTATACAATTGACAATCTGTTAAAAAACATGATTTAATTCTCTATGGGGTATGGGTCAATTCTGTTGAAGTCAACAATTTTTTCATTACTATCCTTCAAACAGTTATATCCGTACTCGGGTTGGTCGTAATATTGAAACCCGAAATAGAATCTACTACCATCCTTGTAGCAGTAACTTTTCAGTTTATAGTTGTATTCCACTTTGCCTCCCATTTGCTTAACTTCTTTAAGCATATGGTAAAAAGAACTCTCACTAATTCTTAACTTTTTGGCAAACTCCTTGGGTCTCCCTGTTGTCTGGGAATGAACGTAGTAATCAAATGTTTTCAGCAATTCGATGATTTTAAATAAATCCATAGTAATCTTTTTTTTCAACTTCACTAAAACTAAAATCACTGTTACATCCGATTCAAGTGAAATTTGTTACCTAGTTTTATCAAAAAAATATCTACCAATTGAATTTTTTCCCAAATGCAAAACGCTGACAGGATTTCAAGTCATGTCAGCGTTAGTAATAAAATATTTACCTCGAAGTGTATTATTCCTCCGGAATAACCACCGGAAAATCGTAATCGAACTTCAAGAAGTTTGGCTTACCCACTATGTAGTGCATATAATCCAAGTAAGCATCGGAGAACTTGAATTTATTGATATCGTAGTAGTCCATCGGAAGCGATTTATTGCATATATCACCCATATCTATTGAGGTTGTGTTAAACTCCTCCAACTCCTGGAACTGAACCATTTTTTTCATTACAGGCATTTGGCCATAATCCTCGCGGAGTAGTAGGTCAACCACCTTATCGGCAAGCGTTGTGGTTAAACGGCGGTCGTATAATCGGCATTCGCCCGAACGAGCGTAGTAGCCAGTTGCCTCAGCGCGCGCTTGAATGCCTAACTTATTTGTGATTTCGGAAGCAATTACACCGCTTATTCCTCCAAAACGGGGATGCCCAAACTCATCCACCTCGGCGCTAGCAAAAACAAAATCGGTTTTATCCTTAATTGGGTCGTACCATTTAACCCCCTCGGAAACCGATATAACCAACGATTTTTTTGGTGAGCGCATATAAGCCTCCTTTACACTCTCAAGGAAAAAGTCTTTTCGCTCTTTTGTGATTTCAACCTCAGGTATCAAGGCCATTTCGGCGCCACCACAGGCTGCACCGCCATTCAACCATCCTGCATCGCGACCCATAACCTCCAGAAGAATAATTCTTGAATGCGACTCGGCTGTTGTTCTAATACGTGCAGCATACTCCATGACCCCCTTTGAAGCCGAAGGAAATCCAGGACAAAGTACTGCTTCAATATTATTCCCATTGTATGAATGTATGGTTCTTGTGCTTAAATCGTTATCAATGGTCTTTGGAAATCCAATTACAGGAATACCGTACAACTCGTACAATTTCTTGGCTACACCATTTGTATCGTCGCCACCAATGGTAACAATAACATCAATTTTATACCGCTCTAGATTTTTGAGGATTTGAGGAACTCTATCCTCCGGATTCTTAGTGGTTGGGAATGGATTTGTTCTACTTGAGCGCAATGCAGTTCCTCCGTAGAAACCATCGTAAGGCTGGTTGGTTAAATCCAACACATCACCATTTCCTAGAAGCCCCTTCCAGCCATGCCTTATCCCATAAACCTTATAGCCTAGAAAGGATGCCCTGTTCCGAATTGCCTCAATACTTGAGTTTATTGCGGGAGTATCGCCTCCCCCTGTAAGTATCGCTAAAGTTTTACCATGAAAAAGTTTATGTTCACAACGCATGGATTATAGTTTAGGTTAGTTTTTTGAATAGTACTAGGTGTTTACAAAAGTAAAAAAATAATTGAACGGCGAATCATGGAAAATGTCATGTTCGATATTAATTGCACTAGTTATGAATCAAAATCTAATCAATAAACTATTTTTGTACTAACAAAAATGTTTTTTCAAAATGCTACGCTACACCACATCCGAGATTGCACGAATACTAAATGCCAAACTAATTGGCAATCCTGATATTCCTGTATCGTTAATTACTATCGATAGTAGAACTCCTAATGGTGGAAATGGTGCATTGTTTGTTGCCATTGCGGGGCAAAACCACGATGGTCATAGGTTTATTGGCGAGCTCTACAGCATTCAAAATGTCAGGGCTTTTTTGGTAAGCAATTCTGAAGGACTTGCAGAGCAATTCCCCGATGCAACTTTTATAGTATGTGGTAACACTTTGGATGCATTGCAAAAACTGGCGGCTTACCATCGGAGTAAATACGCTTACCCTGTGGTTGGCATTACGGGCAGCAATGGTAAAACTATTGTAAAGGAGTGGCTTAACCAACTGCTATCGGGTAATTTTAGGATTGTACGTAGCCCAAAAAGCTTTAACTCGCAGGTTGGTGTTCCCCTTTCAGTTCTTCAAATGGACGAGAATTTTCAATTGGGAATTTTTGAGGCAGGAAT
Source organism: Bacteroidota bacterium (assembly GCA_029560875.1). Taxonomy (GTDB): domain Bacteria; phylum Bacteroidota; class Bacteroidia; order Bacteroidales; family Tenuifilaceae; genus SB25. The sequence goes on along the minus strand of JAKQKB010000210.1, from coordinate 75,341 downwards.
ATCGCTTGTAGGCGAAATGGATAAGCTCCAACCAATTATCAACCCCGAAATTGGAATATTTACCAATATTGGCCTACCGCATCAGGAGAATTTTGCTGATATTGAACAAAAAGTAACAGAGAAACTAAAACTATTCAAATGGGTAAAGCAGCTTATCTACTGCGATGACCATCCAGAGGTTAGCAATGCTATAATCAGCAATATCAACAAAAATACAACTCATCTATTTACTTGGGGGCATTCTGCAAGTGCTGATGTAAGAATTGAGAAAATAGAAATCGATTCAAAATCATCAAAAATCAGCATAAATTACAAAAACACGCCTTTTGCATTCAGCATCCCTTTCTCGGATAAGGCCTCCATTGAAAATGCTATGCACTGCCTGTGCCTTATGCTGATTCTTAATATCGACTATAAAACCATTGAGCAACGAATGGCCAAGTTAACGCAGGTGGCAATGCGACTGGAATTGAAGGAGGGAATCAACAATTGCTCAATTATAAACGATAGCTACAACTCCGATATTGGCTCGTTAAAAGTGGCTCTCGATTTTCTTGTTCAGCAAAAGCAGCATAGCAATAGAATCCTTATCCTGTCGGATATAATGCAAAGCGGATTAAAACCCGAAACACTTTACTCCGAGGTTGCACTGCTAACCAAGGAAAAAGGTATCAACAAGATAATTGGCATTGGAACGGAGATGTCAAAGTTCTCCAACCTTTTCAGCATCGATAAGGAGTTTTATGCCGACACCACCGAGTTTCTACAGAACTTTAGTCGACGACAAATTAGCAATTCAGCCATACTGTTAAAAGGTAGCCGCGCTTTCCATTTTGAGCGTATATCGGCAATTCTGGAGCAAAAAAGTCACCGAACAGTGCTTGAGGTCAACATAAACTCGTTGGTACATAACCTAAACTTCTACCGTAGCCAGCTAAAGCCCAATGTAAAACTTATGGCATTAGTTAAGGCATTCTCGTATGGAAGTGGTTCGTTCGAGATTGCAAATCTACTACAATTCCACAGGGTCGATTTTCTTGGTGTTGCCTTTGCCGATGAGGGCGTAGCATTACGCGAGGCTGGAATATCGCTACCAATCATTGTTCTAAACCCATCGTTCGGGACGTATGAGTTGATGATTGAGTACGAGTTGGAACCCGAAATTTACAGTTTTACTGGTCTAAAAGAGTTTATTGCTGCGCTCGACAGAATGGGAGTTAGCAACTACTCCGTCCATATCAAAATTGATAGCGGAATGCACCGTTTAGGATTTACTCCAAACGAAATTCCAGAGCTGATATCCATGCTCCAACAAAACAAGATGATTAAGGTTAGGAGCATATTCTCGCACTTAGCCGCCAGCGACGAAACAGAGCACGACAATTTCACACAACATCAAATAGACACTTTTGCTAAAACCTGCAATGAGATTGCCCAAGCAATAGGATACACGCCAATTAGACATATCCTGAATACTGGCGGAATTGAACGATACCCCAACGCGCAGTTCGATATGGTGCGCCTAGGAATTGGCCTGTACGGAATTAGTTCTACCCAACAGGATAAACTATTACCTGTTAGCACGCTAAAAAGCAGAATTATTCAGGTAAAGCATTTAAACGAAGGAGAAACTATTGGTTACAGCCGCAAAGGAAAGGTTACCCGCCCAACAACTGTTATTACTATCCCAATAGGATATGCCGATGGGTTGAACCGCAAACTTAGCAATGGTATTGGGAAAATGCTTGTGAAGGGTAAACTTGCGCCCACTATTGGTAACATAAGTATGGACACTTGCACCATTGATGCCACAGGAATTGAAGTTGCAGAGGGCGATGAGGTAACAATCTTTGGAATCAACCCAACCATATACGATGTGGCTAAAGCGCTGGAAACTATCCCATACGAAGTGCTGACGTCGATATCGCGACGGGTAAAACGAATTTACTATCAGGAGTAAAAAATCGGTTGTTAGTTATGTGTTATGAAGTAATAAGCAGATAACTGAAAACCCAGAACAGACAACATCTTTCCTATCCTAAATCGCTAATACGCTCCAACTTGTATTGGTCTAAAACCTTAATTCTACGACCATCGAGTTCAATTACGCCCTCATCGGAGAAACTTGATAGGGTTCTGATTGCGTTCGATGTGGTCATATTGGAAAGGTTAGCCAAATCCTCGCGTGAAAGGTAAACCTTAAGAGTTTTAGCATCGTCCTCGAAACCATAAGTATCGCGCAAAAACACTAACGATTCGGCCAAACGACCGCGAATGTGCTTTTGGGTAAGTGTTACTGTTCTATTGGTAGAGAAACCCAACTCGGTGGCAACCGATTTAAGGATATGAAGCGTTAACTCGGCGTTGTTACGGAGAATATCCATAAAAACATCCTTATCGATTGAGCAAACCACTGAATCCTCAAGCGCTTGGGCAGTTGCGGAGTAGTTTTCATCAGCAAAAAGTGCACGGTAGCCAATAAAGCCAATAGGTTTAGCCATCCGAACAATTTGGTCGCGACCACCAACACCCTCTTTGTAGAGCTTTACCTTACCTCGCGATAAGCAAACTAAACCAGCAGGTTTATCACCCTCGCGGTAAATAATTTCGCCTTTTCGAACATTCATGCACGAGAAATTCTTGTGCATTTTCTCCCTTTCATCGGGTTTTAAATTGGGGAAAAGACCGCACACCCCTTCGAAAACGTTTTCTATGTCGATATGATGCTGAGCCATGGTACAACATTTCTGATTAATCCTTCAAAATTATAACTTTTTATGCTATGTAGCATATTTTTAACATAATTTTGGCTTCATAATCGTAAATCGCTTATAAAAAGATACTTACACAAGATTTTAGTTATTCCTATTTTCTCTTTCCAAGTTTTGTGGCAATTATGCTGACAATGAAAATTTGAAGAGCGTGAAATAGCATTAAAGGCAAAAGAATTATACCTATTGATATGGTATTTGGAAATAATATCTTGGAGAAAACCGTACCATGTATTAACGATTTTTTTGTTCCACAGAACTGAGCAGTAATGCTATCTTCCTTGTTAAACCCCAACCATTTAGCCAAATAGCCTGTCATAAAATACATTGCAAAAAACAAACTTAATGTTGTAGCTAAAATCAATAGCAACTCGGGTGCACCCACTGAGCTAAACACTTTTTTATCAAACGATTCGGCAAAACTTTTATAGATAATTATTAGAACAACCGATTTGTCGAAGGTTGACAGGTGTTTATTCCACTTCAAAGCATATTTACCCAACTTCCGTTGCAGAATTGTACCAGCGACTACTGGTATAAGAATTTCAACAACCAACTTGATATAGATACTGCCTAAATTAAATTCGCCTCCTGTTTGGTGCAGAAATAATCCCATCCATAGCGGAGTAATAACAATTCCAATTAATCCAGAGATGCTCGCATTGAAAATTGCCGCTGGAATATTGCCCTTAGCAATTGAAACCATTACTACAGATGATGACACTGTTGAGGGTAAGGCCGCTAAAAAAAGGAACGATAACCACAAACTATACCCCTGCTCTGTTTGTGCAATAGGTCTGAAAATAATGATGAACAGCGGAAAAATTACAAATGTTGAGAACTGCACCAGTACGTGTAACTTCCAGTTAAGTAATCCATTTCTAATTTTTTCAGGACTAAGCCTTAAGCCATAGAAAAAGAATACCAAGGAAATTCCTATACTTCCAATTAAATCGAAAGGAATAGGACTGCTTTTTGCACCCCAACTTGGTTGCAGATATGCAAGAACAATAACTACGATAATAGCAATAACGAAGTTATCTATTCGAAATCTCATCGATTTTAAATGATTACCATTTAGCCACCAATGGCATTTTTCTTCCAAAACCAAAAGCTTTTGAGGAAACCCTTAAAATTGGAGGTGCTTGGAACCGTTTATACTCATTCACATTCACCATTCTAATAACCTTACTTACAATAGTTGGGTCGAATCCCTTTTCAACAATCTTTTCAGCGCTTAACTGCTGCTCAATATAGGCAAACAGAATAGCATCCAGAATATCGTATGGTGGTAAAGAATCTGAATCTTTTTGGTCGGGTCTTAGCTCCGCTGATGGGGGTTTTACTATCGTGTTAATTGGAATAATCTCTTCGTTCCTGTTGATGTAGTTTGCTAAACGGTAAACATCTGTCTTGTAAACATCGCCTAGCACACTAATTGCTCCATTCATATCGCCGTAAAGAGTACCATAGCCAACGGCCGCTTCACTTTTGTTGGATGTGTTAAGTAGCAAATGTCCAAATTTGTTTGAAAGAGCCATAAGGAGCGTTCCTCTTACCCTAGCCTGAATGTTTTCCTCGGTGATATTCTCCTCAAGCCCTTCGAATATGGGTTGAAGTTGATTTTTGAACGAATCGAAAATTGGCTGAATACCAACAATATCGTACTGAATGTTGAGTTTCTTTGCTAAAGCAACAGCATCGTCGATAGAGTGCTGCGATGAGAACTGCGAAGGCATCAACAATACACGAATTGCCTCTGAACCTAAAGCCCTTTGCGCAAGCGCAAGAACAACTGCCGAATCTATTCCTCCCGATAAGCCAAGTGTTGCTTTAGTAAATCCCATCTTTTTGAAGTAATCGCGGATACCCATAACTAAGGCATCGTGAATGCGCGCAATTCTCATCTGTTCACCGCTTTCAATACTTTGATGATTGTTCAAGTTTAAATCACCTGTATCAATCACAAAATAGTCTTCCTCAAAACTCTTGAGCAAATGCATTACGTCGCCCTTGGAGTTAAGCACCATTGAGCCACCATCGAAAAGTAGCTCAGTGTTTCCTCCAACTTGATTTACGTAAATAACAGGTAGTCCGTATCGGGCAACATTACTGCGAAAAACCTCTAAGCGGCTCTCCTCGCTATTGTAATTAAAGGGCGATGCTGCTATGTTGATTATAAAATCAGGATTTAACTTCGATAGTTTCTCCATTGGAGAGGTGCGGTAAAGCATTTCCCTCCCAAACGATGATGTTACTGGCTGGTCGTCCCACAAATCCTCGCAAACCGTAATGGCAATTTTTGAATTGCCATTATTTGCTAGTGAATACTGGTCGACATTTGTCTCAAAGTAACGGTACTCGTCAAAAACATCGTAATCGGGTAAAAGCGATTTGTGATGTACGCTTGCAATTTTCCCTTCGGAAAGCACATAGGCCGAGTTGAACAGCATTTTCCCCCGAGGGCTTGTATTCAAACTTGGAGCACCTACAATTACAGAGATTCCAACAGAATGACTCGCTAGTTTCTCTACAGCCTCGACGCATTTTTTCACAAATTCCTCACGCTCAAGCAAGTCATGTGGAGGATATCCACATACTGCAAGTTCAGAAAAAACAATCAAATCAACCCTATCGGTTTTTGCCCTATTAATTGTATCAACCATTTTGGCAATATTCCCCTCAAAATGATTAACCGTATAGTTCAGCTGTGCAAGCGCAATTCTCATCAACAATAAAAATTAAAAAACAACTCCTATTCTCAAGGAAAGACTTTGTGAAACCAAAGAACCATTGTCAACATCCAAAAACTTGGTTAAACCACTGTTAAATGCAACACCAAGTTGAATTGCACTCTCTGAGCCTAAGGAGTATTCCATTCCTGCGCCAATATAGTAAGATGCAAAAGCAAAAGCAAAATGGTCTGTAGCAGTCTCTCTATCAACATTATTAGCCTCCTCCCATGCGAAACCTTTCAATCTAATGTTTCCTTTCAATCCAACAGTTGCATAGTAAGTAGAATAACCAATTTGATTTGTTCTAAACTTAAATCCTAAAGGCATTGTTATGTATTGCGCTTTGAACTTTACATTATCACCAGCAGCAACAGTATAATTACCATCTTTAGTCTCAAGCGTAAAAACATCACTAAAACGAATATTTCCACCTAAACTATTGAGAGATAGTCCTGTTGATATTGCATATCGTTCAGCAAAGTACTTTTCAGCGGTAAAGCCAACATTCAAAGTGGTCACGGAACCGTTAGAGTCGTATTTTTTTGTATCAGAGTTAAACCAAGCTAACTGAGGGTCGGCAAAAACACCGAAACTGAATTGAGCCTTTGCACCATTAAATAGCATTACAAATGCAACAATTGCAAATGAAGCAATAATACCTTTTCTCATTGTCTTTGTATTTAATTAATAGTTGTTTTTTTTATCTATATTCACATTATCCTACAAAAGTAACCAATTTTGGTTCCAGTTATTGTTTTAAATTGAAGAATATTGTTGTTCAATGCTTACTTTTGTCATATTTTAGTTGAATTGTTGACAATTCCTTAAGATATCAAAAAATGATTGTTTACCCAAATGCAAAAATTAATATCGGGTTGAATATTGTGGAACGCCGCAACGATGGTTATCACAACATATCTACTTTGTTTTATCCAGTAAAAGAACTAAAAGATATTCTGGAGATTACCATTGATGATTCCCTGCGAGAGCCATTAACCTTTACTCAAACAGGTATTCAACTTGACTGCTCACCTGAAAATAACCTTTGCATAAAAGCGTATAATTTGATAAACAGCATACAACCACTACCCACAATGCGAATGCATTTGCATAAACTAATTCCAACGGGTGCTGGACTAGGAGGTGGTTCGGCTGATGGGGCTTTTGCTCTAAAAGTAATTAACGAACTAGCAGGGAATCCTATAGACAACGAGCAATTAATGAATTTAGCCCTAGAACTTGGAAGCGATTGCCCTTTCTTTATCCTAAACATCCCCTGTATTGGACGTGGACGTGGCGAAATTCTTGAACCATTTGAATTATCGCTCAATGGCTACTACATACTACTAATTAATCCAGGCATACATATTAACACAGGTAAAGCATATATGCAATCAACTCCAAAGCCTTGGGAAACTAATCTTGAAACATTATTAAAAACGGATATTGCCAACTGGCCAAATAAGGTAAAGAATGATTTTGAGGAAGCAGTGTTTTCTCAAAATCCAACAATTTCTTCTATAAAAAATTGGATGTATGAACAAGGCGCTACATATGCGGCCATGTCGGGGAGTGGTTCTACTGTTTATGGAATTTTTAATAAAATTCCTGTTATCGACAATAGAATGAGTAACTATTTCTCCAAGATTGTACTGCTATAAATAGTAAAGGGAATCTGTTCGATTCCCTTTACTATTTTTATGGTATTATCTATTCAAGAACCACCATTATAAAACCCTTACAAACTCTATCGCCAGATTTTACATTAACCTCTTTAACTTTAGAATTCACTGGGGCTAAAATTCTGTTATGCATCTTCATGGCATCCAGAATTACGAGAATGTCACCTTGTTTCACCTCTTGTCCAACCTTAACCTTAACGTCAACAATTGTTCCAGGGATGAAAGCCGTTAACACTTTATTATCAAGTCTGCTTAATGACATATTAAATTTGGTTTAGAAGATTCGTTAGTTAATAATTGCTTTATTAAAACCACTTTTTCTAATTTCTAGAATGGTGGAATTCCGTGCTTTTTGAATGGACGGTCGGCTACCTTGGTACTCGACACTTCCAAAGCGTGAAGCAGTAACTTACGGGTTTCCTCTGGTTCAATTACAGTATCAATATACCCTTTAGCCGCAGCAACATAAGGATTTGCAAATTTCTCCTTATACTCCTCAACCTTTTTACGACGCATCTCATCAGGGTTTTCGGCTTCGGTAATTTCCTTACGGAAGATGATGTTTGCAGCTCCCTCTGGGCCCATAACAGCAATCTCAGCACCTGGCCAAGCAAATACAAAATCGGCACGTAAGTGACGGGAACTCATTGCAATGTAGCCTCCACCATATGCTTTGCGCAGAATAACTGTCATTTTTGGTACAGATGCTTCGCTATAAGCATAAAGTAATTTTGCTCCGTGACGAATAACACCAGCATGCTCTTGGTCAATACCCGGTAGGTAACCTGGTAGGTCAACCAACGTACATAGAGGAATATTGAATGCATCGCAGTAACGTATAAAGCGCGCAGCCTTATCGGAACTATCAACATCAAGTACACCGGCCATTACCATAGGTTGGTTAGCTACAAAACCAACAGTTTCGCCATTCAAACGACCAAAACCGATAACAATGTTGCCTGCCCACATCTCTTGAATCTCGAAGAAATCGGAATCATCAACAATTGCACGGATAACATTACGAACATCGTATGGCTGCTTAGAATCACCAGGTACAATTTCATTAATGTTAAATACCGATTTTGGATCTTTTGGCTCAAACCTACGAGCTTTACGAGTATTATTCCAAGGAATGAAAGTAATCAGTTTCTTTATTTGCTCAAAACATTCAAACTCACTTTCAGAGTAGAAGTGTGCATTACCTGTAATCATGGCATGAACTTTTGCGCCGCCAAGATCTTCCTGAGAAATCTCCTCACCAAGAACAGATTTAATAACCTCAGGACCAGTAATAAACATTTTAGATATTTTATCAACCACAAACACAAAGTCGGTAAGAGCAGGTGAGTAAACTGCTCCACCAGCACAAGGTCCGAGTATCACAGAAATTTGAGGGATAATACCGCTTGAAAGCGTATTACGCCAGAAAATCTCGCCATAACCAGCCAAGGAGTTAACCCCCTCTTGAATACGAGCACCACCTGAATCGTTAATTCCAATCAACGGAATTCTCATGCGAAGCGCATAATCCATAATCTTAGTGATCTTGCGGGCATGCATAAATCCCAGAGAACCGCCGGCCACTGTAAAATCCTGAGCAAAAACAGCAACAGGAGCACCATAAATCGATCCTGTTCCAATAATAACACCATCGCCATGAAGTGTTTTCCCGTCCATCCCAAAGTCACGGGCTTCATGCTCAACGAACATATCGTACTCATTGAACGAGTCCTCGTCGAGTAGCGCAATAATACGTTCACGGGCAGTTAACTTACCCATAGCTACCTGTTTTGCTACGGCTTGTTCTCCTCCACCCTGAAGAACCTCCTCTTTACGCTTTTTTAACTCTTCAATCTTGTTTTTTAAAGGCATAGATTTGTTTGTTAGTTACTAATTTAATTTGCCACCAAAACTTCCTTTTAGAATTTAAAAAGAAACTGCAACATTACGAAAACATAGCCAAAAATAAAAAATATTGGTGGACTTTTTACGCCCACCAAGAACTACAAATTTGATAGTCAAATTATTAAGTTTAAAAACGACTGTTTAACGAAAATTTTACTTTGGAGCCATCCTATAAAGGCCTATTGCAATAAAAGAAAAAATAATGCTGGGTAGCCAAACGGCTAGTATTGGACTTAATTGCCCGCCAATAGCAAACATTGTAGAGAATCGCATAAATAGAATATACGAGAAACTGAGCGCCATGCCCAAGCCAATATGCAAACCAATTCCCCCTCGAACTTTCCTAGATGAAAGCGAAACACCTATTAATGTAAGTATAAATGTAGAGAAAGGATCTGCTATTCGGGTGTATTTCTCAATCAATAAAGTTTCAATATTATCGGCTCCTTGGAGTTTTTGCTCAGCTATAAAGTCGTTTAACTGAAAAAAGTTCATTGTCTCGATTACATTGAGCCTTTGACTAAACTCCTTGGGTGTCACATAAATTGAGGTATCAATACTTGTACCGCTTGTAACTCTCTCACCATTCTCAAGGTAATCCCTAATGTAATAGTTATTTACCACCCATTTCTGTTTGGTTGAATCCCACTGAGCATAATCGGAAATTAGTTTCGATTTAAGTTCGCCATCCTCAAACTTCTCCACCGATAAATTGTATGCAATTTGACTAAACGTGTTAAATGAGCGCATATAAATAAATATGCCCGGCCTTACCTGACGGTGAATGTTGCGCTCCGTATTTTGGTATGGATTCTTAACGTATTTATTCTGAAAATCGACCCTTACAGCATTTGCAGGGGGAATAATAAAACTATTCAATGCAAAAGAAAATACCGCAATTATTGCTGCAGAAATAAAATAGGGATACATCATTCGCTTAAAACTTACTCCACTACTTAAAATGGCAATAATCTCAGTATTATAGGCCATTTTGGATGTGAAAAATATAACTGCAATGAAGGTGAAAAGCGAACTAAACAGATTGGCAAAGTATGGAATAAAGTTGACATAATACTTAAATATAATAGCACTCAACGGAGCACCTTTTTCCATAAAATCATCAATCTTCTCCGAAATATCAAAAATTACGGCAATCCCAACAATTAATAGAATTGCATAAAAGTAGGTGCCGATAAACTTTTTAATGATATATAAATCCAGTTTTTTCATTCAGAGATTTTGTAGAGTGCTAAATTATAATTTTCTATAATCGAGTCGTTATTTTTTTGACCATTCTATTTTTCCATGCCATGAAATCACCTTCAAGAATATGTTTTCGCGCTTCGCGAACCAACCAAAGGTAAAACCCTAGATTGTGAATACTGGCTATTTGAGGACCAAGCATTTCGCCCGCAATAAACATATGCCTTAGGTAGGCTTTTGAATACCTTATATCTACAAAAGTTGCGCCAAGCGGATCGATAGGCGAAAAATCATTCTTCCACCTTTGATTTCTAATGTTGATAATCCCCTCTGAGGTAAAAATCATTCCATTGCGGCCATTACGAGTTGGCATAACACAATCGAACATATCTACCCCGCGGGCTATTCCTTCCAGAATGTTCTCAGGAGTGCCAACCCCCATAAGGTATCGAGGTTTATCAGTGGGTAGTATTGCATTTACAACCTCAATCATCTCGTACATCACCTCGGCTGGTTCACCAACCGACAAACCGCCAATTGCATTTCCATCCCTATTACACTTAGCAACATTCTCAGCCGCACGTTTTCGCAAATCAGGATAAACGCATCCCTGCACAATTGGAAATAGTGTTTGGTTATAACCATACTTTGGTTCGGTTGAATCGAACCTATCAATGCAACGCTTAAGCCACTTCTCGGTTAAATCCAACGATTTACGAGCATAATCGTAATCGGCATCGCCAGGAGGGCATTCATCGAATGCCATAATAATATCTGCACCAATTGTGCGCTGTATATCCATTACACCCTCGGGTGTAAACAGATGCGATGAGCCATCGATATGCGAACGGAACGATGCCCCATTGGCACTTAACTTACGATTATCGGCTAAGGAAAAAACTTGATAACCACCACTATCGGTCAGTATAGGTCTATCCCAAGTGGTAAATTTATGTAATCCACCCGCTTGCTCCAGCACATCCAACCCTGGACGTAAGTATAAATGGTATGTATTGCCCAGAATTATTTGAGCATTAATATCATTCTCCAGCTCTCTATGCGAAACTCCCTTCACACTACCAACAGTTCCCACAGGCATAAAAATTGGAGTTTCAATTACTCCATGATCCGTTGTTATTACACCAGCTCTTGCCGATGAGCTGCCATCTGTTTTATGCAGTTTAAAATCCATCCATCAAAAATTACGGCACAAAGATAATGTAAAAATACCTTATTATTTATAGGGCATTTTATTTGAAAAACCCCAATTGTCCCTTTGTGAGTTAAAAGTAGCTAAAGAGATTTTCTGCAAATTAAAACACATAAAGCAATGATTGTCAGTAAAATAAAATTTATTTCAAAATAAACTATAACTTTTAGTTGATTAACTAAAAAATATAGTTACATTTGTAATATGAAAGAGTTAACAAAAGCAGAAGAGCAAGTGATGGATTATTTATGGAAGTTGGAAAAGGCTTTCGTAAAGGATATCCTCGATGAGTTCCCGGAACCAAAACCGGCGTACACTACTGTTTCCACCATAGTCCGAATACTCGAGAAAAAGTGCATGGTAGGGTATACTGCCTATGGCAAAAACCATCAGTACCACCCTTTGGTAACAAAAAAGGATTACGCTCGGTTAAGTTTCCGCCATGTGCTAAGCAAGCACTTCAACAGCTCTGTTGAGCGCTTCGCCTCGTTCTTTACCTCGGATCGAGATGTGAGCCTAAGCGAGCTGGAGGAATTGAAGTTGCTGCTTGAGAAGGAAATAGAAAAACGCAAAGAGGACGAAAACAATGGAAAACACTAGTATCTTAATTTACCTGTTAAAATCGACAGTGGCATTTACGGCACTCTATGGGTTGTACCTTTTGCTATTCCGCAAAAATCAGCAATTCGTAATAAGCAGGTTTTACTTGGTTTTCACTATTGTTTTCGCCGCTCTATTTCCTTTCATTAAATTCGTCAGTTACAAAACAGTTGAAATTCCTGCATTTGAAACTACAATTCCTGAAATAACGGGTGTTGGACAAGGAACTAATGCTATCCAGCCCGATATTTCTTTCTGGAACTCAAACAACATTAGCAATGCGACTTTTTACCTATACCTAATAGTTAGCTCTTTAATACTACTGCGTCTGCTCTATATGCTTATTAGGTTTGGTGTAAATCTTTCAAAACACTCCAGAGTTGAGAGGTTGTACGGTAAAAGGGTTATTGTTTCGGATTACTGGAATCAAACATTTTCGTTCTTTGGAATTATTGTGTTACCACAAAAGGATTTTCAACTAAAGGAAAACCAACTGCTAATAGAGCATGAACTTGTTCATGTTAAGCAGTACCACACGCTCGATCTGCTGCTTGCCGAGCTCTTTCAGGTTCTCCATTGGTTTAACCCTTTAGCGCACTTTATTAAAAAGGACATGCGCGAGATACACGAATTTTTGGCCGATTATTGCGTAGTAAAGGGAGGTGCAAGTAAATACGCCTACCAGCAACTGCTGCTGAACTATCTGGCCAGTTCTGTTACACCAAGGGTAGCCAATTCATTTAGTGCTAAACTCCTAAAAAAACGATTCGCCATGATGACAACTAATAAAACACCTAAATCTGTTCTAATTAAGTACACCCTAGCAATTCCTGTGATTGCAATATTAATTGGGTTGATGTCGTTCCAAACAAAGGTTAATTACACCTACTCAACCAATATAGCTGAGGACATAATTGAACCTGTTGAAAATATTTCTCCAGCAATGGACAACATCATTATTTCAACTCCAGAAGGAACAGTAGAAAAAGATACTAAAGCCAAGGTCAATGTATCTATTGAAAGCTCGATAAATAAGGAAATCCCTAAGAAAATAGAACTATTAAATAAAATCAACATTAAACCATTAAAATCAAAGGAAGTAAACAATATAGTTATTGTTAAATCTGAAGATTTGAAATCGAAACTGCTCAGAATTATCAATGCAAATGAAGGAACTTATCTTAAAGATTATGTGGTTAATTCTCCTAGCAAAAATATAATGATATTGAAAAAGGGGATAACTTACCGTTTCTACTTAGTATGGCCTTTGGAATATAAAAACATAAGCGCAGATATTATTTTATCACCAGAAAACAAAGAAAGTCTAATTGAAAATTTAAACCCAATCAAAACTTTTAAGGGAAAAGAACACTCCTACTTTGACTATTACTGCGAAAATACAGGGGCATATAACTTTAAAATAACCGATTTTTCTGCTAGCAAGTACACCATTGGTTTATGCATGCTTAAAATGGATGAATCCTTCACAAACGATAGTAAAAAAGTTGAAATAGTTGAATTTAACTCCGCTGACAAAAAGGATACATCAAAAAGAGATTATTTTGTAGTAGTTGAAGAAATGCCAAAATTCAACAATGGAGGACTCGGTAAAGCTAGAGATTATATTGCCCAAAACATAAAGTATCCTACAAATGGGATAGAAGGAAAAGTCTATGTAAACTTCGTAGTTGAAAGCAATGGCAAAGTAAGTAATGTGAAAATAATTAAATCAATAAATCCAGATATAGACAAAGAAGTAGTAAGGGTTATTGAAAATATGCCAAACTGGACTCCTGGTAAACAAAAAGGGAAAAATGTTCCTGTACAGTTCACTATTCCTGTTGTTTTCAGTTTAAACGATAAACCTAAAAGCACTGAAACCGAACAGGAAGTAATAAAATCCACAAAAGGAGAAAATTACGAACCCTTTATTGTTGTTGAACAAATGCCAAAATTCGATAATAGAGACGTTGATGCAGCCCGAGAATACATTGCAAAAAATGTAAAATACCCTGAAGTTGCTGCAAAAAATGGAATACAGGGCAAAGTGTACGTATCATTTATTATTGAAGAGGACGGTGCTGTAAGCAATGTAAAAACTGAACGAGCTGTTGATCCGATACTCGATAAAGAAGCTATTAGAGTAGTTGAAAGCATGCCTAAATGGACTCCTGGATATCAACGCGGGCTTGCAGTTCGGGTAAAAATTATTCTACCAGTAGGTTTTAAACTGGATGACAAGAAATAGCATAAACTAAAAATCCCTTCAACTGAATTGGCAAATTGAAGGGATTTTTTTGACTATCTAAATCCAAACTCCCCTGTCAATGCTCACAAAAATTTTCTTTTTGTAAACCCAAAAATGTTTAATATCATTGCTTAGTATTTTTAAGCATTTTGTTGTGGAAGAAATTATCAGAAATTCAAAGCCTTACGAATTAATCATCGCAGGTGTTTTATTAGTTTCGTTGCTTATTCAACTTTACTACTACCTAGGAATATACCTTCGGGTTGCTCTTTTCAAAAAAACGAACGACAACCCTAGCATCAATACAGAAAAACCACCCGTATCAGTAGTTATTTGCGCCCGTAACGAGGAGGAAAACCTTAAGCATTTCTTACCCAAGGTGCTTGAACAAAATTACCCCAATTACGAGGTAATTGTTGTAAACGACTGCTCTGCCGATAACTCCGATATTGTGCTGGAAAACTTCCAAAAGCAATACCCACACCTTAAGGTTACAACCATTAAGGAGGACGAAAAATTTTCGCACACTAAAAAGTTAGCGTTAACCGTTGGAATAAAAGCGGCAAAGAACGAGTGGTTACTCCTTACCGATGCCGATTGCATTCCACAAAGCGATTTATGGCTCGCCACTATGGCCGAGAATTTTAAGGGTAATACCGAGGTTGTTTTGGGCTACGGTGGGTATCTTTCGGAGAAAGGACTGCTTAATAAGCTAATTCGTTTCGACACGCTGCTTATTGCAATGAATTACCTCGGACTTACCCTAATTGGAAAACCGTATATGGGCGTTGGTCGAAATTTAGCCTATAAGCGTAGCTTATTTTTCAAGAACCGAGGGTTTGCTTCGCATAGCCAAATAGATTCTGGCGATGATGATTTATTTATCCGCGAAGTTGCCAATAAAACTAACACTGTTGTTGAATTCAGACACGAGGCACATACTCTATCTGTTCCGCGCAAAACATACTCCAATTGGATAAGGCAGAAACGTCGTCACACTTCAACATCAAAATACTATAGCTCTGGTATAAAATTACTACTTGGACTTGAGCCATTTTCACGCCTTTTATTCTTCCTAAGCGCTACAGTTTTAATAGCATTACTTTACTTCCCTTATGTTGTAGGCTCCATGGTAATAGTTAGGATGATTGTTAAACTTTCCATCATCAAAGCTGTTATGAAAAAACTGAACGAAAAGAAAATATTGTTAACTTCGCTTTTGTGGGATTTTTATTCGTTATATTTTTATAGCAAACTATTATTACTCAATAGCGTTACAAGCAAAAAAACAAAATGGAGATAGCACCAGATAACTTATCGGACAAAGCCAAATTCGACCTTACGCTGGTTGAGAAGGCCATTAGCGGCGACCAAAAAGCGTACGCCGATTTAATGGATAGATACCGCGATGCTATCTACTTTATGCTCCTTAAAATGGTTAATAACAAAAGCGATGCGGAAGATTTAACCCTCGAAGCTTTTGGGAAAGCATTCAAAAATATCCACCAGTACACCCCTAACTACGCATTTAGCACTTGGCTCTTCAAAATAGCCACTAATAATTGCATCGACTTTATTAGAAAACGTAAAGCAAACACAATTTCTATAGACCAGAACGTAGATGACCAAGAAGGCTCGTACATACCACCAACCGCAATGCTATCATCGGGGAGTCCCGACCCTGAGGAAAACCTTATTAAAGAGCAAAACATAAAACTTGTACAGGATGTGGTTTCGAAATTAAAACCCCGATACCGTAATTTAATTGAGCTGCGTTACTTTAAGGAATACTCCTATGAGGAGATTGCCGAGGAACTAAACCTTCCACTTGGTACAGTTAAAGCCCAACTCTTTAGGGCACGAGAGTTGCTTTTCAATATACTTAACAATTTACCACCTCACCACTAATTTATGGAAGCAATACTTAACTACTTTCCTGAACTAAGTCAGACTCAACGTGAAAAGATTCAGGAATTGGATAAGCTTTATAGGCATTGGAATGCTCAAATCAATGTAATTTCCCGAAAGGATATCGACAACATCATGGTTCACCATGTGTTACACTCCTTATCTGTTGGCAAAATCATTAATTTCATGAAAGGTACACGCATAATGGATATTGGTACCGGTGGCGGTTTCCCTGGAATTCCTTTGGCCATTATGTTTCCACAGTGCGAATTCACGCTGGTTGATTCGGTTGGAAAAAAAACCATTGTAGCGCAGGAAGTTGCAAATGCACTTGGACTTACCAATGTTACGGTTTTAAAAACTAGGGCTGAGGATTTTCCTGAAAAGTTCGATTTTGTTGTAAGCAGAGCAGTTGCTCCAATACCTCAACTTATTAACTGGACAAAGAAAAATGTAAAGCCAGGCGGAGCAAACTCACTCCCAAACGGAATGATATTCCTTAAAGGTGGCGATATATCCGAAGAGCTAAAGCCTTACCGCAAGCACTGTGAAAAGTGGAATATTCGGAACTTATTTGAAGAGGAGTACTTTGAGGAAAAGTATATTGTGTTTATTCCTGCTTAATAACAGAATTCAGTTTAACTCTGAAACATTTTAAACAATATTCTTTTTTTAGTTTGAAAAATATTTTACCTTTGCAATCCCAAAAAACACTTTTGGATATATAACTAATTGATAATCAAAGCAAGTAAAAATAATAAAAGGCTACTACAATGAAAAGAACGTTCCAACCCTCGAATAGAAAGAGGAAAAATAAACACGGGTTCCGCGAGCGTATGGCAACAGCTAATGGTCGCAGAGTATTGGCTGCTCGTCGCGCAAAGGGAAGAAAGAAACTTACAGTTTCCGATGAGTACACCCATAAGTAAGATATACTAAAATATTACAGGTAAAGGCGGGAATAATCCTGCCTTTTTTGTTTAATAGCTATCTTTACCCGTAAATTTTAATCTTATGGAACATCTGTTATCTACATATATTTCCGATTCCAAATTGACCGAATCGCTAAAGCCAATCGTCAACAAAGTGCTTGCCAGCGAAAGAATTTCCGTTGATGAAACCATTGAACTTTACGAAAAGGCAGAACTTGGACTTCTTTCGCAACTCGCCAGCATTGTGTGTACCCGAAAGAATGGAGACAACATCTACTTCAATAAAAATTTTCATATTGAGCCTACCAATCTCTGCATTTACAACTGCAAATTCTGCTCATACCACAAAGGAGTTAACGACCCACAGAGCTGGGAAATGAGCAAAAACGATGTTGTTGAAGCAGCAAAAAAGTTCATTGGAAAGGATGTTACAGAGGTGCATATCACTGGAGGAGTTCATCCTAAATGGACCTTGGATTACTACGGCGAGATGGTTCAGAGCATTAAAAAGGTTCTTCCCAACATCCACGTTAAAGCCTTTTCGGCAGTTGAACTTGAGTACGTTATTAAGAAAGCAAAACTTAACTACCGCGAAGGAATGCGAAAGTTAAGAGCCTACGGACTTGATTCTATTCCTGGCGGAGGAGCCGAAATATTCAACCCCGAAGTTAGGGAGAAGATTAGCCACGATAAAGCATCGGGCGAGGCGTGGCTAGCCATTCACGAAGCGGCCCATCAAGAGGGAATATTCTCCAACGCCACAATGCTTTACGGCCATGTGGAAAGTTACAGGCATAGGGCTGAGCATATGGATGCAATCCGAAGCCTACAGGATAAAACAAAAGGTTTTAACTGTTTTATCCCGCTAAAATTCCGTGCAGCCAATAACCCTATGGGTTACCTAGGTGAAGTAAACTTAACCGAGGATTTGAGGAACTTTGCAGTATCGCGAATCTTTTTTGACAATATCGCCCACATAAAGGCCTACTGGCCTATGCTTGGCAAAGAAAACACTAAGCTAGCCCTGGCATTTGGGGTGGATGATATTGATGGTACAATTGACGATACCACTAAAATATACTCAATGGCAGGAGCCGAGGACCAAAAACCCAGAATGACCGTTGATATGCTAACCAATATAATTAGGGATGCTGGAAAAACTCCAATGGAGAGAGATTCGCTTTACAATGCTGTCAGGGAATATTAGCTGCATGGATTATTTATTGAACCCAAAGCAATTTTTATTAAATGATAGTGTTATTTTTGTTGTCGGTTAAACATCTACATACTTAATAGTTAATTATGGAAAAGATTAAGGCATTCCTAAAAAAACTGGTTCAAAACCCTTACATTAAAACTATTCTTATTGCAATGGGAATATCACTTACACTCCTAATTGTATTAATGATTTATTTAAGAATCTACACCCGTCATAACCAAAGTTTCCCTACACCAGACTTTAGAGGTAAATCGGTAACCGAACTTAAGGAAATGGCTAGTGACGAGCATCTTAGGGTTGAAATATCGGACTCAGTTTACATTTTTAACCGAAAGCCAGGTAGTGTAATTGACCAAAATCCTGAACCAGGTACACACGTTAAGAAAAACAGACGCGTTTTTATTACCATAAATGCCACAAATCCAATAAAAGTTGAAGTTCCAAATATTGTAGGCTTTACAATGCGTCAAGCAAAGGCAATTTTAGAGCAGCAAGGACTTGAGGTTGGAGTTCTTTCGTTTAAACCCGATATGGGCGTAAACAACGTTCTGGACCAACGACATGGAGGAAAAAGCATTAGTGCTGGAACGCTTATCCCTAAAGGCTCTAAAGTGGACTTATTGCTAGGTATGGGAATGTACGGCGAGCGTACTGGCTTACCACTATTAATAGGCCTTAAACTTAACGATGCCCGCAACAGAATTATTGAATCGTCGTTAAATGTTGGAAGAATTAGGTTCGATGAAACAATAATTGACTTTAAGGATTCGTTAGATGCTAGGGTTTACAGCCAGTACCCTGCATACACCGAACCCAACACTATAGGTTTTGGTGCCAAGGTAGATATTTGGCTAACCCTAAATCAATCCAGAATTCCTAAAATTGAAAAGGCTCAAGTAGACTCGCTTTATAATGAGAAAGATATGGATGATGTTATTGAATAAGTGAAACCCAAAATTGAGAATGACCTTTAAAAAATTTACATATACCATTCTTATTAGTACCATAGTTCTTGCTGCCAACGCACAGGAAGTGCTTATAAACCTTTCGTCGTACCCTATTCCAAAAACTGATAATAACACCAAGGCATCACTTTATAAAGCCAAAAGCATTCTTGAACTACCTTTTTTTGATGATTTCGCAAGACCAACGGTTTTCCCAACCGATGAACTATGGGAGTCGTCCGATGTGCTATGTAACTTAAATTATGCAATAAACCCACCAACCATTGGTGTAGCCACATTTGATGCTATAAATAGAAAAGGTGAACTTTACGAATGGCTATCAACAACTCCGCAGGGAGCAGACACACTAACATCACTCCCTATTAATTTGGTCTATCCTGCAAGCGATAGTATCTACCTATCGTTTAGTTTTCAGCCAAGAGGTCTGGGCATTGACCCAACAGATAGAGACTCCCTTGTTCTTGAGTTATGGGATGAAGTGCAAACAAAATGGGTTAGAGCTTGGTCGGCCTCGTATACAAAAGATTCGCTTAGGCAAAAGAATATTCTCAATAAGAAATTTAAAAAAGTAGAATCCGACACTCTTCACAAAACCTTCCATAATGCTATTATTTGCATTGAAGATGAAGGTTTCCTGACCTCTAACTTTAAGTTCCGCTTTATAAACTACGCTTCAATTGCCGATAACTCAACTGTACCTAGTATCAGAGGCAATACTGACCATTGGCATATCGATATGGTTTATATTAACAAGGATAGGTATTTTGAAGACACTATTTTCAATGATGTGGCATTCTCCAGACCAATAAAGAACTTGATGATTAATTATACATCGGTTCCTTGGTCGCATTTTTCTAGTGCTTACAGTTCGGAGTTTCCGTCTCCCTTAAAAATTAACACCTACTACAAAAACCTTGGGCCAATAACTTGGTTAGTTTCCATAAAATTTAATGTTTATGATTTGTCTGGATTAAAACCTGATTCATTATTCCCAGGAGGTGGTGATAATATAAACCCCTATCAAGAATATTTCTACTCACGATACTTCGATTTAAGTTTTAAATCGGCTTGGCAAGATTCTGCTAAATACTCAATTCAGTCAATAATTACACTTTTTAATACACCAAAAAGTACAATCCCAGCCCATTTTGTATATAACGATACTATTTCTAGAACTATTGAGTTTCATAACTACTACTCGTATGACGATGGCTCTGCCGAGATGGGCTATGGTATTTTTGGCGAAGGAACCATAGGAGCAACAGTTGCCCAAAAATTCTACAACTACAAGGCCGATACCCTTAAGGGTATTATGATTTACTTTAACAGAATTTATAACGATGCCAACGATAAGCCTTTTAGACTTATGGTTTGGGACGACGATAACGGAAAGCCTGGCAATATAATTTATCAGAAAAACAGCGTAAGACCTAAATTCACCGATAGCCTAAATAAATACTCCGTTTATAGAATAGACCCAACCGCTATACCCATTGGCAACTTTTACATTGGCTGGATGAAGGAAACCCAAGACGCCCTTAATGTTGGATTCGATATGAATGCCGATAACAAAAGTCGATTATTCTTTAATAAGGATGGCGATTGGGAAAATACTCAACAAGAGGGCACCTTAATGATTCGTCCAATATTTGGTAAGATGCACCAAATACCCACCAATGTTACGCCTAATCCAACAAATCAGAATATATCTATCTACCCAAATCCTGCAAAGGATAATATTTTCATAAAGGTTGATAATGCTACTGAAATCGCAACTATTCAAATAATCAACTCGGTTGGAAACGTTGTACTAAGCCAAACCTACTACAATCAGGAACCTATCAATATTCAGAACATCCCTCCAGGATTTTACATCGTAAAGGTTTGCCCCCAAAAGGGCAAGTGCATCACAAGCAAACTGCTGATTGTGCGATGATTGATGAGAATCTACAGGATATAGACGAACTCGACGAGTCGGCTGAGGAGCAATCGGAACTGTACGAGCATTTCCGCATTGAGGTCGATAAAGGACAAACGCTTTTAAGAATTGATAAATTCCTCACGGATAAAATCCGAAACGTAAGTCGCAATAGAGTTCAATCAGCCGCCGATGCTGGGAATATTCTGGTTAATGGCAAAGCCATTAAATCGTCCTACAAGGTAAAACCCTTCGACTCCATATCGATTGTACTGGCATATCCCCCACGCGAGGTTGATGTTAAGGCCGAGAATATTCCGATTAAGGTTATTTATGAAGACGATGAGCTGCTTTTGGTCGATAAACCCGCAGGAATGGTAGTTCATCCCGCCCACGGCAACTATACTGGAACGTTGGTAAATGCACTGCTTTACCACTTAAAGGATGTACCACTATTCAGCACCGGTGAGGTTCGTCCTGGCTTAGTTCACCGTATCGACAAGAATACCTCAGGAATTCTGGTAATAGCCAAAACCGAACTTTCGATGAACAGGCTTGCCAAGCAGTTCTTCGACCGTACTACATCGCGGAAGTACATTGCGCTGGTATGGGGCGATATGGAAACGGAATCGGGTACAATTACAGGCCATATAGGACGTAGCATTCGCGACCGCAAAAAGATGCAGGTATTCCCCGATGGCGAACAGGGAAAGCACGCCGTTACTCACTGGAAAGTGCTGGAGCGTTTTGGGTTTGTAACACTTATTGAGTGCAAACTAGAAACTGGCCGTACTCACCAAATACGAGCACATTTGGAGTACATTAAGCATCCGCTTTTTAGCGATGAGGTTTACGGAGGCGATAAAATTCTGAAAGGAAACTTAACATCAAAATATAAGCAGTTTGTGGAAAACTGCTTTGAGATATGCCCACGTCACGCACTACACGCTCAAACATTAGGATTTACGCATCCAAAATCGGGTATGGAGATGAACTTTGAATCGCCACTCCCCAAGGATATGAGTGCGCTTATTGAGAAGTGGAGAAAATACTCTGCTGGGAAAGATTTTGAAGAATAGGAAGTAATACTTTTTACTCGATTAAACTGTATCTCATCTATATCGAATCGCACTTAACCTCAAACTCAGCCTTACTATCCATTAACCGAATAGGCTTATTTTCCTCATCCACCGCAGCAAAAATAAATGTGGCATCTACAGCCTTGTTGCGAGAATCGGAATACATATCTTCCTGATAAATCTCAACCAAAACTTCCATTTTTGCGGGGCTAACCTTTTGAACTGTACCATTAATCTCCACAATCGTGTTGGGTAGCACCGGTGCAACAAAATTGACTTTACACACCGATACGGTTACCATTTTCTTCCGAGTAAATCGGGTTGCAGTAATATAGGCCACCTCGTCCATCCACTGCATGGCCAAACCACCAAACAACGTTCCATTATTATTTAAATCGCTCGGAAATATCACCTTATAATGAGTTGTTTTTGAACTTATCATCATCTAATAATTTTTTCGACAAAAATATTTAAATTTTTTGCATTATGAACATTTGTTCATTATTTTTGTATCGAACATTTGCTCATAATATGGCTCGATTAAAAATTCCAAGAAAAGTAACAAATCCCCCAATAGTAAAGGGATTCAAGCCCTATGGCCCTGATTTAGATAGCAAAAAAAGGGAGCCAGTAATCCTCAATTTTGAAGAGTACGAGGCATTTAGGATGTGCGATTACGATATGTACAATCATCATCAGGCATCGGCACTAATGAATGTATCGCGACCTACATTCACGCGAATATACGCCTCGGCACGAATGAAAATATCAAAAGCCTTTGTTGAAGGTCGGCAAATTGAGATTGAAGGCGGAAAAGTTTACTTCGATAGCGACTGGTTCCAGTGCAATAGCTGTGGATGCGACTTTAATAACCCTCAAAGAAACATATCAATACAGAATTGTCCTTTATGTGGTAGTTCTTCAGTAATGAGACATACAGAAGACATTCAGGAGAATACTCCATTTGACGCCAATGAGGATTTGTGTATATGCACCGAATGTGGATTTACAAAGAAACATCACTATGGAGTACCCTGTAGAAACGAGGTTTGTCCTACCTGCAAAGCCCCTCTAACAAGAAAACATCACTAAACAAAGTAGACTATGAGAATTGCTATAACATCAAGGGGAAACTCATTGGAATCGACTCTCGACCAGCGTTTTGGCCACTGCAAATACTTTGTTATTTACGATAAGCAAACCGGTGCGGTTGAGATAATTCCAAACCCTTACTGCGAAGTTGAGGAACAAGCCGGAACCCTAGCGGTTAAATTGCTATCGTCAAAGAATGTAAGTAAGATTGTTTCTGGCGAATTCGGAATAAAGGTAAAACCGATACTCGACAGCTTAAACATACAGATGATTATGTACAAAAACCAGAATATCTCCATTGGGAAAGTAATTGAGATGTTAAACCATAATAAATAATGGTATGCCAAAAATGGATGGAACTGGCCCAGAAGGTAAAGGAGCGAAAACTGGACGTAAACTAGGATGTTGCGAACCTTCACCCGAAGCCAAACAAGAGTTGGAACTTGGAAAAGGTCTAGGAAAAAAACGTCATGCAGGTGGCGGACAAGGCAAAGGAAAACGATTAAAGTATAACGATAAAACCAACCAGTAAAAAGGAGGTGATATGCCTGGATTTAATCAAACTGGCCCTATGGGACAAGGCCCTATGACCGGTAGACGAATGGGACGATGCACAAACTTTGGTGCAAAGCAAAGTAACACTCCAAGCCCCGAGGAAAACAACCAACAAGATGATTCCTTCAGCAGAGGTTTTAGATTTGGGCGAGGACAAGGCGGTCGTGGTCGTGGCCGTGGATTTGGAATGCAGAACAGATTTAGGGGCGGATTTTAGACTTCTGGTTTATACTATCAAATGTTCGTAATTTTTAAGATGTCTAAGTAGCCACCCCTTAACTTCCCTTACAGTAATAAACCACTGTAAGGGTTCTTTTAGAAACCCAAACATATTAAAATACCATACAAGTAAAAATTTAAACCACAAAAAAAATGAAGAAGAGATTTGCTATACCCATGGAAGGCAATGTGCTTTCGGCACATTTTGGCCATTGCCAAGCATTTGCGTTTGTTGACGTTGAAAACAACAATATAACCAAAGTAACAGTACTCGACCCACCTGAGCATCAACCTGGCACATTCCCAAAATGGGTTGCCGAAAAAGGTGCAACCGAGGTTATTGCTGGCGGAATGGGACCTCAAGCCGTTACTCTATTCAACAATTATGGTGTTAATGTTTTTGTTGGAGCACCAATTAAAGGGGTTGAAGACCTTGTAAACGATTTTTTGGCTGGTAAGCTAAGCCTAAACGCAAACTACTGCGACCACGGCGATGGCAGTCATGAGCATCATCACCACAATGGAAACTGTCACTAAAACCGACATACATATTCAATCTCAATGCTACGGTTGTTTTTTGAAAACATACCAGCGGCTATTCGAGAAATTTAGGCTAACCCAGGAGCAACAGGATGAGTTTTTGGATTTCTTCCACTATACCTTGGAGAAATTCAAAAACTCAACCAGCCCTGAGATTCAGAGAGAATTAAACCAATGTTTCTGCAAAATTGTTGGAGTTGACGACCTTTTTGAAGATGAAAAAATCAAAAGCAATAGCATTGCTCAAGGATTATATAAAGATTGGAGCCCGCAAGTTCCAATATCAAAAAATCCGTTTGATTTAGCCCTAAAACTCTCCATTGCAGGAAATATAATGGATTATGGGGCAAATAATAGTTTTGATATTAAATCCACAATTAGGCGGGTAATTTTTGCAAAATTCGCCATTAATCATAGTAAACAACTACAGGACAAAATCAAAGAAGCAAAATCCATACTCTATTTAGGCGATAATGCTGGAGAAATACTTTTTGACAAACTGTTTATAGAAACAATCAATCACCCAAATGTCACATACGCCGTTCGGGGCGGTTTTGCATTGAACGACGCCACATTGCACGACGCTATTGACGTGGGAATGAACTCCGTGGCAAAAGTTATTGAGAATGGATTTGATGCTCCATCCACAGAGTTGAAAAAGTGCAGCCCTGAGTTTATGGCAATTTACAATTCGGTTGACCTCATAATATCCAAAGGACAAGGAAACCTTGAAGGTTTAATAAACGAAAACGACCCTCGAATTTTCTTCCTTCTAATGACAAAATGCGATGTTATGGCCAAACTTCTAAATGTTGCCAAAGGAAGTTTTATTGTATACAACCCAACTAAAATGGATTAAAATGGAAAAAGTAAAAATAGGTATTATCATTTGCGACCGATACCATACCTGTGCTGGTGGAAAATGTTTCCGCTCACTCCAAAATCGCGAGGGTGCATTTGAAATGTACAAGGGTAAAGATGTTGAACTTGTTGGATATACCACTTGCGGAGGTTGTCCGGGTGGAAATATTGAGTACGCTCCTGCTGAAATGAAAAAAAACGGCGCCACACACATCCATTTGGCCACAGGACTATTAGTTGGCTACCCTCCATGTCCTAGGCTAAACCATTTTGCCAAATTCATACCCGAAAAATATGGGCTAAAAGTGATATTTGGCACTCATCCAATTCCTCAGAAATATTTTACCACACATACAAATATGAATACCTGGAACTCGGCATTCTTTCAGGAAGCAATAAAAGATACACTTACCGACGAAGCTACACGTTTGCAGTATGATTAAAAAGGGAAGTTTGAAAATTGCCATTGCTAGCGGAAAAGGGGGAACAGGAAAAACTCTGCTTTCGACTAACCTTACAGCATTTCTTAGCCAAAATGAAAACACTCTTTTGGTTGATTTAGACGTGGAGGAGCCAAACGACTCTCTCTTTATCAATGGAAATAAAGTAACTGAAGTAGAACAATTTAAAATGATTCCCCAGTGGAGCGAGAGCAATTGCACCCTTTGTGGCGAGTGTACCAAAAACTGCAAGTACCATTCAATAGTGCAAATGGGCAATTTTATTGCAGTTTTCAAGGAACTGTGCCATAGCTGCTATGCCTGTTCCGAACTTTGCCCAACAGGGGCATTGCCTATGCAACCCCACAAAATGGGCGACACTGTAGAATACGCATCCAACAACCTTAACTTCATTGAAAGCCGGCTGATAGTGGGCGAAGAACAAGCCGTACCTTTAATTCACAAAACACACAAATTGGTTGACGAGAAGTTTACCAATTCCAAATTCCAAATATTCGATTGTCCTCCAGGGACATCGTGCCCTGTTGTAGCAGCTACTGAAAATGCCGATTTTGTAATTCTTGTTACAGAACCAACGCCCTTTGGTTTACACGACCTAAAATTGGCCGTAGAAACCATGCGTAAACTGGAAAAACGATTCGGAGTTGTAATTAATCGCTCTGGAATTGGCAATAACGATGTTGAAACATACTGCCAGAACGAACAAATTGATATCATAACAAAAATTCCATTCAATAAGGAAATTGCAAAGCACTACTCTATTGGGGAGCTGGTTTACGACAAGGTTGATTCAATGAAGCATTCGCTTAATGAAATTATGGATTTTCTAAGAAATGATGTTACTAGTGAAACCCTTTAGGGGTTTTAAACCCCAAAAGGGTTTGAATCTATAGAAATAAAAGCAGAAATTAAGAACTGTAAATGAAGGAAATAGTAGTACTATCGGGCAAAGGGGGAACTGGGAAAACCTCAATTACGGCATCGCTGGCGGTGCTTGCAGGTAGTGAAGCGGTTGTGGCCGATTGCGATGTGGATGCAGCCAACATGCATTTGCTTATGCAACCCGATTTTGCCCTATCGAGCGAGTTTTACAGTGGCGAATTAGCCATAATCGACCAAAATGCCTGTACACAATGCGGAGTTTGCTCGGAAAAGTGCCGTTTTGGAGCAATTCCTTTTATCAACAATATTTTCATTGTAAACCCTTTATCGTGTGAGGGTTGTGGATACTGCCAAAAGGTTTGCCCAACCGAAGCAATATCAATGAAAAGCAGAAAATCGGGGTACGTTTACATCTCCAATACTAAAGTAAACAGCACAATGGTGCATGCCCGATTGGATATTGGCGCTGAGAATTCCGGAAAACTTGTTGCTAAGGTAAAAAATGAGGCCAAAGAGTTGGCGAAACAACAGAACAAATCATTTGTCATTGTGGATGGTTCGCCTGGGATTGGTTGCCCGGTAGTATCGTCGTTATCGGGGGCTAATTACGTTGTTCTAGTTACTGAACCTACCGTTTCGGGACTGCACGATTTGGAGCGGATTTACAGCGTCATTAAACGCTTCCGAATTAATGCAGGGTGTATAATAAACAAATTCGATATAAACCCCAAGAAGACTGACGAAATAATCGAATTTCTTAGGAAAGAAAACATAACACACTTATCCAACATCCCATTCGATATTCGATTTACCAAAGCAATGACAGAGGCAAAAACTATTGTAGAACTTGAAACGTTGCCCAAATATCTCATTAAGGATGCTTGGTTTAAAATCAAAGATGAATTAACAAATAACTAATGATATGAAGATTGCATTTACATCAACAGGAAAAACTTGGGATTCAATTATGGATTCCCGTTTTGGAAGAACCGAATTTATTGTGGTTTACAATGAGGAAACCAAAGAATTAGAGGTAGTTGATAACAGCGCTGTTAAAAACGAGGCTCACGGAGCAGGTACAGCAACCGCACAAAAAATGTATGAGATAAAGCCCAATGTGCTCATTACAGGAAATGGCCCTGGCGAAACCGCTGCAACCGCACTAAAAAATCTTAACATGAAGATTTATGTTGATGCTCACAACCTTACTCTTGAACAAGCTTACGAGAGTTACAGGAATGGCGCACTGACAGAAATATAGTAATTCACTAAATCATTAACAATAAAAACTATGAAATCGACTTCACTTTGGACACGACAATTTCAGTCTGTTGTTGACAACGGACGAAACCACAGCATGGTAATTGATTTACCTGAAGCAAAAGGTGGTATCAACAGCGGCCCAACAGCACTTGAGATGTGCGTGATGAGCTTTAGTGGCTGTGTAGGAACAATTTTCGCCATGGTTGCTCAAAAAATGCGCTTAACTTTCGAACATTTGGAAGTTGAGGTTAATGCCGAACAAAAAAATGAGGCTCCAACCATTACCGATATTCATTTTATCATGAATATTAAAACCATCGAAACAAAAGACAAAATTGAAAAGTGCCTAGAGCATACCATGAATACTTGCCCTGTTGGTGTACTTTTCAAGCAAGCTGGTGTAAAAATCACAAACGAAATAAAATTCATTTAAGCAATGGCAATTTTTGAGAAAATTGAACTTGAAGGAGTAAAAAACATTGTAGTTGTTGCCTCAGGCAAAGGTGGTGTTGGAAAATCAACCGTATCGGCCAACTTGGCCATAAGCCTTGCCCGCAATGGATTTAAAACAGCCCTTGTTGATGCCGATATCTTTGGCCCATCTATTCCAAAGATGTTTGGACTTGAGAATGCAAACCCAGAGGTAACCCATCTTGGCGATAAAGAGATGATGTTCCCGGTGGAAAAGTACGGTGTAAAAATTATGTCTATCGGATTTTTCATTAAGAAAAGCCAAGGCTTAATTTGGCGCGGCCCTATGGCGGCCAATGCCATTATGCAGCTTTTCGAGAATACCGTTTGGGGCGATATCGACTATATGGTTGTTGATTTTCCTCCCGGAACAAGCGATATTCAACTTACCACAGTACAAAAGTTAAAAATTACCGGTTCAATTATTGTAACCACACCACAGGAGGTTGCTCTAAACGATGCACGGAAAGCCGCATCGATGTTCAACAATCCTGATTTGAATGTTCCTATCTGGGGTGTAGTGGAGAATATGGCCTGGTTTACGCCTCAGCCCCACCCCGATGAGAAATACTATATCTTTGGACAAGGCGGTGGAGAAGCGTTAGCCAAAGAGCTTAACTGCAAATTACTCGGTCAAATACCTCTAGTTGCTGAAGTTGGACAGGCTGCTGAAAACGGATTAAGTATTTACAACCAAAACAATAACAAAGTTATTGAGGCCTTCGAAAAACTAACAGAAACTATTACTGCATAACTAAAAGAGGCTAGTTTTACTAGCCTCTTTTTTTATTAAAAAGTCACCATTTTATCGGCCCAAACTACCAGGTTCACACAATCAACCATTGTTGAAATAGGACAAGCCTCGGTTGATTCCAATTTCCTAGATTTTAAGCAAGTGCCACAGGCCAGTATTTCTCCACCAACGCTTACGAATGCTTTTAACTGCTCGTCAACATTGTACTTTTCGTGAGTTAAACCCTCGCACTCAACAGCCTCTCCCATTAGGAAAACCTTCACCTCATGACCTTGTTTCTTTGCAGTAACTGCAAACCGGAAAGCGTTCCACGCTTTTTCGAACTCTTTGGTTTCTATTATAACACCTATCTTCATAAATTTAGACTTTAGATTTCAGACATTAGAAACTAGACAAATATATTAAATAATGCCAGCACCCAAAGCAATTGATATCATTATAAGCATTATAGCAACAAGCACCTGAATAAAGCGCAAAGTAACCTTATTAAGCAGTTTTCTTCCAATGTATGCTCCTGCAATAGCCGCCAATGTTGCAGAAATCAGTAGGGTAATATTCTCGTGCATATTGGCCGCCGAAAACCGCGAAGCATAAACCGAAAGACGTGTAAAATCTATTAAACAAGCAATAACAACACCTGTGGCAATGTATGCCTCCTTGCTTAAACCACTCTTTATCAGAAATGCGCTACGTATGGCTCCTTGAATTCCTGTAAGCCCTCCAAAAAAACCACTCAATACTCCGCCCAAGATTAACTTCTCCTTCCCAAACTCTATTTTCTGTACTTTTGGAATAATCTCAAGTAATGCAAACGTAATTAGGATAAAGGCGATAATTAACTTTACTGGAGAAACCTCGAATGTTTTGCCAAACATCTGATAATCGTAGATTGTTGGCAAATCGGTAATTTCGAGCAAAAGCCATGCACCTAGAAACGAAGCAAGTATTGCTGGAATACCAAATCGAAGAAGAACTGCCTTATCGGTATTTCTACCAACCAAGAATATCTTGAAAAGGTTATTGGTAAAGTGAACAACGCCCGTTAAAGCAATTGCAACATCAATAGGAAAGAATATAGCAAAAACTGGAGCCAGGATTGTTCCCAATCCAAAACCAGAAAAGAATGTAAAAATTGCCGTTAGAAAGGCTGCTATGACAATAATGAGTAGCTCCATTGAATTAATATTTATGTTTTAACTTAAAAACAAAAAAACACGAAAAAAGTTAATTCATCATTGTCATTCTATCAAATCACTAAACTTTGTATTTGCAAGTATTTCGTAGGTTGTATCCCTAACAGTTTTAAAAGTAGCCTTTATTTTGCATGAATCCTCATCCTTGCAAAGTTCACAGGGCTGATATGCTTTTTCGGAAACACAGTAAAGCATTGCAATGGTACCCTCAAAATGACGAACTATTTCAGCAAGACTGATAGACTTAGGGTCTTTGAGTAAGAAATAACCTCCATTTTTACCCAACTTGCTACCCAGCAAACCTAACTTCTTGATTTCCAGAAGAATGTTTTCAAGAAATCGCTTTGGAATTCCTTCGGATTCAGCTATATCGCCTATCTGCATTGACCCTTTGCCATATTCTGCCGATAATTTTTTCAGGGCTACAATAGCATACCTTGTTTTGTTCGATAACATCTACCCTATCTTTGAGATTTCACGCAACTTTTCAATATCAACAATCTCGATATTTCTCCCATTAAGAGCAATTACGCCCTCTTTGTTCAATTTCGACAATGTATTTATAACATTCTCGTGTGAACAGGCTGCAAATTCGGAAATTTCCTTTCGTGTAAGATTAAAACTATACTCACCATCGGAGTATATATTCTCCCACAGATAAATCAACACATCTGCAATTCGTCCATACACCTGCTTATGGGCAAGACTTATAAAATTAAAGATTGCAGGCTGAAATGTACTTAAGGTTTGGTCGAACATTGCCAACATATACTCACCGTGCTTAACGGCAACGGTTCGCAAAGCCCTTGTATCGATATGGCATATTTCACAATCCTCCAATGCTACAACGCTGAAAATATTTATCTCCTTGAAGAATAGATTTGCGCCACCCAAAAGTTTAGGGCCTTTTACTATGGTCGTAATTATATTTCGGCCATCGGTACTCTGATAGCAAAATTTTACTATACCTTTATGTAAAAAAAGTAAGCTATTTGATTTTGCTCCCTGCTTATAAATGGTTTCACCTTTGGAGTATTTCATTTGATTGGAGGTTCTCCTAATCAATTCAAAATCGTCCTGAGGCATAAACTTGCAACTCAAAAAGCGGAACAAGCATAAATCGCAAGAGTATTAAGAATGCTTAATATCTTCCATAAATTTTAATACTGAAGTATGAAATATTTCATATTGACACTTTAATTTTTCGAACCAAAAGTACACTAAATCGATGAACATTATGATTATTTTTACCTTGAACTAAAAAAATATTCGACATTATTCCAATTATGAAAAGAGCATTTACTGTATTACTGATATTTGGCATACTCTCAGCAAAATCCCAAACATCCAACGATATTCTGAACCTTTTAATACAGAATAAAGCAATAACGCAAGAACAGGCCGACTCCTTAAGAGCAGAGCACGCAATTAAGCAACAGAACTCACTGCCCGATAAAAAGTTTAAAGTTGACTTTGAGGTTCGCCCACGCAGCGAGTACAGGCACGGATACCAACAACTCCCCAACGATACTAGCACATACGGTTTCCACATAAGCCAACGTAGCAGACTAGGTTTTAGCTTTGTGAACGAATCAAAACTGGCTGCACAGTTTACGATTCAGGATATAAGGGTATGGGGTATTCAAGACCCAAAATCATCAACAGCATCAACACTTCAGGTTTTTGAGGCTTGGGCTGAGCCATACATCACGGAGAATTTATCGGTACGTATTGGTCGCCAACGCATTGCGTTCGATAACCAAAGGTTATTTGCAGATAATAACTGGCGCCAAGGAGCCGTATCGCACGATGCGCTTAACATTAGGTATAATGCCGATAAGCTTACCTCAGAAACAGCTCTGGCATTCAACCAATCGTCAGAACTACTCGATGGGACTAATTATGCTCCCAAAGGTTTTGAGAACTATAAGTTCTTGGCTGTGAACTTTTCACGATTCAAAGTAATCGACAACCTATATCTTTCATTGCTAAACAGTGCCGATGGATACCAGAATGCCACCGATGCTGAGAAGCTAAACATTAGATATACCAATGGAGGTAGAGTAGATTATGACCTAAAACCATTCTCATTTACAATGGCTGGCTACTACCAATCGGGAAAGAGTGCCAAGGATAAAAATATTGATGCGTGGTATATTCAACCCGAGGTTAAACTTGTTATTCCTTCCAATACCACTTTTCGTTTAGGCGCAGAGGTTTTCTCGGGTAACACACCGCAAACTTCAGTAAATAACGACAGAGCATTCTCCCCTTTATACGGTTCGGGGCACTCATTCAATGGCTCACTCGATTTAATAACAAAATTCCCCTCCGATGTTAGCGGTGCTGGGTTAGTTAACCCATATCTGTTTATCATCCATCCTCTTGGTAAAATGTTTGAACTCAGAGCCGATTTTCACCTATTCTATTTAAAAGAGGACTACATAAGCAATAGCGAAACCATAAATAAGTACCTTGGATTTGAAAATGATTTATTGGTAAGCTATAAACCCAACAATTTCACAAAAATTGACTTAGGATTCTCCTGGGCAAACACCACCGAAAGTTTCGAAATTGTTAAGAAAGCAAAGGCTGGGGCAAATGAATATACTCCCACTTGGGCTTACATAATGATTACTTTTAAACCTCAACTATTTAGCGCATCGTTCAAATAAAACATTACTAAAATGAAGAAGATATTAGCTTTAGCATTAGCCGTAACTATGATTGTTGCGCCTTTTAGTCAGAAAAAATCTGTTGCACAGGAAAAATTAAAAGGCGAAATAACCCTGTCGGGCGCATTTGCCCTTTACCCTTTGGCAGTAAAGTGGGCCGAGGAGTTCAAAAAACTTCACCCCGATGTTAAAATTGATATCTCGGCAGGTGGCGCAGGAAAAGGAATGACCGATGTTTTGAATGGAATGGTGGATATTGGAATGGTTTCGCGGGAGATTTATCCTGAGGAGGTAAAAAGAGGTGCATTTAGTTTTTCCGTTGCTAAGGATGCCGTAGTACCTGTTGTAAACGCCAATAATCCTATTATTTCCGATATTCTTGCACAAGGACTAAAACCCGAAATTGCCAATCACATTTGGATTACAGGTAAAGTAAAAGTTTGGAACCAAGCATTTACCTCCAAAGTTAAAGCGCCTATTCACGTTTACACCCGTTCCGATGCTTGTGGTGCTGCTGAGGTATGGGCAAAATTCTTTGGAAAGAAACAGGAGGATTTACTTGGCAGCGGAGTTTATGGCGACCCAGGATTAGCGCTAGCAGTAAAAAAAGACCAGCTGGGAATTGGGTTCAACAACATTGGTTATGCCTACGATTACAAAACCAAACAGCAGGTAGCCGGAATTAGAGTTTTACCAATTGACTTGAATAAAAACGGAAAAATAGATGAGGATGAAAATTTCTACGACTCAATGGACAAACTAATTGCGGCAATTGCAGCGGGGAAGTATCCATCGCCACCTGCTCGTGAACTGTACTTTGTAACAAAAAACCAGCCTCAAAAAAAGGTGGTTGTTGAATTCATCAGGTGGATATTGTCCGAAGGACAAAAGTATGTGCTCGAAACAGGGTATATCAACCTACCCAAGGAAAAAGTTTTGGTAGAGATTAAGAAATTATGAGACGATTAAAATACAGACTTTTAAAGGAAAAGATAGCCCGGCATTATATGCTGGGCTTAACCATTTTATGCCTAACAATCCTTTTTGTTATTGGACTTGTACTACTATCCAAGGCATTTCCGGTTTTTAGGGATAAAGATTTATTTAAGGTTTTCTTCACAAGCGGATGGCGGCCATTCAAAGGCGAATACGGATTCCTTACCTTTATTTTTAGTACACTAAACGTTACATTCATTGCTATTTTAATTGCATTGCCATTCTCGTTGCTCACATCAATATATTTAAGCGAGTACTCAACTAGCAGAATTAAAAAAATATTCAACCCAATAATCGACCTTTTATCAGGAATACCCCCGGTAATATATGGTG
Organism: Bacteroidota bacterium; assembly: GCA_029560875.1. Lineage (GTDB taxonomy): Bacteria > Bacteroidota > Bacteroidia > Bacteroidales > Tenuifilaceae > SB25. The sequence continues at coordinate 40,671 of JAKQKB010000210.1, read as the reverse complement.
TTTGGGGTACACTCACAGTTGTTCCGCTAATATCAGAAAAGATAGCCCCACATTTTGTCGATTTCTCCACTGGCTATAGCGTTTTGGCAGGTGGAATTGTACTGGCAATAATGATTACTCCGCTGATAATTAGTATTACCAACGAGGTTTTTGCTGCAATCCCTAAAGATATTAGAGAAGCATCGTGGTCGTTGGGTGCTACCAAGTGGGAAACGGTGAAAAAAGTTGTACTACGAAAATCGTTGCCGGGAATAATTGCAGCTGTTGTTTTGGCAATTTCAAGGGCATTCGGCGAAACAATAGCCGTGCTAATGGTTTGCGGGAATGTAACCGAACTGCCAGCGTCGATTTTTGACTCGTGTTACCCTTTACCAGCATTAATTGCAAATAACTATGGCGAGATGATGTCGTTACCCGAATACGAAGCAGCACTTATGTTTTCGGCACTTCTGCTTTTTATAATTATAGTCATTTTTAATGCGGGTTCAAGGTTGATTTTAAATAGAGTTAGTAAAAGGTATCAGCAATGAGAAAACTAGAAGAAAGAATATTTAAGGTACTGATGATTATATCATCGCTTGTAATTATGTCGGTACTGCTATATATTTTGTGGATTATTATCCGAAGAGGCTTACCATCCTTAACTTGGGACATGGTTTCGAAAGTTCCGTCGGGTGGATTTTACCTGGGTAAAGAGGGTGGAATTCTTAACGCAATTGTTGGCTCACTATACTTGATATTTGGCTCTGTGCTAATTAGTACGCTAATAAGTTTACCCGTTGCACTGTATATCAATTTCTTAATCAGCAAGAAATCGAGATTCTCAAGCATTGTTCGATTCTCATTCGATATACTTTTTGGAATTCCATCCATTGTTTATGGAGCCTTTGGTTTTATGGTGATGATATACTTGGGAATACAAGCCTCATTGCTTGGGGGTATAATTGCAGTATCGTTACTCATAATTCCAATAATGGTTCGCTCAATTGACGAAGTAGCGGTATATGTTCCCAAAGATTTAATTGAAGCACCTCTATCGCTAGGAGCAACAAAATTTGAAACATTGAAAGTGGTTGTTAGGCAAATCCTACCGGGAATAACAACTGCAATTCTATTGGCCGTAGGTAGAGGAATTGGCGATGCCGCCACAGTTCTTTTCACAGCGGGTTACACCGATAGCATTAACCTTTCGCCCGCTCAACCGGCAGCAACTTTGCCATTGGCAATATTTTTTCAACTGAGTAGCCCCATCGAGGAGGTGCAAAACAGAGCTTACGCTGCAGCACTTATCCTAACAATTATAATTCTGGTTATCAGTTTTTCGACCCGATATTTTGGAAATAAACTTTCGAAATCGAAAGTGTAACGTTATATGTTTTTAATAGATAAACGGACAGTAATATGAAAGATATACTAAACGAATTGGTTGTGAAAAATTCAACAATAAATAAGAATACAAGTAATGAGGGAAATATAATTCCTCATCTTTCAATCAAAGACCTAAATGTATTTATTGAGGGTAAGCATATTTTAAAAAACATCAACTTGGAGATACCCGATAAAAGCATTACTTGTATTATTGGGCCATCGGGGTGCGGAAAAACAACACTGCTCCGCTCCTTCAATCGCCTACACGATGATTCCGCTGACGTTAAAGTTACAGGTCACGTTTGGATTGATAATGAGGATATATACGGTTCAAATGTTGAAGTTACTCATATTCGAAAAAAAATGGGATTGCTGGCTCAACGTCCAACAGTGCTACCTATGGATATATTCGATAATATTGCATTTGGACCACGCTTGTATAAACGGCACAGCAGAAGAGAACTTTATAGAATAGTCAAGGAACAACTAACGAGAGTTGGACTTTGGGAGGAAGTTAAGGACAGGCTTAAATCTCCGGCTAGCAAATTATCGATTGGACAGCAGCAACGTTTATGCCTTGCCAGAGGATTAGCCGTTGAGCCCGAAATAATTCTAGGCGATGAGGCCACATCGGCACTCGACCCAATATCTACAACAACCATCGAGGAGCTGTTCGTTAAAATGAAAGAACAGTATAGCATTGTATTGGTTACGCACACACTACGACAGGCAAAACGTATAGCCGATTATGTGGCCTTTATGTATTTGGGCGAACTTATTGAATTTGGCCCTGCCGATGAGTTTTTTAACAACCCTAAAAACGAACTCACAAAAGGATATCTTGAAGGTAGTTTTAGCTAAAATTCCCGGAGCGATTTGCAAAAGCCATAGCGAAATCTATGGCTTTCTTCATTCTATTCGCATCCAGATATCAATTTAATAAATAGTGTTAATTCTTTGAACAAATTCAATACATAAAACAACCCCATTTAAACCTATCTAAAACTAAACAGTCCGATAGTTAAATTGGATGGAATACCGGTAGTTACCATTTAAAATTTATTTAATAAGAGCCAAGGATTAGTGGCTTTAGATGATTATTAAACAAATTTAAAAACAAAATTATGGATTTGATTTCAGAGAACCCTCCTTCAAAGGATTCTAAATTGCTATGGAAGCCAGCTATTGCAGCTGGACTAATTTCACTTTCTTTTATTGCATTGGAAATTCTTTGGACACGAATTTTTTCCGCAGAGTATTTTTACACCTTCGCATTTCTGGTTTTATCGTTATCCATTCTAGGAATGGGTATTGGTGGCCTTTTAATCAGGCTTTGGCCAAAACTTAGTGAAGAAAAGCATTTGTGGCTTTACCTTTCGCTGGGGAGCATTATTTCGGTTTTAGCACCAATAATTGTTCTCCACTTCGACCTCGATTTCACCCTGCTATTCAGCAGTAAAGCAATGGTTGGTAAAATTGCGCTAGTAGTTCTTTTGCTTAGTATCTCGTTCCTTTTTGGAGGGATGTCGCTAAGTCTGCTTTTCAAAAAGAACCATAGCCAAATGGACAAGATTTATATGGCCGACCTGATTGGTGCTGGAGTTGGTGTAATATTAGCCATTATACTAATGAATTTGATTCAGGTGCAGAAAACCGCCTTTCTGGTTAGTATTCCATCGCTTATTGTTGCATTAATGTATGCTAAACGATGGTATAAAATTGCTCCGTTCCTGTTAATTGTAGGGCTATTTATAGCTTTACCGCAATCGGAAAAATGGTTGAACAAGCAACGCCAGGAGCGCTTTGAGTTGATTCATCAGCACTGGGATGCAATGGCGCAGATTAAGGTGATGAAAGTTAACGAGGAGCAATACTACGCAGTTATCGATAACGCCGCTCACTCGCCTGCATACCGTTTCGATGGCAACTTTAATGTTCCTGATAGTTTAAAACCAATGCCGGGTTATCCTATGCGATACTTCGCGAAGCGCACTCCCAACTGCAATTTACTGGCTCTTGGAGCAGGTAGCGGTGGCGATGTTTTAAATGCATTAAGCTCCGGTGCAACTGAAATTCACGCTGTGGAAGTTGTTCCGTATATGAACAAACTGATGACCGATGGATTGCTTTACGATATAACAGGAAAAATATATAGCCACCCAAACGTTAAGGTTATTACTGAGGATGGTCGTTCATACGTTCGTAGGTTTAACAATAAGTTTGATATTATCTATGCTGTAAGTTCAAACACCTTTGCATCGTTGGCATCGGGAGCATTTGCCCTGGCCGAGAACTACCTATTTACCGAGGAGGCCTTTGAGGATTACTACGATGCAATGACCGATGATGGAATTCTTTTCCTCGACCACCAATTCTATATTCCTCGGCTTGTATCGGCAGCAAAACAGGCATTGGAGAATAAGAATGTTGCAAACCCCAATGAACACATTGCGGTGCTTCATTCCTATATTGCAAATCGCAAACTCATGCTTTTCAGCAAAAACCCGATTAAACAGGAGTGGTTAACCGAGGGCTTAGCAGATATCACGCAGGGCGAAAGACCATATATGGTTGTAGAGTATCCAACACCAAACGATTCGATAAAGCATAATTTAATTGCTGAGATAATGAATAATGGCTGGGCAAAGGTGCAGGATACTGTAGCCATTAATCTATCGCCCAATACTGATAACCGACCTTTTGCTGCGCAGATGGGTATGCTTAAAAATGTCGATTTCTCGAAACTCGACAAAATATCACCCTTCGAATTTAGAGGATTTCCACTTGCAAAACTTCTAATTTTCATAATTCTTGCAGTAGTCGCGCTAATTGCTATACCAATAAATTTGATTCCATTTTTAAAGAAAGGCGAAAAGCTAAACCTTCGAGGATGGAGCTACTTCTTCCTGATTGGCGCCGCATTTATGGCAATTGAGGTGATTCTCATTCAGAAATACACCCTATTTATTGGTTCTGGAGTATATTCCTTTGTAACCATACTTTTCTCGCTACTTTTAGCATCGGGAGTTGGTAGTAGGTTTTCACAAAAGTTCAAACCAAGCGTTGCCTTTATTGGAATTATTGCTTGGATTTTGCTCGATACTCTTGTATTTCAACATTTACTGTCGAACTTAGGATTCCTAACTCTTGCTTATAGAATACTGATAACCATAATCCTTATAATTCCACTTGGATTTTTTATGGGAATGCCATTCCCTAACGGAACAAAAAGAGTTGGAGAATTGGTTGATTGGGGCTTTGCAATTAACGGAGCAGCATCAGTACTAGGCTCTACAGCAATTATGCTGGTTGCATTCTCGTTGGGATACAATGCAGCATTGCTGATAGGAGCACTTGGGTATCTGTTAGCAATGATGGTCATGCTATCGAATAAGAGCTGGGTTCGATAACCTGTACAAGAAAAAAAGGGCAACAAATGTTGCCCTTTTTTGTATCAATACCACTATATGTTTAAAGTTATTCCCACCATTGTAAAGAATCGAGGCTGCGGTAACTTAGAGTTAAACCATCCTTGACTACCACTCCAACCCAAACCGTTGGAATCCCAAGCTCCGGGCGACTCGCCCGAATTGGCTTCGCGTATACCCGGATGATAGTAAACTGTATTGGTCAAATTGATAAACTTAACTTCGATGTTAAGCCCTTTATAAATCACATCTCTCACTTGAATATTACCATCAATGGTCAAGTACGATGGAATTGTCCGAATTGGATTTGTAATAACAGTTTCGCGTTCTCCAATAAATCGACCTCGCAAATTAATGGTCAAATGCTTTCCAATATCTGCGGTTGTTCCAAAGTACAATTTACTGTGTGCCAAATCGCCAATAATTCCAGTTCCAGTAAGATTTCCATCAACATCAAACCGTTTCTCCTTCTCCGAAAGAATTGCCGAGTAATAAATCCAAGCATTTAGATTTTTAATGAACGATTGGGATATCTGCGTTCTCAGGTGCAAATCGAGTCCTGTAATTACACGCTCTCCAAGATTGCTCGCCGATTGGTTATCGCCCACTATAGTATTGGTAATAATAACGCCATAAGCACTAACCAACGCGCTTATTTTTCCTTTTGTATAAACGGCAGATGCCTCTATGGTGCTCGACCGCTCAGGCTTTAAATTCTCATTACTACCGGAACCGCTCCATCCGCCATAAAGATTTCGCATTGTAGGTTCTTGGTACGCTTGCCCGTAAAGCAATTTTGCGGTTAAACTCTTAAAAGTCCCAACATACCCCATACGCAAGGTTGTAGAACCGCCATACTGTGAATTATAATCGTACCGGGCTCCAATATTTAGTGCATTACTACTGTTAAGCCTTAAACGGCCTTGAAAATAAGCCGCCTCATCAATAATAAAAACCCTATTATTATACCTATCAACATCTTGGGTTATTTGAGGATAAAGCAACGATGCATTGGTAAGAACACTGGGGGCAACATAATCGGAATAAACCGCATTATAATTACGTTCTAGGTTTTTATTCTCGTACTTAAGCCCAATATTAAATGAAACAATATCGCTTAATGAAACATCAAAATCCTGAAAAACAGAAACACTCCGATTATAGGTAGACCACGATGAAAAATCAATACCTCGCACTGATTCTCCAGCACCAACAACAACCCCAGCAATTGTTGAATCGGCTGAACTATTATTTGTAGTGTTATACGCCTCTATAAATAATCCATCGTTGGTTATATCGCTTTTACGGAATCGAACCAATGTTCGTGAACTAATTTTCGATGTTAGCTGCTTAGAATACCTTGAGTATATACTAAACTCAGTTTGTGGCCAACGGTTCACAGTTTGAACCCTATCGGCGGGATAAACGGTTCCATAACCCGTACTTAAATTGTAAAAACTGGCACCCAGTTCCAAATCGTCCATATACAAACGAAAATCCAATGCTCGGTTTCGTTCAGGAGAAGAAAATAGGCCTCCAAGGTTCTTATTATTTACCACATCGCCCCAAAGGGCAGAGTTGGAATAATGCTCATCCCTTGTCCAGTAAAAATCATTCGGATTAATAAATTCATTTACATCGCCATCCTCAACCCTACCCGTAACACTAAATCGAATATTGTTTCTTTGGTAAAAGACATTATAATCGCCAGTAAAATAATTGCTGGCACTTCTAAAACTCTGAAAACTAAGATGTGTACCATCCGTATCGGCAGTTTTCTTTGTAAGAACATTTATAACACCCATAAGTGCATTGGCTCCATAAACCGATGATGCTGGACCATAAACAACCTCAACCCTTTCGATATTAGAAATAGGAATTGCGGCCATAATCTGGTCGGTATTAGTCCATAGTTGATTCTGTAGCATTCCATCAACCATAAGCAGATACGCCGTTCCCACCGAATTCCTAAAACCCCTCCAGTAATTTTTATAATAGGTATCGCCATAAGTTTTAACCATGTCCATTCCGGGTAAATCATCTAAAATATCGGATAACTTAATGTACCCCAAATCGAGTATCTGTTTTTGGCTTAATACAATGGTAGTTGCAGGTGCATCGTTTAATTTTTCTGAAATATTGGAGGCTGTAATAATTTCGATACTCATCAACTCCTCAAGCGACATATTAAATATTTGATTATCCGTAGCCAACTCAACATTAATAATCAAATAGTTATTCGGAACATCTATAAATTCCTTGCTTACAGCAACATTTTTTGTTACGCCAAAGTTTGATGTGAAAACTAAAGTATCGCCATAGGAAGAGTAAATCTGATAGGTTCCATCGTCCTTTGTTTGAGTGACAATTGAAGTGCCTTTGATACCAACTGCAACCCCAATTAAAGCGTGTTTCTGGGAATCGGTAACTTTACCTTTGACAAGAATTGTTTGTGCTTCCACAATTGTAGAGAATAGTAAAAGCAAAAAAAGCAATGTAATACGTTTCATACTCACAATTGAGTTAATGGCCAAAAGTTAAGTTGATTTGTGATGTTTTCAAAAAATTATTTGACAAATAATCAGGTGCAATCAACCCAACAGTAAAATTCGATAGATTAAAAAATAATAATATCGGTGTCGAAATTTTTCAATTTGCCAAATTTCTTGCAGTTTTGCACTACAAACCGTAAACAATGGAAAGCAAACTTAATATTGCCATACTTGCTGGAGGAAACTCCTCCGAGGCAAACATATCGCTTAAAAGTGCAGCACAAATATCGGGTTGGATAGATGCCGATAAGTACAACGCATATACCGTTTTTATTAAGGGAACAAGTTGGGCGTTAAAGCACCCTGAACTTGGCGAGATTGAGATTGATAAGAACGATTTTAGCGCAACGGTTAAAGGCCAAAAACTAAAATTCGATTGCGCATTAATTGCAATCCACGGCACACCAGGCGAGAACGGATTACTCCAAGGCTACCTTGAGATGATGAACATTCCATACACCACCGGAAGCGTTATGAACTCATCGTTCACCTTTCACAAGTACTACTGCAAGGAGCTGGTTAAGGAAACAGGTGTTAACCTAGCAAAGGGAATTAACCTAAAGCGTGGGCAAAAATTTGATACCAAAAGTATCATAAAGACGCTTGGACTACCAATATTTGTAAAACCCAACGAGAGCGGTAGCAGCTACGGTGTTAGCAAGGTTAAATTTGCCGAGGACCTTTTGCCTGCCATAGAAAATGCCTTTAAGGAGGACCGAACAATAATCCTGGAGGAGTTTATAAGCGGTAGGGAGTTCACCTGCGGTGTGTTTAAATCGGATAGCAAGGAGATTGTAATGCCTGTAACCGAGATAATATCGATGAACGAGTTTTTCGATTACGAGGCAAAATACCAGAACAAATCCAAGGAGGTTACACCCGCTGAGATTTCGGAATCGCTCACCAAAAGAATCCAAGAATTCTCCTCAAAAATATACGATAGGCTCGATTGCCGTGGAATTGTTCGGGTCGACTATATAGTTGACAACGAAAACATCTACTTCCTCGAAATAAACACTGTTCCGGGAATGAGCGAGGCCAGCATAATTCCGCAACAGGTAAGGGCTATGGGCGGCAATATGCGCGATATGTTTACGCTTGTAATTGAGGATGCGGTAAGCAGAAAGTAAAATTTACATATACCATATTTTGAAAGGCGCTGGTTTTTCAGCGCCTTTTCTTTTTTTAAAAGAGGTGATGATTAATAATTTATAATAACAATTAAAGAGTAATCAATTGCTCTCTAAAGTTTCAGACTTCGGCATATCTAAATAGCAGTCTCCGACCTCTCCTACAAACTGCTACTACAATGCATTAACTAAACCGAACATTATATACGTTTTTACTGTTTATTAGTTAATTAACGAACCATAGAATAACACCTAAACGTAATATTATGTCAGGGAATAGCGTAACATTGCATAGAGTTATTAAAGCAACTCCAGAAAAGATTTATAGAGCTTTTACCGACTCGAATGCATATTCGTGGTGGATTCCGCCATACGGTTTCATATGTTTGGTTCATCATATGGATTTTAAAGTTGGAGGGAGCTTTAAAATGTCGTTTATGAACTTTACTACGGGAAACAGCCACTCTTTTGGTGGCAACTTTCTAGAAATTAAGCCTAATGAGTTCATTAAATACAGCGATAAATTTGACGACCCAAATTTGCCCGGCGAAATAATCACCTCTGTATGGCTCAATAGGGTTTCGTGCGGCACAGAGTTAAAGGTTCTGCAGGAGGGTATTCCGTCTGTTATCCCTGCAGAGATGTGCTATTTAGGATGGCAGGAGTCTTTAGAAAAGTTGATAAAACTGGTTGAACCCGAAATTCCTGATAACTAAGAGTAAAAACCGCGTACTCGCAGAAGTCTGCTGCATCGGCTTATCAGAATAATGGTATGCAACTGTATGCAGCAAGAAGAATGTCGGTAACAAACTAAAATTGATGGAATCTACCTCAACCTCAAAATATGCACCGTAACGCCCACCGCAATTGCAATAAGCAATGCTTTAATCCACAGCGCTAGGCTCAGCGTTATAACAGAGGTTAGTATCGATATCCAAAGCAACGCAATGGTAAACCACTTTATGCGCGGCTCAATTGCCCTATTCTCGATATAGTTATGAATATAGTGTCCCAGAAATTTATTACCAATAAGCCAGCCATACAGCCTATCGGAGCTACGAATAAAACAGTATGCCGATAGCAGTAAAAAGGGAGTTGTTGGCAGTAATGGTACAAATATGCCCAATACTCCAAAACCCAGCGATAGTAAGCCCAACACCAAAAGTAAAGCCCTTGTAACAGGGCTTGTTTTTTTTATTGCCATTCGGCAAAACTAGTAAAAATTATATTGCAGTTGGAAGGTGGAAGATTGAAGCAGGAAGTTAGGAACTTTAATGTTGGGGTAACAGATAACTGATAACCGTTTACAAAGTTTCCTCCAAACTCACTTCTTATGGCTTCCGTCGCAGAATGGTTTTGTTTTGGAATTGCCGCAGGCGCAGAGGTAAACATCACCTTCGCCTTCGGGGGTTAAGTCGTTACCCTGAGTATCCACAATGTAGAACTTCCCGGTAATTTTTATTGGTCCAGTCTTGGACAAATGCAGCTTTGCTGCAACTTTTTTTTGCTCATCCATTGCTGTTACTCCTTATCTCTAAATCCAACCTTAAAGTGTGTTCCATCGCAGAATGGCTGCCCGTTGGAGCTTCCACATCGACATAGCGAAACCATCTTCATCGACTTTATATCTTTACCCTCGGAATCTAACAGTTGAAAGTTACCCGATACCAGAACGGGACCGTTGGGCATAACCTGAACCTTGACAGGTTCAACGCCAAAATCGGCTGCTTGCTCGCTCGTTAAATCCTTTACGGCCTTCTTGGATGTTTCGGCAGCGTTTTTTACGGGGTCGTTCCACATAAACATCAACGCATTGGTGGGGCACTCGTTCACAATCTCAATAATCTGCCTTGTTGTGCCACCTTTCATATCAACCCAGGGCCTTTTACGTGGGTTAAACACCGACAGCAACTTGGAATAGCAAATTGATGCGTGCACGCACTCCGATGGTCGCCAAAAAACTGTAATCTCGTCGCTCGAATACTTTCTATTGTCCTTTTCCATTGTAAAAACGCTTGTACTTGGTTAACGCAAGTATAAAATAGTTTGTTCATTAATGCTATAAAGATATTATAAAGGGATATAAATTCAAACTATCATCTAAACACATATCAAAATTTTAAAAAATACATTTTTCAAATTCACACCCCCATATATTTTTATATTTTTAAAATATTTTTTCATGATTTTTAAAATATACCCCCAATATTTTTATATATATTTAAAAATAATTTATTTTTGCAATGAAATAAAAACTAAACTATGGCTAAACAAAGATTCACCGCATTCAAAGAGGCTGTTAACAGAAACCCTCTAGAATTCAATGGAAACAAAGACTCTAAGTATTCCGAAATATTTGGGGTTAATGTTTTTGATAGGGAGAAGATGAAACGCTACCTATCGGCCGATGCTTACGAAAGCCTAATCACCTCAATTGACGAGGGCCGACGTATCGACAGAAAAATTGCAGGCCAAGTTGCTGCTGCAATGAAAGCATGGGCAATGGAACAGGGCGCAACACACTACACCCACTGGTTCCAACCATTGAACGGAGCAACAGCCGAAAAGCACGATGCTTTTCTCTCCATCGATAAGGATGGTAAGGCTATTGAACTCTTTAAAGGTGAAATGCTTGTTCAGCAGGAGCCTGATGCATCGAGTTTCCCAAGTGGTGGAATCCGAAACACATTCGAGGCTCGCGGTTATTCGGCTTGGGATCCATCATCGCCTGCGTTTATACTTGACCAAACGCTTTGTATTCCAACGGTTTTTGTTTCCTATACAGGCGAAGCGCTGGATTTTAAGACTCCATTGCTAAAATCGCTAACTGCGCTTGACAAAGCAGCAGTATCGGTTTTGGAGTATTTCGATAAGGACGCAAAAAAGGTATTTGCCACACTGGGCTGGGAACAGGAGTACTTTTTGGTTGACGAGGCGTTGTTCAACGCCCGCCCCGACCTTGCCCTTTGCGGTCGTACCCTTATGGGACATGCTGCGGCAAAAGACCAACAGTTGGAAGACCACTACTTTGGGTCAATCCCCGCACGCGTTACCGCTTTTATGCGTCACTTTGAGTTGGAGGCTTACAAACTAGGTATCCCTGTTAAAACACGCCACAACGAGGTTGCTCCAAACCAGTTTGAATGCGCACCGATATTTGAGGAGGCCAACCTTGCTGTTGACCACAACCAACTTATTATGTCGCTAATGGACAGAGTTGCCCGTCAGCATAACTTCCGCATACTTTTCCACGAAAAACCATTCAAGGGCGTAAATGGCTCTGGTAAGCACAATAACTGGTCGATGATGACCGATAGTGGTGTAAACCTTTTATCGCCAGGAAGAACGCCTAAGAACAACCTTCAATTCCTAACATTCCTTATCAATACAATGAAGGCGGTTCAAGACCATTCTGCACTGCTAATTGGTAGTATTGCTTCGGAATCGAACTCGCACCGACTTGGCGCACACGAGGCTCCACCAGCCATTATGTCTGTATTTATTGGCAAAACCTTAAGTGCTGTGCTCGATGAGCTGGAGGAAAAGGTGAGCGACCAAAAAATGACTCCCGATGAGAAAACTGAGCTAAAACTGGACATCATCGGAAAAATTCCAGAGATTCTACTCGATAATACCGACCGCAATCGTACATCTCCATTCGCATTCACAGGAAATCGCTTCGAGTTCCGTGCAGTGGGCTCATCGGGTAGCTGCGCATCGCCAATGATTGTGCTAAACACTGCTGTTGCCGACCAACTCAATAAATTTAAGGTAGAGGTTGAGAAAGTTATTGAAAAGGGGGTTAAAAAGGATGAGGCGATAATTCAGTGCCTGCGTAAGGTTATTATCGATTCCAAGAAAATCCGATTCGAGGGTAATGGCTACAGCCAAGAGTGGGTTGATGAGGCCGCTCGCCGTGGTCTACCCAATATTCAAAACGCAATTGAGGCCTTCAAAACATTCCTACTCGACTCATCGAAAGACCTACTGACAAAAAACAAAATTCTTACGCTTAGGGAACTTGAAGCTCGTTACGAGATTCGCAACGAGATATTCCTAAAGAAAGTACAAATAGAAGCACGTGTTCTGGGCGATTTAGCCATAAATCACATAATACCAACAGCCATTGCCTACCAAAACATTCTGATATCGAATGTGAAGGGGCTAAAAGAACTATTCCCAAAAGAATACGAGAAACTGGCAAATCATCAGCTAAATCTTTTACAGGAAATATCAGAGCATATTCACGAAATCCGCAAGCAGGTAGACGAAATGATTGAGTACCGTAAAGAGGCAAACCTTGTGGAGGATGTTGTAGAAAGAGCTCACCTATACGCAAAAAATGTTAGGCCATATATCGAGGATATTCGTTACCATATCGATAAACTTGAGATGATTGTTGACGATGAAATGTGGCCACTCCCTAAATATCGCGAAATGCTTTTCATCCGATAGGTTTTCGGTCGTGTTTTGTTTAAAAATCCTGGTTTATCCAGGATTTTTTGTTTTAGCATGGCTAGGTTTTAGACATTGAATTGCAAAATCTTTAAAATAATATTTACCTTTACCTTTTATATTTTAGATACTTTTGAAATATTTTTGCGTTCATTAGAAAAGTACATTTATGATTGGATTAAAATCGGCCATTAAAAATGGGGCAATAACCCTTTTAGGGATTCTGCTTTTATCGAATATCGCTGTAGCACAAACATCAAAGTTGACCAGAGCCGATGCTCTTTACAAGGCTGGCGGCTATTTTGAAGCAATTGAACTTTACAGAGATGATATCGATAAGGTCAAGGACAAGATAGAACTCTCCAAGTACCTCTATAAAATTGGGAATTGCTACAGATTAATAGGTAACGCTCGCCAAGCGGAACTTTGGTACCAAAAAGCAATTCTCAGGGAGTGTCCTGACCCCAAAGTATTTTTCTACTACGCCGAAACGCTTAAGATGGGCGAAAAGTACGACGAAGCCATTGAGCAATACAGAAAATACAAAATTCTTGCACCACTCGATAAACTTGCCGATTCAGGAATTGAGTCATGCGAACTGGCCAAACGATGGAAAGAAACTCCTTCGGGATACGAAATTATCAATATGCGCGGTATAAACACTAAATTTAGCGAGTTTAGTCCTGCTTATGCTTCGAACGATTATACCGAACTGCTTTTCACAAGTTCCAGAAAAGGTACTACTGGCGGAAAGCTTAGCGCAGTAACAGGCGAGAGTTTTACCGATATCTTCCTAACTACCCGCGATGTTAAAGGAGTTTGGAGTGACCCAAAACCTATTGATGAAACTGTAAACACACAATTCGACGAGGGCGCGGGGTCGCTAACATCCGATTTTAACACAGTATTCTTTACCCGTTGCAAAGTTAGCAAACGCGATAAGTTAGGATGCCAAATTTTCAGTTCAAAACGAGTTGAACAGGGCTGGCTAACCCCCGATGAAATAAAGGTTTCGTCGGATAGTATGATAGTTGCCCATCCAGCAATTTCTGCTGATGGAACTACTCTTTACTTTGCAAGCAATATTGCTGGTGGTTTTGGCGGATTAGATATTTGGAAGGTTACACGTGCATCGTCGGGCGATGAGTGGGGCGAAGCTATAAATCTTGGAGGAGAAGTAAACTCCCCTGGAAATGAGATGTTCCCATACGTTCATGCCGATGGAACACTTTACTTTTCATCCGATGGACATCCTGGAATGGGCGGTTTGGACATCTTTAAGGCTAAATCGCAAGAAAATGGTGCTTGGATTATCGAAAATATGCGCTACCCAATGAACTCCCCTGCCGATGATTTCGGCGTTGTATTCGAAAGGGAGCGCGAAGCAGGTTATTTTAGCTCTCGCCGACAAGGAGGAAGAGGTGCCGATGATATTTACATGTTCTATCTACCTCCAATTATCTACAACATGATTGGTAAGGTTACCGACGATAAAACCAAAACCCCTGTTAATCAAGCCACTGTTAAACTTATTGGTAGCGATGGTGCTATTGTTACAATGCAAACCAAGGAGGATGGCACCTTTAAGTTTAACTTAACTCCAAACACCGATTACGTAATACTTGCATCGAAAAAGGGATTCCTCAACAACAAGGCTAAGGAAACTACCCGTGGCTTAACAAGAAGCAAGGATTTTGATGTTGCTATTGCAATTACATCAACAGAAAAGCCAATCGAAATACCAAATATTTTCTACGATTACGACAAGTGGGAACTCCGCCCAGAATCGCGAGAGGCGCTTGATAGGCTAGTTGAAATCCTTAACGATAACCCAACCGTTACCATTGAGTTGGCATCGCACACCGATAGTCGTGGTACCCAAGAGTACAACTACGAACTATCGCAAAAACGTGCACAATCGGTTGTTAACTATTTAATAGAAAAAGGTATTGCTACCGACCGCTTAAAAGCAAAAGGTTATGCACAAACTCAACCTAAGGTTGTTGATGCTGCACTAAATGCTCGTTACACATTCCTACCTATAGGAGTTGTACTCGACCAAAAGTTTGTAGATGGTTTAACCTCCGAGGAAAACAAAGAGGTTGTTTACCAAATTAACCGTAGAACAGAGTTCAGAGTTTTAAGGGACGACTATCCTGCAAAACAGTAAATATTTTGAGAAAGGGGCTTTGCCCCTTTTTTATTTTATTTTTTTGAACTCGCCTCCCAATCAGATTTCGAAAAAATCGTTAGATTTGTTTTAAGTGATATTTGTATAGATTTATAGCTTTACAGTAAAATTTGGAACATAAATTGTGAAACATTTAATCGAGTTTTGAAGTAAAAAAATTGATTTTAAGTGTTAAGTATGCCTCGAATCATTAAAATATTTCTAGTTATAGTTGTTATAGCCACTGCACAACAAGGGTACGCTCAGAAATTTTTTGAGGCCGAAACAATTGAACAGGCGAAACTTAAAATTTTCCACGTTGAAGACCCTGCCGATGCCGACCTGCACTTTTGCATTGTATATGAGGAAAAAGAAATCACCAAGGTTGGCATTATGATGGAGGTAGAGGAGCCCAAAATGGCTCAGATAACACTAATATTTGTTGACGACCCTGCTCAAGCCGACCTAAAAGTATGGCTTGTTGAAACGCCCGCCGAGGTTAAGTGGCAAAACGAATCGAAAAAGAAATTTCTGAAAATTGAAGGGTTAAACTACTAATAAGTCAACCCATAGTAATCAACAATCTGTTGACAAATTACCGTTGGGCAATTGAAATTTCTGGATTACCTTTGTCAGCAAAAATAACCAATGAGCAAAGATTCCCGCTACGACCAAAGAGGCGTATCTGCCTCTAAAGATGATGTTCACAACGCAATTAGCAATTTGGACAAGGGACTTTTCCCAAAAGCATTCTGCAAGGTTGTTCCCGACACCCTAACTGGCGACTCCAATTACTGCGTTGTAATGCATGCCGATGGCGCAGGAACAAAATCATCGTTGGCCTACGCTTACTGGAAGGAGACTGGAGATATGAGCGTGTGGAAGGGAATTGCTCAGGATGCCATTGTGATGAATATCGACGACTTGCTCTGCGTTGGCATAACCGACAACATACTTCTATCCTCAACAATTGGTCGTAACAAAAACCTAATACCTGGCGAGGTAATCAGCGCCATAATACAAGGAACCGAGGAGTTCTGCAACGATTTGCGCAAGCAAGGCATTGGAATTACCCTTACTGGTGGCGAAACCGCCGACGTGGGCGACCTTGTACGTACTGTTATAGTTGACTCCACTGTTACTGCAAGAATTAAACGCTCCGAAATAATCTCCAATAGCAACATTCAGGATGGAGATGTTATCATTGGCCTTTCATCATTTGGCAAAGCCAAGTATGAAACTGAGTACAATGGCGGTATGGGTAGTAACGGGCTAACATCTGCAAGGCACGATGTTTTTGCAAACTACCTAGCCAAAAAGTACCCCGAGAGCTACGACCCTTCAGTACCATCGGAACTAATCTACTCTGGGTCATACAAACTCGACCAAATGATTGATGAAATTGGCGTAACTGCTGGTAAAATGGTGCTATCCCCTACCCGCACCTACGCTCCAATAATCAAGGATGTGCTATCGAACTACCGTCCTGTAATTCACGGTTTGGTACACTGCTCTGGTGGCGCACAAACAAAAGTGATGCACTTTGTGGACAACCTGCATATTGTAAAGGATAACCTATTCGAAATTCCTCCGCTTTTCAAAATAATCCAGAAGGAGTCTGGCACATCGTGGCAGGAGATGTACAAGGTATTCAACATGGGACATAGAATGGAGATATACGTATTCCCAGAGTTTGCCGACGATATTATTGCCATTGCAAAGGATTATGGTGTAGATGCCCAGATTATTGGTTACTGTAGTGAGTACGAAGGGAAAAAACTCACCATAAAATCGCAGTTTGGAGAATTTCATTACTAGCAAGGAAGACTATTTTGGCGATTGAACAAGGATGATAGAATACTCTATCTTCTAAATCAAATGATTATCCGCAATGATGCTTACATATGTATGCAAATCTCTTATCATTCCTGCGCAAGCAGGAATCCACTCTTTAGATTGATAGATTCCGCATCAAGTGCGGAATGAAGAGACTTTTTAGGAATACTAGCGGATAATCATACTAAATTATATTATGTAATTCCTTAAATCTATTCGCCCCTTTTTCACTCTGTAAATTTATGATTACCTTTGCGGCAATATTTTAAAATATTATGTCAGACAATTCAATACTTAGAAAATTAGAAGGAATTAGGCACAAATTCGAAGAAATTGGCCAGCAAATTACCGACCCAGCAGTTATGGCCGATATGAAACGATATGTTAGCCTTAACAAGGAATATCGCTCATTGGAGCCAATTGTGGCCGCTTACGAGAAATACAAAAACGTACTTAGCAATATCGATTCTTCCAAGCAAATTTTAGCCGCAGAGAAAGACGAGGAACTTAGAGAGATGGCTAAAATGGAACTTGAATCACTTACCCAAGAACAGGAAACTCTTGAGGAAGAACTAAAAGTTCTCCTACTTCCAGCCGACCCAGAGGATTCTAAAAACGCAGTTATGGAAATCCGTGCTGGTACTGGTGGTGACGAGGCAAGTATTTTTGCAGGTGACCTTTTCCGTATGTACACCAAGTATTTTGAGAAAAAAGGTTGGAAATATGAGGTTACAAGCACCTCTGAAGGTACCGTTGGCGGATTCAAGGAGGTTGTTATTAGTATTACTGGAAACGGTGTTTATGGCGTTCTAAAATACGAATCGGGTGTACATCGCGTACAACGTGTGCCACAAACCGAAACACAGGGAAGGGTTCACACATCAGCAGCCACTGTTGCGGTACTTCCTGAGGCTGAAGAGTTCGATATAGACCTTAAAATGGAAGATATCCGTAAAGATACCTTCTGCGCATCGGGTCCTGGAGGACAAAGTGTTAATACAACATACTCGGCTATTCGTTTAACCCACATACCTTCAGGTATTGTTGTTCAGTGCCAAGACCAAAAATCGCAGCTAAAAAACTTCGATAAAGCATTGGCTGAACTTCGTACCCGTCTTTACAACCTTGAATACCAAAAGTATCTGGATAATATTTCGTCGAAACGTAAAACAATGGTTTCTACCGGCGACCGTTCGGCAAAAATTCGTACCTATAACTATCCACAGGGCCGTGTTACCGACCATCGCATTAACCTTACCCTCTATAACCTATCGGCAATTATTGATGGGGATGTTCAAGAAATTATAGACAAACTTCAGCTTGCCGAAAACGCAGAGCGTTTAAAAGCCGCAAGCGAAGAGTAAAAAATATACTACTATGACTCCCGAACAACTATTCGAACAGATTCGTAAGAAAAAAAGTTTTCTTTGTGTTGGCTTAGATAGCGAAATGACAAAGATTCCAGAGCATCTGCTCTCAAAAGAAGACCCACTCTTCGAATTCAACAAGGCAATAGTTGATGCCACTCACGATTTGGCCATTGCATTTAAACCAAACCTAGCGTTTTATGAGGTTCACGGTGCTTCGGGATGGACCAGTTTGATAAAAACAGTAAAGTATATTAAAAAGAATTATCCGGAGATACTTATTATTGCCGATGCAAAACGTGGCGATATTGCAAGTACTGCACGTATGTACGCAAAAGCGTATTTTAACAGCATGAGCTGCGATGCAGTAACCGTTTCTCCATACTTAGGTCAGGATTCTGTTACCCCCTACCTTAACCATGAGGGTAAATGGACAATTTTACTGGCAATAACATCCAACGATAGTTTCGCCGATTTTCAACTTATTGAGAATAGCGCAACAGGAAACAAGGTGTTTGAGGATGTGGTACTAAAATCGATGCACTGGGGTAGCGATGCCAATATGATGTACGTTGTTGGCGCTACTCATCCAGAGTATTTTGCTAGTGTTAGGAAACTAGCCCCTGACCACTTCTTACTGGTTCCTGGCGTTGGCGAGCAAGGCGGAAGCCTTGAAAAGGTTGCTGAGCAAGGATTAAACCACAGATGCGGATTAATCGTAAACTCATCGAGAGGAATTATATATGCCGATATCACTGGTCGTTTTGCAGAGGCTGCCCGTGCAAAGGCAAAAAAACTGCAACAGGAGATGCAGGCAATACTCGAAAAAGCAAATCTTATTTAAGTAATGATATTTTAAGTAGAAAAGGGGAGCAAAAACTCCCCTTTTTTTGCATTTATTTCAATGTAATTGATAGCGAAAACTTCAGCGCAATGTTATCCTCTGCGGTATCGTAAGCGTAAGCTCCCCATCTGTAAAACCCTCCAACACCAAAACCGATGTAAAACATGTTGAAATACTTCAACCTGATAATGTTATTGATAATCAAACCTGATTCATTGAATATCTTGTCCTTTTGGTCGAAATCAATTCCGTGATACGAAGCATTGCTTAGCATACCTATGCCCGAATTTTGCACCACAATAAACTGGGGCTTAAACTTTTTGGTTTTGAAAAGCAGCGTTCCAAAATTATGCGAGTAGAATACATTAACGTACCTATCGGACAGAAACTCGTAGGGCAACATTGTTTGAAAACTACCATTAATAACCGTGGAAAAATTCTTATCCCAACTACCCTCTCCTGTAAACAATAAACCATAAGGCAAACTCCTATCTATCAAACCTGCATCGACACGAATATTTGACTGACCAATACGTCCATTGTAGGCTACAAGACTTATAGACGCCTCGTAACGATTGTACTCCAAACTCTCCTTATTAATGAAGTTTATACCTCGATGGTAGTTAAAGCTTATGGTAGGATTTCCAACGTCGCTAACATACCGAACATTACCTAAAGTGGACATTTTCTCGTTATAGGAATATCGAGTTGCAATCTGAATTTCATCTGCTCTATAGCCAGTAAACGCTGCACCCTTGTAGGTATACGGATATAGAACTTTAAAGTCACGAAGGCTTAACGACGACGAAATTTTGAGATATCGGAAAGCCCTAAAGCTAAACTCGGCGCGTTGCTCTATACAGTTATCGAAACGGTATCCCAAATATCGCCTTAGGTAATCGTTAGTATTGATTACAGCCAAGCGGCTAAATAGGTTTGCCCCAGCCTCACGTAAATCGTTCTGATAAAAAAACTTAAGCTTAACCTCGTTGTACCTGTCCAAATTGATTTCTAGATTGCCACCGTACTTAGATTCTTCATCGTCAAACCCATAAGCAAAAAAACCACCTACCGAAAAGTACTTTGATAATTTATCGTTAGTTGACAAACCCAATCCAACCCTTGAACCCTCGTACTTATTGTAAAGGTAAAGTTTATCAATTTCTATATCGAGAAAGTATAATGGGATTTTCCCTTCGGTTAATTTTGGAGCAAGATTAATCCAGTAGTCAAAATTCTTCTTTTGCCCAATGCTATCCATAAACTGATAAGTATTTATCTCGCGTGGAGATAAACTATCTTTTCGTGCTTTACCTATTATCAAATCACTACTCTTCAAGGATTCTTCATCGACATAAACGGTTTCCAACCTAACATCACCTTTATTCACAATGGGATTATAACTTACACTATCAATTATCGATTTTATAACATACGCAGGGTAAGCATTTACCTTTTCGCTTACTTTTTGCTGAATCCACCCAATCTCCTCGTCCAACACGGTTGGAAACCACTTCCCATTGATAAAATCGTAATCCTGCCTAAACCTAAAGCCTATCAAGCCCTTTTCGAAAGGCTCGACAACAATACTCTTAATACCAAAATTCTTGGAACTTATAAACAGAGTCCCCACCAAACCATTAAAAGTGGTTCCCTTTTTAGGATGAAAACTAACAATAAAAATTGTATCGGCTGCATCGGTATACTTATCCTCCAACTGATAACTGTAGATATTCAAACAGCCATCGGCAAGCGGACTAACATACTCCGAAACCGACCTATCGTTGGAAAATGGCAATAAAAACAGAGGTATGCTGTTGTTATAGAACGATATTGAACTGTGAAAAAGAGAGAAAAAACTCTGAACCAATATTGGGCTCTCAAACCCCGATGTTCGCTGAGCGACAATCTTATTATCTACTCTACTTCCCACGCTGGTAGTTTTCACAACCGATTCTGAAATAAAGCCAGCCCTTTGCTCAATTCGTTCCTTCTGCTTCTTGGTTAAACTATCCAAGGCAGTAGAATCGCTAGGAAATTTAAGGTCAATAATTGTTTTAAAATAGCAGTTATAGCTGTACTTATCGTACTTTTGATAATTGTTCTCGTCCTTCTTTTCAAGTGCATTTCGAATAATCCGTAAAGCAGGGTTATCCTTTGGAGTAACCACAACACCTTTAATTTCATAGGCGGCCTCCTCAAGTTCAATCACTAGGTTCAACTTATTTGAAATTGATGCAAGAACTACCTGCTTTGACTTATAGCCCATACACGAAACTGTGATGCTTGAAATTCCGCTCTCAACAATTTCAAACTTCCCGTGCACATCGGTTATTACCCCTTTTTGGAGGGAATTTTTCTGATACACAACGGTAGCAAACGAAATGGGCAACTTAGAGTTACGCTCTACAACTGTACCCTTAATTGACTCCTGAGTATAAGCGTTAAACACAGAAACTAAAACAAACAATAAAACGATAAAAAAGCCTTTTACACGATTTTCCATAAAGTAATTTTCCTATAAAAATTTTGAATGGTTATATCAAAAGTTATTCCAATAATTTCCCAAAATAGAGCCAGAAGTTCCGATGAAAATTTTCGCCACCATCGCCACTATACAAATCGATGTACGAAGCTGAAGATGTCTGATTAGGTATAAGTTTTAGAGCCTCATCCTGCTTGTATAGCAATGGTGGTTCTGGATGAAACTGCACACCTAGTACATTTGGAAATGTATTATGAGTAATGGCCTCTATTATCTTACCATCCATTGAGTATGCGGCAACCTTTAAATATTTACCAACTCTTTTTATGCATTGATGATGACTACTTAGCACAAAGGGGTTTGTATTGCTAGTTGCCATTGTTTTAAATGGTTCCTCCACAAAGTTCACCTGATGAAAACTACCCCATATCAACCCTGTATCGGTTGCAAAATTATTGTAGTAATTCCTATGCTGCGCATTGGGTTCAGCAACAAGAACCGACTCTACTGTTCTCAGTCCATATAATTCGGTTGGAATATCCTGATACAATGTACCGCCAGTAGCCACGTTAATACTCTGCATACCCAAACAAATCCCAAGCACGGTATACTTTTGGTTTTGCTTAAGCAAGGGATTAAAAGCAGAATCTTGATATCCTCCTAAAAGATGATACAAAAACGAGAGTTCGAGGTAATGCCTGTTGGGGTCGGTTATTACGGTTAAAAGGTTTGTAGAATCGCCATAGCAAGCAGGAGGCATATCGGGTCCGCCAAAGAAAATTATGGCCTTACTGCCTTTAAATATTTTCTCAAAATCAATACTACAATCATTATTGTTGTAGATAACATCAGCATTTAACTTATGTACTATTGGCAAAAGCCTAATATTATCGATTCCGTTTTTCAGAATATAATCCTTGGATTGGTTGTAGTTGTAAGTAGCACTGCTATGGTAAACACCAACAAAACTAGTGTTATTGCTAACTGGTAAAATCTTATTCTCGGTAAGATATTTTACCGTTTTGATATTATTGACAGTAGGATGCATAAAAACTACCGTATTTATACTATCGCACAGTTCATCCGCTGTAATAAGAATTTTCGGAGATTCCTTCTTACATGCAAAAAACATCAATAATAAACCAATAATTATTGGTTTTACAAGAATCTTCATATCAAATTGAGTGATATTATTAAACTACGATATTAATAATCTAAAATTGGAATCCCAAGCTTAACATTGAACTTTTCTGCATAACATTAGAATCTCTGGTTAATGATTTTATGGAAAAAGCCCCTGTAATCTGCAACTGCGTTTTCATCAACTCGAAGCCAATACCATACTGAATTCCAAAATCCTCCTTGTAGAAATTGTTGTCGAAATCCATTTTCTCACCATCTGCCTTACCAGCAAATCGATACGAGTAGTATGGCCCAACAAAGATGTACGATTGGTTTTCAACAATATCGTCCATTACAGAAAATAGCCTAAGCCTAAAATTTAACGGAACAGTGATTTCGTGGGTGCGAATTGTACCGTTAGCGTATTTTCCGCCCACAGATTGGTAGAGCAATTCGGGTTGCACGCTAAACTTTTTAGAAAATCTAATTTGTGAGAACAATCCTGCATTAAAAGCAAAAACACTTTTACTATAGAAAAACTCATCCTGGTAGTTATGGTTCGCAGCACCAATCCCTAGTCTAAAGCCTGCTTTAAACCTTACCCCATTACCACTCACCGATGCAAGAAATTGCTTGTCAGGCGTAAGCGTTTCGGCTGATGATAACTGAACAATAACATCAGTCATAAATTCAGCAATTTTTACCATACCATCGTAATCAAGCAAATTTGCATCATCCTCGGGTTGATGGTAGGGAGATACAGTTGATGTGAATACATGCACTGAGGGTATTCCCTTTTTGCCAAAAGGAGCAGTATCTGTCTGTCCTTCAATATTTTTTCCATCATTCTTAACAGTTATGCTATGCTTAGCTGCTAAATCGGTCAAAAGGGTTGCGCCATTGTCCAAAGTTGCATTCCCAACTAGGTCAATACCACCATACTCACTTAGCATTCCTGTCATATCGAGGCTAAACATAGCCTTGACCTTATCTACAGGAATTTGTTCGCTCTTAACTAAATAGTTTGAACCAATGAGACCTGCCTCCTCGCCATCAAAGGCAATTAAAATAACCGAACGCTTAAGCAAATGCCTGTTTTTTGCAAGCCACCGTCCGAGTTCAATTACAGTTGCAGTACCCGAAGCATTATCATCTGCACCATTGTAAACTATTTTTTTCCCATCTTCAATCCTATATGCCACATGGTCATAGTGAGCACCAATAACAATAAATTCATCTTTTAAAACAGGGTCGAAGCCTTCAACCCATCCAATAATGTTGCATCCCTCAATTTTCACCATCATTCTGGCATTAATAAAAGGATGCTTAAAAGAGCCATTCCAAGGCGAAATTCCTGCATCAGAAAATTGTTCTACAATATAATCGGCAGCCATACGAGCACCTTGAGTACCAAATCCTCGCCCCATAAGGGAATCGTCGGCTAGAGTATAAACATGTTTTTTTAGAATATTTTTATCAATTTTTTGGGCAATTGAATAATTTACCAAAAATGCCAAGGAAATAAATAATACTAATTTTTTCATACATATCTTGTTTTAGTGAATGTGAATTTGACTTACTAAAGGTCAATTTGTTACACCACTAAACTAGAAAATTTTACACATAATTTACATCAATTGCTGAATTGTTTTATAAAGCACAGTGATATTTATTGGTTTTGTAAGGTAAGCATCGCAACCAGCCTCAATAGCCCTTTTACGCTCATCGGGAAGCGCATAGGCAGTTTGGGCAACAACAGGTATTTGTGGATATTTTGTTTTTATTCGTTGAGTGGCTTCTAGGCCATCCATTACGGGCATCTTGATATCCATAAGAACTAACTTAACAGCACTATTTGCTTCAACAATTTCCAGAGCCTCTACTCCATTGTTGGCTAAAAGTACCTTAGCATTAGCGCTCTCCAATGCCCTTCGAAGCAGCAACTTGTTAATATTATCGTCCTCGGCTAATAAAATTGAAGCTCCTCCAAAATCAAATTTTTCGGGAGTCTCATCGTCTCGCTTTACAGTTTCAAATCCGTCCATTGCTTTAATATTTGGTATTGTAAACGTAAATGTTGCTCCTTTTCCTATATCGCTATTTACCCAAATTTCGCCACCCAGCATCTCTACTAGCGATTTAGAGATTGACAGACCTAAACCAGTTCCCTTCATTGAGTTTGGGTTTGCATCCTCTATTTGCCTAAACCTGTCAAATATTAAACCTTGATTCTCCTTTGCAATTCCAATTCCAGTATCCTTTACCCAAATTTTCAGGTGCTTGCTATTTTCACTAACCCCAACCTCAATAAAACCTCGTTTAGTAAACTTAATTGCGTTGTTTACTAGATTGCTTAATATTTGAGCAATTTTAGTTTGGTCGGAGAGAATAACCAAACTACTATCGATTTCTGAATTTAACTTTAATTCAACATTTTTTTGATTGGCTAGAGCCGAGAAAATGGTCGTAGTTCTTTCTACAACATCCATTATTGATACTGGTTCGTGACTAAGCGTAACCTGACCAGCCTCAATCTTGGAGATGTCAATTATATCGTTAATTATTGCCAGCAACTGGTTGCTAGATGTAGCTATAATATCGCAATACTTGGTAACCTGCTCATCTACATTGTTTGTTTGCTTAAGAAGCTGGCAAAATCCAACAATGCCATTCATTGGCGTACGAATTTCGTGACTCATATTTGCCAAGAACGAAGACTTGAGCCTATCACTTTCCTGTGCCTTCTCGGTTGCTTCAATTAACTTTTCATTAATCTCACGGATTCTTTGATTGCTTTCTGATAGTTCTTCGTTAAGAGCAATATACTCCTCGTTTTGCTCCTTAAGTCTTCGGTCATTTTCAACAATTTGCTCCTCAGCCAATCGTCTTTCTGTAATATCTCGCGCTACGGCATATACCAAATTGTTATCTAAAAACGAGCGCCACTCAATCCACCTATAATCGCCCTGCTTTGTAAAGTATCGATTGGTAAAATTCAATACCCTACCCTTATCCGAGAGTTCATTAACGGCAAAGCTTGTAGACTCAATATCATCGGGATGAATAAAATCAAAAAATCTTTTTCCTTCTAACTCTTCCAAGCTGTAGCCTAGTAGGTTGCTCCATTCCGGATTAACTTTGCGCAAATACCCCTGTAAGTCGGCTATACAAAGCAAATCCAAACTGTTATTAAAATATCGTTCCAACTCTTCGGATTTCTGCTCAACCTCAATTTCGGCATTTATTCTTGAAGTTATATCGTAAGCAACACCCAACACATTTTTCACCTTATTGTTTTCATCAAAAACCGGGGTGAAAACTGTATTAAAATATATGTCGCCTACTTTAAGGTCTAGCTTTACAGAGAATCCATTTAACGATTTTTTTGAAGATTCTATTATTTCAGGGAAATCCCTATAAACATCAAATACCGACAAACCTACTACCTGACCTGGCTTTAGACCGAGCTTAGCCAACCCTAATCCTTCCGATAAGGTAAATATTCCATTCTTATCCAGCATGAAAAATACCATTGGATTCTCGGTTATAACAGTCCGGAACTTTTGCTCGCTAAGTTCAAGCTGTTCCCTCTCCTTCATTAACTGGGAGATATCTGTTAGAATCACCACAGCCATTCTGGGTTCAACTTGAAAGGCTCTGATTTCAAAATAAAACTGAACATTATCTTTTATTATGCTGAACAAATCAATTCGAAAATCTTCGCCCTCCAATGCTGTACTCAATAATTTTGAAAGCAGTTTGTCTTCACTCAATAAGGGAATAGTTTCTGTGAATTTTGCGTCACTAACAACACCCTCTCCAAACCCAAAAACTTTTTGCGCAGAACTGTTATAGTTCTTTATGTAAATATTATCATCGGGCTTAACCTCGATAAAAATGATAGGCATTGGAGATTTTTCTACTATACTCTTGTATAAAGTCTCACTCAACCTCAACTTACTCTCAATATCTTTTCTATAACTTATATCCCTTATTAGCGCCCAGAAGCCATCAAAATCTCCATCCAAATTCGTAACAATGTATGTCCTCAACTCAACAGGAATAGAAGTTCCATCTTTCCTAGTATACTCTTTTTCATACAAATCGGAATAACCTCTTTCAAGTACTTGATTTTCGATAATCTCCTTCTCTATTTCGCACCACTTTGGGGAAGTAAGGTCGTTGTATGTCAAATTAATAATCTCATCACTAGTGTAACCAACCAAATTAAGAAACGCATCATTGAATTCAATTATCTTTCCTAGCTTATTTACCCGGGCATAAGAATCGAGCATTCCTTGGTGAAGCAATTCTAATCTTCGCTCCAAAGAAGTTTTTAAAATTGTAGTATTTCTCCATTCGGTTATATCAACACCAGTAAAAAGTATTTCTAAAATTCGGTCGGTTTCATCCGCAATTTTACAGTCCCACGATAACCAAACGGACTTTCCATCTTTACTAATGATTTCTGAATCAAAACGTCCTTGACATTTATTTTCGCTAGAATCAATAATACAAGCAATTCTTCTATTAGCATCACATTCCTTATTAAAAACCAAACCAACTGCTTGCTTGCCATTAATTTCGTGAAATGTAACACCTAGTAAACCAAGCAAATATTTGTTAGCATAGGTAATCCTCCCCAAGTAATCAACCCTTAAAACCGCCCCAGATACCCGCTCAAGCAAAAAATTGTAGTTATCCTCAACCTGCCTATAACGGGTATCAGACACCGAGTTCCTTTTGTGAAACTCAACTAGAGTAAAAATATAAAGTGTTAATGCGGAGATTAAGTTGTATAAAATCAACTTAAACCATCCGGTATTATCCAATAACAAATAATTGAAGGTTGAAAAGAGTGAAAGTAGTTGAACGGAAACTGAAAACACTATCAACAGCCATGTGTGCCTTGTCAGTATTCTATTTGTGGATAATTGATTAAGAGTGATTCCTAAAAATGATGCAAAAGCGAAACCCAGAAACACTTCCAAACGTGCATCGTCAAAAAAAAGAAAAGTAAAAACTGGTACTCCTATGAATAAATTGATTAATAAAGGTATTGCTCCGCAATAGAATCCAATTAAACTAAATAAAACTATAAGACAAAAATCAACGTTTATAACATCAAAATATGAACCAACAAAAACTAAAAATAATAAAACAAATAAGTAAAGAGAGGCTCTGAACCATTTACCAAATCGTTTATATGCAGGAAACCAATAATTTATCAGGTAAACTGCACACAGGATAAGCAAAAGTGAAATTATGTTTGAGCCATAAACTTTTTCCACAGCACTCTTTTATACCAAATTTAATGTTTTTTAGCAGGATTACAAGTTGGTACAGTACAAATTTTGACAAGAATGTTAAAATATTTTATTATTGATTTACAGCAACTTAAAAATTGTTTAACTGTTTTTAAAAAATTTTTTCGCTCTAAAAAGAACAACGTGTTAATACTTAATATAGATTTGCACTGATTTTAGAAATGAACATTACTAATCAAATTTATTTTATAAGTTTTATTTTTTAATTAAACCCAAACAAAACGATTATGAAGAACAAGATTTTACTTGGATTCGCAGCCCTTACAATGGTTGCTTTTCTTTCTAGCTGTGGTAAAGTTCCACAAGAAAAAATTGATGCTGCTAACGCTGCTATTGATTCTGCTAAAATGGTAGAAGCTGATGTTTATGCTGCTGCTGAATTTACTGCTATTCAAGATTCAATGAACGCTGTTATGGCTGACATCGAAGTTCAAAAATCAAAACTTTTCAAGAAATTCAAACCAGCTAGTGAAAAACTAGACAGAATTCTTGAGATGACAAAACAAGCTCAAGCTAATGCAATTACTAAAAAAGAAGAAGTAAAAGTTGAAGTTGAAGGTCTTATGACTGAAATGACTACTCTTCTTGAGGAAAACACCAAATTAATGAAGAAAGCTCCACGTGGTAAAGAAGGTGCTGCTGTTCTTGAGCAAATCAAAACCGAGATGACTGCTATTGAGGCTTCTGTAGCTGAGGCTAAAGGTATGTACGATGCTGGTAAATATATGGATGCTTCTAACAAAATTAAAGCAGCTAAAGATAGCGCTACCAGAATCAACACCGAATTAAACGATGCTATTGCTAAAGTTAAAGGCAAAAGATAGTATTTAGTTCAAGATTTTTTGATATCCCCGGGTATAATCCCGGGGATTTTTTTAGATATTTGCAGCATTATGAGCCGATTATTTAAACGTATTCTTTTTATCTCGATTGTTTTTGCCTTTTTGGCAAGCCTTTTCGCTCTGTTTGTTTATTTAATACCCAAGCCTCCCGTTGGTGAAATTGAATATGCCCTTGCATCACTGCAACAAGCATCAAAGTCCAAAGCCCAACGATACTCAAAGAAACAATATGCAGAGGCCAAAGCACTCTACGACTCTTCTATGGTTCATTGGAACCGTCAAAATGATAAGTTTATTCTATTTAGGGATTACGAGAAAGTTAAGAGTTTTGCCAAAAAATCGGCCGAAATAGCAAAAAAAGCCTCAAAAAGTTCTACAAAGCGCTCTAAAAACCTCGTTATTGTTGTTAAAGAAAAAATTGAATCGTTGAATAGCCTAATCGTTAATGTAAATAAGCTATTCAATCTACTTCCTTTACCCAGCGAAGTTCGAAACAACATCTCGAACGGCAGAATGCTACTACGAGAATCGGAACTAGATTTTGAGAAAGGAGACTACCTCAAAGCCGAAACCAAAATAAATAAAGCTGAAGACCTTCTGCTATCATCGTACAAAAGAACTTTCGATGATTTGGAGGAGTACTTTAGCTCCCAACCATACTGGAAAAAATTGGTGAACAGCACCATTGAAAACACCAAGAAAAATCAATCTACCGCAATTATTGTGGATAAATTTGCCCGTAAACTTTACATATACCAAGCAGGTGTAAAAAAATACACCTACGATGCAGAGTTCGGGAAGAACTGGATGGGACGCAAGCGCCTTAAAGGTGATAAAGCAACTCCTGAGGGTATATACCTTGTAAAAACGCGAATTCCATCTAACAAAACAAAATATTTTAGAGCACTACTACTTAACTACCCCAACCCTGAAGATATTGAAAGATTCAACAAGGACAAAGCCGCTGGCCGATTACCCCGCAATGCTCACATTGGTAACCTAATTGAGATTCACGGTGATGGAGGAAAAGGGACAGATTGGACCGATGGATGTGTTGCGCTACACGATTCCGATATGCTTAAAGTTTATAACCTAATACAAGTTGGAACACCCGTTGTTATTGTGGGTTCAATCCTCGATTTCAACAGTATTGCAAGTAATTATAACCTAAAGAGAATTCCAAGGAGCTAGTTTATGGAACAAGTTACAGATAATAATGCTAAAGTTGAAGTTGAAAAGAAACGGCCTGTTCTTCGGTTCTTTATTGGGTTATCAATCACTTTAACCTCCATTTTACTAATTGTAGTGTTCGTTCTTTATGCACTTTCGGGTATTAAAGAAAGCTACCTTGGTATGAATAAAAACTCTGCTGCCGATACAGCAAGCTTGAACCAGAAACAAATTGCCAAGTTGGATAATCTTATAAAGAAGAATTCCCAAAAGTTTTACAACCTAACTCCTAGTCAGCCTTATTTTATTGTTAACACCACCTACAACCGCTTTAAACTTTACAAGAATAAGAAACAAATTCGCGAAGGATTTTGTAGTACAGGAAGTTACACCCTACTCAAAAGCCACGATAAACGCCAGTGGATTTTTAAAACACCAAAAGGCTTATATAAGATAATTGGTAAAGTAACCAATCCCGTATGGCGCAGACCCGACTGGTCGTTTGTTGAGGAAGGCCTACCTATTCCATCGCAAAACGACCCAATCCGTTGGGAAGCAGGTGTACTTGGCGATTATGCCCTTAGCATTGGCGATGGCTACCTTATACACGGAACTATTTATAAGCGTTTCCTTGGTATGCCTGTAACGCACGGCTGTATAAGAATGAACGATGAGGATTTAGAGGCGGTTTACAAAACCCTCGATTTTGGTTCAAAGGTTTACATATTCTAGAATTGAAACAATGAAAAGATTTAGAGTACTACTAATTATTTCAGCTTTACTGCTTGTGTTGATTATTTCGTTCATTTCAACATTCGAGATTCTTTCTGTAAACCAAGCGATTGAAGAGTTTAACGGCAAATTCTCAAGCGATGCAGAGAAGGCCGAATTCAGCTTCGTTTCCACATCTGACTCCTCAATTATTGCAAAACAAGTTGAGTATGCATACATCAATGCTCAGTTTGAAGCATCAAAGTCGGACTCCATAAGCCTTACTCTAAACTTTCTCGATAGCACAGCCAACTTAATGATTAAGGGCGTTGTGGTTCATTCCGCAAAGATTGAGAACTACCAGCTAAGCCGTTTTGTTGACGCAGTTGACCAGGTTGCGCTGTACAGGATGCTTTCGCTCCCATTGCAGGTAACTGGACATACATCAACTATAGCAAAGGTGCCTCTAATGGTTAAAATTGCCCCAAAGGATACCTCAGAGTACACTCCAGATGTTGTACCAGACACAACCGATATCGATGCGGTTAACTATATTTTCGAAACAAGTTCAGGAATCCAGCTCTACTTCTACGAAAGTAATCCACGTGAGTCGGCAGATGGTTTAAAGCAATTTAAGTTCGATTTTATGGACAGAGTACAATCCGGATATGAACTATTTAAAGCCACATCAACTTTTAAGAAACCAGAATACCACCCTGAAATAAGAATTAAGCTAAAGAAACGCGATGCAAAAATGATATATAGAGCTTTACCCGAAAATGCATCGATTGTTCTGAAAATAAGGTGATAATACTAGTCGCATGACTTTCTGAGAAAGGTAAATCGCAAGCACACCGTAAAGCAAACTTTTTGCTTAAGTGTAACTTTTACTCCATATCAACAAAGAAACTTTTTGTACCTTTATTCCTATCAATAGCAATTCAGAAATGGAGTATATAGAGAACCTGCAGCTTAAGCAAGCGTTCGATTTTATTCAGTACACCGGAAAAAATATCTTTTTAACGGGAAAGGCTGGAACGGGCAAAACCACTTTCCTTAAACATATCAAGGAGGTTTCGCCAAAACGTATGATTGTGGTTGCACCAACTGGTGTTGCCGCCATTAATGCAGGTGGAGTAACTATTCACTCATTCTTTCAAATGCCCTTTGGGCCACACATACCCGTAACAAATAGTCAATTCAACCCATTCGATGAGGAGCCACAAACTGCATCGCGGAATGGAGTGCAAAAGTTTAGCCGGGAGAAAATCAACATTATCAAAAGCCTCGACCTACTTGTAATTGATGAAATTAGTATGGTTCGTGCGGATTTGCTCGATGGAATTGATGAGGTGCTCCGGAGGTACCGCAACCACAGCAAGCCTTTTGGTGGTATTCAACTTCTGATGATAGGCGATATTCAGCAATTGGCTCCAATTGCAAAGGACGATGAGTGGGAAATACTTAAACGCTACTACGATACGGTTTACTTTTTCAGCAGCAAAGCGCTTAGGCAAACTGCCTACATTAGCATTGAGTTGAAGCATATTTTCCGCCAAAGCGATAGGGAGTTCATTGACATCCTCAACAAAGTACGCGACAATAGAATTGACAACGAAACACTTAACATCCTCAACAAGCGCTATATTCCCAATATCAACAAGGATGATAACGATGGTTACATCACGCTTACAACACACAACCACCAATCGCAAAGGATTAACGACTCCAAGCTACAGAAACTGAAAAGTAAACTGCACACCTTCAAGGCTGTTGTAAAAGGCGAATTTCCGGAGTACTCCTACCCTACCGATTACGAATTGCAGCTAAAAGTTGGCGCTCAGGTGATGTTTGTAAAAAACGACTCATCGTTCGAGAAACTTTACTATAACGGCAAAATAGGGACTATTGTTGATATTGATGATGATTTAATCCACGTTAAGTGCGAGGGCGATTCCAATGATATTGCCGTTACAATGGTTGAGTGGCAAAACTACAAGTACACAATAAACGATGAAACCAGTGAGATAAGCGAAACAGTTATTGGTTCATTCATCCAATACCCACTTAAATTGGCCTGGGCAATAACAATCCATAAGAGTCAAGGTTTAACCTTTGAGAAGGCCATTATTGATGCTAGTTCGGCCTTTGCGCACGGACAAGTTTACGTTGCACTTAGCCGTTGTAAAACCATTGAGGGAATGATTCTCAGTTCACCGCTATCAACCCAATGCATTAAGAACGATAGCACTGTGCTGGAATTCTCGCGTAGCGTTGAGCAAAATCCGCCCACCAAGGAGGTGCTTGTGGCTGCAAAAAATGAGTACCAGCAGCAACTAGTTGCCGAACTTTTTGATTTTAGCCCAATTCAACGCCGATTGAACTACTGCATTAAACTCCTAAAGGATAACTACTCCGTTGTTTTTGGAGATATCCACGAACAATTCGAGCAGATGTCATCGTTGCTAAAGTCAGATATTGTTGAAGTAAATGATAGATTCAGCGTTCAACTGAATCAACTCCTTCGGCAAGGTATCGATATTGAAAAAAACGAAGCCTTGCAGGAAAGAATTGGGAAAGCCTGCGCCTACTACATCGATAAGATTGATACAATATTTGCCTATGTTTTGGGCAAAATATCGATTGAAACAGACAATAAAGCAGTTCGCAAAACAATTGTCACTGCAACGGATAAGCTCCATACCGAAATACTGATTAAATTGGCCTGCTTGGATGTTTGCAAAAATGGTTTTAATGTTAAGGATTACGTTAACACTAAAGCCAAGGCTTCTATTGAAAAACCAGAGCACAAATCATCGAAACAAAAGCAGGAAGGGGCAGAACAAATCCCAACCGAAAATCAAGCGTTGGCCGATAGGCTTAAAGCTTGGCGAACCGAAAAGTTCAACAGCCTGAATGTACCAGCCTATGTAATTCTACCACAAAAAGCCCTTGTGGAACTGGTTAAGCATCAGCCCTACACTGCAACTCAACTTAAATCTGTAAAGGGTTTTGGGAAAACGAGAATTGCACAGTTTGGCGAGGAGATACTTGAGATAATTGTGAACTATAGGAACGAAAACGGAATGTCCACTGAGCCTCAAATTGAAGAGGAAACCCAAAAGCCGAAAAAGGAAAAGGTTGATTCAAAAAAAGCCAGCTACGATATGTTTATGGCAGGTATGTCGTTTGAAATGATTGCCAAGGAGCGCCAAATGGCAATTACCACAATTGAAGGACACATTGCCCATTACGTTAGAACCGGAGAAATTGATGTAACCCGATTGGTTAGTCCGCACAAAATTGAACTTATATCGAACTACTTTTTGAATGCCGATAGCCTAATGCTTGGCCCAGCCAAAGAGGCTTTAGATAACGATATTACGTACAGCGATTTAAGAATGGTGCTAAGTTATCTGCAGCACAAAGGAATGGTTAGGGCAAACTGATTGACTCACGCCTGTTTCTCAATAAGATATTTCCAAAACCGTTTGGGCAACAACTGCATATGTAACCGAGGATTTATGCGCTCCTTAATGCACATCGATTTAAAGTAACTCTTCCACATATCCTGGAAAAGTTGTTCATCCTTATCCATAACGCTTTTATCAATTTGTCCTGTAGCCGGGTCAATCAGGCTCTCAACAAATTTAAACTCCGAAGTCGATTTTAAATCGTAGTAAAAACCATAGTTACGCTTAGTATCGTAGATAATCCATTGCTGGTCGGCAAACCTATTCTCGAAATGCTTAATTACCAACGGTAACACATTGTATCTGGGGTCGAACGAGGCGTAGTAAATATCATCCTTGGTTTTTTGAAACCGCACAAACATTCTAATCCGCTCCGCTTCACGCATAACTGTCCTATCGAGTTTAAGCAGTTCCAAAACATCCTTATCACCAAAATTCAACTCAATGCTTACTGGCGAATCAAACGCCTTTCGGATAAAGTTCAAAATTACCAACTCAACATCCTTTGCCTCTGAAAGAAAGGAGTAGTAAACCATTTGGCAACTGCTGTCCGATATCTTTTTATGCAGTCCATCCCACACCCTTTTGCCCTTTGCATCGTCGGTTAGAACCTCGTAGTCGGGTTGAAACAAGACAAACTGAGAATTTCCAGTTCCTGTAATCTTATCAGGAAAAACCTTCTTCTGGTAGCAATCGAAAACCAGCGTTAAAAGCCCCTCAAAAGTATTATCGTAGCTCCAAGTAACCATATAGCAATTAATCTGGGAATGATAAACTTAACTGCCCCGCCAACTTATCCTTCTTTTTCGGCTCTGGTTTTGGCAGAAAAAGTTGCTTCATATTCTCAGGCTTTATCTCGTTGATAGTTGGCGATGCCAACTCGTTGCAGGTAATAAAGTACTTTGCTCGTTTCATCACCACTCCCATTTTTTGGAGTTGATACGAACTTATCCGTCCGTACCGACGCGAAGTTAAAATCAACTTTGCGGATTTAACTCCAATGCCCGGAACACGTAGAATTAACTCAAAGGGCGCTTTATTGATATCCACAGGGAACATCCAAGGATTCCGGATGGCATAACTCAACTTTGGGTCGATATCTAAATCGAGATTTGGATGCGTATCGTTCACAATCTCATCAACCCTGAAAAAGTAGAAACGCATAAGCCAATCGGACTGGTAAAGCCTGTTCTCGCGAACCAACGGCGGAGCCGTAAGTGCTGGTAACCTACTATCGGACTTGTTGATTGGAATGTAACCCGAATAGTAAACCCGCTTCAAACTCTGATGATTGTATAGGCCCGATGCAAGTTTGAGAATCTGATTATCGGTATCGGGAGTTGCTCCAACAATAAGCTGAGTGCTTTGCCCTGCAGGCACAAACTTGGGCGCAGAGCGGAACTTACGCGAATCCTCCTTGCTAACCAATATTCCCTGACAGATTGAGTTCATTGGAGTTAGTATACTCTTGTAATCCTTCTCAGGAGCAAGCATCTTAAGATTTGGCTCGGAGGGAATCTCAATATTAACGCTTAAGCGGTCGGCGTAAAGTCCTGCTTCGCGGATTAACTCAGGGCTAGCGCCCGGAATACTCTTTAGGTGAATATATCCATTGTAACGTTGTACTGTGCGTAGTTCCTTGGCAACCCTAGTCATCATAGACATTGTATGGTCGGGACTTTTCACAACTCCGGAACTGAGGAAAAGACCCTCGATATAATTTCTGCGGTAAAAGGCTATGGTTAAGTCAACCAACTCGTTCACAGTAAATGCTGTACGTAGAACATCGTTGCTTCGGCGGTTAACACAGTAAGCACAATCGTACATACAATTGTTGGTGAGCATAATTTTAAGGAGCGATACGCAGCGCCCATCCTCGGTAAAACTGTGGCAAATCCCCCAAGGCGACGAATTGCCTATCCCCTTGCCCTTATTGCCCCTGTTACTCCCACTCGATGCACAAGACACATCGTACTTTGCAGCACCAGCAAGAATCTCTAGTTTTTTCAACACATCACTCATACTGCAACTTTAACTATTTGCCAATCAAATTTGGTATTGAACCATTTAATTCCTAAATTTGATATCAAAATTACTAATATTTTTAGCATATAATATATTTTTAGCAAATTAATTTATGAGCAAACAATTAGGGCTTAATATCAAATACTTACGCAAGGTTAGAAACCTAACACAGGACCAACTAGCCGATAAAATTGGGGTAAACCGCGCAATGATTGGCTCGTACGAGGAAGGACGCGCAGTACCAAAACTCCCTGCATTGCAAATTCTATCGCATTACTTCAACGTCAGTATCGATAGCCTTGTAAATTTTGATTTAAGCACCGAGAGCAACTCTGCAGGCGATGCTCAAAATATCGACTCCGCAGGCAAAAACCTTAGAATACTAACAACTTTGGTTGATAGGGACGATAAGGAATTAATTACACTTGTTCCAGTTAAAGCATCGGCAGGATACGCAAAGGGATACTCCGACCCCGATTTCGTGGAAACTCTACCCAAATTCAGTCTTCCATTTACAGAACTAAGCAAGGAACGGACATACAGGGCGTTTCAAATAAGCGGCAACAGTATGGAGCCAATCCCATCGGGCGCTTACATAATTTGCGAGTATTTGCAAAACTGGAGCGATGTAAAAAGCGGAAAAACCTACATTGTAGTAACCAAGGACGATGGCGTTGTTTACAAGCGCCTTTACAACAACGATAACGACACATTATTGCTTAAATCAGACAATCCAGAGTACAACCCGTACACAATTCCGCTAAACTCAATATCGGAGATATGGAAAGCGCTAGGGTACATAAGTTTTGCGCTGCCCGAACCCGACGAGATGCACCTTGGCAAGCTAGCCGCTATGGTTTACAAAATGCAAACCGAACTAGACGAGCTGAAAAAGAAATAACCATTGAAAAGTACCTTTTCAACAAAAAACCTGATTTAAGCCTTGCTACTTGCTTAAATAATCGAGGATGATTTGCACCTCGGCCTTAACACCATTTACCAAGGCCGATTCGTCGATATTAAAGCCCGGATTATGGTTAGCCACACCTGGGCCAACACCCAAAATCAGGAAGCACTCTGGGGCAATATCGCTATAGTAAGCAAAATCTTCGCTGGCAGTCATCCGAGGAGCGTCAAACACACAATCGTTGCCTAGAACTTTAGCAACACTCTCCCGTGCAAACTTATTAAGAGCAATATCGTTCTGAATAGGTCTATAGCTGAAAACGTAATTGAGCTTGCAGGTGGCACCATTTGCCTTGGCAATATTATCCACAACGGTTTTTACACGTTCAGCAACAAGCTGGCGGGTTGGTTCATTTATGGTTCGTACCGTACCGGTTATTTCAACCTTGTCGGGGATAACATTTGGGGCATCGCCCGCATTAAATTGTCCAACCGAAATAACAGCCATTTCGCCGGGAGTAACATTCCGCGAAACAATGGTTTGCAACGTGGTTACAATCTCCGACCCTGTAACAATAGGGTCTATCCCCAGATGCGGCATAGAACCGTGCGTTCCTTTTCCCTGCACAGTGATATAGAAAAAGTCGGCAATTGTGGATGCCGCGCCATTGGGAAGAATTCCAACATACCCCGAGGGGTAATTCGAGAAAACGTGAACCCCAAAGAAAGCCTCAACATCCTTAAGCACTCCCGATTTTATAATCTCACGAGCACCGCCGGGGTCCACCTCCTCGGCGTGCTGAAAAATGAAGTACACAGTTCCGGCAAGTTCCTTTTGTAATTTCGATAGCGTTGCGGCTGCACCAAGCAGAACCGAGGTGTGGGCATCGTGTCCACAAGCGTGGCTAACGCCCGTAACAATGGACGAAAACGGCAAACCAGTCTCCTCCTGAACTGGCAGCGCATCCATATCGGCACGGAAGGCAACAGCTTTACCCTTTTTTGCACCACGCAAAATGCCTACCACGCTTGTTGATGTGGGGCGAACCACCTCAATATTGCCAAAACCCTTTAGTATGCCAGCAACATACTCAGAGGTGTTAACCTCCTTAAACGACAACTCTGGATTCTGATGGATATACCTACGCCATTCTATTACCTTATCTGCAGGAATATGCTTTTCCCACGAAGGAGATGATTTTACCTGTGCCATACTTACAGCGCTAATGAAACAAGTGAGAATTACTGTGAATAAATATTTTTTGTTCTTCATCGAATTTCTCCTTTTAATATACAAATGTAGCTATCCGGATCACATAAATATAGATAATTTAAAATGAAAATACCCATAAACCCAAAAAGCAAAAATTATTCAATTCAACAACTATTCATAAAACGAACAATTAAGAGAACATTAAGAATGGAAATTTACCGCTTTTCATTAATTTTACTACCGGAATAGACTTTTTTCAAGTCTCATCCGAAAGCAATCGGCAAAAATGCTTCACACAACAATAACTATACACAATAAAAAATGAAAATAGCCATTATAGGAACAGGTGGAGTTGGTGGATACTTTGGAGCCAAATTAGCCCAAGCTGGTAACGATGTTACATTTCTTGCCCGAGGTGAGCATTTAAGGACAATTCAGAATAATGGATTAATTGTTAAGAGCATTTTAGGTGATTTTAAAGTTCAGAACATAAAAGTTACCGATAGAATTTCCAACATCGAAAAGCCCGACCTGGT
Organism: Bacteroidota bacterium; assembly: GCA_029560875.1. Taxonomy (GTDB): domain Bacteria; phylum Bacteroidota; class Bacteroidia; order Bacteroidales; family Tenuifilaceae; genus SB25. The sequence goes on along the minus strand of JAKQKB010000210.1, from coordinate 1,711 downwards.
AATTATCAGCGTTAAAGCGTGGCAAGTAAAAGAAATTGGTGCAGAGCTAACCACAATTTTGAATAACGATACCATTATTATTCCACTGCAAAATGGGGTATTGGCTGCGGATGAGTTGGCTGAAAACATTGATAAGAAGCATATACTGGGCGGATTATGCCGCATTATTAGCAAAATTGAGGCACCAGGAGTAATTAACCATTTTGGGGTTACTCCAACAATTGTTTTCGGCGAACTCGATAAATCAATAACAGAGAGGCTTACTAGGATTCAAACCGTGTTTAATGCTGCTGGGATTGAATCAAAAATTTCCGATGATATCGAAGCCGATTTATGGAAAAAATTCATTTCGATTTGCGTTAGCGGATTGTTGGCAGTTTCAAACACTACCTATGGCGAGCTTAGGGAACTGAAAGAGACCCGCACCCTTATGGTTGAACTAATTAACGAAGTTTACAAGTTATCCCAAAAGATTGGGATTAACATCGAAGAGGGCTTTGTCGACAAAACTGTTTCATTTATCGACTCCTACCCGTCCAATTCAACATCATCGTTAACAAGGGATGTTTGGGAGAAGAAACCATCGGAAATTGAGTATCAGAACGGAACTGCTGTTCGCCTGGGCGAAAAATACGGCGTTGCAACCCCAATAAATAGATTTGTGTATAGTTGTATTCTACCAAGCGAAATTAAGGCAAGAGGACAGAAACAGTAAACTGGTTCTACTCAAATAACTTATCTTTTTAAGAAAGTTATGCTCTTTTCATAAACATTGTAATGTCTCTTTTGTTTGTTATGTTCATAGGTTCAATGGCTGAGCCTTATTCAGCCATTTATTGGAGTACGTTATAAATTATAAGAATGGAAAGATTTAATTTTAAAGAACTTGATTTAAAGCAAGAAGGCAGTTGGCTACAGCGCACTATTCGTTCGAATCATTTTCAGAAAACCATTATCTACTGTGTAATTGGTGCTGTAATTGGATATGCGTTATTTTACTTTGGCCAAGATGCAGCGGTTAAATCACTTTGGAACAAAGAGGCTACCCAAAACGTATTGGTAGGATTGGGAATTGGATTATTTTTAACCAACAGTCCTTGTGCCAGAGGAAGGTGCTAACCCAGCACTTTGAAAAATGCACTGAGTTTATTTCATCCTTGAAATTCAACCATTAACACACACATTATGAAAATAGAAGTATGGAGCGATGTAGCATGTCCGTTTTGCTATATCGCAAAGGTACGATTGGAGAAGGCTTTATCGGAGTTTGGTTTTGCAAATGAAGTACAGGTAATCTGGAAAAGTTTCATGCTCAATCCTAGTTTAGTAACCGATGTGAATATGAGCATAACCGACTATTTAATCAACACAAAGGATTTACTCCCCGAGGAAGTAGTTGAGATGAACCAGTATATAACCGAAATGGCATTAAAATCAGGGCTTGAATTGAATATGGAAAATATTGTTGTTGCCAATACACGCAAGGCACACAACCTAATACATTATGCAAAAAGCAAGGGTAAGCAATCCGAAATGAAATCGAGGATTTTTAAAGCCTATTTTACTGAAAGTAGAAATGTTGATGATATAGACGAGCTAGTGCTAATGGCCAAAGTGGTTGGGCTAGAGACCGAAAATTTGAAAGAAATACTAAGCAACGAAGTATTTAATAACGATATCGAAACCGAAATTTATGAATCGCGACAGATTG
>JAKQKB010000177.1 GCA_029560875.1 Bacteroidota bacterium | reverse complement strand
GTAGCTGTGCTGTCAATGGTTCCGGTTCCTTGGATATAGCCAATGAGGTAGGCAAAGTTATCGTTAACGGCGATGCTGTTCAGCTGGTCGTCGGCCGTGCTGCCACCCTTACGGACCCAAATGGCAGAGCCATCGGTTGGGTGTGCCTTCATCAGGATAATGTCTCCATTTCCAGCGGAGGTGTAATCAATCCCGTCAACGGTAAGCGTACCAGCAAGCGCTCCCCCCACATACAGGTTGTTCTGCTCATCGCAGGCAATTGACCTAAAAATGTTATTGTCATTGTTTCCGGGTATTTGTTTCGACCAGCGATAAACCCCGTTTGTAGTGTAGTTAGCCAGGAAGAGGTCATTTTTTGAATCGGGATTGGTGTAGCTGTCCCCGGTGGTTCCATCACCAACGGTAAAATCTCCCTTGGACAACCCAGCAGCATAGATGTGGCTATCCTGCCCAATTGTAATGGCTGTAGTACGATCGTTTGCACCCCCATAAGCCGATTTAATTGCCCATTGAATTTGCCCCGATGAGTTATATTTCGCAATAAAACTATCAAACCCTCCGGTGGAAACCAATGTGTGACCACCGCCAAAATCGCAAGTACTCCTGAACCTACCGCATAGGTAAACATTTTCATTATTGTCAATAACAATTGACTCGGGAAGATCGTTTTCCGTGCTCCCCATGGTTTTAACCCATAGCACGTTGCCGTCACTATTGAGTTTAAACAAAAAGATATCAGTTTTTATGGACAATGCATCAGGATAGCCTAGGTATGTAACTCCACCAATAACTACGTTTGATATATACGAACCGGTTACATATATATTACCGTTACTGCTGAACTTTAAATCATAGATATCCAGTTCGTTAGTTTGGTCTGGATTAGGTGATTGACCAAACTGCTTCACCCAGCTCCAGTTTTGAGCTAAAGAAACCTGTGCCAGCAAAACCAGAACAATTGTTGTAAATTTTCTCATGTCTTTGTGGTTTAATATTTTAACATCTTAACTTTGTTTTACATGGAACTGTATAAGATCGTTAGAGGAAATAATCCTGATGTTTGCTTAATGGTAAGCCTCCTGTTTTTGAATTGCTCACCCAAAAACAACCGCACATAGGGTCATGATTCTACAACTGCTGCAAAACATGTAAAATTCTTATGATTCAAAAAGTCCAAAAATTTTAACAAAAATTACACCACATGTACTTATTTATTTGTAGTACAATGTGTAGCAATAACCACTTCGTAACTCTTAATTTAAAATTTGTACGGTTTTGGACTATTTGCCATTCAATTACGTGCAATTTATTTAAAAGATATGAGAAATGAGGTATTTTTACCTATTCAAATTATATGCTGGTCAAAATCATGCCTGTTATCGTTCATATTGGATACCCAAAAACTGCCACCACATGGTTGCAGAAGCGTTATTTTCCTAATATCAAGAATTTTAACTACATATCCTTTTTGGAGGTCAACAAACTTTTTATCGATACAGATTTTTTTACCTTCAATGCCCAAAATACCAGAATGGAGCTGCTGGCTAATAGTAAGGATGGGAATCTACTGCTAAGTTCCGAATTTATTACAACTGCAATTAATGCACATTGGCACCATGGGTACTACTCTGCCGGGGTAGCCCAGAAAATCCATGCAACTTTTCCCGATGCTACTATTGTTGTTTTTATACGTAGGCAGCAGTCCCTGATTTGCTCTGCCTACCAGCAATACCTTAAGAATGGTGGAACCTACGGGTTCAGGCGATGGCTTTACTCCGGTGATGTTTTTTGTTCGGAACACCTCTATTACGACAGGATGGTTGAGTTCTACGATAATCTTTTCGGAGAAAAACAGGTTAGGGTTTATTTTTATGAGGATTTTAAGGAGGATAGTAATGGTTTTTTAACCAGCTTGAACAATGACCTTGGCTTGGTGGTCGACATGAATTCCATTTCACTAAAACCGGAAAATGTAGGATTACGAAGAATGATTATACCATTGCTTTTTCTGGTAAATCATTTCTATAAAAAACCCATAGGGCTAAAGCGATACATAATTCATGTACCAGGAATGACCTCGGTAGGGAAAGGAATTTATAAGTTTATTAATCCCTTGCCACTATTTGGAAATTTCCTTTCGGAAGATAAAATGCTAAAACCCAAAGATAAATTGAAGCTACACGATTTTTACAGCGAGTCGAACAGAAGACTGGCCAACAGGGTTGGATTGGAAAGGTTAAACCACCATGGCTATTACTTGTAAGCAAATGGAACCAATAAACACTATTCTTCATATTGGATACCCCAAAACAGCCACCAAGTGGTTTCAAAATGAATTTTACCCCAGGGTTAACGGTATTTTTTTTATTCATCGGAAGGATGTTTTTAAATGGTTAGCCTTTCAGAATATTTTTGATTACTCTCCTGTTGAAACCCTCGAACATTTTGTTAGCACAACTGATGGAAAACGGCTAGTGATTTGCGATGAGATAATCCTCGGGGGACTCGACATAGGCTTCGGTTCGGGCGAGTACGTTTGCATGATGGCCAACCGGCTGAAGGAAACCTTTGGCGAGGCCTCCATCATCATCTTTATTCGCAACCAGCACTCTGCACTCGAATCGGTTTATGGCCACTACATCAAATCGGGAGGCACATACTCAGTTAAAAAATACATGGGAATTTACAGAAAGTTTACAAGGCCATTCCATGATTACCATCTCTTCAATCCCGATTTGTTCCAGTACAACAAAATAGTTGAGCTGTATGCCCGGCTATTTGGGAGTGAGAATGTTCATGTTTGCTTATTCGAGGATTTTAAGGCTAACCCCGAAGGATTTATCGATCAGTTTAGCAGGGATTTTAACCTGTCAACAAGCACCCACTTGAACTTTGAGCCGCAAAATATTAAACTTTCAACCTTTTCGGTTAGCCTCATGAGATTTTCTAATCATTTTACCTTAAAAAACACCGTGTTTAAACATTATTTTTTTTCAATACCCCGCCTTTACCGAGTTCTGTTATCGGTTACACAAATGCTTGACAAATCCTTTTTGACCCTTCACCCTTTTACATTTGACAAGGATGTCCATAGCTGGATAGACGAGCGGTTCAGGATGGGCAACAGGGAGCTGGCGCGGTGGGTAAACATGGAAAAACTCCGGGAGTACGGCTACCCGCTTTAGGGCTAATTGCACCAAATCATAGCAAAACGCCAATAAACGTCTA
>JAKQKB010000172.1 GCA_029560875.1 Bacteroidota bacterium | reverse complement strand
ATAGGAAAACCCATTGAGCAAACAGGCAATCCTAAGCTTGGGATGGTGATGGATTTTGGCGATTTGAAAAAGATTGTTAATCCGTTAATCATTAATAGGTTCGACCATGCTGTTGCCGTTATGGACAACACTTCCATGCATAAACGGCTGGTTGATGCAAAATTTGCCCGAATTGAGGCGTTGCCATTCCAGCCAACTTGCGAGAATATGCTTGAGTACTTTGCAGAGTTAATTATGGCTCAGCTACCACAGGGCGTAAAGCTACATCACCTTAAAATGCACGAAACAGCTACATCGTATGCAGAATGGTATGCATCCGACAACTCATAAAACTAAACAATGAACAATCGCCTCCTCCTGCTCGATGCCTATGCCCTTATTTACAGGGCATACTATGCTTTTATCAATCGGCCAATGAAGAATAGCAAGGGTTTGAACACATCGGCTATTTACGGCTTTACACGCGCCACGCTCGATGCTATTAAAAAGTTCAACCCAACACACGTTGCTGTGGGGTTCGATTTGTCGGGGCCTACATTTAGAAGTGAAATGTACCCAGAGTATAAAGCCCAACGCGAGGAGACTCCCGAAGATATTCGTGCTGCAATTCCAATAATTAAGGATATTCTCCGTGCTATGCAAATCCCTATTGTTGAGTTAAAAGGGTATGAGGCCGACGATGTTATTGGAACGCTTGCTGTACAAGCAAATCCCGATGAGTTTGAGGTTTATATGATGACACCCGATAAGGACTACGGTCAGTTGCTTTCCAAAAACATTAAAATTGCTAAACCTGGTCGTGGTGGAAACGAGATGGAGATTGTTACCGAGGAGGAATTTTGTAAGGGGTACGATATTCAGTCGCCAAAGCAATTCGTAGATATTTTGGCACTTTGGGGCGATGCATCGGACAATATTAAAGGCGTAAATAAAATTGGCGAGAAAACGGCCGCAAAGCTTATTGCAGAGTACGGAAGTATCGAAAACATACTTCATAATACCGGTAAGTTAAGTCCAGCAATGCGACAAAATCTGGATTCATCTCACGATTTACTTTCGCTAAACCGTAAGTTGGTTACCATCAAAACAGACCTAGAGCTTGGTGTTACATACGACGATTTAAAGATAAAAGAGGCCAATTTAAAGCAGTTAACTCCGTTGCTGGAGGAGATGGAGTTCCGTTCGTTGATACGTGAATTTAAGCCACAGGAAACCGCCCCCGTAAAACAGGAGTATGTACAAGGTTCTCTTTTCGGAGATATGCCTGTTGTAAACGCACAACCCCAATCAAATCTTCTAACATATAAAGATTTTGAGGTTGATTATAGGGTTGCAGCAACTACCGATGAGCGTATGGCTCTCATCGATTTACTTAAGCAGTGCAGCGAGTTTGCGTTCGATACCGAGACAACAGGTTTAGACCCAATCCAATCAACCTTGGTGGGAATATCAATTGCTATAAACCCTAGGCAGGCTTGGTGGATTCCAATCCCTGCAAACAAGGATGAGGCGCAGTTGGTTGTTGATGAGTTCAAAGAAGTTTTCGAGAATTCATCTATCGA
>JAKQKB010000160.1 GCA_029560875.1 Bacteroidota bacterium | reverse complement strand
GGGAGCCGGGGCGGGCCGTGGCGCCAGCCACAAAACCGCCTCTTTAGTTACTCAATTGTCGCGCCACGGAGCGGCAATTGCATATACCGACCTGTTAGCGGTAGTTGTATTTAAAACTCAATGCTATATTCATAAGTTTCATCCCACAAATTTTCTTCACCGCTTAATATTACCTGCTTTTCGGCCTCAGTGCAGTATTTATCAACGATTTTAATAGCATCATTAATAGATTCAAATACAGGTTTTATTTTTATATCACTCTTGTCTAAAGGGTACATAAATTCTCCCTTGAAGATAAATTCTTGGTAAATAGTTTCAGAGGGGCCAAGTATAAAGTAACCTGAGGATCCACTGCTGGTATCAACTGTTTTTGAGAATTTCGGAAAGGAATAGTGATATTCAAAGTTATTATCGTTATAGGAATACCTACATGTATCGTCTGAATTATTTGTTATTGAAAGAGTTATTTTTACTTTATTATAGTAGGTTAAAATACCGTACTTTGAATACTTATTAAAACTCACATCTAGGTCTACCTTGGTCTTTTCACCAAGGGTTTTAGTAGCGTAATATTCGTAAGCAAATCTTCTATTTACTGCAATCGTTTGATTCTTAACGAAATTTACATCCATGTCAGACTCGGAGGGCTTTAACTCCGGGAAGATTTCAAAAATGTTTGACTCAAGAATGGAATTTCTATCCTTCCTTGTTAGAAAGCCCTCAACATTTGCTATTGAGCTGTCTTTGGTACTAATAAGGAATTTAATTTCTTGCTCAATTTGTTTTCCTAGGCCAGTTTCATAAAAGAGGGTACATAGTGAGATAACATTGTCTTTATCAACCTGCATCTCATTTATTACAATTTTGTCCACTTTTGGATATTCATCAAAATATTTTATGTCAGGAAAAAGTTTAAGCATCATTAACTCATCTTCTTCTCTGACTGCCTGACTGTAAGAGTCAATTATCTTAACTGCGAGTTCTTTTTTTGCCTTTGTACAGCTCGTCATCATTAGAGGCAATACTAGTATTGCCATAATTGTAATTTTTCTCATGGTTATTAATTTTTTGTATAAGGACCTATAATATTCAATGTGATGATATACATACAATTACCGCTAACGTTCGGCGGTATGTGTTGTTGGCGCCGAGTCGGGGTGGCGCGTGTTTTTGCACTCGTGGTGCGCTGCAGGGATATGATTGATATTAGTTTATTCTCGCGTTGGCAAAAACCGTGACACCAGGAGGGAGTCCCCGGCGGGAGCCGGGGCAGGCCGTGGCGCCAGCCACAAAGCCTTCCTCTTTAGTTACCCAATTGTCGCGCCACGGAGCGCCAATGACATATACCGGCCTGTTAGGGATAGTAGCGGTTTTATTTTTATTTATTCAGAACAGAGAAAAACTCACTTGAGTACAGATGAACAGGTTTCCTTTTCTACTCGGCAAACCGCTACGCATCCGATGAAGCGTAGTCCTAC
>JAKQKB010000152.1 GCA_029560875.1 Bacteroidota bacterium | reverse complement strand
GAGCATAGATTTACAGAACGCCATAAGATTCGACCAAGCGGCAGGGAGCGACATTGAAAATTTAAGCTATGTTGACAACCCTGACACCGCAAAGGACGAAAAGCTGGCAATTGCTGCTGATAAATTAAACGAATTATTTAATGATAAAAATGACGAAAACCATGAAACCGCTCAAAGTAACGAGTAGTACGTTCCGCAAATTATGCGAGCTGCTGGACACGACACCCGCTGAAATAGCCGCTGAGTGTAGGAAAAAAGAACTGGTGAAAGCTCGAAGATGCTTATGCCTATTTTTAACAAAGCAGGGGTTTACAACCTTTCAAATCGGAAATCTTATAAACCGAGACCACTCAGCCGTAACCTACTTAAAAATTAAACAGGTTGAGCTAATGCAGATTTACCCGGACGAGAAGGTGGATTACGAGCAATTTGAACGGCTTGCTACTGATGTTATGAATGAGGGAGAAGTCGAAGAACAACCTATAACAATTGACTGCTCATCGTCCTACTCCTACTTTACTTCCGTAGTTGGTTTATTTTCAGGTTATTTTAACTAAAATTAGCCATGAAATCAGACATAATTAAACTATGCGGCGAAACGCTAGAAAGCGTTGAGGTTCGAGGTGATGTTTTTATCGTTTTCCGTTGTAAAAGCGGTAACACCTACTTCATGTATCACGAGCAGGATGCCGATGAAACTTTTGAAATTGCTGAAATAGAAGGGGATTTCGATAGCTTAATAGGCGAACCGGTAGAATTTGCCGATGAGATTTTCGACAAAAAAGGGTACATGGAAATGAAAGAAGAGCAAGGCTACGGCGTTCTTACCGGCACAAGGTCTTATGTTATGTACGCCATCGGGACAAAAAACTCAGAAGTAAAAATTCGCTGGTATGGGGAATCGCCTGGATATTTTGCGAATGGCATTACATTCGAGCTAGAAGAAGGCTTAGGAAATAATAACTTACTATTTAATTAACAATTAAACTGTTAAAAATTATGCACAATTTAGTATTAAGTCCTATTGACCCCGAAACGCTAATAAGTAGTATTTCGGAGCGAGTTACTGCAAACATTCTTAAAGCAGTACAGAACAACAACCCAACAACCGAACAGCCTGAACAACTCTTAACCGTTCAGGAAGCAGCCGAATTTTTAAGGCTTACCGTCCCAACGATGTACGGTAAGGTATCCAAAGGTGAACTACCTGTAATGAAGCGAGGTAAACGCCTGTACTTTTCCCGCACTGAATTGCTGGAATACCTTAAAAATGGGC
>JAKQKB010000130.1 GCA_029560875.1 Bacteroidota bacterium | reverse complement strand
CATCAGGAGAAAAACGAGTACCCTGCTTATAAAGGCAATCAGATAGCGAACTACTCCAATCCTTACTTTTACAGGTACAATGGTTCGTATTCTGTAAATAACGAAAGTAAAGTGTTTGTATCAAAAGATACCGAAACTTTTACCGTAAACAGGACTTATTATCCGGCACGTATCGTTTATAGCGACCAAAGGTTATATCAGGCAGACGGTAGTGGATTTATTGATACAGACGGATTCTCACGATTTGCAGTTCTAAACCGTAAAGATGAAGATGAGCAGTTCGGACAAATAATAAAACTGATTGACTTAGGCGGTAACAATCTATACGCTATTCAGGAACGCAAGGTTAAGGCAGAGCCAATCGGCATTGATATGGTACAACAAGGCGACAACCGTTCACTCGTATTGGGTACTGCATCGGTAATTGGTAGCGGTGGTTATTACCTATCATTCAACAATGGCAGTCAGCATATCCGTTCTGTAAAATCCCATAATGGGAACTGCTATTTCGTAGATGCAAAGAAACAACAGGCTATCTCATTCGCAGATGGTGGATTTGAGTTCATTTCTGAACAGAATATGATTACATACTTCAAAAACTTACTGTTTAACGATACGCAGATACGTGAGATTGATTTAAGTGGCTATATTGATGCCACACAGGACAATATGGAGTATATTATCAGTAAAAGGGTACATAGTTCCACTCCGCAAGATATTGTCGTATTTAACGCTAAAAACAAGAAGTTTAAAACACGTATCAATATCGGTGACGACATACTCTTAAATGGCGTGTATGCCGGTCAGCAATTATACCTACTGAATAAAGGAAGTGTATATACCGCTTACACAAATAATCAACGTGGATTATGGTTCGGAAACTACCGAAATTCGTCTTTCAAATTCGTGGTTAATGACTATGCAGGATTTGTAAAGATATTCAATGTGTTCAACTTTGAAATGAAAGGTGGGTTTTTAATCAATAAAGACTTAGGAACTGCTTTCGTTCCGAGTGTATCACCGAGTATTCCTAATCAGGAAGCTGACTTATTAATACATGACACAAGCAGTATTGCACCACCGCCGTTTCAGATGCGTAATTATCAATATTGGTTAAACCGTATTCGTAATAAGATTGATAGAAGTAAACTTCGTGGTGACTATATGGAAGTTGAGTTTATCATTGCTAATGATGCAACCGATAACCGTGAAGTGGAAATTATGTCAATTAGTACGGACTGCGAAACGAGTTACAGGAATCGTTAATAAAGACGATTAACAAACATGGCAGGTGAAAACCCTGCATTAAGCCACGTTACACCTAATTTCTTTAACTCTAAAGTATTCGGCATCATAATATTGCCGTATGCCTGGTCTGCAAGTTTAGTCCATAACTGATACTCGTATTGCACCTCACTTTGTGGTGTACTATCCTTAAATTTATTACGTTGCGTGGCTTTTGTTTTCCAAATAATGTACTGCTTAACCGCCCTACCTGCTTTGCCATCTACCAATGGTGTACCACACTCACCCAAAGGTTGTCCGATATACTTCATTTTGGCTAATGTATAGATACTGCCATTGCTACTTAGGTAGATATGCGTTGCATTTTCGCCCACCGTAACATCACAAGTTGTATTACAATTTTCACAACAACTGCAACTTTCTGTATCGCTATCCATGTGCGGTTTGATACACGCACCGGCATCGGTTTTCAATGTAATACTTAACGGAGCTACAAAGTCTTTTGGTTTTAAGAACTGCAAATCATCAATAGGCAACCATTCTGTTTCTACTGCAAATAATTTACTGCCACCGATTGCTCTCATGGCTTCCTTACTCCATGTCAGCATGATAGGTAACATACTTTCATCCGGCAATGCTAATTCAACCATTACCTCTGCAATTAATTGTCGGGTACTAAGTTGGTATGCCATCGTCTTGTAAGTCTATTTTGGTTTGTAATTCTCTTAATCCGATCTTCTCCGCTTGTTCCAGTATGCTCGGTATTAATTCGTCAATAGTAGGATAGTTTTCGGTATCTGCCATATCCGTAGTGTCACAACTCGCTATATACGCAGTCAGTTTGCAGTAACTTGGGAACACTCCATTAAATAAATAAATCTTATCTGCTACCCTTACAAAGTATGCAAACTTAGATGAAAACTCTAATTT
>JAKQKB010000119.1 GCA_029560875.1 Bacteroidota bacterium | reverse complement strand
TCACCGAAGTTTAAAGTCGGCTTGCAAAAATCGTAATGCTCGCTCGGCAAAAGGCTGTTGCAATCTGTCGGACAGGTTGGGTTTACATTTTCTGACATTTTTTGTCCTTTCTTTTTTTTATGATTTCTCTCACAAAACCATTTCTTTATGCTGATATGGTTACTTCATTAGAGTAGCCATAATTGCAATTATTGTTAAATAAATAAAACTTAAACTTATAGTTGTGCCCTGCCGTCATTGTGTAGTTTATGCCCGGCACTACCGATAAGTTGTACCATACGGGACTGCCTGTTGCGGTATATGCTCCTCCATTGTCGCTAACATATAGCTGTGCATAGCTATTCGGTAAACAATAGCATTGCAAATTAGCCACCAGTCCAGCTACTGAACTTGTCAAGTATTGATAAATTTTGTATTGCGTTCCTGTCAAGTACCATTTATAAGTTCCATAACATACATAATCCCAATCATAGACATCTCGCCATAATAAATCCTTGTCGCCCAAAAACATTAATGTGCTCAATCCTGTAATCGTTGAATACACCATGTAGTAACGATTAATAAGTATTCCATTGGCAATTGGGTCATTGTATTGTGCTGAATTTGCTACTATAATACCAGATAGTGTCTTTTGACATGCGGCACATCTACTGTATTCTATCTTATCCTGACAACAATTTGATTTAGTTATGTAGTCTACTGAAAAACTAATCTCCACTTGCACATTTGCACCATTGTTGTCCCATCCTTTATTTTCCACGTTGAACGTAAGACACCTTGATTTTTCCCCGTTCCTGAGCGTTATCTCTTTGCTGTCGTGCATGGCAGCGAAGTTCAAGGCATCGAACTGGTATTCAGGCACGGGCATGAAAAATTTGTATGACTTTATCATTTTTTTCCAAAATGTTACAAAGTTTTTATCGCCATCTTCTGAACCCTCTTCAATAACTTCAATTGTAGGAGTGCCAACGTCAACATCAAGGTACATCACATTTTTATACCCTAATTGATATACCAATCCTCCGAAGTCGCACGAATCCCAATATTCAAGTTTTAAGTATGCCATTTTAACAGATGTTTACTATTAAGGCATAAGTCCATGTTCCTGTAATACCTAATCCTATCGGCACGGTTATAACATTCAAAGTATTCGCACCGGCCTCTGTGCCAAGGTTAAATATGCTCGTTACCTGTGTATTTTTATCGTCAACGATAACTAAACTTAAAATGTCATCGGTGTTTAGATTATGGTTTATTTCAAGGTTCCCCAACGCCGTCAATGTCGCATTTGTAAATGTTCCCTGATATGATTGCAGGCAGTTCTGTTGTACAGGAGGAGTGCTTATAATTGCAAAATCTGCAATAGTTTCGTACTCAAGTATCAGAGATAATGTGCTATCACCAAGAGTTAATTCACCTCCAAATGTGCTTTGCAAATATATAGCCTCATTGGCGTATAACTCAACATCATCAACTGTTACAACCATTGGTTGAGGCTGGGCCGCCGAAGATAGATATGTAGACGATATACTCCCTATTGATGAACTTCCAGAATTATATGACATCTGAAATTCACCGGCACCGGGAAGAGTGTATGCAGTTGTGGTAAAATTTAATTTGTAAAACATCCTTTTAACATGGTTGATATACCCAGCCCCGGGAGTTGGCAGTATCAATACTTTTGTTGCTAACAAATTTTTAATCTGCGAACTTGTCAATGTGATTGAATAATACTTTCCACTAACATCTACAATGTCTTTTATTTTGCTGTCTAATAGCATATCGGCTGTAAACAAACTTGCTACCAATCCGGCATTTATAAATGATTTTGTATTCAGATAATTGCTTGTTTCCTCAGGAGTATACACGCCTGTTCCGGCATCTAATCCAGTACCTGTCGTTACTGCTGCTACATCTGCGCTAATCCTCGCCTCTGCCGGTGCTGTAAGGTCTGCAATTGTTATTTTTTGTGGCGTTGTCAACGTACTATCGTCAACGATAACTTGAAAGTTCTCATTAACTGGTAGTGCTGTGTCCGGTAATTCATAAGGTCTTGCCATTTTTATGTGTTTTAGTATGGTATGTTATAAATTTCTAATAATTCTCCTGTGTTGTTAACAGTTAGTAATTCTACCGGTGTAAAATCATTGCTAATTTGTGTAAATCCTTCCAATGTCTGCGGCTCGAAGTCGCATGACACCATGAATACTTCTGAATAAAAATTATTTACACCGTCTGAAAAATGCAGATAATAGTAACCACCTACCATATTACTAACAAATGCTGAAACCTGCGAATATACTATGTTATCTACTACTCCTAAAGAATATATTTTAATGTGATTATTGACAGGCGCAGGAAGTAATGATAACACGCTATCAATATATACATCTGTTTCAGCATCATAGATATCTAATGTTGTAACAGGCATTACGCTATGATATCTCCTAATTTGAAATGGTATAATAGAGTGTGCCGGAGTTATAACTGTATTAAATTTGCGTAATCCTTTTACCCACGGCCTGCGGAAATTCTGCTTTGCGATACTATCGTACCATCTTAAAGGTTGTATTATGGTGGCATCAATTTTCGGCATAACCTATCAATAAAGTTAGTTCAGTTGTCTTCGTTAGTAAGTTGTGCCGTGATGAGATAATTTTACCAA
>JAKQKB010000096.1 GCA_029560875.1 Bacteroidota bacterium | reverse complement strand
TATTCTGTTTGTTGCTATTAATCTAAGTTGCGGCGCGTTGGCGAGTCACTTTGCAGCGAGATGTTCAGCTGGCCCCCATGTAGATGTGATAAACGCACATAGCTACATCTTCAATTACATGAGCCGCTATTGGCCCTAACGTTCGGCGGTATGTGGCGTTGGCGCAGAGTCGCGGTGGCACGTGTTTTTGCGCTCGTGGTGCGGAGCAGGGTTATGCAGTTAGTAGTTTATTCTCGCGTTGGCAAAAACCGTGACACCAGGAGGGGGTCCCCGGCGGGAGCCGGGGCAGGCCGCACCGCCAACCACTTAAATGTCCTCTTTAGCCAGAAGATTCTCGCGGTGCGGAAAGCCAATGACATATACCGACCTGTTAGCACACGTTATTTTCTCTCTTGTTCTTTAAATAGCATCTCTAAGGTTTCTTTATGCTTGGTATATTTATAAAGACTCCTATCCTTTAAAATGGATCCAAGGAGTAAGTCGTATTTTTCCTTTTCCGATGCACCTTCTTTGTTAAAGCATATTAAATGTGATAATAGAGTCTCGTAGTATTTATCAATGAAATAGCTTTTATAGCTCTGAATACCGTTGCTTCTAACTATGACCATTTCAAAATCATTGAAATAGAAATCGTTGTATTGATAATATGGAAGTCCATTAAATTTGGGAAACTTTTTAATATAATTATAAGCTTCCTTAGTGTTAGCAGGTTTTACAACATTCATATATCCCCAAATTGAGGTTCCACAAAAGTTCATGCATCTAAGGAAAAAAATACCTTTATCTGTGTCATCTTTGAGGTAATAATCAGATGGTCTAAAATTGACTTTTGACATATTGAATGGCCGATTCTTATTAGCAACGGAAGAAAATAACATACCATAATAATTGTCCACCAATTCATAATGGGGAATTGTTTCGGCCTTTAGGCTATCAACAAGCTTAATATTATCAATTACACCATCTTTACTAAGAGGAGTATTAATATACCTTATTATGTAAATCTGCTTTAAAATGGTATCATTTGGTAGAGTCAAGAATTGTTTAGAGAGTATTGAATTCTTTGTCGAAATAGTTTGGATTATGAATTCACTAGCGATGAAAAGATCACTATGAATATCTTCCCTAAGGCTTTCAAGAATTTCTTTTGTTGGTTCATTCCTGAACATAAAATCTCCGTATGCCTTCCCGAGTTCAATTAATCTTTCACTATTAGAATTTTGCCCAAAAGCGATAATAGTAAGGACAATTGCAGAAATTGTTAAAATTAGTTTTTTCATTATTAGAGAATTGTTAGTGTTTAATAATGTGTGCTAACGTTTCGGCGGTATATTCTGTTTGCGCACCCCGACCCCTGGGAGGGGATGGCGTGGTTTTTGCCATCGCGGCGCATTACTATATTTTCATTTTGATTACTCGGCGATCCCGCCGCAACTATAAGCTTACTTGTAATTAATAATCTACCTTATATCTACCTTCTGCTAAATGGGCGAAGCAAAAACCATGACAAGCAAATGGAATATACCGGCCTGTTAGGAACTGTAGCGGCTTATTATTCTTGGAATGGAACAGATAGGATTTCACTTGAATACAGTTAAACGAGCTCTTTTATTTACTCGCCAAGCCGCTACACATCCCTAGAAGCGGAGGAGTGCAGCTGAGTTGGGGGGTAATAGCCAGTCGTGCTAGATTGGTTGTTAATGTTCTTTGAGTTCCTGACAGGCTAAGTTACGGCGCGGAGGCGAGTCTCTTCGAAGCGAGAGGAACTGTTGGCCCCCCAATAATCATATTGATTTGAGCACTTAACCCCTTGATTATTACATGGCCGCTATTGTTACTAACGTTTCGGCGGTATGTTACGTTTGCATGCCCCGACCCTTGGGAGGGGCTGGCGTGGTTTTTGCAATTGTGGCGCATTCGGAAAACTTCTTTTCAGGTTGTTAACAATCGCGCTGCAATCCACAAACTTACTGGTGAAGAAAAATCTACCTTTTACTGCCTTATGCTATAGGAGAGGCGCAAAAACCATGACAAGCAAATGGAATATACCGGCCTGTTAGGAACTGTAGCGGTTTTTTCA
>JAKQKB010000093.1 GCA_029560875.1 Bacteroidota bacterium | reverse complement strand
TGTAATTTCAACCTTGTTATTCAAACGTCGCACCTCTAATCCTTAGTACCTTGTATTTTATCTGTTGCTAGCACTTCGTTTGTCGTATTTTATATCACTTAATATACCCGATTTTATTCCAATAAAGAAACTCCAGTTGGCCTGATCGCCAAAAGGTTGCCAGTTGAAATCCATTCGCCAACTCAACAAATCTCTTTCAAAACGAAGTTGGGTGTACGTAACTCCATTTAGTACAAAATCATATCCAGTTGAGGCTCCAATTTTCCACTTTGGTGTCAAATCGGCATTGGCCGAAACCATTATTGAATTTCCTGAAATTTGGCTTTGTCTGTTGTTATTGCTATACGTAAGTGAATAAGCGAATGTCATATCCCAAGGCAATTTTGAAGCAAAAAATTCGCCAATTACATCAGTGTCTTCATCGGTTTCTTCATCGTCAAACTGGCTGCTTCCTCTGGTGTGATCCATAGTGCTTCGTCCAAATAAATCATCATCGCGACCACCATTTCTCTGACCTTGTTCATTTTTGTCTTCTTTGTCTTTTTCAGAATCTCTACTCGAAATCGAATAATTCAAAGTCATATTGGCACTTGTCATTCTAAACAAACTTCCACCATTATTGATGTTATAAACGTTAATTTCTTTACCAGAATTGTCTATTGCATAAGGGCTTAAAGTCGCTCCAAAGTTCATATTGAGTTTGTCCTTGAAAAGCATTGTTCCTCCGCTTACTCGAACCGGAGCCCAAGCAAGAGTAGTTTTTCCGTCGGCATTAAGGTTGTAACTGGTACTAAAATTTAAATTATTGAGCAACATAATTTTTTTAGGTTCCACTTTGGTACTATCTGGGTCGGTGATTTTTGCTTCAAAAGTATTACTCAAGTCAAAACCAAGAATATTAGAATTATTATTTGAAGGTTCGCCAAATACTCCTCCTTTAAAACGAGTATAATTATCAGTCATAGTTCCACTGGCATCTGTTGCATACGTATCGTAATATTTTTCGAAACTCGGCGTGTAACCATATGAAAGTGAAGGTCGCATCACGTGTCTTATGGATTTTATTTTATTATCGGGTTTGAAATTGAATGTTCCATAAATTGTGGTTCCCAAACTACTGGAGAAATTGTAAGTTCTAAAAGCATCAAAGCCGTTAATGGTTTGATCTACAACTTCACTTTGATCTTTGTCATAAAATCGGCGAATGGTTTTTATAGTCCAAGTTTCGTTATAATTCATTGCAGCCGAAGCACTAAAATGTTTGAATAGTTTGAAATTGGTACTCAATGGAATACTATGT
>JAKQKB010000092.1 GCA_029560875.1 Bacteroidota bacterium | reverse complement strand
TGTAATTTCAACCTTGTTATTCAAACGTCGCACCTCTAATCCTTAGTACCTTGTATTTTATCTGTTGCTAGCACTTCGTTTGTCGTATTTTATATCACTTAATATACCCGATTTTATTCCAATAAAGAAACTCCAGTTGGCTTGATCGCCAAAGGGTTGCCAGTTGAAATCCATTCGCCAGCTCAACAAATCTCTTTCAAACCGAAGTTGAGTGTAAGTTACCCCGTTTTGTACAAAATCATATCCTGTAGAAACTCCAACTTTCCATTTAGGAGTTAAATCTCCATTGGCCGAAATCATTATAGAATTTCCTGTAATTTGGCTTTCTCTGTTGTTATTGCTATACGTAAGTGAATAGGCGAATGTCATATCCCAAGGCAATTTTGAGGCAAAAAATTCCCCGATTTTATCTGTACCTTCATCGGTTTCTTCGTCGTCAAACTGGCTACTTCCTCTGGCGTGATCCATCGTACTTCGTCCAAACAAATCATCGTCACGACCACCATTTCTTTGACCTTGTTCATTTTTGTCTTCTTTATCTTTTTCAGAATCTCTACTGGAAATCGAATAATTTAAAGTCATATTGGCACTTGTCATTCTAAATAAACTTCCGCCATTATTGATGTTATATACATTAATTCTAGTCCCAGCATTATCAATAGCATAAGGGTCTAAAGTAGCTCCAAAATTCATATTCAACTTGTCTTTAAACAGTTGAGTTCCACCACTTACTCTAACTGGAGCCCAGGCAAGTGTAGTTTTTCCATCGGCATTGACGTCATAACTTGTAGAAAAGTTCAAATTATTAAGAAGCATTATTTTTTTGGGTTCCACTTTTGTACTATCAGAGTCTGTCACTTTAGCTTCGAATGTATTGCTCAAATCAAATCCAAGAATATTAGAATTAGTGTTTCCTGGCGCACCAAAAACACCTCCTTCGAATCGAGTATAATCTTTTGTCATAGTTCCACTGGCATCGGTGGCATAGGTATCGTAATATTTTTCGAAACTGGGCGTGTATCCATAAGAAAGTGAAGGTCGCATCACGTGTCGTATGGATTTTATTTTATTATTGGGTTTGAAATTGAATGTTCCATAAATTGTGGTTCCCAAACTACTAGAGAAATTGTAAGTTCTAAAAGCATCAAAGCCGTTAATAGTTTGATCTACAACTTCACTTTGATCTTTGTCATAAAATCGGCGAATGGTTTTTATAGTCCAAGTTTCGTTATAATTCATTGCAGCCGAAGCACTAAAATGTTTGAATAGTTTGAAATTGGTACTCAATGGAATACTATGT
>JAKQKB010000237.1 GCA_029560875.1 Bacteroidota bacterium | reverse complement strand
GCGAAGTAAGAATGGTTTACGAATAAATCCGCCAGTTGCACCAACCAACTTCATGGTATTTATTATGAAGCGCTTGGAGTAAACCGATAAGCGAATAGTATTATTGATAAGCACTAGGGCAATAAACATCAACAGGGCGTTGAATAGAAGAATTATAAAGCTAACCCTGCTTACATTCTCATTCACAAGGTTAACTAATGGTTTTTGGTAGTCTATTTCCTTTATTTGAGAAAATTGACCAAGCCAAGTCTCTATTTTTGCAATGCTATCGGTGTTGGCGTAATCGGCCTTAAGCCTCATATCAATATAGGCCGATAGCGGATTATAGCCTATATAGTCGATAAAATCCTCGCCAAGTTCTTCTTCCATCATTTTTGCCGCATCGTTCTTGCTAATATACTGTGTGTATTTAACATAGTTTGATGCATCCAGATTCTTACGAAGATAGTTTGCTTCGGCATCGCTTACACCATCGTTCAAGTAGATTGAAAAACCAATGTTCTCCTTAACGTAATCCGATAGTTTTTTTGCACTAATAATCAATAACCCTAGCATCCCTAGCATAAATAACACAAGTGAAATGCTTATTATTGACGATAAGTATGAACTCCGTAACCGTTGACTACTTACTTTCGATTCTTGGTTCTTCATATACTAACTTGCTCAATTACTATTGATTCTTTTTAAATAAGCTTAAGCCTATCCATCCTACAAATATAAGCAGTATTAATAGTGATGATGCTAAATCGATGTTTTTGCCTACGTACCACATTTCTGGGTCGAAAACAAACTCGATTTTATGGTCGCCTTGCGGTACAATCATTGCTCTTAGAACGTAGTTTGCACGGAAATGGTCTGCAGGTTTCCCGTCAATAGTTACTTTCCAGCCCTTATCGTAGTAAATTTCAGAGAAAACAGCCACTCTATCGGTAGAGCTAGAACTAGAGTAAACCAATTTATTTGGTTTATAAACATCGAGTTTTATAAATCCAGTTGAATCGTTGTTTGCAAGGTAATTCTTAACAGAGTTCTCAAATCGTTTATCAACAATTGCAGAACGTTTAGGGTTAAAACCAGCTAATGCGGCAATTTCCTCATCGGCATTGGCAACAATTTTAATAGAGTCTACAAACCATACATTGCCTAAAGCATCGGGGTTTTGCATAGCCATAGGTCCATTCTTGCTAGGTTGAATAAAATACTTTGTATTGAGCATGTTCAGTACAGCCATATTGCCTGTTGCAAGATGTTTCTCAATCAACTCCTGGTATCGACGTAATTTTGCACCATGGTAACCCCCAATGGATTTATGGAAGTACGATGTTGATGCATCGTTAAAAGGACTTACTGTAAGGTTGAAAACTCTAAAGTTGGGGTCCTTATCGGCAAGTATCATCTTGTCAGCTTCCGATGGATTGAAAGGCTCTGTTACCATTTGAGAGGTAACAAAATTTTTGTTATCCATATAGCGTTTGCTAACAACCCATAAATCGGCAGTTATAAACAAACCTAAAGCAACAAGGAAGTATGCTGGTTTTAGTTTTTTCTTAAATAGTGCAAATACTAATGCGGCACCTATCAATACAAATACAAGAGAGCGAAGCGAGTCGTTCCAAAGCATATTCTGCCTGTCCTGCCTAATGGCATTTATAATCTCCTGTGGCCATCCCGATGCAACAAGTTGCTCATCGATAGTTCCTGCAAAACTAAACATCCCTTTGCCAACAAGTAAGAACAGCAAACATAACCCCCCAACAATTCCAGTAGACCACTTAAAGGCCTTCATAAAATCGTCCTTGCTAACTTTATCCTCGTATATTTCTTTAAGAGCAAGGAATCCAAGGAACGGCATTGTAAATTCTGCTATCACCAAAATCATTGAAACAGTTCGGAATTTATTGTAGGCAGGGAAGTAGTGGAGGAACAAATCGGTTAAAAAGTTAAAGTGATTTCCCCATGATAGGAAAATTGCTAAAATGGTTACTCCAAAAAGAGCCCATTTTATTGGAGATTTTATCAAAAACAGGCCTAAAACAAATAAAAACATCACAATAGCTCCAATGTAAACAGGACCAGAAGTGGAAGGTTGAGGACCCCAGTAAGTTGGTAGTTGGGTTACAATTGCTTGGGTTTGATTCATGGGAACCCCATTTTTGCGTAAAAATTTGTAGGTCTCAGACTTATCTCCCAAATTCATTGAACTTGCACCACCCATTAAGTTTGGTATTAGTAAGTTGAATGTTTCCGCAGGACCATAACTCCACTGTGTGGCATAATCTTTATCTAGTCCTGTTGTTTTATTATGTTGTTCGTCGGTCAACTCAGATTTACCTCTGATGGAGTC
>JAKQKB010000083.1 GCA_029560875.1 Bacteroidota bacterium | reverse complement strand
AAAATAAAAACGGCATACAACATCGTATATAAAACATTTGGCAGTCAGTGGGTTATCGAGCGTTTCAACTCGTATCAAAGACACTTGTAACTTGACAGGATAGTGCTTTGAAATGCCAAACGTTTCATATACGTAACCGTTAGGTGGCATGGCACGGAAATTGTGCAATTCATCCAGTTGACTAACGATTGATCTCTATGAAAAAACAAATTCTTCTTTCGTTGATAGTTTTAGTAACATTTGTCAGTTGCGAGAAATTTAAAGAACCCGATCCAGATGTCTTCTTTGTTACTAGCTCTGGACTAAAATTCAAATTTGATGATATTCAAAAGTATGATTCATCAACGCATATTCTTTACTTTAATAAAACTTATTCCGAGTTCAAGGATATACTCCAAGGCTCATTTGCTTTTTTAGATAATGGAGATACTATTTATGCGGGATCTTTCCTCCCGGGTTATTCAAGTTTTATCCCTTCTGGGCCAATTATTCTTTCTCCTCCTAATATGTATGGTGACTATGCCTTACGAATTGAAATCTGGATGGGAAATAAACCTGATCCAAGAAATAGTGAAAGAATAATTGAAATTTTAAAAACACATAACCTCCTACAATCAGGACTGTTGGGTAAAATCAATTCAGTAGAGATAAATAACAGCACATTAAAGTTCAACTTTACGATTACGAACAAGGATGAATCAGACCTCTTAATCTTAGACATCAATAAAACTGGACCCAATCTTTTTCATTATTTCACAAATGGATTATATATAAGGGACTTAAACAGTAATCTAGTCTTTGAAAATAGTTTTATATCTCAAAAACCAGAACCTTGGAATAGTTTTAAGACTGATTGGTTAACACAGTTGAAATCTGGGGAGTCTTTAACTTTTTCAATAAATTATAGTTTAGAAACACCATTAAATCCTGGACAATATAATCTTCTATTTGAATTCCCAGGACTAGCCTATCAAGTTCAAAAGGACCAATTATCTCAAAACGGTAACTTGATCTGGCTTGGGGAT
Organism: Bacteroidota bacterium; assembly: GCA_029560875.1. Taxonomy (GTDB): domain Bacteria; phylum Bacteroidota; class Bacteroidia; order Bacteroidales; family Tenuifilaceae; genus SB25. The sequence continues at coordinate 544 of JAKQKB010000083.1, read as the reverse complement.
ATAACTTTAAGAAAGAAAATTACAATCAACTAAAATACCACGACCACCTAATACGGACAATATGGGTAAGTTGTTCGTCACAGTTTTTGCATTTACTCCTGCACTCAAGACAGCTTTGTAATAGTTCCAGCACCCGGACACGCACATTTGCCCGCAATTAAAATTCTGCATCGTGATAAATTTCTGGCTCCGAGACAGTTTGTTTCGCGACACTGCACCAGTGCAAACAACAAAAATCCTGCACCGTGATAGTTTACCAGCTCTGATCAAACTTGTATCGCGATCGCGCCAGAACCCAATAAGCCTTGTACCTGGATGGCAAAAACTGCGCCGTACCCTCCTTGCACCGTGACAGCTTTCTGGCCCCGCTGGCGCGGGGTACCTGGACTCTGCCCGGTGCTTGCGTCGGGTAACACAACCTCCCCATATTGCCGGGCCGTTACCGCCAAGGCTGAGCCTGAAGTGCAATTACAGTTTAACTTTTGTATCTTTGCTAAAACATCCAATTATGGACTTAACAACGAGAAAACTCAATGCGATTGAG
>JAKQKB010000073.1 GCA_029560875.1 Bacteroidota bacterium | reverse complement strand
TGAAATGTAATGCGCACGTCGCTATATTTACCGACGAGATGCAACTCGTTGGTGTATCGTTAAAAACATTACTTCGTGCTTTGGTAAATGATATTACCGAAATAATTGCCCGTGATAGTCAAATTAATAAAAATTTAGGGTTGCTCGGTATTGTTTCTCGTGGCGGCACAAATGGTACTGGTGTTATTTTGCCAGGCGATTTGGAAAAGATAGAGAAAAAGCTAAACAGCAGAGGCGAGGATTTTTTTGGTCTGATAACTTCGGAGAGTGATTTGCGTTTTTTAAAAATTGAACTTCCCATTGCACAACTACAACTTGCTGAAAAGCTACAACAAAAATTACAATTGGCGTGTGCAGTTATTGGCGTGCCTTACATACTTTTGAACACGGGAGGCAATATGACTTATGAAAATCAAACAGAGGCACGAGTGAAATTTTACGAAACAACAGTTAAAGCCCTTGCTGAGATAATGCTCGAAGCTGGTCGCAAGTTAGTAAAAAATTTGCCCGATTTAGTGCCGAGCACAGACCTCGATTATACTATAGAACAACAAACAATTAAAACAGATGTGTAATGAAAAAACTATTTGCAAACTTCCTATTAAAAGAAAAAGGAAAAGAATTAAAATACACTGAGGATAGCGATAATTTCACTATTGAATGCGATGCTGCTACCTTTAATGTGTACAACGAGAACGCCCAAAATTGGCTCCCTCGCTCATTTGACCAATGCCTAAAAGAATTTTACGGTGATACCCTTAATGTGGTTTGTGGCATCGAGCATAAATATGACGGCTTGCCGATTGCCGTATTTGAACGCATTCAAACGAACGGCGAAAAGATGACAACCACATTACGCATACCAAAATCAATCAAATTTAATCTTGACTACACAATTCCTGCAATTAAAGCTGGTATTTTACAAGGTCTATCAACGGAGGGGTGGTTCGAAGATTATTCATTCACTGAAAATGGTATCGAAGTAAAAAGCGGCTTCCTTGCAAAAATTGATTTGGTGAGCATTCCTGCAGACCGTGAGGCACGTTTCAAAAACACGGTTATTGAGATAGAAGAACAAGAGAAAAATAAACCTAATATATTAAACTGGTTATGAAAAAATATATAACAGATACGGAACTAAACGAAATGCCGAAAAAAGATATTGAGGCGATAAAGGTGGTGACGGTTATTCAGCCAGAGCCAACGCCGAAGCCTCAAAGTGTAGTAAAAAAAGTTATTAACAAAAAAAAGTTTAAAAAATGAAAAAAGAAACTTTGAAGAAATTCGCAAATGCTTCGGTAAAAGCTAAATCTAAACGCCTTTACCAAAATGTGACTGCCGAAGAAGCACGCCAGTCGTTGGAGGGAGAAATTGCAGCCCTCGAAGAGTTATTGACCGCATTAGATGGCGAGCAAGATGACTCTGAAATTGTTAAAATGGTAGAAGAACAACGTAAGGCTCTTGAAGACTTGCGTAAGTCTTTAACCGAAAAGATTGCCGAAATCAAAGATGCTGCTCCTGCTGCCGAAAACTTTGAAAATGGTCGTCAAAAATTTGCTAACGCTTTGCAAAAAGCTGTCGAGGCTGGTTTGAAAGCCGAAACAATGATTGCAAAAGTACGTTTCGCCAATGCGAACAACGCTAACTTTAACGTTCCTTATTACGACGAAGAAATAACGTTGGAAGATAGACCAATGCCTTCATTTTTGGAAGCCTGCCGTCAAATTCCTACAGGTGGTGCGACCTCTGTTGTTTGGAACGAAGTTGAAAGCGGAACAAACGTAGCTGCTATCATTGCTGTTGGTCAAGACAAGCCCGTTAAATCTAACTCAACAGCTGCTGCTGTTGCTGGTCAAAACACATTAGTCGAAATCGTAAAATTGCCTGTTCAATACAAAGAGGCTGCTCCTGTTTTGCAGGACATCTACGAAAAAGACTTGATGGACGACGTGAACGAAAAAGCAAACAGTCAAGTGCAAGCTGTTATCGCTGCTGGTGCTAACGCTTACGCTGGTAGTGTTAAAACCGTTACATCTCCTGCTTTATGGCAAGTGGTTATGGGCGTGGCAAACGAATGTCGTAAAAATAAACCTTCTCAAAAAGTTTATGTTTGGGTTAGCTCAAATAAAGCTGTTGAGTTGGATTTGATGACCACATTAAACGGTGATCCTGTATCCGTTGAGTTCGCAAGCAAAGGCATTGAGTTGCGCACATTCACTCCTGATAATACCTACACCGATGACAAAATCTTTGCAGCTGTTGAAGGTAAAATTCGCTTTTACAACGACGGTCTCCAATTGTCAACGTCCGAGCACGCTTATTGGGCTAATAACCAAATAGGTATTAAAGCCGAATATCTGAACGAAGCAATCGTTTTGCGTGGTTCTGATGTTGTGAACACTTGTTACGATTCTATTGCTCGCATTCAGGGGTTGATGACACCAGCTCCAAGCACTAAAATCGTTACTTCTATGTTAGTAAAATCGGCTCCAACAAAAGTAACTTATACCACTGCTGAAACTTTGGAATTGGCAGGTTTGGTAGTTACTCTGTTGTACAGCGATGAAACTTACGAAGATGTAGCATTTGCCGACTTTGGTACTGCAATCACAGCTGATCCTGCGAACGGTAGTGCTTTAGATATTACCGACACATCGGTTATATTGAAACACGTAGCAAGCAACGTGACTGTATCGTTCCCTATTACAGTAACAGCTGCTTAATTATTAACATGCAAATAAAAGAACAATGACAGCACAAGATTACATAGCAAACGGATACAAACTATCTGCAAATACTTCCTCGACGGAAATCGACAGAGCGGTAGCGGAAGTTACTCGATGCTACGTTGAGCCATTTGGTATTGAAACGGAAAGCGATGTAGTAACCGCTGCCATTGTTCATTTGTCATTTATCTTCATGCTTCAACGTCGGGATTTTGTAACTCGCACGGGTGGTGTGGAAAAGACGCAATCGTATGGGCAAAAAGTGGAGGTGTCAAATTCTGATTACAGAATAGCAGCCTCTTTTATCTATGCGTTAGCTGAAATTTCGCCCATTGAAGGTGATGTGGCGATAGATGACATTTGCGGAATTTACAAACAATCTTTAATAAATCTTTAATAAATTTATAATTATGGCATACACTCCTTGTACATCAGCAGTTGCGGCGAACATCGTCAAAAACTGCACCAGCCCTATTGTGGGTGGATACACTGGTCGTGGTGTTTTGGTTCCATTAGGTAATGCTCCTATCTTTTCGGTAAGTGCTTCGAACCCACGCACAATCACAGCTATTGTTATGGGTCAAAAATTTATCGCTATTGATAACGTATTTACCGACCCATTCGCAGGAACAACAAAAGCGAGCAATGGCGAAAGTGGCTCTATCAAACACACCAAAACGTTTGCGTTTAGAATCCCGCAAAGAGGTTCTGATATTTCACGCGATATTGTTGAGGCGTTAGAAAATAGTCCTCTCGGTTTTGTTGCTGTTCTTGAAAAGAAAGACCGTGTCGGCAATGGCTCTTTTGAAGTAATTGGTTATCAAGATGCTTTGAAAGTAAACGCCGATGGTGTGACGCAAGACGAAACGGCAAACGATGGTGCTACTAACGTAGTGATGAGTTGCTCCGAACACTTCTTTGAAGTGGTTCTTTTTGACACTTCTTATGCTACTACTTTGGCAGCATTTGAAGATATGTTGGCAGGTTCATTCTAAAAAAAAACGGTAGGTGCTTTGGTGTGCCTACCGTTTTAATATTAAAACGATATGGAACGATTTGACAAACTCAAAAAGCTATTTGAAGCAAGCAGCTTAAACGATGAAGATAAATCGTTTATACGTGAGCTTTGCAAAGAGTTTCATTTATCGTTTGAGCCTCGAAATACGAGGTGTCAGAATTGTTACAAAGACCAAATTATAATTATTATGAACGAAATCAAGAAAAAACAAGCACCCAAAACGGGCTGCAAATGGTCTGTTGTAGAGCCTCACGGGTCTGTTGGTTTAATTATCAACGGCGAATTAGTGAATAATAGCACTATAAACAACGGATTAGCGAAAAGAGTGATAGCCGCTGGATTTGGCAAATATCTTTATGAAAATAACGCACAAAAGTAAGCTTGTACACTTTTTGCCATTTATTGATTTAATCGAAAATGATAGCGAAAAGGCGTTAAAAGAACAAGCGACAAAATACTTTTTGCCGAATGGCTTTTGGTATATTTCGCTTGGTTCTTTTCTTAATGCTATCAACGGAAATTTCGATGGTTTGTTTGGAAAAGAGTTTAAAATGCAAAAGGCTACGGTCTTTGAATATTATCTAATTGCGGCATTTAGTGATTTTGTGGACGAATTTACGACCGCTTTAAACAATTTGTCTCTAAAGCCAACCATCGAGGAGGCACAGGCACAAACCATTTTACCAAAAGTAGAATTAACGGAGGGTTTTTTAGTTTATGCGATGAAAACATTTGGGTATAAAAGTAGCCGTGAAGCTGAAGAGTGTATTTTGATGGATTTTTTAATGCGGAAAAAGGATGATTTTATAAATCAACAATTTCAACGAAATTTGGCTAAAATTCAAGAGAGAAAATTTGCAAAAAAATGAATATAATTGAAAAAATAAAATCAACCTTCGACGGTTCAGGATTGACTGTTCATTACGGCACGCCGGAACAATTGAACGCTGACCTTGAATATGCGGCTTACCCTTGCGTATTCTTTTATCTTTTGGACACAGGAAGTGTTCAGATACAGACTGCACAGACAGTCGAGCGGTTTGAAGTTGCTTTTTATTTTGCCAATTTGACGGAGTTTGACTTTAATACAGACGAAAATGAGGAGCTGATTGAAGCTTGTAAACAATCGGCTTTGTTGTGGCTAAATACTTTGCAGCGTTCATCTGTTTTGCAGTTAGTTTCTGTTGGTCGGAGCCAACGAGTGTACGATGTGTTTGACGTGAATTTGACTGGTTTTGCATTGTCGGTTACGATTGAAGAGATGCAAGGCTTTTCCGGATGTGATATTACGCCTGTACCCGTTTGCCCGCCCATTTACAGCTATTTAGACTTAATAAAAAGAATTAATTACGGAATAACATTAGAACCAAAGATATGAGCATACTACACGAACAAACACTATACGAGCTTGAAGTCGCTCAAGGTTTTACAAACGATTTAGCCTCTAATTTGACTGCAAAAGGTGTGCCTGCAAGCAATACAGAGGGGTTAGACACGCTTGTTCCAAAAGTTTTGGAAATTGATGGCGGTGGTGCAAAAAGCCCATACGACGAATGGCAGGCAGGCTTTGGTGTAGATTGGGATAGTGTAGTAGCTAATGCGCCAATAGGT
>JAKQKB010000045.1 GCA_029560875.1 Bacteroidota bacterium | reverse complement strand
CTAGTATGTTTTGACAAAGATAACAAAAGTTCCCGAAATGGGAAATATATTTTTAAGTGGAAAATGCTCTTTGAGCAATTCGTACAACGTCGAGCATTGGCGAGGTTTGGGAATTTGTTGCTATGTCCGCCCGGCCGATGCAGTTATTAAAGAACGTAAATTTTGATGTAACCACCAAACCAGCCAGCAGACTATGAGCGTAGCAAAATCTGCTGGCGGATGAGAAAATGTCAGGCCGAAAACCACTGATTGGTAGCGAACAAATGCACAGCATTTGACTGTCCGCCCGAATTTTGCCAATGCTTTTGTTGGGCGCAGGCGGCATTTATTTCAACTGCCTCGCGGCATGATGAACCCTGATAATTGCAACTTGTGATGAGGAGATTTTATATACAATTCTATAATTACCTTCAATTAACTCTCGAATTGAATCAGAGTTGAATTCTGGGACAACTCTTCCTGATTTAGGAAATGATTCAAGTTGATCAACTCTTTCAAAGAGTTTTTCTATGAAACGATCGGCATATCGCTTCGAATCCTTTGAAATATACTCATGAATTAATCGCAAATCCTCAATAGCATATTCTGTCCAAATAACTTTTACCATTTCTTTGCTATTTCTTTTACCTTTTCGTGAGATTGTGTTTTTCCTTTTTTCAATTGCACTAAGCCTTGTTCAATCTTCTCAACAAAAACGAGTTTTTCTATTAAAGCTTCCAATTCAAATTCTTTTGGAAGTTCTTTTACTGTGTCTATAGCTTTATCTCTTTTCATCTTTAATTATTTACTAACTAAGTTACAATTATTTTCAACAATTTAGCTGTCGCCTCCAGCTTGCGCCCAACGTCATCGGCTTGGCGAAGGTGTGGAATTTCATGACTGTCCGCCCGGCCGATGCACTTGATAAAGAACGTAAATTTTGATGTAACCACCAAACCAGCCAGCAGACTAAGAGCGTAGCAAAAATCTGCTGGCGGGTTAGAAAATGTCAGGCCGAAAACTACAGTACATTACAGCACAAATGCACAGCATTTGACTGTCCGCCACACTTGCGCCAAACCGTTTGTTGTGCGATCGCTTGATTAAAGCCCATTTTAATAAAGAATGGGTGTAATGACTTTCCAAGTCAAAACTCTTTCTGTACCAGAAACATTAAAATAATATTTGTCACTTTTACTCGTAACAAGGTCGTCAAAATGATAAAATTCTAAGTTTAGTTCTTTTTTGTTTAAATCAAATAGCTTCACAAATATTGTCTTTTTACTTCTATCAATTCTAAAAGTTGCATATTCGAATTCTCCGTTATAATATTTACTAGATATTTTTTCGATATCAGTATTTTTTGAATCTGCTTTTAAATAAATAAACGAAGTATCGAAGCTATTTTTATTTAAACAATAGTCAAATTCCTTGAAGTAATAAAAAGTGTCAGTTATATTATGTTCACGAAATTGAGCTGAAACGGATATTGATAATATTAATATGGAGATTATTGATACAAACTTTAAAAAGATTCTTTTCTTATTAAGTGAAGTAAGTTTCATTTTTACGAGATCTTTTTAAAGTGGCGCACAACGTCGACGGCTTGGCGAAGGTGTGGAATTTCATGTTCTGTCCGCCCGGCCGATGAACAGATTAAAGAAACGAAATTTTGATGTAACGACCAAACAAGCCAGCAGACTAAGAGCGTAGCAAAAATCTGCTGGCGGGTTAGAAAATGTCAGGCCGAAAAATGAAGTACAGTAAAGATCTGCTGCTGAACTAACTTGATTTAAGCCGCACTTTTGCCAAACCGTTTGTTAGCAGTAACCCTTAATACATGCACTCTCCTATTAATGCACCTAAGCAAAATTTGAAATGTAGCAAGTTTATGCCCGGCTATGTTCTGCTGATGAGAAATTGTTATCACTGCTTTCAATAATAATAAACTAAACGAGATGATTGGCTTTGCGCCGCGGCAGGGTTAATGCTAACGCTGGGCATTTACGCGGCTTGGGAATTTCATGTGCTGTCCGCCTGGTGAAAATGCTACTTAAAGAACGGAATTTTAAATGGAACTACCAAACCAGCCAGCAGACAAAGAGCGTAGCAAAAATCTGCTGGCGGATTAAGAAAATGTCAGGACGATAACCAATGTACAATTGCGATCATATGCAGAGCATATGACTGTCCGCCCGAGTTGCGTAAATGCCTCTGTTAGCAGCGGCCCTTCAAATGAGCACTCTCCTACTAATGCACCAAAACAAAGTTTTTACTGTTACAAGTCTGTGCCCGGCTCTGTTCTGGAGTTGAGAAATAACAACAACTGTTATCACGCAAAAAACCTAAACGAAATGATTGGCTTTGCGCCGCGGCAGGGTTGATGCTAACGTCGAGCATTGGCGAGGTTTGGGAATTTGTTGCTGTGTCCGCCCGGCCGATGCACATATTAAAGAACGGAAATTTCAATGGAACGACCAAACAAGCCAGCAGACTAAAGAGCGTAGCAAAAATCTGCTGGCGGGTTAGAAAATGTCAGGCCGAAAACTGAAGTACAGTAAAGATCTGCTGCTGAACTAACTTAATTTAAGCCGCACTTTTGCCAAACCGTTTGTTAGCAGTAACCCTTAATACAGGCACTCTCCTATTAACGCACCTAAGCAAAGTTTGGATTGTAACAAATCGCTGCCCGGCTATGTTCTGTTGTTGAGAAATTGTTACCACCGCTTTCAATAATAATAAACTAAACGAGATGATTGGCTTTGCGCCGCGGCAGGGTTAATGCTAACGCTGGGCATTTACGCGGCTTGGGAATTTCATGTTCTGTCCGCCTGGTGAAAATGCTACTTAAAGAACGGAATTTTAAATTGAACTACCAAACCAGCCAGCAGACAAAGAGCGTAGCAAAAATCTGCTGGCGGATGAGAATAATGTCAGGCCGATAACCACTGAACAATAGCGAACAAATGTTGATAATATAGATTTCCGCCCGAGTTGCGTAAA
>JAKQKB010000042.1 GCA_029560875.1 Bacteroidota bacterium | reverse complement strand
GCGCTGTAGGTAGTCTAAACGGATGTTCTTCTCGTAATCCCTGCCACGCTTCTGAATTTGACGCACCAATGTTGGAACTGTTGCCCTAAGATAAATAAGTAAATCGGGTGGATTAATTAACGAGGTCATAAGGTTGAATAGAGCCAAATAGTTATTAAAATCACGAGTTGACATAAGTCCCATTTGATGCAGGTTTGGAGCAAAAATATTGGCATCCTCGTAAATGGTCCTATCCTGGATTACATCCTCACCTTTGCGGTGTATATCAACAATTTGGCTAAACCTACTATTAAGGAAGTATATTTGGAGATTGAAGCTCCATCGTTGCATATCCTCGTAAAAATCGTTTAGGTACGGATTGTCATCAACATCCTCGTAATGGGGCTTCCATTTATAGTGTTTAGCCAATAAACCCGTGAGGGTTGTTTTCCCTGAGCCAATATTCCCTGCTACTGCAATATGCATAGTAATTAATTTGAGTTATACAGATTTAAGAAATCCTAAAAGTTACTTTTTAAAAGTACGAATAGTTTTTAAATCTGTCCGATTGCTAATGGCAGTTTTTATTAACAATTGGTTTTTGTTGATGAATAGACAAATAGGATGGTGCCTTGAAGGGTAAGAGCGTTGTGCAAATCAAGATTATTTTGCTAAATATCCTTTTTCCTCAACTGCGCATCAATCTCAATTAACTGTTCAACGTACTCCCTCGAATTCGATAAGCGAGGTACCTTGTTTTGTCCTCCGAGTTTTCCACGCTGTCGCATCCACTCAAAATAGGTTTGCTTGGCTACACTACGCACAATAGGCATTTTAAGGGTTACACCTTTATACCGTTTTGCCTCATAATCGGAATTAATTGAGCATAAAGCAGAATCGAGCTCTTGAGTGAACAAATCAAGGTTGTTGGGCTCAACATCAAATTCAATAATCCACTCGTGCGTGCCTGTTTCGTTACGGCTCATAAAAACAGGCGCAGCGGTGTATTCACGAATCTGGGCACCAGTTTTCTCACAAGCAATTTTAAGTGCTTTTTCAGCATTGTCGACAATAACCTCTTCGCCAAAAACATTGATAAAATGACGAGTTCTGCCTGTAATTTTGATTTTATGGGGAGCTTTGGAAGTAAAGGTAACGGTATCGCCAATCAAGTATCTCCACAATCCTGAGTTGGTACTAATAACCAGAGCATAATTTTTACCAATTTCAACATCGGCAACGGTCAATACTCTTGGATTATCCAATCCAACATCCTCGGTAGGTATGAACTCGTAAAAAATACCGTAGTCGAGCATCAGCAACATATCATCGGTGCTGGGGTTGTCCTGCAGGGCAAAGAATCCTTCGCTGGCATTGTAGGCCTCCATGTAGTTCATAGAGGGCGAAGGAATAACCTGTTTAAACTGTTCACGGTAAGGAGTAAAACTTACGCCACCGTGCATAAAGAGCTCAAGGTTAGGCCAAATCTCCAGTAAGTTTGATTTACCCGTATGATTTAGCAAATGTTTAATCATAACTAAATTCCACGATGGAACACCTGCTATACTTGTTACATTCTCGGTTAAAGTTTCGCGGGTAATCATATCGAGTTTTTCTTCCCAATCGGGGATAAGGGCAACTTTTGAACTTGGAGTTCTAATAAAATCGGCCCACCAAGGTTGATTCTCAATAAGTATTGCAGATAAATCGCCATAGTATGAATTCATGGAGAAATTATCGATTTGATGACTTCCGCCAAGAGTAAAACCTTTTCCTGATAGCAAGTTGTTGTTTGGATGTAAGTCGGTATAGATTGCAATAATATCGCGTCCCCCTCTAAAGTGACAATCTTCCAAGGCTTCAAAGCTAACCGGAATAAATTTGCTTTTGTTCTGGGTAGTTCCCGATGATTTTGCAAACCACTTTATCTCACTAGGCCAAAGCAAACTTTGCTCGCCCTGCCGTAATCTATCAATATAAGGTTTAAAACCCTCGTAATCTAATATAGGAAGCCTCCGCTGAAAATCCTCAACAGAGCGGATTGTTTCAAAATTATACTTTCGTCCATACTCCGTATCCTTAGCTTTGCTAAGAAGTGCCGTAAGAGTATCGAACTGAACCTCGGCTGGATACTTTCGGAAAAGGTCAATCTGGTATAACCGTTTTGTATTTAACCAACCTAGAATT
>JAKQKB010000038.1 GCA_029560875.1 Bacteroidota bacterium | reverse complement strand
AAACGCAGTCTTGGCTGATAGAATGGGCGCGGTGAATTTCAAACATACCGGCTGAGATTGCGCGGGTAGGTTTATCATTTCAAAGTAGACATTCGTTAGCCCCGTCGTGCGGTGTTGGAACTCCTCGATGAAAACGCGATCAGTAACATCAACAAGCACCGTTCCGCATAACGTCACCAATTGAACAACGTAATCCTGCCCGAGTTGAATGTTAACGCTGCTGTTTGATTGTTGGCGGTATCGTTCGTAGGGTGATAGGCAGATGAAGTCGTAGTGGTGTATGGTGGCTATTTGCGGTTCGTGTAGCGTTGCAAAGACCTCCTCAAGCACGGGCTTCAAGTATAAGAAGGCGTTGTCTATTATGCGCTTTGTTACCATCGTTTGCAAAGTAAACAAAAAAAACCCTAACTATTGAATGTTAGGGTTTAAAATTGTGGTATTTTTTGCGGGGCGATTATTTAGGCGGTTCGGGTAACGGCATCCAATGGGTAACTACATACTCATCATCAAATTCAGCGTCTCCATTTACATCTCCGTAACAATTACACCAAGGCGTACATAATTCGTTATTATCGTCTCGCATTTCGCACAAGGCATAAACTCCAATTTCGGTATGGTTTTTCTCCATTGCTAAAACGTTCACGCCCATCTCAGGCAATCTATCTTCTACTTTAATCCATTCCATCCTACTCTCCTTTATAATTAAACTTCCCTATCTTTTCTTCGATTTGTGCGTGGGTGTAGGCCTCACCGTTCTTTAATAATTTAATTGCTTGGGTTGTGGTCATGGTTAGTAAATTTGATTAGCTAATATTTTTCGTCTGCCTTTTTTATCTCTCACGACTAGAATTACATCGTAGCCAAGCCCTGTGTCAAAGCCGATAAAACCTTTAGATCTGCGCGGTATTACAATTGTTTTAGGTCGTTTGTTCTTGTGTGCGGTGTAGTAGGTCATAATCCCAATATTTTTAAATTAAAAAAGCCCCGTATCGCAAGACTAGGGGCTTTCCGGAAATCTGACTGACCTACCATAGTGCAATCAAACTTAATTTTTCCTGTTGCTTGCGATTCAACGGGGTAAACCTACAACAAAAGTTATTTAGAAACAATATTTATTGCGATGGGCTAACTATAAAACACCCCAACAGCATCCAAAAACTCCACCAAATCCACATACATAACCCCGTCAACGCTAACAGAGCGATACGGTACAGGTGTTATGAGTTGCCTGCTCTCCGCGCTGTACGCAATGAAATAACCGTTAAGCACTTCAAACCAACCGTTGTTTGCGTCTGCTACGGGTACTGTCGGGAATCCTGATTGTTGGATGAAAATGTCGGAGCCAACTTTCGAAACTGTTGTTGGTTGCTGCTCAAACTTAACCTCACCTTGCGCAATTTCCATAAAGCCCTGCGCCCAAATCGATAACATATCTTTCATGTAGATTGGCACCGCGCGGCCTGACTTATCAGGCGTAGTGATATATCCGCCAATTGTACCGTCAGGGTTTCGCATTGTAGCGCGGTTTATCAAACTTTTTGCCTCGGCCATTGTTATTCCGAAACGCGTCTTAATCATTCCCGTATCGATACGCGGGGCAGGCAAATCAGTCATTAAAATCGGCGCGTCCTCAGTAATTACAGCCCCGCCGTTGTATTGCGTTACCAGTTTTCCGTTGTTCTTGAACCCTTTTACCTGTATTTGGCATGTTGGATATTTGAGTGAATCCAGGCAAATAGTATGAATCAACGAACCGAGGCGTAATAGGTTTCGTTTTTGAGTGTAGAACAAATTCGCGCCCTCGCCTTGGTTGTTCAAATTCAATACTTGGTCGAATCCCTCTTTAGTTTGAATAGCATATAATACATTAGTAAACGGATATTCAACTTTAGTCATTGTGAATCCTATAAATACCGATACAGGTAACGATACAGGTGTTAATGTTAGAATATTCCTATCCAAAGGCGCGGTAACGGTGTAGGTGTAGTCAACCCCGAAAATGGTGAACGTGAACGGACTGCCCAACCCGAAGCCTAATAAAGTCCAGTCAAAGTTACCAATACTATCATCACTCGCCGCGCGGTTGAGTATTTGAACTCGACCATCAGGCAAAACATTATGTTGCAGTCCTGCTGTAAACCCGCCTTTGGTTCCGGGCGCGATCGGCACGAATGGAGCTTTGAATATTTCATTATCAGTTTCCTGCGCGGTCGTTTGCAATATAATCTTGCGGCGCGTGTTCTCAATTCTTAGTGTGTCGCGTGTGCAGTTGATTTGAATCTTTATGTCGTTCTCTACCTGATTGTTTGGGAATAGCAATTGCAACTCAGTGTTGAAAGATTGATTTGTTCCTATTGACTGGTCGGCCTTTTCGTAATTCTTATAGCTGTTGTTTAAATTGATAACCTTTGCACGCGGATTGAACGGAAGCTCTTCAAAATCAGTTGGCGCAATATCGCCGTAATGTCCCAAATAGTTATCGGGGTAAAAGTCCTCATACTTGGCAATCTCAACCGCATCGCTATTGGTTTGCCAGTCCATACCCGGTTCGCGCAAATCCTCAAGTTCATTTTTAAGCACGCAAGGCAATGATTCGGCCTTTTGTCGCATATCGTTACCAGTCCA
>JAKQKB010000010.1 GCA_029560875.1 Bacteroidota bacterium | reverse complement strand
CCGTTGGTACTCTATACACGTCACACTCCGAAGTGCACGCCTTTTTGGCATATTTCCTCAACTTCCGTGCACTCTTGCGATCCATTATACCAACTATTTCCTTGTCTTGTAAATTCTTAGATGTTGTTCAGGAAGCCCTAGTTATTAATTTAAAGCCTTTGATTCGATACTTGTTTTTATTACAACTAGCACAAATGGTATAGTCTATTCCATTTCCATTGATACTTTTTGCAACAAATCCAATAAGCCCTCCAAATTCTTGATTATCTATTTTTATTAATTCAATTATTGAAGAATCCATTTGTTTCCAGAAATTACCTATTTCCCTTAAACCTTCATCAACTGAAGAGTAATGTCTCGAAACCCCAAATAAATAAAACTCATCTTTTTTTACTATTCTCATTTGCAATGATTTATGGCTAGAATGCTTTACCTCAATTTGCATGGGAAGATACATTAATAGTTTAGATTTATATATTTTCACTTGACTAGGTAAAATTCCATGAAAAGCCTTAAAAGCACGTGTAAATGAATCAGGAGAGTTATATTTATACTCAACAGCTATATCAAGAATAGTATTATTACTGTTCAAAAGCTTTTTTGCTGCTTCGGTAAGTCTACGACGCCGAATATAGTCCGCAATCGTAATATTGCATACTATTGGAAATACTTTTAACAATGTATACTCTGAACAATTTGCAATTTCAGAAAGTTTTTTGTACTCAATATCAGTTGTCAGATTTTTTTCTATATAATTAACAATGTCTTGAAATACCTTGGCCATAATTCTATTCCTTTACTATACCAAAGTCCACCTAACACGTTGATAACCTGGGAAGCAGGAGTTGGCGCAGTTTGTGCGGCGCCCCTCACGGGCGCAAAGCACAAACTGTGACAAACCTGCTGACTCAGGTTGATCAACTTGTTAAGCCCTGGCCGTCGCCGCGATAGCGGCGTTATTAATGCCACGATTATTCCTAAAATACAGATTTGGTCTTCGTCTTCGTCTTCTCTTGCCCCGATTATTGTTCGGAACACAGTTATATACGCCGGTCATGGGCGTAACATACGCTTAACCTGCGAGGCGTAAATGGCGCGGTTATTGCCGAGCGTAGCGACAGCAATAACCGTGACATAGCC
>JAKQKB010000231.1 GCA_029560875.1 Bacteroidota bacterium | reverse complement strand
GTCGTTAAGATGGTTGGTTCTGCCTGCCCAGCTACCTTCAGAAGCAATTTTGGCCATTTCGAAACTTTCGGTTTTGTCATCGCCTGAATGGCGGTAGTCAATCCGCATGGTTCGGTCGGCAAAGTAGGTGTAAAAATCACTCCCGGCCACACTAACAGGAGGGAAACAACTTACAGGCGTGTTAACCCCAACAGAATATTGCTGCACCAAGCACAGCAAAATGATTAGGAAGGCAAGAAATTTTTTCATTTTTAGAAATGTTAATGACTAAGTTCTATTAATTTAAGGCAGCATTTTATGGATAGAAGGGAGGTAAAATAAATACTTTTTCAAGACAAAAGGGGAAAAAAGTAACTTTTTCCTGCCCAGATACTGGTAGAGCTATCACCTTAACCTTCCCTCTCCATCAAAAATGTTGCATTGATGAAGCCTTAAATGTTAAACAAACTCAATTGAGCATCCTTTTTTGGATGAAAAGTGCCAATTATTATAAATGGGTTTGGGGCTATTAAATGGAATTCTCTGGTTGTTCCTAAATAGAAATATAAATCTTTGGTTTTAGAGAAATCATCAAAATACTTTTGTCTAACATCGGCGCATGCTTTTTGCTCATTACCCTCGTGTTTTTTTAGGCAATTCCAATAAAGTTGACCAGTTTCCCAATCTTCAATCATCAAAGTACTTCTTTTTCCTGAATCATCTGAAAAAACGAAGGAAAATTTATATGGTAACTTTTTTACCACCTCAAAAGGGTTCTCAGCATTTTTAAATAGATTAAGCTGAAGCGCTTTTGCTTTTAATTTGTCAAGTTTTGATTTGTCCCACTCCCTTTCAATGGGTTCAAAAATAAAATCATGTATTGATGTAGGCTTGAAAACTGCTAAGGAAGTATACTTGTTTTTATCTTTTGCATCTGCAATTAGTATGTCGAGATTCGTATAAACATTTTTTAATACAATCTTTTTGCGAAGTAACCAGTTATTATCTGTATTTAAATGACCAACAATACTAATTGATTCGTCAATGGAGTAAGGGCGAAAACTTTCGGGTCTGAAATCAGATTTGTTACGGACTAAATCTATTTCAACCCAATCATATTTTTTGTATTGCTTATCATAATCGAGTTTGCGAAAAGGGATAGGATAAATTCGCACCCAAGTTCCGTCTTCACGAAACCCTGCTGTACATACTAATTCATCATATTTGGAAGCTAGCGTAGGGTAGGTTTTAACAGCAATAAGTACTTTTGTTTTAGCCATTTTAAATATGCTTCAGTTCGTAATTAAAGTCTGAAAGATTTACTATTGCATCGGCTAAGTGTTTACGGTGGCACTGATTTATGTTGGCCTCAAAGCAGGTTAGCGCAATACGTTTCTTCTCTTTAAGTAAAGTTATCAGTTTTAATTGATAATCCAACGTTTGCGTTAACATTTCGGAACGGTACAACGAAAAGAGCTTATCGTAATCGGATTGGGTATTCAGTACTTGGCGTTTATCGGACTCAATGCCTAACTCTGGAATGTGGACATATTCAATTCCTACTCCTTGACAGGCTTTTTGTAACTGCGATTTGCTAAAGCCAAATTTCATGCTTAGCGGATTACGCCGAACATCGCAAAGCACTTTAATGTCGCTTAGTATTAATTTGTTCAGGTACTCTTCAAGGCTTAAGCCCTCGTAACCGATAGTGAATAGAATTGTTTTGTCGGATTTTGGCTTTGCTTGTAAAACTTTGTCGAATTCATCGGAACTTAATTTATCCTTTGCTACAGTGCTATTAATGGCCAAGTATGGGTATTTTATGTAGGTTATCCTAATTAGCTCATTGGATGTTTTTGCACCGTATAGCTGCTTGATTAACTTAATTGCTTGCCTATCTCGCTCTTTTAGGCTTAATAAGTATTTTTCATTATCAATTTTAACCCACTCGTTACCCTGTAGTATAACCTGATTGTACTTTGCCATTGTGCCAAGGTCAGAGTTGGCCTGAAAGGAATAACAGCCATACTTGTAGGGAACAAAATGGAAGTCAGGCTTTTGCTGTTGCTTTGTAACAAGCATTAGCAGTTTCTGAAGCTGTATCTTTTCGAGCCTATTGTCAAAGGCTTCGAGCAATCCTAGTAATATTTTGCGGCGGTAGTACATGCGGCAAAATTAGTTTTTTTATTAGCAGCTAGCAACTCTCTATAATCTTTATTTCGTCTTCGGTTAGGTCATAAAGTTGGTAAACGAGTTGGTCGATTTTAAATACTAAATGCGTGATATCTGAATCTCGGTTATTCGTTTTAATAGCAATTAAATCAGACATAATTTTTTTTAATTCAATAGACTCAAACAGCATAGGGCTAAAAGGTAATTTGAGAAGGTGAATAATTTTTGTTTCGACAAAGGTATTGCCTAGCGATGGTGCAATGATTCTTCTAATATAGTAGTTTGCAAATTTTGAATTAAGTAAACCAAGTATAGGCAAAAGATTATCTATACTATTCAATTTGTAGTTTTTGAATTGAATGGAAAAGAAGTTATTAGATGCATAATTGTATTCATCAATAAATGCTTTAAATGGATTCCCAGTTCTTGTTAAATATATTTTTGGTTTATTAAAAATATTTACATCTCTTAAAGATGCGTATTCTCCCTTGGCTTTGTCAATAATACTTTCTCTGTAATCAACATACCAACCAGAAACAAAAGATATGTAATTTTCTATTCTGTCTCCATTTTTTGCTCCCAGAAACATTGATTTTTCATCACCAGTAGTTTTTGTTCTTAAAAAAAGTTTTTCTCTTATATTGCCTGAATGAATTCCTTCATGACATTGGAGAAAGTTATCTAATGTTTGAAATCCTCTAAGTTTGTTTAGAATACATATGTCTTCAGTAGTTAACAGAATATTATATGTGCTGTCATATTCCTTTAGAATGAAGTTTGTCTTATGTGAAATTCTCTCATTTTCTATTAACTCAGAGTTGTTATAAAATCTTGTATAGATTTTTGATTTTTCTGACGAATTTATTTTATCAATAAACAATATACAAACATCATGTTCTACATCTATAAATGGTCTAAAAGTATCTGGGATTGCAGTGTTTTGATACCAAGATAAATTATACAAGCCATTCATGCACAAACATCTAGTTTTTTCAAAATCTTTAACAAGAATACTGTCAGGTAAAATTTGAGTAATAAAAGAATGACTAATTTTAAAAGAGAGACCTATAAAATAGGCATAGGTGTTTGGAGTTGAACTATCAATTTTATCAAACCTTATTTTCAAAAAGTCTTTTTGTTCTTTCGATAATGAAGCTCCCCATGGCGGATTTCCAATCACCACATCAAACCCCACAAAATCGCCCTCGTTATTTAATACTTCGGGGAACTCGAAACGCCACTCAAAGGCATTCTCGTAAATCTTGCTGTTGCGGATTTCCTCCAGCTCGGTTTCCAGGTTCTTTACTGTTTCGGTAAGGGCTTTTACCTGTTTTTCCCACGCTGCCTTTTCGGCCTTTGTGCGGTCGAAAAGCGTTGTTTGGGTGGTAAGTGTGAGCAATTCGCCTTTTGCCTTGCTAAGTTTAATCAGTCGTTTATCGTTTGCGGCAATTTCGCCTACGAAATCACTCTTAATTTGGTCAATCAGGCGTTCCATTGCCCTTTTCTCGTCCTTGGTTTGCGCATTGCGGTAGGACATCACGGCAATGCGGTAGCTATCTATGCTCCACTTGCTGCGCTTAAGGGCGGCTTTAATATCGGCATCGAGGGCGTAACGGCTAATGAGCGAGTTACCGCACTTAATGTTAATATCAATATTGGGGAGCGTTTCCAGCTCGCCCGATTCCTTGTAGTATGCGTTTTTAAGCAGCTCAATCCAAAGGCGCAAACGGCAAATCTTAACCGAGTTGGGGTTTATGTCCACACCAAAAAGGCAGCTTTCAATAATGGTCTGCTTTTCGTGGAAAAGGGTTTCCTGCACCCTTTGGCTCTCGGGGTTGCGTGGGTTGTACTCTAAGAACTCGCCGTCCTCGTCGGTAATCATCAGCTCGTCGTTCTCCACCTCCACGTGGTACTCCTTTAGCCGTTTGCCGTTGCGGTCGAGTAGTACACGGAGCTCGCTTTTAACTGCAATTATCTCGTTCAAAGCCGAAACAAGGAAGTGACCAGAACCCACTGCGGGGTCGCAAATTTTAATGCTGTTTATTATTCGGTTCGCCTCGGCGTTGTCGTCAATTTTGTTGTAAAGGTCATCGATGGTTTTACACTCCCAGCCCTTAACCTCGTTGAACTTCTGAACCACGGCACGGCGAATAGTTTCACGACACATGTACATGGTAATGAAGCTGGGGGTGAAGAATGAGCCGTCCTTGTAGCCGTTAATCTTCTCAAAAATCAACCCTAGAACCGATGCGTTGATAAGTGTTTTGTTATCCTCCTGTATTTCCTCCTTACCCTCGCTGGTAAAATCGTAGGCGTCGAGGAACTCAAAGAAATACTCCAGCGAATCAATCTCGCCTGTGCGCTTTTTACCCATTGAATCCTTTAAAACGGTTGTGCTAAGAATGGGTAGCTTTTTATCGCTAAGCTGGCTAATGAAAAGGCAGCTATGCTCCACAGGCGTTGGCTCGAAAAGCGAGCTGTTAAGGTAGGGCACTTTGGCAAAAACGGTTTTAACCTCGCTGTTTCTTTCGCTTGGAATACGGGCTAAAACCTGAAAGAAAAGATTGTTAAGGTCATCGTAGTTTTTTACCTTTTCGATGTTCAGAAAGGAGTAGGATTTATCGCCCTTATGGTAAGAAATTAGCTGAGCTTCGAGCAACTTTAGGAATAGGATTCGGTTTACCCAAGTAATGGCTAACTCCAACGCAACGTTAAAAAGGCGTTCCTTGTTGGTTTCGCCAAAACTGTAGGGTTTTTCGAGGCGTGATAGTTTATCGAGGCTGTCGAGCTGGATAATGGCATTCTCGATGAGTGAACCCGTGTTGCGTTCGCCCTCCTTCTTTCGCTCAATCAGCTTCTTGCTTCCCTCCTTGGTTTCGGTTAACCCGATGATGTGTAGCAACTCACTGTAAAAACGCTTGTCGAGGCTGTTGCTATCGTTCACAAATGGGAGTTTGAGCAAATGCTCGGGCGAAAGTAGCTTGTAGAGCGTAATAAGTTTGCTGTCGTCGTGCTTATCGGCATTACGAATAATGCTGTTGAATTCACGAATATCGAAGTGGGTAAATGTTATCTCGGTTTTAATTTCGTTGATGAAGGGTTCTGCAATTTCCTTGTAGAACGATTCGGTTTTGTGGATTGATAAACGGTTTTCCTCGAAATCGTTAAACTGGTTCACGAATGCTTTGTTGTGGGTAAAGAGTTTATCGAAAAGCTGGGCGTCGAATATAAACCACTCGTAGATATTTGTGGCAATAAGGTACTTAACATCGAGGTTCTTGCCTGTGATTCTTTCCCGAAGGTAGTAAAGCACTAATTCCTGAAAAGCCTTTGTGTTGATATTGTCGGTTTTCAGCATTTCGGCCTTGTTGGTTGGCTTTTTTGCCTCAATGATTACTCCAACTGTGCTTTTTGCATCCTTGCCGTTGTGGATTACAAGGTCGTTGCGTCCTTTAGTGTTGATAAAATGGTTTTCCTTGTAGTAGGTGTCTTTCAGAAAAGTGGAAACAATATTCTTGTGAAACTCCTCCGTTTCGGCTTCGTTGATATGGTCGATAAGCTTGATAAGGTTCTGCTTGAAACTTTCAATTTCGGTACGGTTGGGTTTAACTTTAAGGAATGCCTTGTTTAAAGCTTTACGGGGTTTAAGAATGTTCAAGTTCATTGTTCCAAATATTATTTACACTTGTTAAAAGTACACAGAAAGTTTTAAAAAGGTAAGTGTGCGTGGGAAAAATTACGAACGCTTTAAATATTAGTTGGTGTTCGTGAGCTCCCTGCGGTCGGTTGCAGTTCTTTTGCAAGCATAGAGTTTTGCGAGGGCTTGTGCGTGCTTGCAAAAGTTCTGCAATGTGCGATGGGGTTGGTTTCTTTATCCTAAATGCGCCCGCAGGGCGCAAGGCGGGCGGGAAAAAATTAAAACC
>JAKQKB010000227.1 GCA_029560875.1 Bacteroidota bacterium | reverse complement strand
TCTAGTGTTAAGTTAAATATAATATGACGTATATTTAAATAT
Organism: Bacteroidota bacterium; assembly: GCA_029560875.1. Classification (GTDB taxonomy): domain Bacteria; phylum Bacteroidota; class Bacteroidia; order Bacteroidales; family Tenuifilaceae; genus SB25. The sequence goes on along the minus strand of JAKQKB010000227.1, from coordinate 1,173 downwards.
TATTTGTATATTTGTAAAAAAGTATACAAATGATACGTTACAGAATTAACCTAACCAAAAACGAAGTAGAAGAGCTGATGGATATTATTAATAAAGGTTCGCATACTTCACAAACATTCAGGACTGCTTATATACTTTTAAACTGCGACGAGGGCAATTACTCCCAGAAAGTTAGTAATGAACAGATAAGCAAGGTACTCAAGGTTGGAATGAGAACGATAGACAGGGTAAAAAAGAAATTCATTGAATATGGACTTGAGGAATGCCTAGAGAGATGTCCCACCTCCCGCACTTATGAATCAAAGACTGATGGGGAGGTGGAAGCAAAATTAATAACTCTATGTTGCAGCAAGCCACCGAAAGGGTATGCCAAATGGTCGTTGCGATTGCTTGCTGACAAGATGGTAGAATTAAACTATGTTGAGAGCATCTCGCATGTAACTGTGAGAAGCGTTCTAAAAAAAACGAACTTAAGCCTTGGAAAGTAAAAGGATGGGTTATCCCTCCTGAACAAAGCAGTGAATTTGTATCAAACATGGAAAGGGTACTTGACGTATATAAGAGGCCATATGATAAAGATTATCCTGTAGTTTGCATGGATGAGTCTCCAAAACAGCTAATAGAAGAAGCCAGGCAGACATTACCGATGAAACCGGGACAGGAAGCAAGAGAAGACTGTGAATATATCAGAAATGGAGTGGTCAACATTTTTATGGCCAACGAACCACTAAAGGGAAAGCGGTTTGTTGACGTTACAGAGTTTAAGACTAAGAGGGACTGGGCTCTGTTTATAAAAAGGATCGCCGAGGAAAAGTACCCCAAGGCAAAACGGATTACGTTAGTGATGGACAATTATAACACCCACAATGCCTCTTCTTTTTACGAAACGTTTAAACCCAAAGAAGCAAAAAAACTCTGGGACAGATTTGAATTTGTTTATACACCAAAACATGGTAGTTGGCTTAATATGGCTGAGATCGAGTTGCAGGTATTAAACAAACAGTGTCTGAAACAGCATATAGCTACAATGGAAGAGATTAAAGAACAGGTTGAGGCTTGGAAAACTCATCGCGATGACAAAAACAGTAAAATTAACTGGCAGTTTACGACTAAGGATGCAAGGATAAAATTAAAGAGACTTTATCCGTCAATCCATAATTAACATAACACTAG
>JAKQKB010000201.1 GCA_029560875.1 Bacteroidota bacterium | reverse complement strand
ACCAGCGTTAGCGCTTGAAGCTGCAGCTAATAAAGCTGAAGCAACTGCTAATTTAATTGTGTTATTCATATAAATCTCCTAAAAGTTTATTGCTTATCGTTTTACTACTTAAGTTACCTCACCATTCACCAGTGATTGCTCACTGGCGTTTAGCAAGAGAGTTTGCAAACTCTCTCAATGCTTTGCTAGTTTCTATTGCAACAAAGTCCTTTTGTTACAAACAGAATAGTTTCATTAAGAAGGTGAATGAGAGTATGCCTAAAGGCGGAATATGAAACAACAAGTTATTTGCATTCTTGACACAAATATTTACATTTATGATTTTTTGTTGTAAATGTGCAACATTATGGTGCGTTGTCGTAATGTTTTCGTAATCTTGAAGTTCGCTTCTACAAACCTTTCTACCAATGTTCTTCAACCGCAAACAACCTGCGATGCTCACGAATAGCAAAGCGATCTGTCATGCCTGCAATGTAGTCGGCCACTGCGCGTGCTTTGTCAGTTTTTGCAAATGCTTGGTATTCATCTGGCAATAGCCCAGTATTTTCATAAAAGCAGCTAAATAGCTCTTGCACAATGCGAGTGGCTTTTGCACTCATGCGGTTAACTTGATAATGATGGTATAAATTTTTGCGTAAAAACTGCTTTAATTTGTGATTTTGCGCTGCAATTTCTGCGCTAAAACTTATCAACGGTGGCAATTTACGAATATCTGCAATGCTTTGCGGCTGATGTTGCGCAATGTTTTTTGCGCTTTGTGTGCATAAATCGGTCACTAGTGTATTAATCATGCGGCGTATGGTTTCTGGAATAAGCCGTTTTTGCTCTAAATTTGGGTATTGTTTTACAACCATCTGCTGATTATTGGCAAACAATTCTACCTGGCTCAGTTGTTCAATACTGATTAAGCCTGAACGTAGGCCATCATCTACATCATGGTTGTTGTAGGCGATTTCATCGGCAAAGTTGGTAAGTTGCGCCTCAAGGCTTGGGCTTGTTTTGTCTAAAAAACGTTGGCCCACATCGCCTAACTGTTTGGCATTTTTAATTGAGCAATGCTTTAGAATACCTTCTCTTGTTTCAAAGGTGAGGTTTAACCCATCAAATTCAGCATAGCGCTGCTCAAGTTTTTCAACCACACGCAATGATTGCAAGTTATGCTCAAACCCACCGTGGTTTTTCATACTCGCGTTTAATGCATCTTGCCCAGCGTGGCCAAAAGGCGTGTGGCCT
>JAKQKB010000196.1 GCA_029560875.1 Bacteroidota bacterium | reverse complement strand
GCATCATCAGCCCGAGTAGTTTGAACCGCTTGTTATGCGCAGTGATTTCTTCTTTCGTCGTCGTTTTTCTTCTCCGTTTTCAATCAAATCGGGGCATATTTTCCCGAGATTTCAATCGTTTCTTTTTTGTTTTCCTTTCTAATCGTGGAAATATTTTCTTTTCAGCTAGTGCGTTGGGTTGCAATAATTTTTTCTTCAATCGTTTCAGCGAGAACGAATGTTTTTAAATCGCTCCCTTAAACCCCTTAAAAACCAAATTTTTATTCATTTCTTCCTTTCGGGTTGGCTACCGTTTTCGCATTGACGTTATCAGACCGAAAAAATTATTGTTAGTCCATGCTTGACCGTCCGCCTGTGAATCAGTCAATCAGTTCGATTTCAGCTTAGTTTTCGCATCGGTTCGTGTAAGTATCGTTTTCGATAGTCTGGGCGGTCAATCGAGGACTTCCTGTCGTTTCGTCGGATTTCGTCATTGCGCATAACGGTCGGTGGTTTGGGCTGCTGGGGAGTTAATGGCCAGCGGCGTCATCCCACGTTAAAAACATACTAAAATTCTAAAAACTTTCGTATCTGCATCATCAGCCCCAGTAGGCTAAACCACCTGTTACCAGCAGTTTTTGATTTAGTCTTCGTCTATTTCTGGTTTTACTTATCTAACCATAATTCGTTTGTGGATTTCTCTCTTTTTTATAGTTTTTCTTCGTTAAATGGTCACAATTTATTTTATGCTTTTTTACCATTCCTATATAAAAAGAATCCTCCAATAATAAGCCCTAACCCTACTAAAATGTATATAATCATTGCTGTATAGAATGCTTTTATACTGTTTTCTTGGCTTTGTAAAAGTTCTTTATTTTTATTTTCGTTCAGAATTGAAATTTCCTCATTTGCATTTATATCTATTAGTTGCTTTGAAGCTTCATAATTAGATATTAAGCCTTTAGTCTTGTTTAATTCAACATCTAAACGCTGCATCTTAAATACATGTTTATTATGTTCTCTTCTGTCTATTTCATCTTCAATAATCTTACCATCAACAGCTTTGTAGATTTCTGTTTTGTCAATAATCTCTAATTTGGAAATAGGTGTGTCGATTATCCTGTAACTGCCTATTAAGAATAATAACCCTCCAATGATTATTAAAAAGATTCCAATAATTTTCTTTATCATAGTCGTTATTTGTTAAATGATTAATTCTGTAATATTCTTTAAATTGCTGGTAACGGCTGGGGGTGTGGCAAGTTTGGGAGTGCGGGGCTGGGATTTATCCCACGTTAAAAAGTTTTCTGCGCGCCGACCCGTTTCCGTAACTCATTCAGCCCAAATTGGCTACACCCCTTGTTAGCCGTTCGCCTATTTTGAAAAGAATTTATTTAACGAATACACACACAGGACACAATGATGGAGGCCCCCATAACATAGCATTTGAGAAATCTTGAATTGCTCCATTTTTCCAAAGTCTAATACCTATACCATCTTCATATCCGACTACATATACATCATTGTTTAATACATAAACAGAATTAGCACTTGCCTCATTAGTTCCATCAGTAAGAATTTGTTCTATTCCATTTTTACATAGTTTAGCAACCCAATTCCCATTTTTAAATCCTGCACCTGCAACATACACATCATTACCTGACACAAAAATTGAACCTCCTGAATTATTGTATAAAACACTACCATTTTTCCAAGTTTTAGAACCAACTACATACACATCGCTATTCGAAACAAAAACGGAATTAGCGCTTGAGTTTGAATTTGATTCAGACGATAAATCAAGATATTGCTCTACTCCGTTTTTCCAAAGTTTGGCATTAAAAAACCCATACTGACCAGTTCTTGCAGAACCAACTACATACACATCGCTATTCGAAACAAAAACGGAATAAGCGCTTGAGTTTGAATTTGATTCAGACGATAAATCAAGATATTGCTCTACTCCGTTTTTCCAAAGTTTGGCAATTGAAACTCCACTACCAAGGTAAGCAAAACCACAGGCATACACATCATTTCCTGATACATAAACTGAATGAACATACTCACTAACAGTTCCATCAGAAAGTTTATAGAGGACATTTCCATTTTTCCATATGGTAGCAATGAATCCGTTATTTTCGTCATATAATACATAGCCTCCTACATATACATCATTTCCTGACACAAAAACTGAACGCGCAAAAGCCCTGCTACTTTCTTCTGAAAGAATTTGTGTTTCTCCATTTTCCCAAAGTTTAGCAACGAGTTTTGCACTGCCTTCTTCAGCTATACCACAACCAGTTATATAAACAACAGGAACTTTGTTTGGCACTGTTTCATCTTTTTTGCAACTTGAAAAAACAGAACCGATTAGGAGGAAGCCAAGCGTTATGAGAATAAAACCTTTCCTGTTCTTTTGACTTTTCTGATACGTAATGGTTTCTACTTTCATTACACATTCTAAATTTCTTTTTGGTATCATTTTTCAATCCCTGATTTGTGTCGGGCGCAACTTTTAATTAAATATTAAAATCTTTTTAAAGTTGCAGTCACTCTTATATTATATGGTATCTGGGTGACGGCTAACGTTTTGCAAATAGACGTAGGCGGGCTTTCGAAGCTTCCTGTGTCTATACCCACAAAAGGTTATTTAAAGATAAATGTTTATTAGCGAGGTGCAAAATAAATACGCGCTTCAGCGCACCTTAATTTAGCACCGAGCGATGACCGAGTCCGCCCGCTTACGTTTATTTGCTGTTACCACTAGTAGCTTTTTTGTTCTTTGTCTTATACTCAAGAATGTCGCCAGGTTGGCATTCGAGAACCTTACAAATGGACTCAAGAGTGTCGAACCGAACGCCTTTAGCTTTACCAGTTTTTAAAATAGATAAGTTTACCGTTGTAAGTCCTACACGTTGTGAGAGTTCATTTAGCGACATTTTTCGTTTCGCCATCATTACGTCCAAATTAATTACTATAGCCATAACTAAATGAATGATTCGTTTTCTTTTTTAATAAATAAAGCTCTTGTCACGAATTGTTTAACAGACCATAAAATAATTGCCAAAAGAAAATACATTGTCTGCGGACTTTCAAAAACAAATAGCTTTGTAAATGACCTAAAAAATAAATTCATTGAGCTTTCTGTAGATGTCCAGTCTGAAATATGAACCTCCGAGAAATTATTGAACAATACTTGTATCGCGCCTAAAGTCGCTAACAAAACACAGGAAAGTATAACGCCATCAAATACTTTTAAACTAGTCTCATCAAAGAACCCAGTCAGCGTATATCTTTTGAAAAGTCGTACCAATAAGAAGCCAACATACAAAAAGATAACATTGCTAACAATTTGTGTAACAAACCAAATTGAAGGTGCTTGATTTGTCGGCACAACATAAGCTGAGTCATTGATTAAAAATGAAATAAACCAACGAGTATGATATATTAACGCTAAAAATGAAAAAGCAATTGTTGTCCACAACACTGCCTTAATTAAATTGAGTTTTGAAAGTTTTGTCCTGTCCATTGTCTTAAAGTTTAAATAATTATTGTACAAACGTAATAATTAATTTAATTAAAACAAATAATATTTATCGTTTTATTTTAAATAATAGTCTTAAAACGATATTTGTCAATTTGAAGTCACGGAAGTAGAAGGCTTAAGTGTGGGTGAAATGTCTAAATATTTGTCCAGCGGAAAATTGTCGACCGATAAAAATATTGTCTTGGAAACGAATGATTGTCCGTCTTTAGCTATTAGTGGTAACGAACAGCGGTATGTTTTTGTTGCCGATTTCGGAGCACGTCACTGTCAAACCACGATGAAGTTTGAAGCGAGCTACAACCGTTGATTTCAGCACTATTTCGGCAATAAAACATACCGCATGTTATGGGCTGGTTTTCCTTCTTTTTCTTGATTATATTTTCAAAAAGTAAGGATATTATAGGAAAGCAGCAGCTCCGCCTAAAATAGCTCCAAACACAGTTAGCAGTAAAATAATTCCTATTAAAGAAATCACTAAACCTGCAATCGCTAATCCTTTTGGTTGTTTAAATACGCCAACAAAGGATAATATCAAACCTAGTAACCAAATTATCCAACCTAAAACTGGAACCCAGCCTAAAAATACCGCTATTAAAGCAAGTACGAAACCAGCAGTTCCAACACCATTTGATTTCTTTTCCGTTTGATTAATAATTACTGTTTGTCCTGCCTGATTTGAGGAGTTTTGATTTTCGTTTGTCATAATAATGAGATTTAAATTTTCCTACTCGTATGGCTTTTCGGTATCGCCCCGTTTTTTTAATGGTAGCTGGTCTCCACTTATTATAATTTGTCGTTTGTTTCTGGAAACTTAATTCTAATTTCAGTTTTCACGAACTGTCAAACATCAATGTTGGCTGTTCTTTTATCTGTGTCATTTCGCTGTATCGTTTCTTAAACTTGCCCATAACGGTTGACGGCTGGGCCCGCTGGGGAGTGAAAAGCCAGCGTCCATGTCCGCCGTAAAAACCACACTAAAGGTAGAAAATGTTTCTTAATCTGCCAAATCCGCCCCAGTGAGCTGAGCCGTGTGTTATGCACCGTAATTTCTTCATTCTACTCGTTCGCTTATTCTCTTCTCGTCTTTATTCTCTTCGTCTTTTTCTTAATTCTCTCTTTCCCATTTGCGTTTTTCACTCAGTTTTCTGCTCTATTCTCGTATTCAATTCTCGGTTTTGTTTTCTAGTCGTTTATCCATTCGTTTTCTACGTGGCGTTTTCTCGTGATTCAATCCGTTTTCTCGCTGCGAAAAATTCTCATTCAGCGCATTTCCTCTAAAAATTTTCCTTAAAGTCATATTTTTTCTTCAGTCGGAGTAGGGTAGAGCCGTTATCGCTATGATGATGTCTGTTCGATAAATTATTGCTTGGCTACGCTTGACCGTCCTCCATAAATTTGGTTTCTCGATTTCGATTTGGTCAATTCGCCGTGTCGGATTCTGTCGTTTCGTTTCAGTTTGTAGGGCGGTCAATCGGAGCCATTCTGTCGTTTCGTGCGGGTGTCATTATGGTGCATAACGGCTGGGGGTTGGTAAAGTGCAGGAGATTGAAACGATTTCTTGTCCTACGCTACGAAGGTACGAAAAAGCAAGAAAGTTTCCTAATCCGCTGGTTACCTGCATTTTATTAACCCCTTGTTAGCACCTGGCAGTTAATCATATCGTTACGATGGGATTAACTTTTGCTACATATTCTTGAAGTTCTATTATTACCTGTGCGGGAAGGGCTGGAAGGCTATTTGGCAAAAAAATGCTTGTAGCGTGGATTTGTGCGTTTTGCCAAAGTGCCTGACAGCGGTGGGACGGTGTGAAAAATCATTTATCAAATATTACAATGATTCTTCTACCTTTATTATTTCTTTGTCTGATAAATTATATAGTTTATAAACTAATTGGTCAATTTCATTATCAGAACTTGCTATTTCAATTTTTAAATCATCAGCTTTTTTCTTTTGTTCATTAAAATAATTCATCCATTCAACTTCTTCACTTATACTAAATTCAACTTTTTGCTTTTTAAGTTCTTTCAAAAATTCAATAAATTCAAGTTCGTGCCAATTTTCCAAAGAACTGTTAAGTTTTTGCAATCCAAATTTCATAGAAAAATATTTGCAAAATTGCGTATAGAAATCATCGGCTTTTTTCATACCATTTAGTATATTATCAACTCTTAATATGATTTCTTCTTTATCATTTTCGCTACATTTAATAATTGGCAATTCTTTAAGTAATCGAGAGTTAAAACTTGGATAACTTTTATTACTGCTTTTTGGTGATTGCTCGTTTATATAATAAGTAAGTAGTTTTGAATTCACTAAGCCAAGTAAAAATTTTAATGGATAATTATCATCTTTTTCGATTATAACAGCTGCTATGTTTTTTACAACTGCAGGTTCTTCAATATAAGTGGCAAAGATTCTAGGGTTAATTATTTCTCTAATAATTACTTTTGGATTATCAAAATACATATTCTTTCTTGGCTCTGCCAACCATTCACCATAAGAAATAAACTCATTCTGAGAATAGTAAATGTATCTATTAATACCTTGTGAAATGAAAGGGTAATTGAAAGTTTCGTTTTGTGTTTTCGAAATAAATACATCATTATCAATTTCGTATGAGGTTTGTTTTGGGTTTCCTTTACCTGTTTGGTAGACTTTAACTCCCATTACTTGGTCATAGACTTCAATTAAAGGAACTGTATTTATTGGTTTTATGATGCTTTTAATGACAACGAAAGTTTTTTCAACGTCTGGGTTTTCATTTATAAATTCTAACTTATTTATTAGTGAAACAGGTTTGTCAGTTTTGCTAATATTTGAAAGGTCTTTATAATAAAAATATTTTGCATCTAATCCTTTTTGATGAAGTATTATTATTGAAGTAGGTAAGTTCACATCATCGAATACATCATCACCCAATTTAATGTTAGTTATTCCTTCAAAATTATTTGTTACATAATGTCTTAGGTCTTTAAAGTACTCTTTTTCAAGATAGGAATCAGGCATAATGTAACTTAATGTGCCATTGTTCTTTGTTAGCATTGAACCTAATTGAATAAAGTATTTATAAGAATCAATGTTACCAAAACTAGTTTCTTTAAATTTAATTTTCAGCCAATTTTTACCACTAAGTTCTGCACCATAAGGTGGATTTCCAATTACAACATCAAAACCACCTTTTGCAAATATTTCGGGAAATTCATTTTGCCAATTAAATGCTTTTTCATTTGCAATTTCAGGGTCATCAATTAATGAGTTCCCACATTTAATGTTGTTACTTAGCGTGTTTAGTTTTCTCCCTTTTCTTGCAGTTCTTAACCAAAGAGATAATTTCGCTATTTCAACCGATTCTTCATTTATGTCAACACCATAAATGTTTTTTTCAAGAATGTCAGTTGATATGTCGGAGAAGATAAGCCCACCACCAAATAGTTGGGTTCTTAATTCGTCAATTTTCCTATGTTCTTCAATTAAAAATTCTAAAGCTTGATTTAAAAACGCACCCGAGCCACAAGCTGGGTCAAGAATAGTTAATGAAATCAACCAATCCTGATATTTTTTTAGTTTTTCGTCTAGTTCTTTAATTGTTTCTTTTCTTCTGTTTTTTCTTCCTTTAGCATATTCTTCATCAACAATTCCGAATGAATTGCGTTTTTCTTCGCAAAGTTTACCAATGGAGTTTTCTACAATGTATTTGGTAATGTATTTTGGCGTGTAAAAGATTCCGTCTTTTTTCCGTTTTGTTTTCTGAGAATCAATGTTTTCACCTTTTATTTCAGCCTGTACGTTTTCAATTTCTCCAAGCGAATGCTCAAAAATATGACCAAGTATATTTACGTCAACTTCTGTGTCGAAGTCGTAATTGCTTAATTTTAAAGTATGTTCTTTTAAAACATCATCGTCAATTACTACGTTTTCTAAAATTTCATCAGTTAGAAATAGACCGCCATTGTAAGCAAAAATCTCTTGTCGTTTTTCACTTTTGGGTCTACCAACATTCAGAATGTGGAAATACTTTCTAAAAAGTGAGTAAAGCGATTTTACATCGCCAAAATCCACATCATCCTTCCATTTTTCAATGATTTGTAAAATTGAATTGGCTGGTAGTAACTGCTTATCTTCCGCAAAGAATATGAATAAAAACCTGTCAATTAGTTTTTGAGTTTTCTTGAAAAGTGTGAGTTTGTCAACCTCTGGATTATTCTTAACAAGATTTTGGTAAAGAGCTTCACGAAACTTCGAATAGTCTGAATAGAGCTGTTTTGTGATATTCTCTTCCTTCGCTAAAGAACTTTCCTTGATTTTTAGAGGTAAATCATTGAGTAAATTGTCTTTTGCAAGGCAAAGCCACAGCAATGAAAATTCTTCCTTTGTGAGTTTAAATAAATCAAATTCAAAGTGATTTACAGCGTTTTGAATGTAAAACCGTAACTTTTCAAAGTTAGAAGTGATTACGTAAACGCATTTAGGATGATGATTTTTATACCCAAATGCTTGAGCTTCTACTTTTCCAAGGTCAGTTGTGTCAGTTGATTTTAATTCGATTACTGCAATTGCATTTTCATTTCTTAATATTGCTCCGTCTGCCTTTTTGCTATCGCTAACATTCTTTAATTCTGTTGTTAAATTAAAATTCGGGTGTGGATTCAGTGTGTAGTCAAATATTTTTACAAAAAGTTCTCTCAAAAACCCTTCTTGAAATTGTTCTTCCTTTGAATTCCTTATGTTTTCTTGAATTTCAGCATTGCCAAAATACAATTTAAATTCAGCGAATTTTTTATCAATTAACGCTGAATCAAGTTCGTCTAAGTATTTCTTTTCTACCGATTTTTGAAATAAACTCATAATTCCTTCTTAATCACTTTTTACGTTCAATTTTGATTCACCAAATTACTACTTTTCTTTCATTGTAGAAACATTCGGAATACCGTAAGGGTGCGGTGGGAAAAAAAGCAAGTGTGTGACTGCGAAGGGAAGGTTGCAGGGAAGGGCAGACACAGTATTGCTTTTTTGTGCGTTGGGATTTCTTTTGTCTTTTCTGTCAATATGTAGCAAAATTCCCTTTGTCGAAATTTTTTCTTCTGCTTGGTGCTAACGGTCGGCTGTTGCTTACGCTGGGGAGTTAACCGTCATCGGCGGTATCCGCCGTTAAAAAGTTAGTTAAAGGTAATGAAAATTCTGCATCGGCATCATCAGCCCCAGTGAAAGTAACAGCCTGTTAGCTGCTGTTTTTTATAATTAAAAATCGTCATTAATTAGTATCGATTTCTTTAGTGAGTCAATTAACTGAACAATTGTTGTGTATTCATCTTTATAAAACAAGTTTTCATTTTTTAAATAATTCTCATTTATTGTTATTTTCTCTTGATGTTCAGTTAGTAATTTTTTCTTCATTTTAGTAATATCTACTTTTTGTAACGAGTCCAATTCTTTAGAATATTTCGCCATTAGTTCCAAATGCTCCAACGGGCTAAAGGGTTTAGAGTAAATTGTTGACCCTAGAGCATATATAGATTGTGTTATGAATACATTGTCAACTTTATAGCGATATTTTCCTTCTTTAACTTCAATTGTAAGAGTATAACTAATTTTTTCTTTAGTTTGCATAACTTCTGTGCGCCCTTGACAGTTTACATTGCTATTTCCTTTTATAATTAGTTTTCCATTTTCATTATCTTCAAGTTGAATCACACTTTTATAATCGCCAAATGTTTTTGCAATCCATTCTTGTGCATTTGAATATAGTTTTGCTTTGCTAAGATTGGTCTCAATGACCTCAGTGAATTCAACTTCTCCATTTGCATTTTTCGGAAAATCTTGAGATTTAATGTTTGAGAAACATAGAGAAACTAGTGTAATCAGTAATAATTTTTTCATAATCTTAAAATTTGTTAGTTTAAAATTAATTCAATCTTTTTCGCTAAACAACAGTCGAATTCTAAAATTGCAGCTAACTCACTTATCTGTATACCTAAGGTTTATTAACAACTCAAATTTTTGGATGTATTGTATACCAAAGGTGCACAATATCAAAAGTAGTATTTTATTATAAATCATCAAAGGGCGATTTTATTTTTTGGATGCTTTGGGTGGATACGTGCGTGTATATCTCCGTGGTTTTGGAGTTTTTATGGCCTAGGAGCTCCTGTATATAGCGTAAATCTGTTCCACTCTCCAGCAAATGCGTTGCATAGCTGTGCCTTAGCCAGTGTAACGTTACGGGTTTGCGAACTCCCGCTTTCTGCGTTGCATACTTTAGCACCTTTTGTAGGCTTCCTGCTGTGTACTGCTCTCCGGCTTCCTGACCTTCAAATAGCCACACCTTGGGCTTATACATCTTGTAGTAATCGCGCAGCATCTCAATGGTTTTTGCCGATAACGGTACAACCCGGTCCTTGTTTCCCTTCGATTGTCGCACAATCAGTAGGTTTCGCTTGCTGTCTATGCTGTTGGGTTTCAGCTCAATTAGTTCGCTACGGCGCAAACCACAGGCGTATATTAGGCTTAGCATAGTGCGGTGCTTAATGTTCTGCGGTGCGGTTATTATCCGCTTTATCTCCTCCTTGCTCAGCACGTTGGGGAGTTTGTGCTCCGAGCGTGGTCGGCGGATTTTATCAATATCAATTTTGGATTTACCTACCTCGCTGAAGAATAGCTTTAGCGCGCTAACCGTTTGGTTCTGATGCGCAAAGCTATAACCTCTACCCACAATATGGTTGTAAACATAATTCACCACATCGTCGTTGGTCATCTCGCTTACGGGCTTATTCCCCATGTACCCGAGGAAAGTCTCTACAAGGTTAACGTAAGTTTTAATGGTATTTTCGCTGTATCTGCGATGATGTAGCCAAATTCTAAAAGTTTTTAGGTCGATATTTGGCTCCTCCCCAACAGTCGTCTCCGCAGGTTTTGGCCTCTCCTTAAAGTTGATATGCTTAATAGCCGCGTAGTCCACATAGGCATATAGTTTTAAATGGTTGTAAAACAGGTTGAGGTCAAATTCGTACCGCGATATGTACCAGCACTTCTTGGTTTGGCTCCAGGTGGCTCCGGGAATCTCCCTCAGCCTATCTACTATTTGCTGATTCCACTCACACTTTATTAGTACAACCTCTTGCTCTCGGTGTTCCGATAGCTCAAGGGTGATTAAGGGCTTTGTTATCATACCTTATAATATATAGATATCCTTCACTAATATACAAAAAAACTTAATTGTATACATCTCAGGGTGTTAAGTATTTTGTTGATTTCTTGCAGATTTCGTATATAGTTGAAGAAGGCAGCCCCACCAATTCTCCAATCCTCCATCACTCCATTTTTCCTTAATGCCCTTAATAACTTATTCTCTCAACCGTTCTTTGTCCATCCCCCAATTGTTTTATCTTTGCGTAAATTTTAGTGTAGAATGATAACCATTGAACAGGTTAAAGAGATTGTAAGGCGCAAGGATGAGCTGAGGAGGCATCTTTGACATCGATGCAAAACTAATTCAGCTCGAGGAGGAAGAGCAGCGCACACATGCCCCGAATTTCTGGGATAATCCCGCCGAGGCGGAAAAACAGCTTAAAAAGGTTGCCAGTATCAAGGCTTGGACTGAAGGTTTTAACAAGGGAAATAGGCTGGTTGACGATTTACAGGTGATATTCGATTTTGCCCGCGAGGGTGCTGCTACTTCCGATGAGGTTGATGCCAGCTATGCCGATTGTGTTGCAGTCATTGAGGATTTGGAACTTAAGAATATGCTCCGCAACGAGGAGGATAAGCTGGGTGCCATCCTTAAAATCAACTCTGGCGCTGGTGGAACCGAGAGCATGGACTGGGCTGCTATGCTTATGCGTATGTACATCCGCTATGGCGAGCGCAATGGCTACGAGGTTAAGGTGATTGACATGCAGGATGGCGAGGAGGCCGGTATAAAGTCTTGTACACTTGAGTTTGTGGGCGATATGGCCTACGGATACTTGAAGAGCGAGAATGGCGTTCACCGTTTGGTGCGTATTTCGCCGTTCGATTCCAATGCCCGCCGTCATACATCGTTTGCATCGGTGTTTGTTTCCCCAGCAATTGACGATACCATTGAAATTACTGTTAACCCTGCCGATATCAAGTGGGACACCTACCGCTCATCGGGTGCGGGAGGGCAGAATGTTAATAAGGTTGAGACGGGCGTTCGTCTGTACCACAACCCAACTGGTATTGTAATTGAGAATACCGAGTCGCGCTCGCAGTTTCAGAACCGCGAGAATGCTATGCGATTGCTAAAATCGCACCTGTACGAGCTGGAGCTCCGTAAACGTCAGGAGGTGCAGGCCGAGATTGAGGGTAAGAAGATGAAAATTGAGTGGGGTTCGCAAATCCGTAACTACGTGCTTCACCCATATAAACTGGTAAAGGACTTGCGGAGCAATTACGAGACTTCCGATACAACATCAATCCTCGATGGGGATTTGAACGATTGCATAAAATCGTACTTAATGCAGTTTGGAGCTGAGTAAGAGGTTTTCCTGCCGATAACGCAGAGCACTCCATTACTCTTAGTGTGCTTAATAACCTATTATCTCAATCTCTATCAATCTGTGCAAATTTGCACAATCTGTGTCATCCGTGTTCTATTCTTTTCCGCAGATAACGCAGATAATTGCAGAGTACTCCATGACTCCACCACTCCATGCTGGTCTATTTTCTAATCTAGGTAAGGCATAAAGAACTCTATCTTTCCACACTTGGGGCAATGGTATATTTCGAATGTTTCGCGGTTGGTGAATAGCTCAAATATATCGCCTAGTGCTCCTACTCGGGTTCCCTCATGAAACTTATAAAGCCCGGAGTATTCCATTGGAGTATTACACCTTAAGCAGTTGATGTTTTTTGTGCCCGTGGGTTTTTCCTCGGAGGGAGAGATGAGTTCGCTTAAATCGAAATGACACTCGGGACAATATTTTTTCGATGAGTCAACCTCTGTTCCGCATTTTGGGCAAACGTTCTTAAAATCGTTGCTATCTAAAATTTTTTCATCAGCAAAACAGTACTGGCATTTCCAGCAGATATCGAAATTATCCTCTACTTCGGCGTTACAGTTGGGGCATGTTTTCATCTCAAAATAATTAGTAAGAAAACTAAGTTAATGGATTTTTTATTTTTCCCCGCAGATTCCGCTGATAATCGCAGAGTACTCCATCACTCCATTCCCATAGTGTGCTTAATAACTTATTATCTCAATCTCTAAAAACCTGTGAAAATCCGTTCAATCCGTGTCATTCGTGTTCTATTCTTTCCCGCAGATAACGCAGATAATCGCAGAGTACTCCATCAATCCATCACTCCAGTACTCCAAATCAACTTATTAACTTATTCTCTCATCATCTCAATAATCCAATGCCTAGTTCTTCCTCAGCCTTGCTCTGGTTACAAGTCCAACAGGGACGAAGGCAAATACTTTCTGCATTTTTTCCCGTGGAACTTGCGATAGGAATAACCCCGAAACCACAACAGCTATACCAACCATTTTTATTGGGGTAAGAATTTCATCTCTTAAAAAGTACGCAAAAACTGCTGTAAGCACTGGAATTGCATTAGTAAATGCATTTGCACTTGTTACTCCCAAATGCTTCACCGAGTAAGTGAAAAGTAAGAATGCAATAGTGGAACCAAATACGGCAAGTTCAATTATTGGAATCATCAACTTTAAGTTAACTCCAACGCTCATGAAGTGGTCGAACTCAAAAATCAAAAATAAAGGCAAGAAGTAAAGTGCACCCAGTGTGTTTTGGTAGGTGATAATTGTAAAAACATTGTACTTGCTGGTTAGGGTTCGCAGTGTTAAAGAGTAGCCCAGTGCGGCAATAACGGCTAATAGCATAAGTAGGACCCCGTAAGGGTTAGCATCAACCTTCTCAAATCCTTTGTGGAAAATAACAATTCCCACTCCAACTACCGATACTAGAATTCCCAAGAAATTCATCAGCGTAATTCGCTGTTTGTAAAGGTAGAACTCCCCAAGCGGGCTAAAAAGTGGTATAGTGCAAATAATTACTGCGGCTAATGTGGACGAAACCATTGTCATTCCGTAGGCCTCGCCTACGAAGTAGAGGAATGGTTCAAAGAATGCCAAAAGCAGGAAGTATTTAATATCAGCCTTGTTAACCTTAACCAATTTGCCAATAATTCCCGTAACCACAAAGAGCAATGCACTCGAAATTGCTAAACGGAGTGTAACCAAGGTGAGAGGCTTGTATAAAACATCCTTATACCAAATGAATGTAAGGGACCAAAACATCATGGCCATTACTACCGCTACGTAAATCCAAAATCCTTTTTTCTGCATTGTTTTATTATGTTAAGCCGGTGCAAAAATAATCTTTTATTGGTCAGGTATTAACATAGGCTTTCAGTTTGATTATTAAAATAAAAAAAGACCGAGAACAACTCGGTCTTCCATTGATTTTTGCTTTATGTTACTTTGTAGGAGTTACAATCACTTTATCTATAACATGTACCACTCCATTTGTTCCCTGGACATCGGCTAGTACAACGTTAATATCTCCGTTTATTTTAACACCACTGGAAACATCTATGCTAATACTGTTGTTAAGCGTGTTTACTGTACCGGTGGTTAGGTCTGTTGAGCGTACGTTACCACTTACAACGTGGTCGAGTAGAATTGGTGTTAATGCCTCTTTTGTTAGGTCTGCTATGCCTGTAACATCCAATGCTTCAAACAGTGCGTTAAATGCATCGTTAGTTGGAGCAAATACAGTGAATGGACCATCTCCTTTAAGGGTCTCTACCAGTTCTGCTTTTGCTAAGGCCGAAACAAGAATGCTGAAGTTGTCGTTATCCAACGCTATGTCAACCACAGTTGGAGGTAGTAAAACCTTGTCAACTACATGTATTACACCATTTGTTGCATTGATGTCAGCTGAGGTAATTCCTACACCACCGTTAAGTTCAAGGTTCGTAGCATCAACTTTTAACGATACGTTCTTATTGCCTGTGCCTGTACTTAGTGTTGTTACGTAACCGTTTGTTAAATCTGTGGATTTTACTTTTGCTCCAATAACATGGTAAAGTAGAATTGGAGTTAACTGTTCCTTTGTTAAATCATCAATTCCATCAACTCCTAAATCAGTAAACAGCTGGTTGAATGCTGCATTGGTTGGAGCAAATACTGTGAAGGGACCATCAGCCTGAAGTGCTGTTACTATTTCTGCTTTTTGCAGAGCTGCAACTAGGGTTGAAAAATCTGAATTTGATACCGCAACTTCCACAATATTCTTTGGTTTTTCCATTGCATCATCATCGCTCTCGCATGAGGTTAACGCAAATGTTGATACAATACCTAGTACTGCAATAATCGTAAATAAAGTTTTTCTCGTTTTCATCGTAATTAGGTTTTAAATTATGATGTATAAACAGAGGGTTATAAATAATGTTCAATAAATAAATTAAAATAATATACAAAAAGATAATAATATTTTTAAAAAATCATACAAACTGTTATTTTTCAATATTTTAGTGAATATTTTTTTATTTTTTTATTCAGCCGAATGGGATTAACTGAAGATAACCGCGATATTCATTTGTTATAAGATGTTTCACTTCGTTCAACATGACAAATCCCCTTAAATTATACCATATTCATTCCTTAATCTTCAAATTATCTCATTTTCAAATTGCATAACTTTCTTTGTTTTTTTCTACTTTTACAAAACGCAAATTCTGGAGCAATGGAAGAGTTAATCCGATTAAGGCACGAGTTACACCGCAATCCTGAGTTGTCGGGAGAGGAGCGGGCAACCGCCAAACGCTTACGTTTTTTCCTTAGCCGTTATAGGCCCGATGAGCTATACTCCAATATTGCTGGAGAGGGTATGGCCGCTGTATATAATGGTAAAGAAGATGGTCCAACAGTTCTTTTCCGATGCGATATGGATGCTTTGCCAATTACTGAAACCAACGATGTTAAGTATAAATCGAATGTTCCTGGCGTGTCGCATGTTTGTGGGCATGATGGGCACATGGCAATAGTATCGGGACTTGCGGTAAAATTTAGCGAGAAACCCTTGGCCCGAGGGCGTGCAATTTTACTCTATCAACCTGCTGAGGAGAACGGGCTTGGAGCAAAGAACTCCATTGAGCGACTTAAGGAGTTGGATATGCTTCCAAATTACGCCGTTGCATTGCATAATCTGCCCAAGTATTCAAAAGGGCAGATAATTATGGGTAGATATACATTCTCATCAGCATCAAAAGGTTTAATAATCAACTTAACCGGGCGTAACTCCCATGCAGCATACCCCGAACGGGGATTAAATCCTTCGGTGGCTGTTGCCGAAATTATTCAAATGCTTAACAACCTTAAAGATTCCGTTCCTTTTAAGGATTTTGTGCTTGTTACATTGATTCACGTTAGTGTAGGCGAGGTAGCATTTGGAACATCGGCTGGCTCTGCGGTAATTATGGCTACACTCCGAGCGTTCGATAATAGCGATATGGATTTATTATCCGATAAGGCCGTAAGCCTATCGGCTCAAATTGCCGAGAAGTTTGGGCTGGGTGTATCCGCATCGTTTACCGATGAGTATCCTGCGTCGGTTTGTAATCCGGAATTAACAACCATTGTGGAGGGTATTTGTAAACAACAGAATAAAGATGTTCTGTACTTAGAGCAACCAAACCGTTGGAGCGAGGATTTTGCTCACTTTACCTCCTGTTGCCCTTCAGTTATATATGGCTTAGGCTCTGGTGAAAATCAACCCGATATTCACTCGCCCGATTACGATTTTCCTGATGATATTATAATGGACGGAGTTGAGTTGATGGAAGCAATTGCAAGGGAACTTACAAGCCGAGGTTAGATAAGGGCTGCTTCACGCAGATTATGCAGATAAGTGCAGAGTGCTCCATTACTCCACTGCTCCACCATTCTTATTAATTTATATTCTCATTGTCTAACAATCTGTGCAAATCTGTTCAATCTGTGTCATCAGTGTTCTTATGTTTTCCCGCAGATTACACAGATAAGCGCAGGTGCTCCATTACTCCAGTTCTCCAGTTCTCCATCAATCCAACCATCCAACTAACTACTCCTTGCCCTGCTTACAAGGTAAACCCCTGCAAAAACAAGTAGTGCAGCAATTATCTTTTGAGCATCGAGCATATCCTGTCCGAGTATAGCCGCAACAATAGTGGCAATTACTGGCTGTGAGTATATATAAATGCTTACGGTGGTGGCCTGAACATGGCGCAACCCCCAACTATTTAGTAGGTATGCAAGGAATGTTGGTCCTAGCAGAACAAAAATAATAGCACCATATATAGAAGGTGGAATACTTTCCCACTGAGTGTTGAGCAAATCGGTAAATCCGAAAGGGAGAACGGCAAAGAATCCAACGGTAAACACACCGCGCATTACCGTTATAGGGCTATACTTGCTCATCAGTGGTTTAACTACTACTAGGTAGCCCGCATAGAATAAGGTGTTGAAGAATAGCATAACATTCCCCACAAAGTGTTCCGAGCCAAAACCTATTTCACCTTT
The DNA here is from genome assembly GCA_029560875.1 of Bacteroidota bacterium. GTDB lineage: Bacteria > Bacteroidota > Bacteroidia > Bacteroidales > Tenuifilaceae > SB25. The sequence continues at coordinate 1,448 of JAKQKB010000196.1, read as the reverse complement.
GCCAAAAATCAGTAACAGTGCGCCCGATGCTCCCACAACTAAACCAATAATTTTTGTAATGCTTATTCGCTCGCCAATTGCCAGAAAGGCAATAAGCATAACCATCGCAGGGTTTAATGTCGATATAATTGAAGAATCTATAGGCGAACTGAAGTTTAGGCCATATAGGAAAAGCATTTGGTTGAACGAAACACCCATAAGACCAGCCATAATAAAGCGCAAGTAATCCTTTTTATCAATACGCTCGTATTTTCGGCCAATCTGCGAGAATAGGTAAAATAGCGCAGAGGCGGTTATAACCCTGAGCAGGGTAAACCCTCCGGGTTTTAAGTGGTCGGGCATAACCCCTTTGGCAATGGAGTAATTAATGCCAAAAAGTATGTTGGCCGCTATAATAGCCATATGCGCCCTAAGCCTATTCTGTTTTTCCATTCAGTTCAACGTGTTGTAAAATATAAATACCAAGCATCTGACCCAAGTATTAATTAAAAGTTTAGCTTCCGTTTTACGAATTATTAATCCTAATTGTCCCCAATGCAAACCAAATTATTTTAAATTTGTTGACTAGTAACTCAAAAAAAGTAATGCACAAAGTTAAAGCATCTATCCCCGAAAATCCAGCCCGACGAATAAAGTTGAGTTCAGCGCTTATTCCTATTGTAATTGGACTGGGAGTTGTGGCTTATATGCTTTATACAGAGTTTAACCCCGAGGCGTTAAATCTTATTCAATTTACTTGGCGTTCCGTGTTCTGGCTTTTTGTTGCTATTCTTTTTATGGCTGGCCGCGATATAGGTTACATTCTGCGTTTAATTACCCTTACCGATGGTAAGTTTAGGTTTTGGCAGGCTTTTAGGGTAATAATGCTTTGGGAATTTACATCGGCAATTACACCCTCGGCTGTTGGCGGAACAAGTGTGGCTATAGTTTATGTTAATAAGGAGGGGCTTAACTTGGGTCATAGCTCGGCAGTGGTTATGATTACTTCGTTTCTGGACGAACTCTACTTTGTGCTGATGTTTCCTGTAGTTATGCTTATTGTTGGTACCTCGGATTTGTTTGGAATTGCTGCGGCAAATAGTGCAATAATCAGAGAACTGATGATATTTAGCGCTGTTGGCTATGCCATAAAGTTAGTTTGGATAATTTTTCTTAGTTACGGCCTGTTTTTTAATCCTCGTGGATTAAAGTGGTTGATTCTGATGATTTTTAAGTTACCTCTGCTTAGGCGCTGGAAACATGGTGCAAACCGTGCCGGTACCGATATCATAAGTAGTTCAATTGAGTACAGGAAAAAACCATTCTCGTTTTGGGCCAAGGCCTTTGCTAGCACATTCTTATCGTGGACATCGCGTTTTTGGGTTGTAAATGCTATACTATTGGCCTTTTTTGCTGTTGAGGACCACCTGCTTATTTTTGCTCGTCAGTTGGTAATGTGGATAATGATG
>JAKQKB010000183.1 GCA_029560875.1 Bacteroidota bacterium | reverse complement strand
CCCGCTACCCGAATAAAACCCACGCATATCTACCAAAAATAAACAGATATGCGAAAATCCCCTACAACTGGATAAAGCTATCCACCACCGAAATTGACATTAACGATTTAAAAACTAAATGATTTATGAAAGCAAAAGCAGTAATAGTAAGAAATGAAAATCAATTTAATTTGATTAAGGCGTATTTAGGCGAATATGTATTGTATCTCAATTGGGTTCCTGCAATGGAAACTAGGGAGACAGCGATAGTAGTAACGCCAGGAGCAAGAATCAAAGGATTTGATGTTGGCTCACTTGGCTGCGCTCAATATCAACGCGAATCTGGGATTGTAACCGTTGAATTTGACGAGTTTTTTAAAGATAAAAGAATGCCAGTATTGGAAACCCATAACAACCCAACCCATGAAACCACAAACTGAAAAAAGTTCAGACGAAAAAGCCGACGACGTAATCAGAAAAGTATTTCCTGAAATAGCGGAACAATTGATAAATCCAACGCAGAGTAGTACTAACTTAAGGTTTTCAAATCCTAACGAATCTAATTTTGGTATTGACTACACATACACGTCAGCAAAGTTCGCAGACTATGAGTTTGACATAAGATATGATTGTGAATCAAATATTAAGCCTGTAAACGCATTACTTTGGCTAAACATATATCATTATGGTAAAAAGATTGGAACCGCCTCAGATAAGGATGTTCAAAAGCTAATTAATTATTCTGAAAAGTTCTTAAAAAATGAAAAACTAAAACTTGAAAATATATTATGAAACCACAAACAACGTACGGAATTAATTCAGATGGCATTGAGGTGTCAGTTGACGGAGCCGCGCCTTTTGAACCACAAACAACGCCGATTAAAAGCGCGGAGGAAGTGCTCAACGAAAGACCATTTCTATTAATCGGAATTGATAAGTTTTACGGCCATCAAACTACAATTAACGCCATGCACAACTTCGCCTCCATCCAAACCACCGCAAAGGAGAAAGAGTTTTGTGAGAGGTTGGAGAACCAAATCGCAATACTAAGAACCAAAGCTAATAACTGCGGAGATTCTACCAAAGAACAACGGGCAAGAAAAGGCGCGTGGATTGATACAGTTGTGATGTTTAACGAACTGTTCAAAATGTATCATCCAGTATGCAAGCACGAAAATATCACAAGAAGCGACGGCTTAGACGAATGTTTAGACTGCGGCGCACGAAATTATTGACGAACTAATCCAAAAACACGAAAAGAAATAAAATGACAAAGGATAGAAACTCGCCGCTTTATAGACGTACAAAATTAAAAGAACTTTGTTCAGGCAAAAGGAAGTATATTAGATTGGGCGCAAAACACGAGACGCACACAAAAACAGGCGTAAGAATCAACAAAAACGGAAAACCTATTATTTAAGAAAACCATCAAAAACTTAATTAACTTTAAACCTTAATAAAATGAATCCAAAACACCCAACCGCCCACACAGCCAACGAGCTAGGCGCACCACCAGAACAACCAGATCCGTTCACGCCAAAGCAACGAAAGATTGCAATAGGAATACTTATATTTGCTGCGATTGTACTCGTA
>JAKQKB010000174.1 GCA_029560875.1 Bacteroidota bacterium | reverse complement strand
TCGATTATAGCAACAGCTTGTTCCCGTTGACAGGGTAAAAAAAAGAGGGCTTTGTTTTTGAAGTTAAAAAATGAATACAGATTATCAATAAGTTAAATATACAATATGCCGATTTAAGATTTTAGTCGGTTAACAATGTTTTAAAATGAATATGATGAAGATTGATGAAGACGAGGAAGTTATAGGAATTTGATTCCTTTAACTTCCTAATATACTTCTAACTTCTTCTAACTCCCATAAGTAAATCTAATTCTTCCCAAACAATAACTTTACCAACTCCTCAATCCGTCCAATTGGGATGACCTTTATACCGCCACCGTTCAAATCTATCCCTTTAATGTTATACTTAGAGACGAAAATTCTATCCATTCCCAATTTCTTTGCTTCGGCAATTCGCTGGTCGAGCCTATTTACTGGGCGAATTTCGCCAGAAAGGCCAACCTCTGCGGCAAAACAAGTTGTACCCTGAATTGGTGTGTCGAAAGTTGATGATAGAATTGCTGAAATCACAGCCAGGTCAATGGCTGGGTCGCTTACCTTTATTCCACCTGCGATATTCAAAAAAACATCCTTCTGCGAAAGCCTAAAACCGGCTCTACGCTCCAAGACTGCCAACAACATATTCAGTCTGCGAGCATCAAAACCTGTTGTGGCTCGTTGGGGTGTTCCGTAAACAGCGGAGCTAACCAATGATTGTGTCTCTATAAGGAATGGCCTTGCACCATCAATTGTTGCAGCAACGCAAACGCCGCTCAGCATCTCATCGCGATGCGATAGTAGTATCTCCGAAGGGTTGGTAACCTCAACCAATCCCGAGTTTTGCATCTCAAAAATTCCAATCTCCGATGTAGAACCAAACCTATTCTTGCCCGAGCGGAGAATTCGGTAAAGGTAATTCTGGTCGCCCTCGAACTGTAACACCACATCAACAATGTGCTCCAAAACCTTGGGGCCTGCAATGCTTCCATCCTTGGTGATATGCCCAATTAGTATAATTGGTGTTCCAACTGTTTTGGCATAGCGCAAAAGCGCAGCGGCGGTTTCCCTCACCTGCGAAACACTTCCAGGCGATGATTCGATAGAGTCAGAATATAAAGTTTGAATAGAGTCGATTACAATTAAATCGGGTCTAATATTTTCGGCCTGTGTAAGAATATTCTCCAACAGGGTTTCGTTCAGAATTAGGCAGGATTGATTCTTTGGGTTTATCCTATCGGCACGAATCTTAACCTGACGTGCACTTTCCTCGCCCGAGATGTAAAGCACCTTTAGGTTGTCTAAACCCAACGCAACTTGCAAGGCTAGTGTAGATTTGCCAATTCCAGGCTCACCGCCCAGTAGAATAATTGAGCCGGGAACGAGCCCACCACCAAGAATCCGATTCAGTTCACCCATTCGGGTATCAATCCTACGCTCGCTGGTCGATTCAATTTCGTTCAATGGCTTTGGAGTGGCATTGCGCGAAACATCTACCAAACCGGGGCGTTTTGATGTATCCTTAGCAATGCGTTCCTCAACGTATGTATTCCATTCGCCGCAAGCAGGGCACTTGCCAAGCCACTTTACAGCTTCAGCTCCGCAATTCTGACAAACGTAAACGCTTTTGGTTTTGGCCATCGTCTATTAATGTTGCATACTAATGCAAACATAGTCATTAAAAAGCTAATTCTGAAAATTCTACTAAGCAGTTTTTTCTGTATCGATATTTGGGTGTTTCCTCTGCTTAATATAGAGATAGGCCAACGCAACTAAACCACCAATAATAAGGAAAAGTGTTTGTGACTCGTGCGATATTATGGCAAAGATTAATCCATCGTCGTAGGTTATTCCAAAAATTCCAAGTGCAATCGCTGTCATAATATGGTATGCCCCAAATCCTCCCTGAACAGGAACAGTCATTCCGTAAGAGCCTATCGCCATAACAAAAAGGGCATCCCACACGGTAAGGTCTGATGTTATTGGAGTTGAATAAAATAATATCCAGGTCATCATCCAGTAAAACACCCAAATTAACACCGAAAGAATAAGAAACTGTGTCAACTTATGTGTTTTTGTAATTGACTTTAACCCATCAATCACTCCCCTATACATGGATTTTAATTTCTCACTGAGTTTATGCCCAAGCAAACCGCTTTTTACAACATAAATAAACAACAGCCCAAACGCCAATAAAACCAATAGGATAATTATAAATTGATATCCTTGAATCTGTAAAGCTTTATTTTTTATTGGCAACAGAATTTTGTTGTAAATAAAACCTCCAAAAAGATCAATTTTAATGGCAATCACAATTAAAGTTGAAACAAGGAGCATCACTAAATCCATTGCACGCTCAACAACGACAGTTCCAACCAATGATTCAAATTTCACTCCATCGGTTTTTCGAATACTACCGCACTTAGCAACCTCTCCAAAACGAGGGAAGGCTACATTTGCTAGGTAGCCTATCATAACGGCACTAAATAAATTGGAAAGAGGAACTTTTTTACCAAGAGGTTCAATTAAAATTCCCCAACGTATTGCCCTTAAAATGTGGGCAATAAGTCCAGCAAGAATTGCAACAAAAACCCAAAAGTAATTTACACTCCGAAATCCCTTTACAATATGGCTAAAATCTACGCTTCGGAATGCATAGTAGAGCAAAAGAATAGCTAAGGCTAAAAAAATAGTAAAATTGATGTATTTGCCTATCGCCTTTTTCAATGGTGGGTTATGGTTGGGTTATACAAGTCGGTTCGTAGTGGTATCGGGGAAAATAACTGTAGGTTTAAACTTTTTGGCCACTTCAAAATCCATCGATGCGTACGACATAATAATCACCACATCGCCCACCACACACTTACGGGCTGCAGGTCCGTTAAGACAAATCTGACCCGTACCGCGCTCTCCTTTAATAACGTAAGTTTCTAAGCGTTCACCGTTGTTAATATTCACTATTTGAACCTTTTCATTCTCAATCAGGTTAGCGGCATCCATCAAATCCTCATCAATAGTGATACTCCCAATATAGTTAAGGTTTGCCTCTGTTAACGTTACCCGGTGGATTTTTGATTTTACTACTTCTATAAACATTGCTGTGGAATTATTTCGTACAAATTACTTAAAAATAACATTATCAATCAACCTAACCTGCCCTGCGCGAACAGCAATACATCCAACAATTTGCTCGGCAGCACTCCAATCTCTAACAGGCTCTAGTGTTTTAGCATTCGATAGTTCAAAATATTCAACCTCTAAATGAGGGTTACTATTTATGGTGATTTCAACCCAATTAATCAACTCTTCTACGGTTTTCTCACCCATTTTGTTGCGAGCCTCGAATAGGGTTTTAGAAATTAACGGAGCATTTGCCCTTTTCTCAGGAGTTAGCAGCATATTCCGGCTACTCATAGCCAAACCGTCAGCTTCTCGCAGAATTGGACAGCCAACTATCTCAATACTATAGTTGAATTTGTGTACTAACGCCCGAATAATTGCCAACTGCTGAAAATCCTTTTGGCCGAAGTACGCTCTATGTGGCTGTACTATGTCGAAAAGTCTACTAACCACCTGTGCTACACCATTAAAATGACCGGGACGATGTTTTCCCTCCATCACCTTATCCAGCATACCAAAATTGAACTGACGGGTGTCGGGTTCTGGATAAATTTCGTTCTCGGTAGGCATAAAAACATAATGAGCACCTGCCGTCTCAAGCATTGCCAAATCCTTTTCGGGAGTTCGTGGGTAATTCTTAAGGTCGTTTTTATCGTTAAATTGCGTTGGATTAACAAAGATACTCACAGCAACCACCTCATTCTCATTAGCTGCCCTTTTAACCAATGAAACGTGCCCCTCGTGCAACGCACCCATTGTTGGCACAAAACCTATAGATTTACCTTCTTCCTTTAACTTCCTAAGAATCTCTTTAGTTTCTGCAATGGTGCTTAATACTTTTATCATAATAAAATGATGAGTTACAATATCAACATAACAAGCTTGCAAAGGTTGTAAAATTTTAAATGATAATAAAAAATGATGCCCAAAATGATGCTCAAAAACATAGTAAAAATTGGTTAATTGAAAATCAATAGGAAAGGCAAAGAATAAAGTGAAATATTTTTTATATTTTTGTGGTCGGATTGGAAGTAGCCCGGATTCGAAAATTATTCGAAAGTCCGGGTTTTATGCCAATACTGATTTTATTGAGTTTTTGGACTCAAACAATGGATTTATGGTTGAAATTTGTAATTAAAGTACTTGCGAGGTTTTAGGAATTAGACGATTAATTTAAAACAAAATCTAGTGAAAAGCACCAAGGTATTGTATATCTCGCAGGAAATTACTCCTTATCTGCCCGAAAGCGAGATATCGAAAATTGGAAGGTATTTGCCCCAAGGTATCCAGGACAAAGGGAAGGAAATCCGCACATTTATGCCCCGATTCGGATGCGTAAACGAGCGTCGTAATCAGTTGCACGAGGTTATTCGCTTATCGGGGATGAATCTTGTAATTGACGACACCGACCATCCACTAATCATTAAAGTTGCCTCAATTCAGAGTGCCAGAATGCAGGTTTACTTTATTGATAACGAGGATTATTTCCAGCGCAAGTTTGTGCTTACCGATGAAAAAGGAGAATACTTTGCCGATAACGATGAGCGAGCGATATTCTTCGGCAAGGGAGTTCTTGAAACAGTGAAAAAATTACGCTGGTCGCCCGACATTATTCACTGCCACGGTTGGCTAACAGCCTTTGCCCCGATAATGATTAAGAAAGCCTACGCAGATGACCCGCTTTTTGCAAAATCGAAGGTTATTTACTCTGTTTACGACGATGATTTTGGCACACCTCTTGACGCAAATGTGCGAAAGAAAATTATTATGGACGGCATTGCAAAAAAAGATGTAGATATATTAAAGGAGCCAACCTATGTAAACATGAGTAAACTCGCCATTGCCCACTCCGATGGTGTAATTGTTGGCAGTCCAAAAATTAACGGTGACTTAATGGAACATATTAATTCGCTGAAAAAACCCGTTCTTAACTATCAACCCGAGGAGAAATATATTGATGTGTTCAATGAGTTTTACGATACAATTGTTGATATAAAGAAATAAATTAAAAAATATGCGCACTTCTAATTTTAAAGTTTTCAAAAGATTTTGTTTAGTCAGTATTTCCGCATTACTACTCAATTCTTGCTATAATGAGCCACAATTTTTAGGAAACAACCTTATTCCTGACGACGATAAGTATGCTGTAAAAACAGATACTTTATTTGAATTATCTTCTTATACAATTCAAGAAGATTCAATAAGTACGTTTTTATTTTCATATGGCATGATTGGTTTCGTGAATAGCGAAATTTTTGGAACAACTAAAGGGGGATTTGTTGGCAGGTATCTTACACCAGAGTCCACAGAGGGTTATGGCGGTTCGACAGCAAAACCAGATTCGATTTTTTTTTACTTTTCGCCAGTCTCTCATTATGGAGATTCATCCAAAACATTAACCATCAAAGTGCACGAACTTACAGATACAATGGTGCTTTGGGAACCATATAATGCTTTAAAAAGTATTGAGGGTCATTATAATCCCACTCCATTATTTACATTCACCTATAAAGGCGGTCAAAAAAATCTAAAACTACCTATTGATACTAGTTTTGCTAGATATCTTATGGATTCAACTGCCCTTACAAATTACAAACTATTCTATACCAAATACAAAGGCTTATATATTAGTTGTAATGATCTGTTGGGTGAAGGTGGTGTTGCATATACTCTGCCAACAACAAGTTTGGTAATTTCTCTATATTATCATTACAATAAAATTTTTGATGGAAAAGATTCTGTTTTTAATAAAGTTAAGTATTTTAACTTTAGTGGATCTAGATTTTTTCATTATCAACACGACCTTAGCAAAGCAAACCCAACAAAATCTATTAAAAATCTAAACGATACGATTACGCAAGATTCTGTTTTTTATGTCCAAAATCTTGGTGGTGTTTATGGAAGAATTAACCTGGATGGAGTTACTCAGTGGGTTGATTCAATGCCAATTATTATAAACAAAGCAGAATTGTTAATCGGAAAACACACGCCAGAAACTACTACACCCGATACAATTGCAAAAGATCTAACATTAGGGTTTAAAATTAATAAGGATTGGGCAACAAATCAGAAAGGAAATAGATATATATACAGTAGTAAATATAGACCTTACTCTGAAGATTATAGTTTTAATATTACACAACATCTACAAAGACTTCTTGAAGGTGAACTAGAAGATAAAAGTTTATATGTTTTTTCAAGTAATGAAACTGGCATATCTCGTGTCGTTCTTCATTCAGGAAGCAACAACAGTAGAAAAATGAAACTTAGATTAACTTATACCAAACTTCGATAATGTGCGGAATTGTTGGTTATATTGGGAATAAACAAGCCTTTCCAATTATTATAAACGGACTTAAACGTTTAGAATATAGAGGCTACGACTCTGCAGGTGTATGCGTTATTGGGAATGAACCATACACTGCAAAATGCAAGGGTAAAGTTTCAGACCTAGAAGATTTTATTGGAACCAACCCTGTAACTGGAACTATCGGCATGGGGCATACTCGATGGGCAACACATGGTGAACCGAACGATATCAATGCCCACCCTCACGAGTCGATGAGTGGGACATTTATCCTAATTCATAATGGTATTATTGAAAACTACAGCAATCTAAAGTGCAAACTGGAAAAAAGAGGTTACACTTTTAAATCTGAGACTGACACTGAAGTTCTCGTTAATCTTATTGAGTATATCTACCGAAAAGGAAGTGTTACTCCAGAAATAGCTGTTCGTCTAGCTCTTACAAAAGTAGTTGGAGCCTATGGAATTGTTGTAATATGCAGAGATGAACCAAACACCCTAATTGCAGCACGAAAGGGTAGCCCCCTTGTTGTAGGTGTTGGTGATGGAGAATATTTTGTTGCTTCCGATGCAACTCCAATAATAGAGTATACAAATAGTGTTATTTTCTTAAACGATAATGATGTTGCAATTCTTCGAAAAGAAGAGATGGTGCTTAAAACCATTTACAACGAAGCGCTTGAGCCAAACATCCAAACACTTGATTTAGATATCGAAGCGATTGAAAAAGGTGGATTCGATCACTTTATGCTTAAGGAGATATTTGAACAGCCTCGAAGTATTCTAGATACATTTCGAGGAAGAGTATCTACAAACCCACTGGATATACATTTGGGAGGTTTATACAAGGTTATTCCAAACCTAGTTGAAGCAAAACGAATTATTCTAATTGGCTGCGGTACTTCATGGCATGCTGCGCTTGTTGGAGAATACCTACTTGAAGACTTGGCTCGAATACCTGTTGAGGTTGAATACGCGTCGGAATTTAGGTATAGAAATCCCATAATTTATAAGGATGATATTGTTATCGCAATAAGTCAAAGTGGGGAAACTGCCGATACGCTTGCTGCAATAAGATTAGCAAAAGAATCCGGAGCACTTGTTCTTGGAATATGTAACGTTGTTGGGTCAAGTATTCCTAGGGAAACACATGCTGGTGTTTATACGCATGCAGGACCAGAAATTGGCGTTGCTTCAACCAAAGCTTTTACAGCACAAGTTACTGTGCTTACAATGATAGCTATTCTTTTGGGATACAAGAGAGGTGTTATTGACGACAATAGATATAATGAACTTATTAACGAAATAAATCTTGTTCCAGACAAAATTGAACGCATTCTTAAAACGGATCCAATTGTTCAAAACATCTCGGAACGTTTTAAAAATGCAACGAACTTTCTTTACCTTGGCCGTGGATATTACTTCCCCGTTGCATTGGAAGGTGCTCTGAAACTCAAGGAAATTTCATACATCCACGCTGAGGGGTATCCTGCAGCAGAAATGAAGCACGGCCCAATTGCTCTAATCGATGACACTATGCCTGTTGTGGTTATTGCTACAAAAGACAACAGTTACGAAAAAATTGTAAGCAATATTCAGGAAGTAAAGGCTCGTAAGGGTGTTATTATTGCTATGGTTACCGAAGGTGATACTGTTATCAAGCAAATGGCCGATTACGTTATTGAGATTCCTGAAGCGGGCGAAGTTGTAGGTGCGTTACTTTCAGTAATTCCGCTTCAACTCCTGGCTTACCATATAGCCTTGCTTAGAGGATGTAACGTTGACCAACCCAGAAACTTAGCGAAATCAGTTACTGTGGAATAATTTATCGCTAAAAAAAGTTAATTTTTAACTTTCAAAAGAAAATAAGGATTAAATTTGTGTCCTCAATAAAAATCGGCTCGTAGCTCAGCTGGTAGAGCACGTGACTCTTAATCATGGGGTCGAGAGTTCGATCCTCTCCGAGCCGACCACACAATCAAGCACTTACAAAGCAACCCGTTGTAAGTGCTTTTTGTTTGTACCAAAAATTTAAACTGCCTTAGTAATATACCCCCAATTAACTAAATCTTCTTTGCTCTTAACCTCTTTTGTACCGCCATCGTGCATAAGAATAATTCGAGTTGCAACATCTAAGACATTTCTATAATCGTGGTCAGTAATTATAAAACCTTTGTACCTAGATTGCTCTGTAATGATTCGTTTTATCTCATCCTTGTAAACAGGCGCAATGCCGTTGAAGGGCTCATCAATTAAGGTGTACTTTGAGTTTGAGTAAATAATCAAAAAAATTTCCAGAATTCTTTTCTCTCCCCCCGATAATTCTCTATATCTCCTTTTAAGGAAAGGGTCTATCAGGTAATGCTTTTTTATCAAAAGCACACTACTTTTACAACAGAAAACATCAATTATCCTGTTTACACTAATGTGATCTGGCAGAAAATTATGTTGAGGTAAATAATTTATAAACTTGTGGTTGTTGAATGTTCCAGAAACAATCTTTCCTTCGACCTTTACAAACTTTCTTTCGGCTTGTAGTGAACCAAAAATAATCTTTAAAAGAGTCGACTTTCCACTTCCATTCCTGCCAAGTAGACCAATAATATCACCTTTGTCACAAGAAATGAATATGTCGGTTAATACCTGTCGAGTATCGAAACTTTTAATTACGCTATCTACGTGCAATCCTGTCATAAATAAGATATAATAATTCCTATAAGTAAACTAATAAGTAGGTTCGAAAACCAAAGTACATATTTATTCAAACCTAGGTTAAAGTAAAAGTAATACTCCTCAGGATAGCCAATTTCGTATATAAAAAATTGAAATAACAATCCAAGTAGAACATAGGATATACCTATGAATTTAAAAGAAAAAACACCAAATAATAATGTGCCAAATAGGTTAATTATTATTGAAGATAACAAGGTCGGAATAATTAGTTTCTGATAGAAAATGGCTATTGCCTTTAAAGATTTCATTTGTAACTACGTTATTTTATCTCCTTAGACGATTTAATAATTTGTAACAACAATTTCATTTATAGCCCCACGTTTATTTGAATCGGAATTTATCATTCGTTTTGCAGGCACCCTAGTAATATTAAATCCATTGTAAATTTCTTCAAAAAAATTGTCGTTTGGATCGTTGTTCTTCGGATCGGAATTGCTCAACATCATTAGCATTCCTTGCTGGTCGAGTTTTCGGAACAGACTAGCAAGTTCAACTTGTTCATTATGATCAAACGCATGCTTACTGTATGCATTAAAACTAGCAGTTTTACTAATTGGTCTATATGGCGGGTCGAAATATATAAATGATTGCTCATTTAGATCAGTAACAACCTGCTTAAAATCGGCTTTCTTGATCTCTGCTATTTGTAATACCTTATGAACTGCCAACAAATTTTTTTCATCACAAATTACTGGATTAACGTAGTCTCCTACTGGAGAGTTAAACTCTCCCTTAGAGTTAACTCTATAAAGCCCATTAAAACAAGTTCTATTTAGAAAAATGAGCTGCGCTGCTCTTGGGAACCAGTGTTCGGAGTACTTGCTGTAGTTAATGTTAAAACGTTGCAGGTTGTAGCTGTTCCGCTGATCATAAAAAAAATTCTGTCGTTCTTTTTTGTCGAGTTTGATATAGTCTTTCTGATAGTGATACAAAAAATCAAGAAGTTTAGAAACATCTTTTTGAACAACCTTATACGTTAGTATTAATTCTTCGTTAATATCATAAAGGTAAGCACTTTTAATATCGAATTTCTGAGCAATGTCGAAAAACACCGCACCACTGCCCAAAAAGGGCTCATAAAAAGTTTTAATTTTTTTTTGTTTTAGTTGAGTGGGATAGAGTTCTTGAAACTTCTCAAGTAACTGCCTTTTTCCTCCAGCCCATTTTAAGAACGGGTGTGCTACAGTATTATTGGAACTATGTAGGGTTTCATCTCTTGAGATATTATCGTTCTTGATTTTATTTTTTTTTAATGTCATATTATTAAGATCTGTGTTCAAATTTAGTCAAATTTAGTTTGTATTCTCTAAGTAAAAAAGCACACTTTCGCTAAGTTCAACTTTATTATTTATTCTTGCTCACGCACAATTCCTTTGGTCTGGTATCGTAATTAAATAATAAGCTAAACCCACAGTTTTAATTAACCCATATATCATTTTATATTCAGGAAATCCAAAAAAAGTTTTAACTTTTTGTACTACTTTTGAAAAAAATGCAACCATGAACACCCAAATAAATCAAGCCACCATTGAATTCCTTTCGGAACTTAAGGAGAACAACTACAGGGAGTGGTTCCAGGACAACAAAAACCACTACACACAAGCAACTGAAAACTTTAAGCAACTCCTGTTACAACTAATTGCTGGAATTAACGAGTTCGATAAAAGTTTAGGGTTAATTGAGCCTGCCGATTGTTTGTTCCGTATCTACAGGGATGTTAGATTCTCGCCCAACAAGGAACCATACAAAACAAACCTTGGTGCCTATATTGCCATTGGTGGCCGTAAAAGCAGTTTTGCAGGCTATTACTTTCATATTGAGCCTAACGCATCGTTCCTGTCTGGTGGTATTTATATGGCTCCAAACGACATTATGAAAAGAATACGCGAGGAAATATCTGATAACGAGGACGAGTTCTTAAAAATTGTTGAGTCCAAAAGTTTCAAAAAATACTTTGTTTTCGACGAAACTGAGAAGTTGAAAAAACTTCCAAGGGGATTTGAAGCTGGCTCTAAGGTTGATGAGTTCCTTAAACTAAAACATATCACCCCTTTCCACGAACTCCCCAATAGTGAATTGCTAAAATCAAACATTCTGGAACATGCTTTGGTTGTTTACCGTGAGATGTTCCCGCTTATTGCATTCTTAAATAGAGCCATAAAATAGAGATTAGAAACTAAACGTCGGATTAAAGAATTGCTTATGAGAGTTTTATTAGGATTATATTTTATTGTATTGCTAAGCGTTAACACCAACGCACAAGTTGGATTTAGACAGGAGGGAATGGCATCTTTCTACGCCAAGGAGTTTGAGGGACGCACAACTGCATCGGGTGAGCGATTTAGCCACAAAAAAGCAACTTGCTCCCATATGTCAATTCCATTTGGAGCGCTAGTTAAAATTACCAATTTAGAAAATAATGCCACAGTGATAGTGCGCGTTAACGACCGTGGACCATTTTCCCCCGATCGCATAATTGACGTTAGCCAATCGGTAGCCGAGCGCCTTGGGATGGCTGGTAAAGCAACCGTTAAGGTTAGCATTGAGGTGGTTGATAACAATGGCTATAGCATCCAAAAAGCAGAACCTGTTGAGCAAACCCAAAAAACCGAAAATCCAGAGGTTGTAAATCAACCCAAGGTGGAAAAAGAGACAACTGTAACTAAAAAAACTGAGACCACAGATAAGGTAGAGGAAAAGAAAAAGGAATCGGAACTATTCACCTTAAAAGTTGAAGTATCTGAGGCAAAAGGCTTCTCAATACAAATTGGAGGTTACAAAGAACTCGTTAATGTGCTTAGAATTGCTGCCGACATCCAGAATACTACTAAAAAAGAGACTAAAATTCAAGTGACCACCATTAATGGCGAAAAAATATACCGATTGATGGTTGGCTCCTTCAGCAACAGAAAAGAAGCCGAAACGGCTAAAGAAAAGATTGCTAAAATTTACAAAGATTGTTTTATTGTGGAACTAAAGGAATAACATCGGGTGCAACCAATTGACTTTTTTTGTAATATTGAACTAAATAGATTCACTAACCAAATTAATACTATGAGAAAACTATTTGTTCTATCGGTTACAATGCTCTTTGCATTTGCAGTTTTTGCTCAGGACGATTCCAAAGTTTTAGGTACTTGGCTTACACAGTACGGCGATTCCAAGGTAACCATTAGCAAGGATGCTAAAGGAAAATTCAACGGCGAAATTTCGTGGTTACGTGAGCCCAACAAAAATGGAAAACCCAAAGTTGACGATAAAAACCCCGATGTAAAGTTACAATCGCGCCCAATTATGGGATTACGCTTACTCGATGGCTTTACCTACAATCAAAAGGATAAAGAGTGGGTTGATGGTAAAATTTACGACCCAAAAGAGGGAAAAACCTACAAATGCCTAATGTGGTTCGAGGATAATAACTTCGACAAACTTCATGTTAAGGGCTACATTGGTTTCTCGCTTATTGGTAAAGAGGTTGTTTGGACCCGCGATAAGCAGTAGCCATGGGCATCGCACGGGTGCTAACGGATTTTTTAAACCTTTTCTACCCTAATATTTGTCCAATTTGCCATAATGGGCTTGTTCGGGGCGAAGAAGTTATTTGCACATCGTGCATATACCATTTACCACGTACGCGTTATTGGAACTCCACCGATAATCAAGTTGCAAAAATATTTTGGGGCAGGGTGAACGTTGAGAACGCCTGCTCCTTTTTCTTTTTTACAAAAGGAAGTCGATACCGTAAGCTATTACATCAACTCAAGTACACTGGACGCTACGATATTGGCGTTAAGCTAGGCGAGGAGTTCGGCTATGAGTTGAAGAAATCGGAAATATACTCATCCATAAATGCAATTATTCCTGTACCATTACACCCTAAACGATTTAAGGAACGCGGGTACAACCAAGCAGAAAAAATTGCCGATGGACTTTCAAAAGGAATGGGTATTCCTGTAATAACCGATGTGCTAATCCGTAACCAGTATACTCAAACGCAAACCAAAAAATCCAGAGAAGAACGGGTGAAAAATGTTTCCGAAGCGTTTACTATTATTAACCCCGAGAAAGTTGAAAATCAACACGTACTTCTTGTTGATGATGTTGTAACAACAGGTGCTACGCTAGAGGTTTGTGCAAATACTATTCTTACTGGAACTTCTTCTAAAGTTAGCATTGGAACTTTGGCTTATGCTTATAACGTTTAGGAGGTACTGGCTTAATAAGTTATTTGGTAAAAATAATTCGAAAATCATCGTTCATTATTCCTTGTTCAATATTCACAGAGCATCTCCCCACCTGTAGTGGTTTGTTTCAATCCCAGCAACATCCAAAATTCGATTAACCACAGTTAACACCAATTCATCGATATTTTTTGGAAGGCTATAGAACGATGGGCTTGCAGGAAGGACTATTCCCCCTGCAAGAGTTACGGTTCGCATATTCTCAATATGGATTAGGCTGTAGGGCAACTCGCGAGGAACAAGTATCAGCTTGCGCCGTTCCTTAAGCATAACATCGGCTGCTCGGCAAATAAGGTCGGGGCTTGCGCCAGTTGCAATACGGCCAAGAGTCCCCATAGTACAGGGCACAACAATCATAGTTTCGTAAGCGGCAGAGCCCGATGCCACTGGCGAAAACATATTCGTATTTTCGTAAACCATTACAGGTTTTGGGTATGAAGGAATATCGCCCAATTCATATTCCCATACCTTATGCCCATTCTCGGAGAATATCAGTGCTATTTCCTTGAATTTACCGCTATACACAAGCATTTGCTCAATCAACTTTTGAGCATAAATTGAACCACTCGCGCCAGTAACGGCCACTATTACTTTTTTCGACATCAACTCAGCAGTTTAAATCAATATAACAACCATACTTTTACAATGTTGATACTTAAGTGTAACTTTATTGCTATATTTTGGTCCTATTCACAAATGTACTTTAAAATATCAGTAAAATGACAAAATCGATTCTTTGGCCATTCAGTAAGGAAAACAAACTCTACTCAAAGTCGTTGAATATGGAAAGAATTCACGGTGGTATTACCTTTCTTGCCTTACTTGGGATTCTTTTTGCCACATTAATTACCTCTGCTTTTTTTATAATGACATTTAAAGGATTGGGTCACGAACTTCCAGATCTAATTGCCAACCTTTTACAGTTTGTGTTTTTTATTGTTTTTGTTTGGCTATACGCAAAGTACGTGGAGAAACGTTCATTCGCATCGCTAGGATTTTTTGGGAGACGAAAACTCCGCGATTATACCAAGGGTGTAATTATTGGCTTGCTATTATTGTCGGTATCATTTGTAATAGTTGCATCGTCATCAAAAACTAATATTGTTTACTCCTTCAATTTCAATATATACTCTGTGCTATCATTTTTCAGCGTTCTAGGGTTCTTCCTAATACAGGGTGCATCGGAGGAGATATTTATGCGCGGCTGGTTTATGCAAAGCATTGCCATTAGGCACTGGCCTTGGCTAGGGATTGTATTATCAACATTGATTTTTACGCTGTTACACGCAGCAAACCCAAATCTGAATACCGTAGCAGTTGTAAACCTATTCTTAATTGGATTATTTCTTGCCGTATTGGCTCTTTACGATGAGAATCTTTGGGGTGCCTGCGGATTCCATAGCGCATGGAATTTTACAATGAATAGTATTTACGGCGTTCAGGTTAGCGGTACCAAACTAACTGGCGAAACCATTATGCAGACCCACTTTGAAGGCAACGAACTAATTACTGGTGGTGGTTTTGGACTGGAAGGAAGTCTTGTTGTTACAGCAATAATTGTTATTGCTACCATTCTATTAATTTTACTTAGAACAAAAAGATTAAACTATGGCAATAAAAATTGATAAACCTACTGTTATTGAGGCTGCTGGTAACAAACCCAAGTTAATTGAGGAGTACTTTGGCAGAGTAAACAGCCAAACATCGGAAGTATCCATTGCCAGAATGAAAAGCCCTGCTGGTTGGGTTGAGCCTGGCCAAAAACCAGAATTTAACGAGTACACGGTTGTACTCAAAGGAACACTTCGGGTGAAAACTAAATCTGAGGAGATGGATATTAAGGAAGGACAAGCCATACTTGTTCCAGCCAATGAATGGGTACAGTATAGTTCGCCATACGAGGGAGGTGCTGAATACATTGCAGTATGTTTGCCAGCATTTGCACCAAACACCGTACATCGGGATGAATAATGTAAAAAACCCCTCAGGTATTTATTAGCCGAAAGGGTTTTGTTATGAAAATAGAATTAGTCGAAAAAATAATCCTCAATAGTCCACATACAGGCTGTAACCAACTCGTTATTGTTAAAGGCATTCTGGTTGAACTCTCGGATTTTAGCCATTACCATTTTAGCCTTGTCATCCTCTGTAATTTGGATAAAAACAGTTGAGTTATAGCCTGGCCAAACCGGATTGTTAAACCTATGGTCGCCTTTTTTGTTTTTGGCGGTCATTTGGTCTACTACCTGAAAATCGCGAACGTTAACTTCATCGAGCATTTTTAGTAAAGGCTCAAGAACACTAACGTTGCAGGTGCAATATATCATCTTCATAGCTAATCTGTTTTATATATCAATAAAAATAGACATTAGTCGTTGGATAGTAAATCCCAAACCTAATGCCTATACGTGAATTATTTATTTTCTGCCTTGCGCTCCTTATCGTGGAATATTGCATAGATTGTAGGAACCAACAGCAAAGTAATTAGTGTTGATACCAAAAGTCCCCCAATCATTGTTATTCCAAGAGGTGAGTAGGCCTCGCGTCCCATTCCGCTGCTTGTAGCCATAGGAACCATACCCAGAATTGTGGTAAGAGTTGTCATAAGCACAGGGCGTAACCGGCTACGACCAGCCTCCTGAATTGCATCGTAGAGTTTATATCCACGTTCACGGAGCAAATTTGTGTAGTCCACCAGTACAATACCATTATTAACCACAATACCCATAAGCATAATAATGCCCACAAACGTTGTGATACTTAGTGTTAAACCAGTAATCTTGAATGCCCAAACTACGCCAACAAAGGTTACAGGAATGGCAAACATAATGATAAAGGGATCGCGAAAACTCTCAAACTGAGCAGCCATAACCATGTAAACCATTAGCACACCAAGAATAAGTATGAGGTATAAATCGCCAAACGACTCGCCCTGCTCACTGGTTTGACCGGCTACCTTTAAATTAACATCGGTAGGAATATCTAAATCCTTGATAATGCGCTTAACCTCCTTTTGACCTTCGCCAAGCGATACCCTGTTTAGCTCCGACATTACCTTAACTACACGCTGCTGGTCCTTGCGGTTAATTTGCAACGGACTTGTACCCATTTCGATATCGGCTACAGCATAAAGCGGGATTTGTTGATTCAGTAAATTTTTAAGTTGTATGTTTTTAATTTGGTTGATATCGTTTCGGCTTTCGGGTGCATAGCGTATCATAATATCGTACTCGTCGCCTTGCTCCTTGAACTCCCCAGCTTCAGCACCATAAATACTCTGGCGAACCTGAAGGCCAATCATTGCAGAGTTAAGTCCCATTGCCGATGCTTTCTTTTTATCAACCTTTACTTGAATCTCCAACTTACCATTATCAACATTATTGATCACATCGGACAAAAGAGCCGATTCGCGCATTTTGACAGTTAGCATCTCGGCAGTTTCGTTTATTGAGGCAAAGTTATTGCCCGATATTTCTACCTCAATAGGTTTTTTATTGCCAGTAATTGCCGACGAAATAATGCTACCACCTAACAACCGGAAGTTTTGAATCTCGGGAATTTTAGCAATCCTAGAACGCAACCGGTTTGCTATTTCGCGGGCATTATCGTTGCGAAGGTTGGGCTTTGTAAGGTGACACATAATTGTGGCAATATTCTTACCTTCGCTAAATCCAACTGATGATAATATGCCGTCCTCGGTTTGCCCTGCTGTAGAGAATAGGGAGCCAGGAACCATTTCGGGAATCTCCGCTTCAAAAATTTTCATTACAAGCTGTGCTACACTATCAGTTTTTGCGGCTGATGTGCCAACCTCAGTTTCAATTACCGCTACCACATCGCCAGCATCGAACTCAGGTATGTAGTCGGTTCCCAATCCTTTGCCAACCCATAAACTTACAGCCATAATAACGGCAACAATAATCAAAGTAATTGTTTTGTGGTAAACAGCCCATGCAAGAACTTTCTTGTAGCCAGATTCCAATGAGGTAAACATTTTTTCGCTGAGTTTATATAACTTTCCATGCTTTCTCTCCTCTCCTCGCTTAAGACCTTTAAGCAGTTTCGACGCGGCCATAGGAGTAAGCGTTAACGCAGCAAATAATGATGCTATAAGCGTTACCGATGTAAGAATGGCAAGCTGCTTAAACATAATCCCCACAATACCTCCCATAAAAATCATCGGAAGGAAAACCACAATTGTTGTGAGGGTTGATGCTGAAATAGCCATGCCCATCTCGCTACTTCCGAATATTGATGCTTGCTTTGGCCTTGCGCCTTTTTCAATGTGCTGGGTGATATTTTCGAGCACCACAATGGCATTATCAACCACCATTCCCGATGCCACAATAAGCGACATTAAACTGAAGATATTGATAGTCCAACCTGAGGCAAACATCACAATAAATGCTACAATAAGCGAGAAAGGAATGGTTATGAATACAATTAAACTTTGCTTCCAACTACGCAAAAACGCCAACACTACAATTACTACAAAAATTAACGCGTACCAAAGCGATTCCGAAAGGTTTTTGATAGATTCGGATATTAACTCATCGCTCTTCATTACCTCGTTAAGCTTAACATCGACAGGTAGTGTTTTCTCAATTTCGGCAACTTTAGCTCTTATTCCATTCACAACATTCAGGGTATTTTCGCCACTCTGCTTCTGAATCATCAAAGTTAACCCCTGACCGCTGGTTGTTCGTGAATATTCATCGCGCTCCTTGTACTCATCAACTACATCGGCCACATCCTTAAGCCTGATAATTCGACCATTAAAGCTGACAAGGTTTAAATTACGAAGTTCATCAATACTTTCAATATCGCCAGGCACACGAACGGAAAAGTCATTTGTACCAACCTTAACGCTTCCTCCGGGAATTGAAATATTCTGCGCTTTTAAAATGGTGGCTATTTGGTTTACCGAAAGCCCATAGGCATTGAGATGTGCGGGGTTAATGTTGATTTTTATTTCTCGCTCAGGCCTTCCGATCACAAGTACAGAACCCACTCCGGGAACTTTCCGGAGTTTGCTAACAATCTCATCGTCGAGGATTTTGTTTAATCCGCTATAGCTCTCCTGTGCAGTAACGCCATACACCAAAACTGGCATTAATGAACTGTTCACTTTGAAAATTATAGGGCTATGTGCATCGCGCGGAAGTTTGTTTTTAACCAATTCGATAAGATCGCGAGCGTTGTTTGCTGCCGAAGTAATATCGGTACCCCAATCGAACTGTAGTTGAACAAACGATACGTTTTCCTTCGACTGGGAGCTAATCTCCTTCAAGTGCTCTGTACCCGAAAGTATTCGCTCAAGCTCCTTGGAAACCTGCTGCTCCACCTCGTCGGCACCAGCGCCAGGGTAAACTGTAATAACTGTTAGCGTTGGCAATTCCAGCTCTGGCATTATATCGAGCGGAAGTTTAACCAGCGAAACTAAGCCAAACAGTAGTATTGCAAAAAACATCATTGCAATGGCTACAGGCCTTTTAACTGCTACTTCTGGAAGTTTCATGATATTATCCTTATTATCAATTTACTAATAGTTACTATTGCTTACCTTAACCTTTAGGCCATTGTTAACACGGTTTTTGCCCTCAAGAACAATATCAACCCCAGCATCAATTCCGCTAACCGCTACAAAATCGCCAAGCGTTTCGAGCTGCTTAATCCTAACTCTACTCACAACTTCATCCTTTACCATGTAAACATAATCCTCCGATGTCCCAGGCTGTCTGTAAATAGTTTTTAAAGGAATAACTGGAGCCTTAATCTCTGGAAGATTTACAACCACATTGGCAAACATACCAGGCTTAATTTCCAACCCTGTATTGCTTAGCTGAATTTCAACAGTGGTTGAACGAGTTGTGGTGGATAACATTGGCTTTATGTTTACCACTTTACCTGTATAGGTTTTGCCAGCAATACCATCCATGGAAATTTCGGCAACAAGACCCTTTTTTACATACTGTAAATCCTTCTCATTTACATCGAACTTAACCTTAACAGGGTCTAACTGCATAAGGCGAACAATTCCTGAGCGCATAGAATAACCGGGCTCTAACCCTGGATTGATAAAGTAAACCTCGCCCTCCTCCATCATCCGTTCAACAATAACGCCGCTGAAAGGAGCATAAACCTGAGTGTTCTTGCGAACCATTTCAACCTTTGCCTTCGATGCTTCAAACTTTGCCTTTACGTGGTCGTATTCCATTTCGCTGATGCTACCCTTTTCCCTAAGTCGCGACACGCGCTCAAAGTCCTTCTTAATAGTTTCGTACTCAATAGTGGCCTGAGTAAGCATCTCGTCGGATAACTCCACAATCAAATCGCCTTTACGAACGCTTTGCCCCTCCTCAAAAAATATCTTCTCAACCCTACCGGGCAAAGTTGCCCCAAGGTTTGCCTCTTTGTTAGCATAAACAGTCCCAGCAAACAACAACTTGGGATTAAATGACTTTTCCTGCACCTTAACAGTTGAAACCAAAGGAATATTGGCCTCCACTTTTACTTGTTCATCGTTGACCGAATTACAGCCCAAAAAAAATAATGTGGCTACTGCTGGTATAAGTTTTAATATTGACTTCATATTTTGATATTTTTCTGTTGATCTTATTTAATACAAATCGATTATTCTATTTGATATTAAGCATTTCGCCATGCTTAATATGCCCTAGGGTTACTTTAAATTGCCCATTACTCGCTTAAGGTTAACAAGATTCATACGGTACTCCATGCGGGCGTCAATTAAATCGGCATAAGCATTTTGCCACATCGATTGAGCCTCCAACACATCCGATGTTTTTTGCGTGCCTGTTTCAAATCCATCGGTAACAACCTTTAAGTTTTCTTCAGCCTGCTGAAGGTTTAACTCGGCCATCTCAATCTTTTTAACCGACTCATTTAGTGTGTAAACAGCCTGCTGAACCTGAAGTGCTATTAGCTCCTTGGCCTCCTCCATTTTTAGTTCAGCAACCCGCTGTTCGCTTCGTGCAGCCCTGAGTGTATGCCCTCTGTCATTCCAATGAAAAATAGGGATGTTGATAGCTACACCCACATTCCAATCGCCACCAAACTCCTGCGATAATCCATTGTAAGGATTAGGATTCATAAACATGTAATTCGCACTTAAACCAATGTTAGGCATATAGCGCGATTTCATAATATTAACACCCGACTTAGCAATGTTTATAGATTGGTATAGGGCTTCAATCTCTGGACGTTTATTGATAGCGGTATCGGTAAAACTTTGTTCGGCAACAGGCTCAAGCATTGTGGAGAGGGAATCGGCAAGAACAACATCCTGTGTTAATGGTAAGCCAACCTGCTGGCATAGAGCCATTTTTGCTAGCGACAATCCGTTATTTGCCTTCACTAAATTTAACTGCGCCTCGTTCATTTTTACCTTTACCTTAAGCAAATCGTTCTTAATTATCATTCCCTCGGCATAGTAGTTCTCAAGGTCGGCACTTAAATTTTCAAGTAGTTTAATATAAGAATTCACCAACTTAACCTTCTCGGCAACAGCAACCACACGCCAGTAGGCCTCCTCGGTTTTAAAAAGAACATCTGTTTTCTCCGCATCTTGGCTAGCCTTAGCAAGGTTTTCACCATACTTTGCAATGTTGTAGGTCTCCTTAATTTTACCTCCAGTAAAAATTGGTTGAGTTAAGCTGATACCTGCAGTGTAAATGTTTTTATGACCAAATTCAGCCTTTTCCTTAGGAATCCATGTATAATTCTGAAAAATTGGATTACCATTGGAATCGGTAACAGGTTGTCCTGTGCCAGGATTAATAACAAATGTGTTTGCGGGGTCAAGGTTTGCATTAAAAGTGCCAGTGTTAGGGTCAATTGCAGAGTAGGGAATAACAGGCAAAAGCAAATCGTTCTCCAAAAGACTAAACTTTTTGTTGGTACGCATATACATTCCATTTGCACTAATACTTGGCATGAACTGCGTCTTGGCTGATTTCTTTAACGATTCGGCCGCTTTAACATGTTCATCGGCAATAATAACCTTATGGTTATGCTCCAAGGCCATTCCCCTACACTGCTCCAAGGTTAATAATTGCTGTGGCATTGCCCCTTTCCAAACAAAAAGAAGCAACAAGACGAGAATAAACTTTCCAAATCTCATATATTGAATATTTTATCGTTTTACAATTCCAAAAAAAAGAATATCGAGCATATCGTCGATAATCATATTAAGGCTCTCCACACCCATAGAGGAAGTTACCAAAGGAACCTCCAACCCTTTCATTGCTGTTACAATGGCTAGGGACGACAAATTCAAATCCTTTACCTTGAAAACACCCTTATCGTTCCCCTCTTCCAGAATTCTACGAATAATGGTAACCTCTTCGTCGTCATATTTTTTTCGAATTTTTTCGGTAAGGGCAAGGTTCATTAAATCGTCGTTCTTTAGAATTTCCATATAGTTAGATAACTGCTTAATTAAATCCATACGGAGCTTAACATAGGCACGAAGTTTACTCATGGAGTCATCGGAACCCTCAAGAATTTTATTAACCTTAATGCGTAGTAAATCTGCTTCACTATCTACCACTGCCTGAAAAATCTCCTCTTTGCTTTTGAAGTAATAGTATATGGAGCTTTTGCCCATTCTAATACTACGGGCAATATCATCCATGGATGTTTTTTTAAATCCAAATCGAGTAAAAACCTGGGTGGCCGATTTTACAATAATATCGCGCATTTCGTCACGATTATCCCTGCTTATATCTTGATTCATAAATAAAGTTTTAGACCGTTCGACTGTTTTGTGTTTTCGTTCCAAAACTACAAACACTTTTAGAATCGGCAATAGATTATTCGACTAATTTGTGTTAAAATTCTAAAAAGTAATGTGATCGCTTTGCTTTATTTGAATTCAACAAAAAAAGAAAGGAGTTACGATAAAAAAATAATTCTATTAATCAAAAGAACAGAACCATTTAAAGGCATCTTCAGGATTATCAAAATGTTTCATGGGTAATTTGTAAATACCAACAACCTGATAAATCATATCAAAATGGTACTT
>JAKQKB010000164.1 GCA_029560875.1 Bacteroidota bacterium | reverse complement strand
TTCTACATATCCGACCCCTTTGGCAATACCCTGGAGGTTTACGAGGACAAATCAACCTTTTTAAATGAGGGAAGAAGCACTTCCGGGATTGGCGGAGCCATTGTTGGGGTAAGCCAGATGGAGAGGTCGGTAAAATTTTACTCGAGAGTGCTGGGCTACGACAAGGTTGTTTACAATAAATCAGGCAGGTTCGATGACCTTGCCGGCCTTCCTGCCGGAAACGAGAATTTTCACCGGGTGCTACTTACCCATTCGGATACCCGCAAGGGCAGCTTTAGCGAGCTATTTGGCCAATCGTACATTGAGCTTATTCAACCGCTGGATAGAGTTCCATTGAAAATCCTGCAGGACCGTTTCTGGGGTGACCTTGGCTTTATTCACCTTTGCTTTGATGTAAAGAACATGGACCAGCTCGAACGGGAGTGTAACGAGCTGGGTTTTCCCTTCACTGTCAACTCAAATATCAAGCATAGCGATAAGGGTAGTTTTGATATGGGCGAGGCTGCAGGCCATTTCACCTACATTAAGGATCCTGACGAAACTCTGATTGAGTTTGTCGAAACCCACTTCCTGCCAATATATAAACCGCTAGGTATAAAGGTGAATTTTCAAAACCGCAGGCCCTACAAGTCTGTTCCCCGATGGATGATTAAGCTGCTTCGTTTTAAAAGGGTCAAGAAGATTTAATGGCTGTCTATTGTTGCAACCATTTTTCCCAAACTACACCTTAAACCCTAAATGATTACCATGAACTTGGGGTGCAGGGTTTAACCTTAACCCAATAGGTTTTAGCTATCACGCTGGCTTAAATATGTTTCAAGGGGACACCGGTAGAGCAAATGAAATATCCTTTTATGGATTTTTTTAGCCGTGATTAACCAGTAGATTATGCGTAGTTGCGCAATCAGTATGTTGAATTTCAGTATTTTAGAATGCTGAAGTAGAAAGTTAACGGTATCCCCTTGCACGAGCTTTGCTGCTTTCCTGTTTAGCTTAAACACAAAACGCCAGGATTTTTATTCCTGCTATAGAGGGTAGAATTATGTTCCTTAACATATTCCACCCAAGGGCAGGCTATTTGAAAATTGACAAACTAGTAGTAACCTTGCATACCTTAAAAAAGACAATGATTTTTAAGCAAAATATTGTTTAACCCGTAATTCATAGTAAAAATGAGTAAGATGACACCAAAAGATTACATGGATCGTGAGAGCAAGTACGGTGCTCACAACTACCATCCGCTTCCGGTTGTTTTGGAAAAAGGTAAGGGGGTTTACCTTTGGGACGTGGAGGGAAAGAAGTACTACGATTTTCTTTCGGCCTACTCTGCTGTTAACCAGGGGCATTGCCACCCAAAAATTGTTAAAGCGTTAACCGACCAGGCCCAGCTGCTTACCCTTACCTCAAGGGCTTTCTACAACAACGTCCTCGGTGAGTTTGAGGAGTACGTTACCAAATACTTTGGCTATGACAAGGTACTGCCGATGAATACAGGGGCTGAAGGCGATGAAACAGCTCTCAAACTTTGCCGCCGTTGGGCATACGATGTGAAGGGAATAAAGGATGGCGAGGCCAAGATTATTGTTTGCGAGAATAACTTTCATGGCCGCACCATAACCGTGATTTCCATGTCAACCGATCCCGATGCCTACCGCGGGTACGGCCCCTACACCCCCGGTTTTATTAAAATTCCGTTCAACAACATACCTGCCCTTGAGGATGCCCTTAAGGATAAAAACGTTGCTGGATTCCTGGTAGAGCCAATACAGGGCGAAGCGGGAGTGTTTGTTCCTGACGATGGTTACCTCAAAAAAGCTTACGAGTTCTGCAAGAAGAATAATGTGCTGTTTATTGCCGACGAGGTTCAAACCGGCATTGCCCGCACGGGAAAGATGCTGGCCTGCGACCATGAAGGCGTTCGCCCGGATATTTTGATACTCGGAAAAGCCATATCAGGCGGTGTTGTTCCGGTTTCGTGCGTACTGGCCGATGATGAGATCATGCTTACCATTAAGCCGGGTGAACATGGATCAACCTACGGTGGAAATCCCCTAGCCTGCAAGGTTGCTATTGCTGCACTTGAAGTGATTAAAAACGAAAAGCTGGTAGAGAATGCCGCAAAAATGGGGGAAATATTCCGTAGAGAGATGAGGAACATCCATAGCGACATGATTGAGCTGGTTCGCGGCAAGGGGCTGCTTAACGCAGTTGTAATCCGCAACAAGCCCGGCAAAACAGCATGGGACGTTTGTTTGGCTATGGCCGATAAGGGCGTATTGGCCAAACCTACACATGGCAACATTATACGGTTTGCCCCACCATTGGTTATAACCGAGAAGGAGCTGCTTGATGCTATTGCTCGGATAAAAGAGGCCTTTCAACTTTTTGAGTAGTAGCCCAATATCTGTAAAATAGGCGTCTCAATCCGGAGACGCCTATTTTTGTTGTATGGTGTGCTATAAACCATTAAGCGAAGAGCGTCAATATACCGTAATTTGTTACTAATCATTGTTCTGGTAATGCGCTTGGGAGGCGAACTAATCAGCAAAATATTTCCATTTCGCTGCTACGTCACGAACCGATCCGCCAGCCGGCGGAGAGCTCGGCGAAGCCAACCTACGCCGGGCGAGGGAACAGATTTACGCTTTATTCAGGAACTTTTGGGTTACAAACGTTCTAAAACCACATAAACTTACACGCACGTTACTGAAAAAAGCCCGCAAAAAATCAACCACCATTTGATGGTTTGTAGTAAGAAAGTTCATAAATTTGGTTTATCAAATGAAAAGTTTTTACCTTTGAATTGAAGAATAAAACGCAACATTATAGCGTCTATACATCCAAATATGGAAATAAGGCGCTATAGAATGGCTTGTATAAACGAGTTGTAGGCAACCCAAAGACAACAACGACAATATGGAATATAACAAGAACTTTTCACTTTTTGACGCTTACGATTTTTTGAAAGCAAACGGACTTGAACAAGAGTGTGAGGAAATAAAAAACTCATCGGACAAATACAAATCTTATTCAAGCACATTAAGACGGGCAAAAATTATCACATTAGTTCGTGACAAAAAATTACTTGATGACTTCTGCGCCACGGTTTGGACTTCGGGACTTACCGACAAAGGAAAATCAAGAATTAAGTTTTTTGAAAATCTTGTTATTCGTTTTAACAGCGACCAAGAAGGAACAATTTCGGAGGACGAAGAAGAGGACGAAATTGCAAAAGAAGAAAGTGAATTTGCATATGAAAAAGATTTGCAAAAATATCTGGTGAGAAATTTATCAGTAATTGAAAAGGGGCTTAAACTTTACCAAGCCGACGGAGTTGACGGTGAGGAATTTTATGTCGCAGGAACTTCAAGACGAATAGATATTTTGGCGGTTGACAAGGACAATAACTATGTAGTAATTGAATTAAAGGTAAGTCGTGGCTACGAAAAAGTTGTTGGACAGACACTTTTTTATCAATCCAGTATCAAGACAATTTTTAAACAGGAAAAAGTTAGGGTAATTATTATAGCCAGAGAGATTACATCTGAATTAAAGACAGCGACACTTTTTTTGCCCGACTTTGAGTTATTTGAATATCAGCTTTCATTGACACTTAATAAAATTAAATGACGACAACAGCAACGACAGAAAGAAGGGCAACTTGTAACAGCGGGTTGATGAAAGTGGCGGTTCAGTGGTTAAATCAAGTTCCGTTTTTCAATCAATTTTTTGTGCAGTTTGACAGTTTTGTGCTCCGAAATCGCCATCTTCGGGTAGTTGAAAAACGTTATGTGCCACATTAATACGATAGCGATGAGAAAAATTACAACATTATTGTTTTTTATGATTGTTTTTATTCCTGTTTTAACGCAAGGACAACAATCTATTTCTGATTTAACAGCAAATGCAGAAGAAGCAAACGGTCAACTAATATCTATTTACGATTTAGATGTTTTCGCTTACTTCAACATTTCGGACTATGATACTGAGCTGAAGCAAGCTGTTTATAAAAAATCAGAGGACTATAAAATAAAACTTGCCGAACTAAAAGGTATTAAAAACGAATCATTAAAGAAATCATTTTACACAAAACTTCAAGAGCCTTTTACTAACGTTGATTATAATTTGAAACAAGGTGGGTTCGAAATCGTATTAGGTGAAAATTGGGGTTATGGTACTTTTTCTGCTCGAGTTCCTAAATCCGTAAATGAGTTTCTTTTCAAATCTCTCCCGACAAAACAAGTAACTAGCCCAATGATGGGAAAAGGTTTTTTTCAAGAGGTTTTGCTTATTAAAATGAGTGAAGAGAACGGACTTGAAATTGAGAATGATAAACAAAATTTTGATATATACTTTTTCTTCACACCATCAGGTAAAGAAAAAGTATCGTTCAAGTTTTTCAATGCCGTTGATAACGCATATGCTGGCTGGTATGATATGTCTGGAACTATTATTAAATCTGATAAAGTAAGAGTAGTTGTTGCTAACAAGGTATCTGGGAAAATTTATTTTGACAAAACATACTCTTATCAACCACCTGTAAAAAAATAAGTATGAACTTCATTAAAAAAATATTTTCAAAAGAAGTTTTAAATCAAAATGAATTTAAAACTGAAAAAAAATTTAAAAACAATGACGTTAACAATAAAACCTCATATGCAGAGCCCACAAATGAAACTAGCAATAACTTTATTCCTAATATTGAGTTTACAGAACTACAAAAAGAACAATTATTTGATTTTTTTGTAAAACATGAAGAACAAGAACGTGATGAAATCTATCTTAAAAAACTGGACGACCTTTTTGCTGAATCTGCAAGGTTGGTAGTAAAACACCAGCAAGGTTCAACTTCATTAATTCAAAGAAAATTTTCAATTGGCTACAATAGGTCTGTAAGAATAATAGAGCAACTTGAAGAAGCAGGTATTGTCGGGCCATTTGAAGGAAGTAAAGCAAGGCAAGTTTTAATCGCTGATGAGCATTCATTGGAACAAATATTAAATAATTTAAATAGTCTAACATTTAGTTGTTATGAAATTTTTTATGAAAGATTTAAAGAAGAAATTGAGATAAGAAAATTAGAGTATAAAAAGCAAAAGATTGAAGATGAAGAAAGAATTGAAAAGGAAAAAATAAAGCGAAAAATGCTTGAAAAAGAACAAAAAAGGAGATTACACAAAGAAGTTCTCAACGAATTAATAGAATCAGGTGAAGTTTTTAATGAATTCACAAATAATGAAGGAAACCGAGAATCTATTCCTCAAGATGTTATGTATAAAGTTTGGAATCGAGATGGCGGCAGATGTGCTAGATGCGGTAGTAAAGAAAATCTAGAATTTGACCACATAATCCCTTTCTCGAAAGGTGGTGCGACAACTTATCGAAACATTCAATTACTCTGTAAGAAATGTAATATTGATAAATCAAATAAGATTGGTTAAAAAACAAAGAAAAGATAAAAATGCGGCACATAACAGGTGGTTTAACCTACTGGGGTTGATGATGCAGATACGAAAGTTTATAGTAATTTAAAATGTTTTTAGCGTGGGATGACGCCGCTGGCTTTTAACTCCCCAGCAGCTCAAACCACCGACGGTTACCAGTAATGCTATGAAAACCGTGCAACCGACAAACCGTAAACAGAAATGAGACAGAACATATCAATATTAGTTGGCTCAGGATTTTCAATTCCCGAAGAAATTCCGGGTGTTCGACAATTAAATCAACGGCTTTCTAAAATTGATGAAAGTGAAATCTTAATTCACACTGACCAAAGAGTAATTTTTCTAAACGGACAGAACGACCCAAATCGTTGTTTAGGGCGGGACGAGAGAATTTTCTTGCAAGAATTTTTAGAGTTTTATAGTTCTGAAGTTCTCAAAGCAGGTGAAGAATTTCATTACGAAACTTTTTACGACTACTATTTTGGTTATTTGGCAAGCCACGAAAACAATGAAGCCATTGAGGGTTTTTACAAACGGTTTAACGACAAACATTTTAAGGGTTCAGACAATCAAAGAGACTGTTACAACAGAATTTCAGATTTCAACAGAAGTTTTAATCAACTTTTAGCATCACAACTCCACAAGACAAAATATTTTGAAGATATAAGCACATTAAATTATCCGCCATACGACTATTTTATCGGATTTTTAAGAGAGTTGCTTAAAACTTGTGACATCAAATTTCATACATTAAACCACGACTTGTTTTTTGACTGGTTAGGACAACATCATTCTGACTTGTGGTAACATTTTACTGACGGTTATCAACTTGAAGGTTCGCCATTTTATGGGATAGTTAGCTACGACTTCAATGGTGGCACAGACAAAAAAGTGCATAAAACCTACTATGTAAAACTTGAGCGTTTCATTGACAAATTTGACAAACCGCTTGCCCTATACAAGCTTCACGGAAGTGTTTTTAATACAATTGTTTACACACCACAACCTGACCAACAAAAAATTCGCTTAAAAGACAATTATGCAGTTTCTCGTTTTCTAATGGAAATCACTGACCCAGTAACTGGAGAACAAAAATTTGAAAATTTATGGGACGAAGTAGCTCCAGACTTTTTAAGTGGGACAACTAATAAAACGAGATTTTATACAGGCGACCCTTACTATAAAAATCTATTCAATCATTTTGAAAACAACCTTTTGACATCAGAACTACTTGTTGTAATTGGTTACGGTTTTCAAGACCCTGGAATAAATGAATATCTTGAAAAAAACTTTTTATCAAGAGGAAAACATATGGTTGTGATTGATCCATACAAACCAAAGGCAGACTTACTTGAAAAATACAAAGCCACTTATATTCTTAAAGATGTAACTCAAGTATCATATCAAGAATACTTGGAACAAATTCCAGTAGAACTTAAACCAAAAGCAGAATGACAACGCAGCGACCGGGAAAAGCACTACTGGTAATAAATAGGAATATGAGCAGTCTGCAAGACCCGGCGATTATTCGGTGTTGAACTACACCCGCAGGGTTCAGGGCTATGTACTTAATGAAGGTTTTGAAGATTTTTTGAAGAAAAATAGTTGAAGTGTTCTTTAACGTATTGCAGGTTTTTGTGTTTCTCCTGTCGGTTTATAAATGCAGGATATTTGACAAACCGGCTGTTTCAGACAGCTTTCGTTCGTTGGCAGGCATACCTTTCCCGGTTGCGCTGATGGCCCCCCTCCCGCACTATTTTATCGTGTGGGAGAGAAGCATAATGACCAACCATATGCATTTAGTGCTCAGAAGCATTAACGGGCAAAAGCCCGAGCTGCTTTTGGGCGACTTCAAGCGGTTCACTAGCAAGACTGTTGTGAAAGCAGTAATGGAAAACCCAAGGGAGAGCCGAAAAGAATGGCTGCTCGAGATGTTTAAGCAAGCGGGTGCAGCATTAACCAACGTGAAGGATTATCAGTTCTGGCAGCATAGTAGCAAGCCCATTGAGCTATGGAGCAATAAAGTGGTATTTGAAAAGATTAGCTATATTCACAACCATCCGGTTGAGGAAGGTTTGGTTTATAATCCGCAGGATTATGTTTATAGCAGCGCCAGGGATTATGCCGGGGAGGAGGGCATACTGAAAGGGGTAGTTGTGGCTAGGAAGAGTTTTGCTATCGCAAAAACCACACGAGTGGACTCGTGCGGGAGCGGGGGATCGTGGTAAATCTTATCGCCAAAAAAGTTGCGGTTGCCGATGTAGCTCCAGTTTTGCTTGAATACGTTGAGGTCATTTTCGGAGGCCTCAGTGATGACAAGCGCTTCTGGAAGAGGAAGCCTCTTTGGCCGATGAAAGCCAAGCAGATGTATTTTTAGCCCGAAGTACCAGATACCCTTGGTAGCGCAGTAGGTTTTATCCGTTATCTCCCTGGCTACTTTTGCCGTTCGCTTGCCGGAGCAGGTGATAATGGGCATAGAGTCAAGGACGCTTGTGTTTAGATCTGCTCCATCCTTCGGGAGTAAAGCGATTAGGGATGAGGTGAACGCGCTGAGCGCACCGTTCATACGATTCAGCCGCTTGCAAAAGCACACGTAGCTGGGTAGCCCAGGAAACCAGCTCAATAGGAAATCCTTGGCGTACCCATGAATATGTTTAACTTTAAACTTTTGCTCGTAGGCCATGGCGAAAAGGTAAATGGTCAATATCTCTTGATCTGAGAATTGAGGGTTCTTGTTATTAGAGAACCGCTCGCAATGATATTTAAGATTGTTGTCGTATATGTTGCAGATATACAGATAGATAAAGATTAATGCTTCTGATTTATGCCTGGGAATCATGCTTATGGGGTTAAGTGAGATTAATCCATTAAGATACTGACTCTCAGGTTTATAACAAAATATATTCGATACTATATGGCTGTTATACAGCGTGTTGCGTCATCCTTTAATCAACAATTGTTTAACTGTTAATTCGCATTTTGATCATGGTTATTTCAATGAAAGCTTTTTCTATGATCTATTTGTTGAAAAACTGCTTTGCAAATATGATGACAATTCTATATTAAATAGTATTTTGTAATGGATCCTTTATACTATGATTATCAAATCAAAGTAAATTAATCCTACCGCCCAAGCAGACTAAGTACCCCGTTAACAAATGAAAGTGGATGAACGGGGTTTCCTGGGATATACAAATCGGGTTTATATTTTTCGAGGAACGACCTATCTAGAGCAGGTGAATCGGCGAAGATACCACCGCTTATAGCATCAACCCCAGCAAGTATGATGATTTTAGGTTCAGGTATTGCATCGTAGGTTATCTGTAGTGCAGTAGCCATATTCTTACTGATAGGGCCTGTAATCACAACCCCGTCGGCATGGCGGGGTGAGGCAACGAAATCTACTCCGAATCGAACAACATCAAACTGAACGTTTCCACTTGCGTTCAGCTCAAGCTCGCAGCTGTTATCGCCAGCGGCAGATACCTGTCGGAGCTTCAATGATCCCTTGAAAAGGGATCTAATCTCTTTTCTAACCAAGTTTGAATCAACCTGAATGGGTTTGTCTTCCCCTTCGGTTACGATTAAACCTTCGGGCGTATTTGAGGCTAATTTAAAGTCTTTGGTAAACTTAATCTTATCGGGGAAGCAGAAGGCGCATTCTCCACAAAAATTGCACTTTCCAAGGTTAATTCTTACTGGATTCGATGCGATTGCCGCCAACGGGCATACCGATACTAGCGCAACTTCATCAACCTTTTGGGTTGATATTATTGGCCTTCCCCTAAATATACCGGGTACTTCAACCGTTTTTACATTTGGTATGTACTGTTTCCCCTGATGGAATAGTATTTTGATATTATCGAGCATACAGGCAAGGTGTTTAGTTAAAAGAGATGAATTGTATATAGTGAATTGGGATGATGGAGTAGTGGAATGATGGAAAGTAATTAAGAGTTATATCTCTTCCATTATTCCTGTATTCCATTATTCCATATAAAACATTCATCATTGCTTAATTTATTTCGATATTGATAGTTTCACTTTACAAATCGTGACCGCAATAGGAGAGGTTGAAACTCTTGTTACAGATTGGAAAATCCGAGATTTCATTGTTTCGAACAGACTGTGCAAGAGCTAACCAGTTATGGAATGATGGGTCCTTAATCTTATATAGCATCAGTTCTCCCTTTGAATCGGTTATTGCGCAATGGCAGATTTCACCACGCCATCCTTCAACTAGCGAAATGGCGAAGGTATCAGGCATAGGTTTTAGTTCAGGTTTAGCCAATTTGCTAAAATCAGGAATGTTCTCGATCATCTTTTTAACGTAGCCAATCGATTGCCAAATTTCCTCCTTACGGATCTGTGCGCGAGAGTAAACATCACCATGATGCTTAATTATCGGTTGGTGGTTAAGCGAAGTGTAAAGATCATGAGGATGTGATGCTCTAATATCTCTCGATAATCCGCTTGCTCTTGCAGCCATACCAACAGTTCCAATTGATTTTGCTTCATCAAGGGTTACAACACCGGTCCTCTCGAATCTCGATAAAGCACTAGGGAGTTTGAAAAGCTTCTCTGCCATCTCGTTGAAATCGGGTTCGTAGGCTGAAAAAACAGCTAATAGTCTATTTGCTAGCTCATTGGTGTAAGGAAAGTTTGTTCTTCCGGGTCGAATTAATCCTTTTGCTACACGACAACCGCACCACTCCTGAAAATAGTTGATAATGGGTGTTCTCAGTCTTCCAAAAACAGAATTACCTAGCTGGTAGGCAATATCGGTACAAAGTGCACTCATGTCGCCAGTATGGATGGCGATACGCTCAATTTCAAGTGCAAGTGTTCGTGAGAACTGCAATGCTTGGTCGGGTTGATAGCCCGATAGGCTTTCCCAAAGATTTACGAAAGCAGTTGTATGACCAACTGTAGTATCGCCAGCAATACTTTCAGCAAGAATAGTGCGTTGTAGAAGATCTTTCTTTTTCAGGAAAAGCTGTTCAACCCCACGATGCTGGTATCCTAGTTGAATTTCAAGGTGCATTATCTGTTCTCCGTTGCAGATAAAACGGAAGTGTCCAGGTTCAATTATACCAGCATGTACTGGGCCAACACCAACCTCATGTAGCTCCTCGCTATCGAAACCGAAGAAAGGGTAGTTGGCAACTGTTTCACTTTTATCAACCCTATTGTCAGCGTACCGAACTGGCTTAAACCAAGGATGATCGGTATATTTGATGTTAAAGTTCTCGTGAATCTCACGCTCAAACTTCTCAAAGTTAAGATTATGCTTAGTAAATGAGTTTAGGGTTGTACCCTTATTCACTACACTCGATGATAGATAGATTTGATGCGTAGAATCATCAGCAATGCAGCAAATCAACCTAATACTGCCGTTTTGTTCAAACCCAAAGTAGTTTACACAATGCCTAAGGGGATTGTTATTGAGCATGTTGATGTTAATCTCAAGGAACGTGTAGTAAGATTGCTCGGGAATATCCTTAAGCGGAAGGGCTTGATTATTATTTACAGAAACTATGTAGTTCATACTATTGTGGTAATAAATTAACTGCGTCCTTTGTTAGATGTACGAATTGAGCAGGTGGATTATATGCTAGGTAGACTGCAATTGCTAGCAGTATGTACTGCGATGCTGATTCCCAAGCGCTTATTTTAGGAATTTTTGTTTCATCAATTGAAATAGGAGGCGTAAATAATAGTTTAAATATGTTAGAGCCAAATCCCCAGATAATCATGGTTAAAAGTAACAAAACCACGAATAGAATTATCAGGTGGTGAGATTCAAAGAGCGATTGGAAGATCATGAATTCGCTTACGAATAATCCCGATGGGGGCATTGCCGTACATGAAATAAATCCTAGTAGTAAAGCTATTGCTCCTGCTTTATTGTATTTAAAGTAATTACCAACATCGTAGATGCTTTTGCTCTGATAAACTCTATATACCTGATTGAATTGAAAGAATAAGCTAGGTTTAACAAATGAGTGTAGCACAATATGCAGAATTGCGGCATAAACGCCAATTCCACCAGCAGCAAGTCCAAGCATTACAAGCCCCATGTGTTCTATACTTGAGTATGCGAACATTCGTTTAATATTTTTTATACGGGTCATGTAAACTGTCGCTACAAAAATTGAAAGAAATGCAGCGATTAGGATTATTGTATTAGCCCATGGAAGTATCTCTGTACGGGCTACAATTGCATAGAAACGGTAGATACCCACAAAACCCAGATTCATCAGTACGCTTGAGAAAAGTGCGCCTGCTGGTGCAGGTGCTTTATCCTTTGCATCGATTCCTGCAGTGTACATTGGAACCAAACCTAGCTTTGCAGTAAAACCAGTAAAGATGAAAAGGAAAGCAAACTTTAACCAAAACGGATTTAGCTGCGCATAGTTCTTTTCAAGTGCATCGAATGATAGATCTTCAACACCAGCTTGCTTGAGCGATAAGCTAAGAAATAGAATTCCGATAAATACGAAGGTGATGCTAATAGCGCAAATGAATACGTACTTCCAAACTCCTTCAAGCGCAGCTGTTGTGCGGTGATGGTAAATAAGTACGGATGCGCAAAGTGTTGTTATCTCAACAAAGATCCAGGTAACAGCAATGTGGTTCGAAAGGTAAGCCGCACCGATAGCGGTAATCAGCATGGTCATTGCTGCAAAGAATAGTCCTCTCGATTTTTTAGATTCATCATGGGTTGCTATGTACCTATACCCGTGGAATAGAGCGGGTATAGTTACTGCACTTAGTGTTAGCAGAAGTAAAATGCCCAATCCATCGCTTTTAAAGTAACCAAGTTCAATGCTGTTTAAATGAAATGACTGATAAACAGCGAATGTTAGAAGGAATAGGGCGTAAAAAACCACTAACGTGTAGTTTACGATTTTGCTTTTATTAAAGTAAAGTAAAACGCTTATTAGAATCGCTCCGGGTAAAAAAAGGCTTATCATTGTTTAAAAATTAATCTTTAAGGTTACGTAGCTGGTTCACATCTGGATCATTAAGTACATCGCCAATCTTGTTGAAGAATACGCCGAGGATTAGCACGCTGGCAAAGATATCAAGCATTATACCTAGGTTTACAAGCATTGGCATCTCGTTTCCAACGGCCAATGATAGGATGAAAACACCGTTCTCGATAACAAGGTAGCCCATAACGTGAGTTATTATCTTTCGTCGTGTTGAAATGATATACAGACCAGTAAATAGGGTTGAAAGCGCTACTACAAAGAATGTTTTATCGAGGTTAATATCCTTTATTGAATTAGATAGAACTATCGTAATAACTATTATAAGCGTAATAATTATTAACGAGACAAAATTTGGCAAAAACGGCTCTGCAACTCTAGTTATACCATTATGTTTAATTACTCGGTTAAGAAATAGAGGAACTGCAAGGGCTTTAAAAACAACAGTTTCTAATAGAATGAGAACCAGATTGGTTACGTTTATATGGCTTAGTTCAAGGAATGTAACTCCGAACAGCAGAAATCCCTGAAACACAAGTATTCGAATATATGTAAGTAGCCTATTTGCAATACTCATGTAGAGCAGGGTCATAGCAAACATAATGAGAAGAATATCGGTCATAATTATTGCAGATAATTTATCAAACGAACCTTTCTAAAAGTAAAAGCACTCCAAAGAATATCAGTAACGACACTGATGTTAAAATAAATATAAATTGAGGGTTGTGTCCCATCCTAAAGCATGCCATAAACGACTCTATCAATCCAACGGTTATTGCAAACCCTATCTGAACAGCAAAGAATATAGGTATTGTATACATCGAAGCCAAATCGCCAATGAAGAAGTTTGAGATAATCGCCCCATACATAGCGAATTTCATGTTGGTAGTATGTAATATCAACCCAAGATCGAATCCGCTGTTATCCAAAATCATCGCTTCGTGAACCATGGTCAGCTCAAGGTGTGTTTTGGGATCATCTATTGGCATACGACTGTTTTCAATCATGGCTATCATGATAAAAACAAAAGTGGCCAACCCTCCTAGTAGATATGAGATATTTGAACCGTAGTGCAGGGTTGAAAAGATTTCGTGGAAAGATGTTTCCCCTGTAAGTAGGGCAAATGAACCCATAACAATAAAAAATGCTGGTTCAACAAGCATTGAGAATAAAGATTCGCGACTAGCGCCCATTCCTTCAAAACTGCTACCAGTATCAAGGGCAGATATAATCATAAAAAATTTTCCGAAAGCCAGTAGGTATGCAAATAGCACAAAATCGCCTTGAAATGAAATAAGCCCAGGGTATTTACCTAGCGGAATCGCTAGAATCGCCATTAGCACCGATGCAAAATAGAAACTTGGAGCTATCTGAAAAATAAAGCTAGTTGTGCTGCTGTAAACCGAACCTTTTCGAAACTGCTTGAAGATATCTTTCATAGGCTGGAAAATACCCGATCCTTTTCGTCCTGAGGCTAAACTCTTGGTTCGAATCACTATTCCTGTAAAGAATAGGCTTGCAACAAGTATTAGTACTAAACTTACCACGTTAAAGCTGGTTTAAAAAATTTATCAGAAACTTAATCTTTTCAATAATTTCTGGAACAAGTATTACCAATGCTATAAAGATGAATCCGTAGAGTATATATGATTGAACGTTTCCGTTTTGAAGGAATGTAAAGCGTGACAGTAGCTGCCGTAAGTTGTAAATGGGTTTATCGATGAGCCATCGTTCAATTTTATCGTATGGATGTGTCTCTTGATGAACAACCTTGGGAAAAATTCCTTTAGCCTCTTTCTTGTGCTTGTCAATATCAAGGAACGAACTAGCAAGTTTGCGGTAGGTTCGAATAAATGAACTTGCTGTGTACTGCATCTTCTTTGAAGAGCCGTTGTAACCGCAACCCCACGTATTTGCTATTGAGACAGGTCTATTCTTTGTAACCATCTTTCGAATCAGAAAGACGAATACAACAAGCAAAATAAATACAGCGGAATAAATGCCTACCATTGATGCTGTACTTGCAATCTCGCTATACTCAAATGCAGTATCGATGCTGATATTTGCTGCAAACTGACCAACAGGTAGCGCCAGCACTTTTAGGAATAGCATTGGAACGACTCCAATAGCCATAATTAACATAACAATTGCGTAGAAAGATAGGGTAGAAGCAGGCTTTTCGTTTTCAACCTTATCCATCGAAATATGACGAGATTCTCCAAGAAAAACAATGCTAAACGCTTTGGTAAAGCATATCAAAGCTAACCCACCAATAAGCACAAGCCCAAGAATTGCAAACATCATCAGCACGGTTAACGAAAAATCAACGCTGCTAAGGCTTTTAAAAAGACCTAGATAGATAAGAAATTCTGAAATAAACCCGTTAAATGGTGGGAGCCCGCATATTGCCAACGATCCGATTAGGAAGAATATTGCTGTTTTCGGCATCTTCTTAATTAACCCGCCAAGCGATTCGATGTCAAGTGTATGCGTAAGCTGATATACATTCCCTGAACTATAGAACAGAAGCGATTTAAAGAGTGAATGGTTTAGTGTATGTAGCAGTGCCCCGCTAAATCCAAGTACAATAAGTAGCTGGTTGTTATAACCTAAACCAAGACAGCCAAGTCCTATTCCAATGCCGATTATTCCTATGTTTTCGATGCTATGGTATGCGAGTAGTTTCTTTAGGTTATGCTGAATAATTGCTAGCATAACGCCGTAAACGCCAGTAATTACAGATAATATAAGAATGAAGTAGCCAATGGGAACAAAATTGGTTTTTAGCAGCAGTAAGACTCTTAGGATTCCGAAGATACCAATTTTGATAATAACACCTGACATTACGCCCGATATATGAGCGGGTGCAGCTGGATGAGCCAAAGGGAGCCATGTGTGAAAGGGAACAAAACCTGCTTTTATGGCAAATCCTAAAAAGAATAAAATGAACAACCCAACACCAATAAGGGCTGGTTCTGTACTTGTATATGTTGTAATGCCACTAAAATCAAATGTTCCTGTCTTAATTTTAACCCACATGAATGCTAATGTAAGAAATAGGATGCTTACATGGGATTGGATTAGAAAGTTGATTCCTGCTTTTAACGTTTCTTTCTTGTAATGCTCAAATATTATAATGATGAACGATGATAAAGCCATTATCTCCCATATAACAAGAAAAACAAGGCCATTTTGAACTATGCAAAGATTGATAAGTGATGTAAACGTTAAAATATATGCTGAAGCATGAAGACTGATGTTAGCTGATTGGTCGATATACCGCTTCATGTAATGTAAGCCATACACCGCACCAGTTAGGAATGTAAAGCTGATTGTTAGTATAAACCACGACGATAGGTAATCTACCCTCACAGGTATTGCACCAGTTATGTATGAACCTAAATAGCTGTAATCGATAGGAGTTCCTGAAAAAACTTTTATGGAGATGATTGATACTAAAGCAACCTGTAGGCAAATAGCAATAAGGGTTACAATACCTTTCCCTTTAACCTTAAGGAATGGTAGTGCAACTATTGTTGCAATTGCTGTTAGATTGAATAGTTCAATCAATGTTTTCATATCAAGCCAAATAGTGTTCCTGGAAAAATCAGAACAATAAATAGGATACCATATAGTACGTATGCTTGTATCTTCCCAGGTAGTATCAAAAAACCCGGCTTCATCACCAGCATAAAAACTGGGAGAGGAATCACCGGGACTACAGTGCAAAGGTAATACATTTATGGACAACAATGCAATAGTTGAAAGAATAATTTCGAGAGAAAGACTTGAACCTTCTTTGAATTACCATAAGAATGACCTATCAAAAGCAATTGCTCATTATAAAAGCAACATTCTTATATCTGAATCTTTTTACCCTTTACTAAGCTGTATTAGAGATTGGTTTAAGAAATTCTATTGATTATCAGTTGACTAAAAGATTTAATGATAAAGAATGGTATGATAATAAGGATTTTGTAAAAATTGCGACTA
Source organism: Bacteroidota bacterium (assembly GCA_029560875.1). Lineage (GTDB taxonomy): Bacteria > Bacteroidota > Bacteroidia > Bacteroidales > Tenuifilaceae > SB25. The sequence continues at coordinate 4,817 of JAKQKB010000164.1, read as the reverse complement.
GATTTCAAATTGACAGAATATCACAAGCAAGGACAAATATCTACTCTGAAAAAAAGGAAATAACACCAGGAAGAATAATTTCTGAACTTTCATTCGGATTTTGGACATCATTGTTTGACACAAAATTTGAAATGACTTTATGGAAAAACTTGAGATTAGCGTTTACAAATTGTCCAAAAAATATAAGAAAAAGAAAGACAATGAGTTCCAAATTTAACGGAATTAGAAAATAAAGAAATAGAATCTTTCATCACGAAGCAATTACCTGGAATTTAAATGTTTTGAATTCATATAAGGACGAAATTATTGAAGGAGTTGAGTGGCTGAATAAGGATTTACTTGAATGGGTAGTTGAATTAAATCACGTTGAAGAAACCATTTCAAAATTCAGAAAAACAATTGATTGACGATTAATAAACTACGGGCTACAATAAAAATAGGAATATGAGCGGTCTGCAAGACCCAGCGATTATTCGGTGTTGAACTACACCCGCCGGGTTCAGGGCTATGTACTTAATGAAGGTTTTGAGGATTTTTTGAAGAAAAATAGTTGAAGTGTTCTTTTACGTATTGCATTTTTTGTGTTTCTCCTGTCGGTTTATACATGCAGGATATTTGACAAACCGGCGGGGCAGGATGTGCATGGTAAACCGGCGCAGGAACTCAACGCCATCCATTGTAACGGGCTTTTTGATGGCATTGTCGCGGTAATCTTTGGCAATGAAAGCTACCTTTCCATCGGCGATGTTCAGGATACGCTGGTTGGTAATGGCCACGCGGTGGGTGTATTGTCCCACTCAGGAACGAGCACAATGGCCTGCTAAACAATAGTTAAACCCGATTTCTTTCTCATAATCTGAAATTTTTGTTGTGAATAATCTCGGAGTATAGAAAGAATCGGGTAATTTTGAAAGAGCTACCCGCGCAGGCGGGTTTAGTTCAACACGCGGTATATTTTATTGCAGGGACAGTACTGAAATCAATGTCAGTGGCTCGCTTGAAACTTTGTACGGTTTGACAGTGACGAACTCCGAAATCGGCAACAAAACATACCGCCAAATCGTTAGCAACAAGGCTGAAAAAAAGACAGCGTACTACAAACTCGACAGAGAGAATTGAATTTAACAACTAAATACGAAATAAAAAAAGTGACTGACTGGAAAGACAAAAGGTTTAGTTTTTTTGCCGACCCGCAAGAAAGAAAAAGCGGAAAACCGACCCATATTTGACACATTGCCTTTTGCCCGACACACGAGCCAACTCTTCGCAAATGTCAAAGAGCCAAATCTTGCCTTTGCACAAATATTATTTGGAATGATTATAAAAATATTAACTTTGCAAAAAATTGAGAATTGAAACTCTGGCGTAAAAAAATAATGAGATACTTTTTGTTGATACTCTTTTTAGGGTATTACGCGAGTATTTCTTTATTTACACACACCCATATCGTAAATGAAGTTGCCATTGTTCACTCTCATCCGTATAATCCTTTATCTAAAGATAAACCTGTTAACCATCAGCACTCAGCAAATGGATTTGTTCTTATTCATTTCTTATCTCATTTTTTAACTACTGTTTCTTTCCTCGCATTTTCAATTGAAGTTTATAAAGCAGTTTTAAGAAAATACATTCTCCAAAAGAATGACGATAATTTTTCCAACCTTGTTTTTTTATGCTCGAATGGATTACGAGCACCACCTTTGAATATTCACAATTAACTTATTTTGGTGATTATCTAAAAAAATCACCAGTTCATTTTTGATGCAGTTAGAAAACTAATTGCATAAGTAATCATATTGTGTAATATTTAAAGTAAATTTTCATGAAAAGAATCTTGTGGGTTTTTGTCATCGTGCTTTCTTTTTCGATGACAGGTTTTTCTCAAAAAAAAACAGATGCTAACGTGCACGGTCATGTAGTAAATAGAACCACGAAAGAACATATTCCCTTTATCAATATATCAATTAAGGGAACAACAATCGGAACAGCAACAGATGCAACAGGTCATTATTTTTTAAAAAACCTTTCTGTTGGAAAATTCTCAATAGTAGCATCCGGAATTGGCTTTAAATCGAAAGAGCAGGAAATTATTCTTGTTGCAGGTAAAACCATAGAAGTTAATTTTGAAATCGAAGAAGACCAAATTCAATTAGAAAGCATTGTTGTTTCGGCAAACAGAAATGAAGTTAACCGAAAAGAAGCTCCAACAATTGTGAATATAATAAGTCCAAAAATATTTGAAAACACAAATTCTGTATGCCTTGCACAAGGTTTAAATTTTCAACCAGGGTTAAGAGTAGAAACCAATTGCCAAAATTGCGGTTTTCAACAAGTAAGGATTAATGGTTTAGACGGACCCTATTCACAAATATTAATTGATAGTCGCCCGATTTTCAGCTCCCTTGCCGGGGTTTATGGTATAGAACAAATTCCTGCAAATATGATTGAAAGAGTTGAAGTTGTTCGTGGTGGCGGTTCGGCGTTATTCGGCTCAAATGCAATTGCAGGTACAATAAATATAATTACGAAAGAGCCGACAGCCAATTCCGTAACCCTATCGAATACCACCAGCCTGATTTATGGCAAAAAAACCGACATCAATACATCCTTAAACGCATCGGTTGTTTCTGACGATTATAAAACAGGTGTTATGATTTTCGGTTCAACACGGCAGCGAAGCCCTTTTGATTATGATGGCGATGGGTTTACTGAAATTGGTAAAATCAACAGTAAAAATATTGGATTTAGGGGTTTTTACAAAACAAGTAATTACAGCAAATTAACGATTGAATACCACAATATGAGTGAATTCCGTAGGGGTGGTAATCATCTTGACTTGCCACCGCATGAAACTGACATTACCGAGCAGATTGAACACAATATTAATACAGGTGGTTTGAAATATGATATTTTCTCAAAAAACAATAAGCATCGTTTTAATATTTATTCATCAGCACAAAAAATTGACCGAAAAAGTTATTATGGAGCACAAAAAGACCCAAACGCTTACGGTTCTACTGATGATAAAACATTTGTAGCAGGATTTCAATATACCTATTCAATGGATACGTTACTCTTTATGCCTGCCGAATTAACCATGGGAACAGAATACAGCACCAATGAAATGCTTGACAAAATGTTAGGTTATAATAGAATTATTAATCAGGCGGTTAATACCAAAAGTGCATTCTTACAGAATGAATGGAAAAATAAAAAATTTAGCATTCTTTTAGGTGGTCGTTTTGATAAACATAATTTAATTAAAGACCCGATAATAAGTCCTCGCCTGAATTTCCGTTATAACCCGACAGAATTCATGAGTTTAAGGGTAAGTTATTCAAGCGGATTTAGAGCCCCACAGGCTTTTGACGAAGATTTGCACATTACGGCAGTAGGTGGTGATGTCGTTCTCATTCAGCTTGACCCTAACCTAAAAACTGAAAAGTCGCATAGCTATAGTGCTTCTGCTGATTTTTATAAAACTTTTGCTCAGGTTCAAACCAATTTGCTGATAGAAGGATTTTATACCAATTTGGATAATGTGTTTGTGTTAGAGGAAATTGGAACCGATAGCGGCGGAAATATAATACTTGAACGCAGAAATGGTTCGGGAGCAGTTGTACAAGGTATAAATGTAGAGGGCAAAGTCGTTCCTTCCAAAAATCTACAATTTCAATTTGGAGTTACTTTTCAAAAAAGTGAGTACAAAGAAGTGCAACAATGGAGTGATAACGAAAATCTAACTCCACATAAAAAAATGTTCCGCTCACCTGACAATTATGGATATTTGACTGCCAATTATCAGGCTATTAAAAATTTGAACATTTCTTTATCAGGTACATATACGGGAAGTATGTTGGTTCAACATTTTGAAGGTTATGTAGCTGAAGATACAGAGAAAAAAACACCTGTTTTTTATGATTTAAATTTAAAACTATCCTATGATTTTAAACTCAATAGTAGTGCTAAATTACAACTAAACGGAGGTGTACAAAACATTTTCAACAATTATCAAAACGATTTCGACAAAGGCGAATTTCGTGATGCAGGATACATATATGGACCAGCTTTACCACGTTCATTTTTCTTTGGTCTTAAAGTTATAATATAGTTTTTAAGAAATATTGCCAACTCATACAGGCTGGCACATTGTCGGGTCGCTCAAAGCCCACGCTAAAGCCAAAACCCGCCTAAGAGCCAGCCTGTTTTACTACCCTTTTTGCCGACACTAAAAAAACTAAATCTTTGCTGACACACAAGCCAGACAGAAAATAAATTGTAACTTTGAAAATGTATTTTGTTTAATGACAAGTTTGTAATTCTTTGACAGACAGAACGCCCAGTTGCTAACACGGTATATAAAAAATTGGGCAGATGGTGCTGAAATTGAATGGTTTAACTCGCATTTAACTTTGTGCGGGTTGACAGATTTGATGCTCCGCAATGCCCAACTTTTTATACACCCAACGGTTAGCTGTATTGCCGTAAGGAAAAATTTGTTGTTTGGTTGCGGGCTGGAAGTAGCTGCATAGTTTCGGCGAAGCCGCAGACTTCGCCGTACGGGGGTGAATACTTCTAACTTCTAACTTGATGGCTTTGAGGTTTAGAGGTCCATCTTATTCTGTCATTAAAAAAATACCTTATACCGGCAGCATGAAGCTGTTCGTGTAATCGGAGTTGACTCCTTAGCTGTAGGGTGGTAACTTACTTAAAAAACATGACCCCAATTAAGGTTTTCGATTCTTCCTATGCTCTTGTAACTTTCGATATCGAACGAAAAATTATCAAGGTTATATGGAATGGCAACCATACCGTTA
>JAKQKB010000146.1 GCA_029560875.1 Bacteroidota bacterium | reverse complement strand
CCATCGGCTTATGGTGGCAACGCTTAAGCCGTATAGCTTGGCCAGCTCGTTCTTGGAATACTTCCCGCTGCTAAGTTCGGATAAAATTTTTAACCTGAAACCCTCGCTGTAGCGTTTAACCACATAATCGTTCTTTGTCATTCTTACAATTTTGTGTAGACTCTTTTCAGGACGGGTCAAGTGTTACCGTGCTTTCATTAACTTATGCCTCAACTTACCTTCCAACCCAATCCTTCGATTTAACTGCTGAGTTTGGTGGTTACAAGTTATCCGTTTCTATTGATTACTCCGATAGCAGTTCCGAAATATACTCTCTATCCAAGTTGCAGATTAGCTTTAAGCAGGGGAATACAACCCTTTACGCCCTTGACTTGAACCTGAATGTAAGCATGATTAGTGAAACCAACACCAGCGTCAAGTTAAACGCAACACTGATTATGAAATCACTCAAGTTTACTGCTACGGCCGATTTTAATACAGACGACCTTGACTATGAGACCAACCCAAATGTTGACCTGAATGAGTACATCAGCGTAAAACTTTATACTACCTCCGATAGGGAAATTGGCCATTTCAGTTTTGTACGCAATTTTGAAACCGGCGAACTTACCGTAAAATTCATCTATGCAGATGGTACAGAGGTTAACGCTGAGGAGTTAATGCCTCAAATTTCAGCCTTTATCCAGAGCTTGCTTGAAGAAGAGTAGCATCCTGATGTTGAATTTTTTAGAAGCTGCCCCTGGGAGGGGGTAGCTTTTTTTCTTGACTTTTGTGGCTTAATAGTGTATATTTCAAAAAACTTTTTACCTATGGACGAGAAGCTAATAGTCATAGCCATTGAAAGTTACGCTAAAGCCGTTGTGTTGCAGTCGTACCTTGAAGCTAACGGCATAGAGTGCTTTTTAAGAAACGAGAATATATTGCAGGGAGCTGTTTCCGAAGGGGTTAAGGTTCAGATCCGGGAGTCCGATGCCGAAAAAGCCTTACGGCTACTATCCGAGCAGAAGTTTAGCGAGGAGGCAAAAAAGAGGGAAAAACCGCTACGAAAAATTTTGGTACCTGTCGATTTCTCCGAGCCTTCGCAAAATGCTGCCCGATTTGCCGTGATGCTGGCCGAAAAGTATAATGCCGAGATAAAATTGCTGCATGTTTTTAACTCTCCCGTAGTTGATATGATACCTTTTGCGGATGTATCGGGTATTCAGATAGATTTTGACATTAACTTCAACTTGCTTTACAAAGCTGCCAAGGAAAAGCTCATTAAATTCCATGCCGATTTGGTTGAATTTGCCCGACAGATGGGGTTCAATTCGGTTTCAATTGGATATACCCTTCAGGAGGGATATGCAGCCTATGGAATTGTAGAGGTAAGTAAAAGGTACAAACCCGGCATCATTGTGATGGGTACAAAGGGCGAAGGTTTTAAAAGTACCGAGTTGGTCGGTAGTGTAGCCTCCGAGGTTTCTGAAGAAACAAAGGTACCTCTTTTGGCAATTCCTGAAAAGGCTGTCCTTAAGGGTGTTGATGAGGTTAAAAATGTCCTGTATGCTACTAACCTGGACGAAAGCGATTTTGGTTCAATTCGTAAACTTATAAGGATTCTATCACCCTTTAACTTCAACCTTCACTGTGTTAACATGACAAACCGCCCCGATAATGTCGAAATTAAGGCGCTGATGTCGTCTCTTAAAAATTACCTATACCAGGTAAATCCTGAACTATCGGTTGAATACTCTATTGTTGAATGTAAGGATATGGTGAAGTCGTTTATTGACTATATTTATGATAAGAAAATTAACCTGGTAGCATTAACATCCGTGAAGAGAAGCCTTATCTACAAGCTATTTAACCCATCGTTGTCCAAGAAAATGCTTTACCAGTCCAACGTTCCTGTTTTACTTTTCCAGGCCTGAAACTCATACGAAATGCAGCTGTAGAATTTTTCAGAAAAATAGGGCAGGTCAAGCAATTTCCATGTTATGAAAAACATGGGTAACGTCTTCATCTTCCTCAATTTTATCCACCAGTTTCTCAACTTCTTCTTGTTGTTCGGGAGTTAGCTTCTTAGTATCTGTTGGAATGCGTTCAAACTGAAAGTTTAGGATATGTAGCCCTTTTCCCTCCAGGTAACGTTGAACCGGCCCAAACTGTGCAAAGTCGGCAAATATAAGGATACTATCGTCCTCAACAAACACCTCCTCAACCCCGTAGTCAATAAGCTCCAGCTCCAGCTCATCGAGCGAAATGCTGTCTTTACCATCTATTCTGAATGAGCATTTATGCTCAAACATGAAGTCAAGCATACCTGAAGTTCCAAGCGAGCCTCCATGCTTGTTGAAGTAGCTTCGGATATTCGCTACCGTTCGTGTAGGATTGTCTGTGGCGGTCTCAACTAGGATGGCAACCCCATAAGGTCCGTAGCCCTCATAGACGACCTCCTTGTATTCTTTGGTATCCTTATCGGTTGCACGCCTAATGGCCCTTTCAATATTATCCTTGGGCATGTTTTCCGACTTGGCGTTCTGAATCAGTAACCGGAGTTTAGGGTTGGTGTCAGGATCTGCGCCGCCCGATTTTGCCACCATTGTTATCTCCTTTCCTAACCGGGTAAATACAATGGCCATGTTGCCCCACCGTTTTAGCTTGCGTGCTTTGCGGTACTCAAATGCTCTTCCCATTACTTGCTATTTGTTTTCTATCAAAAAGTTTGCAAACCTACATTTTTTAGTTTACATGATGAAAATTCTCCACTTTTAGGCAAAAAATATTTTCTTAATTTTTAATTTTTTCTCTAACCCGATTTCCAAGATATTTCATCCTGATTTCGGGATTGGCTGTTCAATTATTTTTGAACAAAAATGCTTATTTTTAAATTTTAAGGAATATTAACCTATGAGAATTGATTGAAATGCTAATTTTAGCCAAAAATTTTTGAATTATGGTGGAAATAAAGTATAAAGGCTTATCGGAGGAGCAGGTAGTTGAGAGTAGAGCTAAGTTTGGTGAAAACGTGCTTACTCCCCCAGTGCGTAAACCTTGGTGGCGGTTGCTTTTGGAAAAATTTAACGATCCCATTATCAGGATTCTAACAATTGCCGCTGTTATAGCTATTGCTGTTGGGGCTGTTAATGGTCATTACCTTGAGGGTGTAGGTATTATTGTGGCAATTTTTCTGGCCACATTTATGTCGTTTATCAATGAGTATAGGGCAGGGAAGGAGTTTGATATTTTGAACCAGGTAAACGAGGAAAACCCGGTTAAGGTTATAAGGAATGGCGGAGTAACCAGCATCCCCAAGAAAGATGTAGTAGTAGGTGATATTGTTATTGTTGACAGGGGTGATGAGATACCCAGCGATGGCGTTTTACTTGAATCCGTGTCCCTGTCGGTGAACGAATCGTCGCTTACAGGAGAACCAATTGCGCAGAAAAGTTATGATTCTTCACTTGATCAAGGAAATAACACCTATCCGATTAACCGGGTATACAAGGGAACAGCTGTTGTTGAAGGGCATGGAATTTACGAAACAACATCAGTTGGCGATAGTACTGAGATTGGCAAAACCGCCAGAGAATCAACCCTACAGGTTGATATTCAAACTCCCCTAACCAAGCAGCTAAACCGGCTTAGCGATTTTATTGGCTCAATTGCCTTTCTTTTAGCCATTCTGATATTTGTTCTGTTGGTGGTTGCTGATGTTGCTAAGGGGACAAGCGGGCTTAGCTCTAACCAGCAATTCATTCTTGTATCGCTTGTAGTTGCAGCTGTGGTAGCGCTCATGAAGTTTTGGCTACCTTCCCTTAATTTCTTAGTTAAAGCCTTCGGGGCCAAAAGGGGAATACCTGATATATTTGCCAAACCAAAGATTAACTCGTATCTGCTTTCCTTTCTTTTAGGGTTGGCTGTTGTGGTAGTTGCCATACCAATTGCATTTGCCAAAGGCATAGACCTGGCAGACAGTGCAAACTGGTTTTCGGTTGATTTTATCAGTAAGCTTTTGAATTATTTCATGGTATCCATGACTCTTATTGTAGTTGCTGTTCCTGAGGGGCTTGCCATGAGCGTTACCCTTAGTTTAGCCTACAGCATGCGTAAGATGACAGCCGACAACAATCTGGTAAGGAAGCTGCAGGCCACCGAAACTATGGGTGCCGTAACAGTTGTTTGCACCGATAAAACCGGCACGCTTACCCAGAACCGTATGGCAGTTCTTGAGTCATCATTTTCCGCTGTTGACGATATCTCCGAAAATTCACTTAATGCAGAACTTATTAAGTATTCAATGGCGGTAAACTCTACTGCTCATCTCGATTTTACTGAAAAGTCTCCCGCTGTTATTGGTAACCCAACCGATGCTGCACTCCTGCTATGGCTTAATAATCAAGGTATTAACTACCAGAGCATTAGAAATGATTTTACCATTGAGCAGCAGCTGCCTTTCTCGTCAGAAAAAAAATACATGCTCACCGTTGGGAAGGCCGGCAGCTTAAACAAGAGAATATTGCTAGTAAAGGGAGCACCTGAGGTTGTAATAAGCATGTGTGAGGTTGACGATATTTTACAAGCAAAGCTTACGGGTTTACTTGAAAGCTACCAGCAGAAATCACTCAGAACAATCGCTTTCGCTTATAGGTTTCTAGACCATGAGGTTGTGAATGAAAACGAAAAGCCATCCAATCTTAATTTTATTGGGGTTGTGGGTATTGCCGATCCTGTTCGCCTCGACGCAGCTGAAGCAGTTGCCCAATGCCACAGGGCCGGGGTTGATGTAAAGATGCTAACGGGTGATAATATTGTTACCGCAACATCAATTGGGAAGCAAGTAAACATTCTCTCCGGTAATGCCGAAGCAAATGTCATTTCAGGCCCTGATTTTGAGGCACTTTCCGAAGATGAAGCCCGCAGAATGGCAAACCAGCTTAAAATAATGTACAGGGCACGTCCTTCGGATAAAATGAGGCTAGTCAGGTTGCTACAGGAAAACGGGCAGGTAGTGGCTGTTACAGGTGATGGAACTAATGATGCGCCCTCGCTTAACCGAGCCGATGTGGGGTTGGCTATGGGGTCAGGAACACAAGTTGCCAAGGAGGCAAGCGATATCATTCTGCTTGACGATTCGTTTTCCAGCATTGTAAACGCCATTCGGTGGGGTAGAACCCTTTATGGTAATATTCAGAAGTTCCTCTTCTTCCAGCTCACAATCAACCTTTTAGCAGTTGTAATTGTGCTCACCGGCCCCTTTACCGGGATTACGCTCCCTTTAACAGTAACCCAAATGCTTTGGGTGAACCTCATTATGGACACCTTTGCCGCTCTTGCCCTGGCCACAGAGCAACCCCATGCAGGCGTACTAAATAAACCTCCACGAAGCCCAAAGGAATTTATCGTAACTCCATCAATTTTTAAAGGGATTCTACTAGCTTCTGCATCATTTCTGATTATTCTGTTAGGTATGCTTATCTTCTTCGGCCGCGACGGCAACGTTAGCAGCTATGAGCTTACCCTCTTTTTCAACCTCTTTGTGATGCTTCAATTTTGGAACCTATTCAACTCCAGGTCGCTTGGCGATTACTCTTCTGCTCTCAAGGGACTGTTCCATAATAAGGGATTCATTACCATTGCTTTTGTTATACTTTTAGGTCAAGTCGTAATTATTCAGTGGGGTGGAGAAATTTTCAGAACGGTTCCGCTTAGCCTATCCGATTGGGTAAAAATATTTGTGGCCTCCTCTTTAGTGCTTTGGATTCCTGAGGCGTACAGATTTTTTAAGCGGATTTCTTTAAAAAAAGTCCGATAAGCTATGAACTACTGTATTGTACTGAACCTGTTTCTGATAAAGTGTTAGAATGTACTGCTGTATAATGTTCAATCGTTATAAATTTTTGCTTTAAAACAGCTTCAAAGGATAATTAGGAAACATTTACAAGCAGTACTTTTTAACCATTATTTGCTTTGTATATCAGGTAAATTATGTAGATAATTGTAACGTTGTATAGCTAATTTTTTTGATAGACATGAAATCGAGAAGCAACTTAACCCCGGCTGAAGTGAATGATATCATAAACCGCTCGCTGGTGTGCCATGTTGGCATGGTTGATACCAACGGAATGCCTTATGTGCTGCCATTCAATTTTGGCTATCAGAACGATAGGCTTTACATCCATTCAGGCCCCGAGGGTAAGAAGATTGGCATTTGGAAATCTAACCCGAATGTATGTGTGGAGTTTAGCACCGACTACCAAATGCATCACCAAAATGACAGTGTTGCATGCTCATACTCCATGCGTTACAAAAGCGTATTAATCTACGGTATGGTAAAGGAAATTGATGATATTGATAAGAAAAAGGAAGTTTTGGAGATATTTATGCTGAAGTACACTTCCCTGCAGAACTTTAAGTATAGCACTCCTGCGCTTGCAAATGTTAAAGTTTTCGAAATATTGCCTGAAAAAATTGAAGCAAGAGCTTATGGGTACTAGCCTTTTATCTTATCTGTAAAGTAGATATTTAAGCTATTTTAATTTGTTTTCCTCTAAAGTTTTATTTTGCTCATTAATATTTTACGCACAATAGGAATAAAATAATTCAATTTAGCTTACTATGATATAAATTTAGTATATATTTATTCAGTTAAATATTATGAAGTTAATAACCTTACGGTGAGATGTCTAAGATTCGTGATTTTAAAAAGGAAGTTAAACACATGGTTAAGCTATTTCTGAATGAATGCTATACCCAGCTTTCATTCTCACCGGAGTTTAACCAGGAAAATATTTTAGACATCATCTCCGATGTAATAGTACTGCAGCGCGATACTGTTTCAAAGCTTTCGAGAAAAAATTTTGCAAAGGGAAGTAGGAAAAATATTGACTATCAGAAAGTTGCAAGCGAATTTTACACCCAAATAGTAGAGCTTACCGAAAGGTTAAACTCGCTCGATTACTAACCATCCTTGTGCTAGTCCACTTTCATTAAAAGATTACCTAGTACGCGTGGTATTCTTTTATCTCTCTGGCAAGTTGCCGCGCGTGTCCGTTACAATGCTCATTCATCAGCTTCCAGAAGTTAATGCCATGATTTTTTTCCACCGTATGGCAAAGCTCGTGAATTATTACGTAGTCAACTAAATGGTCAGGAAGCCTCATCAAGTGGAGGCTTAGACGAATGTTGTTTTCAGGCGAGCAGCTACCCCACCGCGTAGTAGCCCTACTTATTGAGACCCTACGAAAAGAGAAACCGTGTGCGGCAGCTAAATTGGCTGTTCTGAGGGGCAGGTCATCTTTTGCCTCTTTCATATAGGTATGCTCAACAACTTTTTTTAGGACTTCTCTAACTGCCGGGTCATTTTTTGCCATGGTTAAAGGATAGTGAATTCTGGCTTGGTTGTTACTTTGAATTACCCTAATTCCGGTTGACTGGCTATCCTCAAATAGTGTGATGGTGTGGTATCGGGTATGGATTGAATCGTTGTCTATAAGATTTTTCCCCAAAAAGGACCTGCCTTTTTTTTCAATAATCCATTCTCCGTTTGAGAGCATAAACTCCTCGGCATACTTAAACGAGATGAATGGGGGCATAGATACCCGTACATCGCCGTAGGCATTAACTCTTAGAGAAACTCTTTTTAATCCTGATTTACGAATGTATGAAACTTCGCCAATTAATGGGTAGGTACATAGTTTTTTACTATTCGACAATGGCTTGGATTTACTGGTCATTGTGAAGTATTTTGTCTCTAAATTGACGAGGGTTCAACATCAAAAATTAGCCGGCGATGTGTAAAATTGACTACTGTACGGTCAAAATCCATATTCCAGGAAATTGCTTTTCATAGGCTAGCTTGGCTTTTTCCGCTTCACCGTTTGATGAATATGCTCCTAGGGCAACACAACTTATACCGTCAGGCCTTGAAACAACCGAACTTTTAAATCCTTTATCTTTAAGCTTACTAGCCATATTCCGAGCATTATCGGCATTTTTATAGCTGCCAACTATCAGGTAGTATTTACCTGTTGGCTCGCCATCTTTAGCCTTGTAGTTTTCAATAACTTCCTGCTCAATTTTGTCCTCAATGCTAGGCTCAGGGCTTGAAGGGTTACTCTCTTCCTTTTTGATTTGGCCCACTAGGGAATCGTATGCCCTGTCAATTTTATCCTTTGGTTTTGGGGTTGTCATGTTAGAAATACCCGGGGTATAATCGTTTTCTGGGGTTACATCTTCATCGGAGTAGTTGTAGCTTGGGCTTAGGGCTATATGCCTAATAACAAGGGCGATAATAAAGATTACGACCAGCGATGTTATCACAAACAGGGCTGGTAGTAAAAGTTTGCTCTTCTTCTTACCGCTACTTCTTTTACCCATTTTAAAATATCCTTTTACAGGTTCATTTTCCAATTTTCCAATATTCTCAGCTTTGTCCTGGGTTTGCTTTTCCGGTTCGCTATCCGTTTTATTGATACTATCTTCTATAGCACTCTTTGCTGTTGAATCTGGGTTACTCGTATCTGCTTCAACATTAATTTTTATTGAACTTGCTCTATTTGCAGGTGTCGAATTGTAGCTGGAAGCCTTGTTGTCCCCGGTAATCATGCTTTCTTCACTGGTTTTGCCATCATCTTTCGGGGGGGAATTGGAAATTTTACCAGAAAAATTAGCTTCTATGGTGTCGGTGTTTACTGATGTATCTGCAACAAAGGAAATAGCTCCTTGGTTATCGCGGACAAGTTGTCCTAAACCGGGTATGGGGTATTTCCCAGACGACTCAAGTTGCTGGTTAATGCTACTTACCAGCGCATGAACCTGTTTGAACGACTCCTCCTTGCTTATGCCTGTTGTTTTACTAAGGTAATCCTCCAGCTTTCCATCATTATACTTTAGAAATGGGCTAAAGGTAACTTTACTGGCGCTAAACGTTTCATCAGCTGCATCCTTGTGGAGGAATGCTCCTAAGTTTGGAAGAATTAGCCTGGAGTGAGCGGCAATAAGCTGAGCTAAATCCCTGCTGGTCATTTTTACCTTTTTCCCTTGATTGAAATAGCGCTGTAAAGTTAAAAATATTTTACAGTAAGGAGTAAAAGGAGCTCTTTAAAAAAAATGAAGGTTATTACCTGCGAATAGGCTATAATAAGTTGGTTTATCCATATTATTCGCAAACCGGGGTGGTGTTCAATTTTACCTATATTTGCTGGGAAAAGGGCTTGCCTTACTGAATAATTAAACGTTAAGGAATGCCTTGCTTTAATATTGTAACTTGAAAATTCAGGATTGCTGTTTTTCCTGCTTCAGAGTTTCATCTATAGCCTTTTGTATCCTTTCAATGGAGTAGGGTTTTGTTAACAGGTAGTTAAAACCGGTGTTATGAAAATCTTCAAAGAAATCAGCCGGGTTATGGGCTGTTAGGGCAATTATGGGAATGCTTTTTAAGGGGAACGGAAAGTTCTGACGAATGTACCGGGTTGTCTCCACGCCATTCATTACAGGCATTTCAATATCCATAAGAACCACATCAACTTTTTCATTTTGAAGAATTTCCAGGGCTTCTTTTCCATCTTTAGCCTCAAGGCAGTCAACGCTGATTTTTGTGAGTATTTCCTTTAGTAGTAGCCGATTAACGTGGATGTCGTCAACAATTAAAATTCTGCTCATGTTTGTATGTTTTGCTTAATACAATTTAATGTTTTAGTGGTTGGTAATGCTGTATGATACGTAATTTTTCCCTATTTAGCTTAACTTTTTTTTAAAAAATCACCGGAAGAATTATAAGCGTGCTCATCTTATGGTGCGGAAGCAAGCCATGACCTTTCGGAGAGTGAGAGAAAAACAATTTTTTTAAGCCCCACATATTTGGCGTTTTGGTAGCTTAAATGGACTGCTGGTCATGGATGCTTTAGGTCTAATTGTGGCAGTACCTATATGTGTTGTAGTATTATTTTAGGCTAAAATGCTGCTGTTTCGTAGGCAGATTTCAGGATTTTGAGTGCAAATTTCAGGTGCGATGGTATGAGCTGTGGAAAAACCAATGGCTTCCCTCCTGAATATGGTTGGTTAAAGAAATACTACTTTTTAGGCACACCCAATAATTAAAGTTGATTCTGTGCTTACGGGTATTGCGCTTATTTTTTTCAATTTTGTTGATACTTCAAAATATCAGGTAGTTCTGGTAATACGTTCTGTTGATTTTAGTTTGTTTGCTATGAATTTTGTTCATTTGCACTTATCCGGTATAGCTGGGCTGACTTTGGAAGAATAGGTATCGGATAGGGCCTCGATTTTGGCTGGTAACACGCTAAATTTGGAATCGAATTTTTCCATTCAATTGAAAAAATACCTACTTTTAAAATCAAAAATAATACTGCCATGGAGCGAGCATATTCAAAACCCTTTGTAGTCAGAATAACCATTTTAGGATTTATTGCCGGTTTAGCTGTTATTCTGCTTGCATTTTTTATTGCAGCGGTTACTGGAGGGTATTCTTTCAACTTCAGCGGCATTGTTGAAATGCATCGCATTATGCCGGTTTTATATTTTTTGGATATTTTCCCATTGCTTATAGCTCTGGCATCATTCTACATTTCACGCTACATCTCACGTATCAGGATGGAGTCCGAAAGTAGCTCGGAAGAAACGATTCATAGGCAGCGGAAGCTATACCATTTTGTTGAAAAACTTCAGGAGGGAGACGAAAGCGTTGAGTATATCCCGGATGAGGGTGATGCGCTGGGCAAGGCAATAGTAAATCTTCGCAACAACATTAGCCAAAGCCGTAAGGAGGAGGAGATAAGGCGAAAAGAGGATGAGCAGCGCCGATGGAGCGCTGAGGGAATGGCCCGGTTCGGCGAAATACTCAGGTTAAATAATGATAACGTTGAGGAGCTATCATTTCAAATAATCAGGAACCTGGTAAACTATGTTGGTGCAAACCAGGCAGCATTCTACCTTCTTGAGGATGACGATGAGGCTGATGTTCATTTTCGTATGACTGCCTGCTACGCCTACGAGCGTCGAAAGTATGCTGACAGAATTGTTCCCTGGGGCGATGGTTTGGTTGGTGCATGTGCCCTCGAAAAGGAAACTATTTTTTTGAAGAAGGTACCGGACAGCTACCTGAACATTACATCCGGACTAGGTAAGGCAAACCCACGTTGTCTGGTTCTCATACCCCTTAAGCTAAACGATCAGGTTCATGGCGTGCTGGAGGTTGCTTCGTTCAACATATTCGAGAAGCACCAGCTGGAGTTTATGGAAAAGATTGCCGAAAGCGTGGCAACTACCATTTCCACGGTAAAGATAAACCTACGAACGGCCAAGTTGCTGAGGGAATCACGCGAACAGGCCGAAGAACTTGCCCTAAAGGAGGAGCAAATGCGTCAGAACATGGAGGAGTTGCAAGCCACCCAGGAGGAAGCTGCCCGCCAATCGGAAAAGTTCATCAGCTTCTCCAACTCGGTTAACCACACCATGATCCGGGCCGATTTCGACGTTAAGGGGACCCTAACCTACGCCAACACCAAATTCATGCAGAAGCTGGAATACTCCTCAACTGCCGAAGTTGAAGGAAAACCTTTGGATATTTTTTTAGATAGACGGGATAGGGTATGGTTTGAAGAGGTGTGGAAAAAGCTTAGCAAAGGTGGTAAACACTTTGAGGGTAACATGAAGCTAGCTACCAAAACCGGTAAGGAGCTATGGATTCTGGCCACATTTACCTGCATGAGAAATACAATGGGTGATGTTGATAAAATCCTCTTTTTAGCTCTTGATGCTTCTGGCCAAAGAGCGAAAAACCTTGAGCTGGAAGGTCAGGTTAACGCCTTTAGCCGATCTGTAGTTAAAGCCGATATCAGCCCAACCGGAGATATGATAGCAGTAAACGATATGTACATCGAAACGCTGGGACTACCTTACGAGGTGGCCATGAAAAAAAACATATTTGAAACCGTTTCACCGGTTGACCGCCAAAATGTTGAGGATGCATGGGATGATATTATTCATGGTAATCCATTTGATGGAAAGCTAAGGGTAAATACGGGAAATAATGATGAGAAGTGGCTACAGGTATCCCTCGTCCCGGTTAACGATACAAATGGTGAAATTGCCAAGGTTTTACTGATAGCTTATGACATTACCAGTGAAGTGCACCTTGCCATTGAAGTTCAGCAGAAAGAGGAAACCATTAGAAAACAGGAAGAGTTAATCCAACAAAAGGAAGTAGAGCAAAATAAGAAATTACGCGAAACGCGTGAAGAAATTACTAATCAATACAGGGAAACGGAGAAAATTAAAGTTCGTAACGAAAAACTTCTGGAAGAGCTTTCCGAAGCTATTGTAACCACCGACCACGATGGGCTAATTCTGTTTATGAATAAGGCTGCTGAGAATTTATTTACTGTTAAACACGATGAGGTAGCAAACCAGAATGTTCGAATTCTGTTTTCCGATACTGTAAAGGACAACTTTGTTACGACATATTTAGACCCTGCAAGGAAAAAAATAGTTGGGCAACGCCAGATGGTAACACTAAACCCTCGAAAGGGTAAAGAGGTTAACGCAACAATGGTTGTTTACGAAGTAAAAACCGGTAGGGAAATTACCTACACAGCATTCTTTCAACCTACAACCAACTCCTAGAGAGTTGGGCTATTTTTTCAAAGCTGTCCGGATGTTTTCCCATTTAAGCTCATTACGGAAAAAGGAATAGGCTAACACCCCAATTATTACAATGTGAATGAGGTTGAGCAGGTAAATATTTACCGGCTTTAAAAATATTTCTGCCGAAATGAGTAGCATCATGTAAACTGCCGGGAAAACAATTAGCTTTTTAACATTTACCCTCAGGGTGTAGAATCTCCTTACAAAAAGATATAAAAGGAATACCTGAAAAAGTTTTGTGAGCAGGTTTGCCCATACTGCACCGTCAATACCGTTAAGCTGGATAAGAATGTAGGTGCTGGCTATTTGAAAAATTGCGGCAAACCCAAAAACCAGTGGCATTACCTTGGTTTGCTTAAAGTAGTAAATTGGCGCCACAAGGTAGTAGTACCAGATACGGCTCACCATGCCGGCAAAAAGGAGGGGTAGGAGGTTGAATGAGGCGTAAAGTTCGCTGTTGTTAACCAGCAATGGAACCAGCAGGGGAACCGAGAGGTAGAGTACTGGAATCCCAACAACCGTAATTAGGGCAAAAACATGGAAGAATCGGTTGATCTCCACGTTTCCATGCGGAACGTCGTCATTCTTTTTCCATATCTGAAAAATCTTCGGGTATATTGCCGACGATAGCCCATTTTGTAAAAACTCTATTGCCAGCGTTAGCTTAACTGCAAAGTCGAAAATAGCCACATCTTTTTCCGAAAGTAGGCCTAGGATGAAGTACCGGTCAATGTTTGACACAATCCAGTAAAGAATTCCAAAAAGGTAGAGCGGTGCGCTGTAGGAAAGCAGCTTTTTAAGAATATTAAAATCAACCCTAAATCGGCTGGCCGATACAAAGTATGTTAGCGACCAAAGAAATGTTGCAATTGCCCCTACGAAGCGTCCCCAGATAGGTCCCAGGAGGGTTTGGGGATAAAGGTACAGGCCGGTAATGGAAACCGCCAGCACAAGGGTGAAGTGAATAATGTTGGACCATAAAAAAGGTGCAGGTTTCTCACGATATATCATTAGGGTTGAGTATGCCTTAAAAATGCCGTTGAGAAGACCCGTCAACACTGAAAGAAATCCAAAGGGATAAAAACTTATGTTTTTGCCCGGGTAGAGCAGCTTAATGGCTGAGCCGCCCAAAACACAAAATAGCAATAGCATTAATACGCCGTAAACCAGCATGAATACGGATGTGGTTCCAATAAAACGTTGCAGGTTGCTCTTGCTATTGTTGTAGTGTATGTAGTTGAATCCCAGAAAGCTATCGGCGGAAAAAGTAAAAAGAATCTTTGCCAGCTCGCTAAGAATGATGTATATGGCAAGCAACCCGAAGTCAGCTGTTGAAAGTAGTGAGGAGTTTCCGTAGAATGGAAGCAGCAGAATGCTTGTAGCCAGTGGAAGCGAGCCTACCACTGTGTAGATGAACGAAGATTTGATGAATGATTTAGAGGGCATCAAATCTAATTAAATTCTTCAATTGTTTGTGCCAATTTACCAATTCGAGCAATTCCGCTAAAATTATTTACAATTTGGGTATGTGCTTGCATACGTAAATTTATTTTTTCTTCATTTGTTAAGTTTAAGGCATTTCTAATGGCAAGAGAAAGTTCAACAGGGCTCCTTCTATTCACAGTAAAACCAATATCTTTTGTAATTGTAGGCATAGCGCCTACTGGCGAAATTAAAGGGATACAGCCAAACGACATGGCTTCGCTTAAGGCATTGGGAAAACCTTCGGAAATGGATGTTTGAATGACAAATTCCGATTGGAGATATTTTTCGGTAAGTAAGTCATATGGTATAGGGGGAAATATTTTAACATTTTTTGGTATGTCAAGTTTATTTATTATTTTATTGTCGATGCCAATAATAGTGAAACTTGCTTCAGGGAATTCACGGGCACTTTCAAGTATCAAATCGATACCTTTTAGTATTACTCGTGTTTTATTGTTAACCAATGCCACTGTTATAAAACTATTTAAAATACGATTTGATGATTCAATGGTTAGCTGCGAAACCTTTGGATCGTAACCATTATAAATAGTTCTAATTGCAGTTTTAATTGGTTTAAAGTGATTTTTTATTCCTTGTTTACTATTATCATAATATGAATTAGTAAATTCAATCAACGATTCATGAACAGGCAGTATACATGTTGCATGTTTTATCGATACGTAAATAGCCCTTTTTAAAAGCGGTTTCCTTAAGCTCCCGTAATTAAAAGTTGGATAAGATACACAGTCGGTTCCACCTAGTATTATAAATACTTTTTTGCGAAAAATTTTTCCAAACAGAACTGGAATTACTGACCAATAGCCGGCAAACATTATGATTATCTTATCAATTTTATTAATTCGATAAATTAAGTAGATTAGTTGTCTTAAAAGATTAATTGGAGTATTTATCGCATTCCACGGGTAAAGCAATGAGGTTACCTTGAACCTTTCGGAAAGGAGTGTTATATCCTTGTGAACAAAACTGGGGTTGTATGACGAAATGTATAGGATATTCATTTTAAAAAATCCTTAACAAAAATTTCTTTAGCATTCGAATGGGTAGTGGAATAGTTTTATTGTAATTAGTATTTATATATTCTGATAAAGAACTAAGCCAGTAATATGAATAATCGGGTGTTTGGTAAAATATGCTATAATCCTTTTTTTCGTCAATAATAAAGAAATTAGCATATAAATGTTGATAGAGGATAGTTGGGTAAACCGATTGATCAATAATCTGTAAACTTTCGGGTTTGGTTTCTTTCAAATGCTTAATCAGGTTAGGGTGAGGAATGTTAATAAAAATTTTTGTATCGTCATGGCTAAATCGTTTTAGATTCGAAAACAGCGAATGGTATCGTTCAAAGGGTATATGCTCAATTACATCGGCAAGAACGATGAAATCGAATTTTTCGTCAAAGGTAAAATTATCCGAAGCGTCGGCAACCATGAATATAACTCGTTTAGATTTAAATCGGCTTCTTGCAATTTCGATATTCTTTGGGCTTATATCTAGTGCCGTTATTTTAGCTTTAGGGGCAATTTGCAGCAAGATATCGGTTAGTGTCCCAATACCACAACCTATTTCAAGGATTTTGTTGGATTTACCAATGCCTTTTTTCTTAAGGTTTTTAGTTATTGTGTAATGTCGTAAGTTCTTCCCGGTTTTAACTTGTTTAAACGAAAAGTCATCGTAAAACTTTGAGATAGTTTCTTGATTATCCATATACTTAGTTTTATCCGTAAACCTCCTTCCTGGCTGCCTTGAGGGTATTTTTGAGCAACGAGGCAATGGTGAGGGGACCAACACCACCGGGTACCGGGGTAATAAAGCTGCATTTAGGCGCCACCTCATC
>JAKQKB010000142.1 GCA_029560875.1 Bacteroidota bacterium | reverse complement strand
CTGGTGTTGAAGCTGGAAGAAAAATATCCCAAGGTCGCCGTCTGGGTCGATGAAAACATGGAATCATGTCTTTCAGTCTTACATCTCCCGGTTGAACACAGACGAAAAATGAAATCAACCAACATGCTGGAGCGATTAAATGAGGAACTGCGACGTCGCAGCCGGGTTGTCCGCATTTTTCCAAACCAAGCTTCCTGTTTGAGATTGGCGGCTGCTTTATGCCAGGAAACTTCGGAGACCTGGGAGACGGGTAGACGCTACCTCAATTTTGACAAAGAACAGGAAGCCAGCTTATCAGAAAGCGATGAAAAGGATGCCGCGTAATACCAGTAAGGTTACACCTTACTGGTATTACTCCTATAAGCATTGACTTTTACACAAGATTTTGGACTTGACTCTTCCATAAGGACTCTATCTTCTTGAATTTTAGCAAATCACATTAATATAAACAAGCGAAACTTAGTCCAATTGCCACTTCTCAGAAACTTTTACAGTCCTGCCTCTTTATTTTTATCCCCATTTTAGTCTAATTTATAGCCTCGTTTATGCCCCCCTGCGAATCTGATTATCAAAACAACAACCATTGATTTGACTAAAATGGGTCAACATTCCCCGAAAAATTCCGTCCGCATAAAGCCGGATGTGGTAACAGGTGTGGAGGGCGATCGAGTCATTTTTGAACATATCCCCCCTCATTGCAGTGCGCAATGGGCAGTATGGTTTACTTAATACCTGTTATTTCAACCGCTGAACACAGTCATTTGAAATTACGTAAAAACAGGAGATGAGACCTATTTTAAAAGTGTAATGCTTATATTGGAAATGGACAAAAAAGGGCATAAATTTAAGGTGTGTTTGAAAGGCGTTGCATTGATTGTTTTGGTTTCGTATTTTACTTTCACCTGTTGGGTGTCCTTTCGTGTAATCATTTTACTTTTGTTGGGACCAAAAATTAAATGAGTTAACATGGATGCTTCAATAGGTTTTTTATTTAATAACAGAATTCGGGTATTACTCTACGAGTTTGGAGATAAAAATGCCTTGAGAGTATTGTAATGCTCCCCAAAATTAGGACAGGTAAATAAGGTGATAAATGTTTACCTTATTCTGTTCTAAGAGAGGAGCGAAAAATGTTGGGAAAGAGAACTCGCTACAGTGCTGAGTTTAAAGCCAAGGTGGCGCTTGAAGCGC
>JAKQKB010000138.1 GCA_029560875.1 Bacteroidota bacterium | reverse complement strand
TGAAGATCAATCCTTCATTGGATGAAATCATTGCCGATGATAATGATTTGCTGGTAACTGATGAGAATGGTGTGATCCGGGTAGTTTATGCAACAACAAAATGTTTTAATGTTGTTCCCAATGACGAAATCATCAGGTTGGTTTTCCGTTCAATCAAAGACCTGAATCAAGGTGAACTTGAGTTTAAACTATCTGGTACTGGTATAATAGCCAATCAATACGGCGAAGAAAATGATGAAGCTTATTTGTTAATGCCCAAAATATTTGTTCAGGGCAATAACGCAGAATCCGGATTTGAATTTGTTGGCTATCCTAACCCATTTGACGATGAAGTTACTTTGGCATACAAAATACCGGAAGATGGAACTGTAAAATTGAATGTCTATAATGCTATCGGCGAACTGGTGAATAAACTAATTAGTGAGAACCAAACCAACGGAAAACATTCGATGGTATTTTCACAAAAGAACCTGCCTGCCGGTATGTACACTTTTAAACTGGAATATACAGGGTTGGATAAATCCAAATGTTTAGTTTTGAAATTAGTTCATTGATATTTGACTAATAATTATTCGATCAAAAAGATTTATCATAAAAACTGATAACTATGAAAAAACTTCTATTTCTCTCCATACTGAGTTTAATTTTTGAACTCACATCATTCAACTCCTATGCCCAATGGCAACAGACTAATGGTCCTTATGGCGGATCTATTGGTTGTTTTGCCATAAATGAAAATTACATTTACGCTGGAGTATGGAGTTCTGATGGTGGTGTATATTTTTCTTCAAACAATGGAACTAATTGGACAAAGACAAATAATGGGCCTACCTGTGTTAAGTCATTAGCCATTAGTGGGAGCAACATTTTTGCCGGAACATGCCATGGCGTTTTTTTATCAACAAACAATGGAAGTAGTTGGTCAGCAGTGAATACAGGGCTACCAGATAGTACTTCTATTTGGGTCAATTCAATAGTTATAAGTGGAAGCAACATTTTTGCCGGAACAAACCATGGCATTTTTTTGTCATCCAACAATGGTAGCAGTTGGGATTCAATAAATACAGGTTTGACCAGTTCTTCTGTTAATGCGTTAGCCATAAGCGGGAACAACATATTTGCAGCGACTAATAGTGGCGTATTTTTATCTTCAAACAATGGCGGCACTTGGGTTCATACAGGCCTTGCTTCTTTTAATGTAAAGGCTCTGGCCATAAGCGGAAATAACATTTTTGCAGCGACCTATGTTGGTGGAGTATTTTTATCTTCAAACAATGGAGCCAATTGGACTGCAAAAAACACGGGGTTAACAAATACATATGTTGAGTCAATAGCCATAAGCGGGGGAAACATTTATGTGGGTACTATGAATGGAGTGTTCTTATCTTCAAACAATGGAAACAATTGGATTTCAATAGGTTTAACAAGTAAAGTTATTATTTCGTTAGCTATAAAAGATAGTAACATTTTGGCAGGGAGCTGTTGTGGTGGTGGTGGTGTGTTATTATCTTCAAATAATGGGAGTAGTTGGACAAGTGTGGGTTTTGCTAGTACGGATATAAACGTACTGGCCATTGACGGTAATGACATTTTTGCTGGGCTTAATACTTCAAATCCTGAAGAAGGCATGTTTTTATCTTCAAATGATGGAAACACCTGGACTTCGGTGAATAATGGGTTAACAAGTCCTTTTTATTATAATTTATCTGTCTTCTCAATAGCGATAAGTGGAACCAATATTTTTGCAGGGACTTATGATGGCGTGTTTTTTTCTTCAAACAGCGGAAACAGTTGGGTTGCAGTGAATACAGGTTTAAAAAATCAAACATGGGTTCCAGCATTAGCAATAAATGGGAATAATATTTTTGCGGGGACAAATTATGGTATATATTTGTCAACAAACAATGGGGGCAACTGGTCTGCAATAAATAACGGGCTTCCAGATAGTACTTGGGTTTCAGCAATTACCATAAGTGGAAACAATATTTTTGCAGGTACAGAGTATGGTATGTATTTGTCAACAAACAATGGAGGAAGCTGGTCTGCGATAAATACAGGGATACCAAATAACATTGCAATTAGAGAAATAGCAATAACTGGGAGCAAAATTTTCGCAGCGACTTCAAGTGGGATATTTTTGTCTTCAAACAACGGTAATAGTTGGTCTGCGGTGAATACAGGATTAACAAATCTAAATGTATATGCACTTGCCACAAATGGAAGCAACATTTTTGCCAGTGTTTATAATGGTGGAGTTTTTTTATATTCAAACAACGGTAATAGTTGGTCTGCAGTGAATACAGGATTAACCAATCTTAAAGTACATGCATTAGCAACTAACGGGAACAACATTTTCGCCGGCCTTCAATATGGTGGTGTTTGGAAACGTTCATTATGCGATATCCTGCAACCATCTATTGCTGGGACTATTTCCGGAGCTACTATTATTTGTCAGGGTCAAAACAATATAATCTATACGGTACCGGCAATCGATAATGCAACATCATATATCTGGTCCTTGCCGACAGGAGCTATGGGAACTAGCACAACAAATAGTATTATTGTTAATTATGGTATTTCTGCTGTTTCAGGCAACATTACTGTGAAAGGGCACAATTCGTGTGGTGATGGAATATCCTCCTCCTTACCCATAACTGTTAATGTTTTACCTGTTCCAATTATTTCAGGATTCAATTCTGTTTGTGCTGGTACAACCGGAGTAACCTATTCCACCGAAGCGGGCATGGTAGGTTATTCATGGAACATTTCTGATGGAGGTATCATCACCTCTGGTCTTGGTACAAATACCATCACCGTAACATGGAATATTTCTGGCATGCAAAATGTCTCAGTTAATTATTCCAACATTAATGGTTGTACTGCTTCTGCTGCAACCAACCATAATATCACAATCAATCCTACACCAACAGCAGATGCCGGCACAGATAACACATTTACAGGTATACCTGTTCTGATAGGCAACCCGTCCAACGGACCGGGAATTATCAGTTGGTCTCCTTCAACCGGATTAAACGATACAACGATTGCCCGGCCCCTGGCATCGCCAACCGTAACCACTACGTATACATTGACGGCCAACAATAATGGATGC
>JAKQKB010000135.1 GCA_029560875.1 Bacteroidota bacterium | reverse complement strand
TTGGTTAAACGTAGTTTATAGAGGAAGTGTAGATAATTATTCTGACTTTAGAAACCGATATGTAGGTCCAGAATTAGACACAGGTATTAGTGTAAAAGGATTTATCGTAAATCAAAACATTAGCTTTACAGGTTTGAATTCAAATTTATTGGCAACAGCCTCTAAAAAGTTTGGAGATTTCAATACTTCGTTGATGTTGGGTCATCAAATTTTTGACACCGAAACCAACAATAATTATGTAAGAGGAGAAGGATTGCTAATTCGCAACTTTAATAATATCTCAAATACTACCAATAAATTTTCAGAACAAAAAACAGAAAGAGTAAGAACCGTTGGTTATTTTACTGAGTTAAAAGCGGACTATAAAGAAAGAATTTTTGCAGCCGCAACAGCCAGAAGAGATCAAGCCTCTACACTTCCTGAAGTAAACAGAGATTTTGATTATTACTCGACAAATCTTGCTTTGGTATTTCATGATTTATTAGACAAAAACGGAAGTACCCTTTCTTTTGGAAAACTTCGTGGGTCTTGGGCTCAGGTAGGTAAAATTCCTCCTTTCGGAATCGGAAGATACAGTACTCCAGATGTTGTCCCTTTTAATGGTATCGGTGGAGTTTCTATTGGTAATATTGGTGCAGATCCCGAAATAAAAGCTGAAATTGTAACTACTTGGGAAGCGGGTGTAGATTTGCGCTTTTTCCGCGATCGTCTTCGATTAGAATACACTTATTTTGATAGAACAAGTGATGGGCAAATTTTACAAGCTACAACACCATATTCTACAGGATTGGTAGGATCTTGGGATAATAATGGCTCCATGCAAACCACAGGTCACGAATTAACTTTAGCAGGTGATATTGTCAAAAACAATAATTTCAAATGGACAGCTATTCTAAACTTTACTGCTTATGAAACGGAGGTTTTATCTCTAAACGGTTTCGATCAAATAGATTTTGCCAATGATGCAGGTGCTTCTGAGGTGTATTCACGTGTAAAAGTAGGTGATGCAATGGGTTCTATTTATGCTCAAAGTTGGAAATATATAGACGGTAAACGACTTATCGGATCTAACGGTTTACCAGTTATGGAAACAGATGCTAATGGAGCTATAAAATATACAAATGTTGGAAATGCATTTCCAGACTATGTAGTAACTCTTAACAATGTTTTCAAATATAAAAACTTTGATTTTGAATTCTTATTTGAATATAAAGCCGGTGGTGAAGGTTTTGATCCAGCCGAAAGAAACGGGATTAGAAACGGAAGTTTAAAAATGACAGAGGTTAGAGAATTAACTGTTTTAGACGGAGTAAAATCAAACGGTGCAGGAGGTTATGTTCCGAACGACAAGCAAATAATGTCGGATGGTAATACCTATTGGAGAAATGCAGTAGTAAACAGAGCTTCCGAAATATTAATTCAAGATACTTCTTGGATTAAACTTAGGAACATTGCTTTAACCTACAACTTATCTACTGATTTAGTATCACTATTGAAATTATCTAATGCTTCTTTTTCAGTAAGCGGAAACAACTTTTTATTATGGACACCTTGGAGAGGATTTGACCCTGAAGGGAGCCAATATGGTGCAAGTAGTAATGTATATGGATTCTCAGGAAAAAACATTCCTTTGACACAAAGCATCTCATTGGGGTTAAACATTGGTTTTTAATTTATAAAAAATAGAATTATGAAAAATATATTTAAAATTGTTGGAGTGCTTACACTGACAATCTCAATTTATAGTTGCAGTGACGAATATTTTGATGTGAATACTCCAAGCAACGCTATAGAAGACGAAAAGATTACTATGAAAGATGTGTTGTCGCCTTGTATTCAATACACAATGAACGCACAATTTAATGCCGCGTCTAATATTGCACTTGTAGATCAGCACATCACAACCATTGTTCAAGATCGCCAAGGATTAGACAATCATTTTTTGGCGACTTTAGACGGATATTGGAGAATCGTTTATACTCAAGCCATGCCAAATATTCAGGTTTTAGAAAACAAAGCAAAGGCTTCTAATTCTAGTCACTATCTTGGAATTGCTAAAGTATTGAGAGCCATAAATCTAGGAACTACTACCGATTTATATGGTGATATTCCCTATTCAGAAGCATTATTAGGTACAACTGTTTTATATCCAAAGTATGATACACAACAAGCTATTTATGCCGAAGTTATTAAGTTACTCGATGAGTCAATAGCTTTGTTTTCTTTGCCAAACACATCAGCTTTCGCTCCTGCTGGAGAGGATTTAATTTATCAAGGTAAAATAGCTAACTGGACTAAAGCTGCCTATACTTTCAAAGCACGATTTCAATTGCATTTGTCTAAAGTAAACGGAGCCACTACTACAGCCAACGCTGTTTTGGCAAGTTTGTCAAAAGGATTTAATTCTAATGCCGATGATTTTCAATTAAAATACAACAGTGTAAATATAAATCCTTGGTATTCTACACAAGTAGGATTGTTCACTGGAAATGTATTTTATGCCATTTCAAGTCATTTCATTAGTTATATGAATGGTAGCGTAAGTGGCGTATTCCCTTTCTCTACTCCTACTCTATCAATGGATCCAAGACTGCCTTTATTAGTAGATATGAGAAGCTATTCGTCTGCTGGTGTTACTGGAACACAGCCAACTTTAGCAGCAAGTTATATAGGAACCGCAAACGGAACAGGAGCATCTTCCTCGGCAAAAATCGGGACTCAATTTTTTTATTCTAAAATAGATTCGCCATTAGTTTATCTTACTTATTCTGAAGCCAAATTTATGGAAGCCGAAGCTCAATTTATTCTTGCTGGTGGAACTGCAACCTCTACTGGTTCAAATGCAGCTGCTTATGCAGCATACAAA
>JAKQKB010000134.1 GCA_029560875.1 Bacteroidota bacterium | reverse complement strand
TTGGTTAAACGTAGTTTATAGAGGAAGTGTAGATAATTATTCTGACTTTAGAAACCGATATGTAGGTCCAGAATTAGACACAGGTATTAGTGTAAAAGGATTTATCGTAAATCAAAACATTAGCTTTACAGGTTTGAATTCTAATTTATTGGCAACAGCCTCTAAAAAATTTGGAGATTTCAATACCTCGTTGATGTTGGGTCATCAAATTTTTGACACCGAAACCAACAATAATTATGTTAGAGGAGAAGGATTGCTAATTCGTAACTTTAATAATATCTCAAATACTACCAATAAATTTTCAGAACAAAAAACAGAAAGAGTAAGAACCGTTGGTTATTTTACTGAGTTAAAAGCAGATTATAAAGAAAGACTTTTTGCTGCTGCCACAGCCAGAAGAGATTATGCTTCAACACTTCCCGAAGCAACCCGCGATTTTGATTATTATTCTGCCAACCTTGCTTTTATATTTCACGATCTAATAGACAAAAACGGAAGTATTCTTTCTTTTGGAAAACTTCGCGGTTCTTGGGCTCAGGTAGGAAAAATTCCTTCTTTCGGAATCGGATTATACAGTACGCCAGATGTTAGCCCTTTCAATGGTATTGGTGGGGTCTCAATTGGTACTGTTGGTTCAAATCCTGAAATACGAGCTGAGATTGTAACTACTTGGGAAGGTGGAATCGATTTACGTTTTTTCCGTGATCGCCTTCGACTAGAATACACTTATTTCGACAGAACAAGTGATGGACAAATTTTAGCAGCTACTCTGCCATATTCTACGGGATGGACTGGAGCTTGGGATAATAATGGATCGATGCAAACAAAAGGACACGAATTAACTTTAGCCGCTGATATTGTTAAAAACAACAATTTCAAATGGACTGCCACAGTAAATTTTACGGCTTATGAAACCGAAGTTTTGGATTTAAATGGTTTTGATCAAATTGATTTTGCTAATGATGCTGGTGCTTCAGAAGTTTATTCTCGTGTTAAAGTGGGTGATGCAATGGGTTCAATTTATGCCCAAAGTTGGAAATATATTGATGGCCAACGATTAATTGGGACTAACGGTTTGCCAGTAATGGAAACCGATGCAAACGGAGCTATTAAATATACTAATGTTGGAAACGCATTTCCTGACTATGTAGTCACTCTTAACAACACATTCAAATATAAAAACTGGGATTTAGGATTCTTGTTCGAATACAAAGCAGGAGGAGAAGGTTTTGATCCAGCCGAAAGAAACGGAATTAGAAACGGAAGTTTAAAAATGACCGAAGATAGAAATTATTTAAAAGTATTAGATGGCGTAAAATCTGATGGTGCAGGTGGTTATGTTGCAAACGACAAACAAATAATGTATGATGGAAACACCTATTGGAGAAACGCAATCATCAACAGAGCCTCGGAAATCTTAATTCAAGACACCTCTTGGATTAAACTTAGAAATGTATCTTTAACTTATAATTTTTCTTCCGATATCGCTTCTGTATTGAAATTATCTAATGCCTCTTTATCTGTAAGCGGAAACAACTTTTTGCTATGGACTCCTTGGAGAGGATTTGACCCAGAAGGAAGCCAATATGGCGCAGGAAGCAACGTATATGGATTCTCTGGAAAGAACATTCCTTTGACGCAAAGCTTCTCAATAGGGCTAAACGTTGGTTTTTAATTTATAAAAAAAAGAATTATGAAAAATATATTTAAATTTATAGGAGTGCTCACTCTATCAATCTCAATTTATAGTTGTAATGATAACTATTTTGATGTTAACACACCTAGCAATGCTGTGTCTGCCGATAAGATTGCTATGAAAGACGTTCTGTCTCCTTGTATTCAATACACGATGAATGCACAATTTAATGCTGCTTCTAATATCGCTCTAGTGGATCAGCACATTACAACAATTGTTCAAGATCGTCAAGGCATAGACAATCAATATTTGGCTACTTTAGACGGATATTGGAGAATCGTTTACACACAAGCGTTGCCAAACATTCAGGTTTTAGAACAAAAAGCAATAGCCTCAAATTCTAGCCACTATCTTGGAATTGCTAAAGTGCTCAAAGCTATTAACATCGGATTCACTACTGATTTATATGGAGATATTCCTTACTCAGAAGCTACTTATGGATCAACTATTAACTATCCGAAATACGACTCTCAACAAGCTATTTACACCGAAGTCATTAAACTGTTAGACGAGTCTATTGCATTATTTTCTTCGGCAAACACTTCAGCTTTAGCTCCTGGAGGTGAAGACCTGATTTATGGAGGAAAAATAGCCAACTGGACAAAAGCGGCCTACACTTTCAAAGCAAGATTTCAATTGCATTTGTCTAAAGTAAACGGAGCCACTACTACAGCCAACGCTGTTTTGGCAAGTTTGTCAAAAGGATTTACTTCTAATGCCGATGATTTTCAGTTAAAATACAACAGTGTTAATATAAATCCTTGGTATTCTACACAAGTTGGTTTATTCACAGGAAATGTATTTTATGCCATTTCAAGTCATTTCATTAGTTATATGAATGGTAGCGTAAGTGGCGTATTCCCTTTCACTACTCCTACTCTATCAATGGATCCAAGATTGCCTTTATTAGTAGATATGAGAAGCTATTCGTCTGCTGGTGTTACTGGAACACAGCCAACTTTAGCAGCAAGTTATATAGGAACCGCAAACGGAACAGGAGCATCTTCCTCGGCAAAAATCGGGACTCAATTATTTTATTCTAAAATAGATTCGCCATTAGTTTATCTTACTTATTCTGAAGCCAAATTTATGGAAGCCGAAGCTCAATTTATTCTTGCTGGTGGAACTGCAACCTCTACTGGTTCAAATGCAGCTGCTTATGCAGCATACAAA
>JAKQKB010000131.1 GCA_029560875.1 Bacteroidota bacterium | reverse complement strand
AATCTATTTGATATATGACTGCCGTTTTAAATGCTTTTTCTTGATAGTTTGTTGCTGTTATCATTTTTTCTGTAAAGTCATATTTGCTTGCTAAATAATTGATAAGCCATTCTTCGATTTGGCTGATAAATATTTCTACTTGTTTTGATGGGTTGTCTGTAACACTTCCCTTTAGTTCAATCTCTAAATCTATACCTCTTGCATCAAAATAATCTTTTTTTGTTATATACATTTCTTTCACTCCTTGCTTTTATTTTATAAAATGGATGAGGTTTAAAAAACCTCATCCATAACATTTGAATACTTATTTCTATGTTGCTGTTCCCTCACCAGTATTGACAGGATATAATTCAGCATCAGCTTGAACAACTCTGCAATAGTAATTTGCTGTTACATTAACAACTCCATTAGCAGGCAATGCTGTATATGTGCTTGTGTTAATTGCTGTTCCTGCACTAGGCGCTGCAATTGTTGATGCGTTTACTGCTGTATAATACTTATGCCCGATAGGTAATGTTGCTGGATTAACAGTAACAACTGCTCCTGCACCATTTCCTGTAACCGTAACTTTCAATGTAGTAGCTACTGTTGGTGTTTGAACTTTGACGTTGCGGATTACTGCTGCGCCTCTTGTGTCTTTTAAAGCAACCGAAGCGATCATTTCAACAAATCCGTAAACAACTGCATCGCTTGAATTTGCAAAATCAGGAAGTTTTGAATTAATTACTTTTCCTCCTGATGGAGAAACGCCGTGGAATGCATCTTGTGCTAGACAAATTAAATAAATATCTGTCTTTCCGTCGCCGCCTGTTGGGATAATATCAACATCGTGTCCTAATAGGTCGTTGTAATATCTGCCAGCATCAACAAACGGAATGCCATCAAACCCCTCTACTTGTCGGCCGAAGCTATCTTCGCTTCTAGTCAAATAGCCAAGAGCTGCTGCTGCTGTTTTTAACTTAATAATTGCTTTTGAGTTTGCCAAAATTACTGATGGTTTTCTCTTACATGCCATGATAGCGGTGTTTAATTCTTCGATGATTACTAATGCTGTCGTTGCACTAACGGTTGATAAGTCTGCTGCTGACGTAATCTCGGTATCAGTACCAGTCAATGCTTTGCTTAAACCGTCAAATACGGTGTCAGCATTTCCATTAACTACATTATATAAAAATAAGTTCTTTGCAGCGATTACTTGCTCTTCCGCTTGAAATGCTACTTCTTGAGGGTTTGCAATGTTCAAAGCCCTATCAAGCCCAAACTTGCCACCCATAATCTTTAAATTTGTTGTATATTGTGTTCTCTTTGCTTCTCCAGCCGTATAATCACTGCCAATATTGCGTAGTGCTGCTGGTGATGCAGTTGTTTTTCTCATGTAGCCATAAGTTAAGGTTGAACCCGTTCCTCCTGGTGCTACACAGTCGTCGAATGGCATCAAGTCAAATAATATGCTTGAGCGTCTAAATTGGTCGATAATGGCTTGGTCGACTTTGTCGGCTTTGCCTTTTTTTACATCATTTAATGTTAGCATAATTTTCTTTTTCTATCCTTTCGTAAAATTGATCATATGTTTCTATTGGTTTCCAATAGTCATCTTTTGAATGTTCAATAAATCTTGAATTAAATATCTTATTAAAATGAGTGTCTTGTATGTTAATATACATATCTTCAAACTCTTTCCGATATTCAATTATTCTTTTTTCAACTTGTTTTTTTAATTCTAAATCGCCTTTCCAAAACTGGCTCTGCATTGTTAAATACATATACACGCAATTGTTGACAACTAGTTCAGGGCATATTTCTACATCCCTCAAATTTCTAGTTGCTATAAATTG
>JAKQKB010000114.1 GCA_029560875.1 Bacteroidota bacterium | reverse complement strand
CACCACCGCCGCCGCCGCCACCTCCTCCATCATATCCGTCCTGATTGCCCGAGCAAAAAATCCCTCCGCAAATTTGCTGCTGACACTGCCCCTGAGTGCCACTTGAACCAGCGCCTCCGCCACCGGTTCCAGAACCTGCTGCTCCTCCTGCCCCTCCGTACCCACCATAACAGGTAATACCATCCCCATTATTGGCATATGCTCCCCCAGCTCCTCCGGCTCCTCCAGCACCACCAGCTCCATTCCCATTAATTGTTCCATAAATATTAATGCTTGTGGCTTCGACATTAAAATAATGACAACTGGAATTTACGGTAACTGTTACACCAGAATTAACTGTAAATATTCCAACATTATAATGTCTGCCTTGCAAAGTTGTACTGGATGCAACCGTCCAGTTTTGTCCCAAATGGTCAACATCTCCGCAGGTAGTTGAACTATAGTAATAAAAAGTTCTTGCAATTGCTGTATAGTAATTGCCACTGCAACCCTCGTAATAACGAACACGCCAGGTGTGGCTGCCTGCTGCAACGGTAGCAATATAAGTCTTGGCTATTCCTGTGCTAATCCAGCTACCCCCGTCAATTTGAATTTCATATCGGGAGTTAGGATGCGTTCCGGTGGTATGCGTCCAGGTAAAAGTAACTGATGGCGAGTAAAGATACGCATAGTTTGCAGGTGCAGTTAATGTTGGTGTAGAAGATGAAACTGAATATACACTTATTGTTGTACAGGTAGGACCACAGGCAACAGAGCCATCATTGTTTAATACCCTTACGCAATAGCTTGTGGCAGATGTGGGAGAATAACTAAACCCGTTGGTTGTATTAGGCGTCATAGTTGTCCAACTACCACCTCCATTTGTTGAATACTGTGCTGTTCCTGCATATGAGCCCGTCCAAACATTGGATGTAGTATAATTTATGGTGATGGAAGTCCCCGGACAAATTGTAGTGGAAGCTGGACTGATAGTGCAAGTGGTTCCTGCCAGGTACGAAGTTAAATCTGGTTCTGAATCAATAAAAGAATCAGAATTGGTAGTATTTGTAATATCATTTGGTGATTTACAACCGGTTACCGCTGCAATAATATCGTTATACTCATTGCTTTGTGCAAAAAGACCTGATGGTATTATCAAAAGGATGACCAGTATTATTGCCTTCAATGGTCTCATAAAATCAATATTTGAGATGTATAAGAAAAGTTTTGTTTTCATTATGTAAAACCTAAGTAAATATTATATTCATATATACGAAATGTGCTACGAAAAGTTTATTATGCAAAGTAAAGCAAAAATATTAATACAAAAACATGTTATAGATTAGTAGTGGTGCGTTAATTTTTTAATCAAATAGTGTAGGTTGTTCTTTGACGTTTTGATTTGAATGAATTTCGGTAAGGAGTTCCGCGATAGGGGTTTTGTCGAAAGCTGAGATGCTCAGTATCTGCATAACTTCGTAAATAGATAATTCGCATCGGAGTTTGGCTTTGATGTAAGCCACTAATAAGTATGCAGATAACGCTACCCAGATGTGAATGTGTACTGCGTTTTCGGAGTGTCCCCATAATCGTTTAATAGTCAGGTTTTGCTTAATCCACTTAAAAAAGACCTCTATCTGCCAGCGATTTTTGTAGAGATATGCCACGTCCAAAGCCGACAACTCGAAGTTATTAGTAATAAAAATGAGCAGAATATCCTTTTCAATGTCCCGATAAACTACCATTCTCAATGGAATAGGATAGAGTTTTGCAGACTTAACTCCCGTCAAAACAATAGTTTGGTCGCTGATAAGTCCTGTTCGCTCGTCTATGTTGTAGTTGGTTTCGATGACCTCGAAGACCATATTTTCTTTAGCTCTGGTTACGAAAAATGCTCCGACAAGCTCCATCTCATACAAGGCTGCAAAATCAACATAAGCTTTGTCCATCACATAGATAGTGTCTCTTTCTATCGGCATAAAGTCCAATACATTGCTGTCGTGGTACTTGCCGTGAGATATGTGGATGAATGTCGGTATGCTTCCTCGTAAGTTCAAGATTGTATGCACCTTAACTGCTCCACGAGAGTATTTGCCAAAAGCCCAAGTAAACAGCTTGATGCTCAACGATATTGTTGTGGAATCGAGTGCAAAAACTTGATTTTCAGCATAGATGTCAGGGATTTTCTCAGCTGCAAATAAAGGTTGTACTATTGAAATCAAGTACTGCCCGAAGTCGGCAAAAATTCGCCAGTCTCTGCTCTCATTGGCTCGAGAAAGTGAAGAGTGTGTTACATTCTGCTTGATACCAAGATGATAGAGTTTGTTTTTGTGTGCTTTTAGACACAAACAAATATCTCTCAACGAGTTGAGCGAGGTTAGTTGCCCGAAAAGTAGTTGGACGAATAGATTCCAACAGGTCAGCTCTCGCGTCCAATAGTCACCATTGTATCGCTCGACACACTTGTCGAACTCCCAGCGATTTACGAATGTAAGTATCTGAGCAAAAACATATTTGCCTGAATTCATAGCCTTGCATTAAAAAACGCAAAGTTATTTCTCATTTCAAATCAAAAAGTCAAAGAACGCCTGTAAATATATTAATATCAATGAGTTATGACTAAAAATAAAAAATTAACGCACCACTACTA
>JAKQKB010000103.1 GCA_029560875.1 Bacteroidota bacterium | reverse complement strand
TATTGCTAAAATCAAAAAACCACCCGGTTTGGGTGGTTAGTTGTCAAAACAAAACATAATTAAATTAAACTCAATTTACTTTATTTTTTAATGAAGATATTCGTGTAATATTTTTTACCAGTTACGGCATCCTCGCGGATAGAAACCCCAAAGTGGGTGAACTGTCCTTCAATATTGGCTTTGTGGCCAGGGCTGTCCAGCCAGGCGTGCAATACCGAATTGGGTGTAGAATAGTTGTAGGCCACATTCTCATTCACTTTCACCGCACCCAAAACCTGGATGATGTTCTGTGAACGCTGTGCGAACAAATCGTGGTTTACCACTTTCTTTTCGATCATGTAGGCGTTGTGCTCCTCCGCTTTGTACGAAATGTGGTTGATAGTCTGTAAAGGATTTAAACCTAGGCTTACCCTGTGCTCGTTGATCATTTCGGCCAACTCGAGTTCGTCGGCACGGTAATCGTATTTCTGGACCACTGCGCCGGTAGGTTGTGGGGCAACAAGATCTTCTGTGGAATCCGATGAACAAGAGAACATGGTGAACGCCAATGCCATCGGCAGGATTGCTCTGAGTAATGTAGTTTTCATAATCAGTAGGTTTAAGTTTAAAGTAGATTGTGGGGCAAACTTCTTTAATATGTTGAACAGAATACTTTCGTTATTTCGTTGAGTCAATATTACATCAATTATCGTTAAAGCGCCAAATATAATCGATGAAATACATCATTTATTTGTAACTATATGTATTTTTCCTACAAATAAAAAAACAAGCAAAATACAAGTCCATGTCAATCCATTGTTTGTCGATGGTCTGTTCCTAACTCCGGTTGGCTTAAAATTTACCAATGGCTTAGGGCTAAAATCAAAAAACCACCCGATTTGGGTGGTTAGTTGTCAAAACAAAACATAATTAAATTAAACTCAATTTACTTTATTTTTTAATGAAGATATTCGTGTAATATTTTTTACCGGTTACGGCGTCTTCGCGGATAGAAACCCCAAAGTGCGTAAACTGTCCC
>JAKQKB010000085.1 GCA_029560875.1 Bacteroidota bacterium | reverse complement strand
TTCCCAAACCTCGCCAATGCTCGAACGTTAGCTAAAACCCCGCCGCGGCGCATAGCCTATCATCTCGTTTGGTTCATTATTATTGAAAGCGGTGATAACAAATTCTCAACATCGGAATGTTTGCCGGGCAGCGATTTGTTACATTTCAAATTTTGTTTAGTTTCATAAGTAGGAGAGTCCCTATTTTAGGGGTTTCAGCTAACAAACGGTTTGGCAAAAGTGCGGCTTAAATCAAGTTAGCTCAGCAGCAGATCTTTACTGTACTTCAGTTTTCGGCCTGACATTTTCTAAGCCGCCAGCAGATTTTTGCTACGCTCTTTGTCTGCTGGCTTGTTTTGTAGTTACATCAAAATTTCGTTTCTTTAATGTGTTCATCGGCCGGGCGGACAGAACATGAAATTCCACACCTTCGCCAAGCCGTCGACGTTACCTGCAATGCTATTCGACATCGTATGCTAATTAAAATTGACAGACAAGAAGCTATTAATAAATTTCCAATACTTCCATTGCGACACTATGATCGCAAGAAGGACGAAGAAATTTTTAAATCGCCTAAAGTGTTTGCTAATTATGTTTTGACACTTCCTTCAAAATCTTACAGAGGACATCAAAAGTTACTCGGGGCACAAATTGGATATTTAGTCGAAAATTTAGGCTACAACCATTTAGTATTTTTAGGTGATATAGATCTTGCTTGGCTTAAACGGCTTGACACTTACGAGAGTTTTCAGGATGCGTTACAGTATTTGGCTGACAACAAAATTGGCAAGAGATTTAATGGAGCCTTGCAAGTTGATATAGACGAAATTCAAACTTTTATTAAAAATCTTAGTTGGCTAGTACATACAAACGGTATTGTTCAATATGTTCACTTTACCGACCCTGGACAAAATATCGTTGGGAACATCTGTCAACATGGAAATGTTCATATCTCGACAAAAAACAAGATTGCTGATAAAAAGTTTAAAGAAATAGTTTCCAAAAGTCAATTTACTTATTTGACTGACATAAGTTGCACGAACAAGTTTTCAAAAAGCAGTGTTATCAAGAACCGAACAATTATTGTGTAACTAAAGCACAGCAGGTAACAAAGCATTGGCGAAATTCGGGCGGACACTCAAATGCTAAGCATTTGATCGCTGTTGTACGGTGGTTATCGGCTTGACATTTTCTCATCCGCCAGCAGATTTTGCTACGCTCTTA
>JAKQKB010000077.1 GCA_029560875.1 Bacteroidota bacterium | reverse complement strand
CCAATGTAAAACTTGGAGAACTCAGTCGGCGGTTATAAATTTTGCCGTTATTTGAAGCCCGGGTGGTGGAACTGGTAGACGCGCTAGGTTCAGGACCTAGTCTCCATTAGGAGGTGCGAGTTCAAGTCTCGCCCCGGGCACAAAGATTGAATAATGCGAAATTAGGCTTAATTACTTATATCGGTAATCAACGCTGTTCAGTTTGGGATTATTTCGGTAACTTGACAACGTCTGTCATTCGGTCGGCTGAAAAAAGTGAACTTTCAGCAATTTTTGTTCCGGAGGCAGAGAGATAATACTGGTTATTTCGATTGGAGCAATAGGCGTTATTTTCAGACCAAGCGCCAAAAACTGAGCTTCGATAGCTTTGTAATTTATAATCGAAGAATCGTAACGGAAAGTGCAAAATCCGACGTTTTGATCGAAAATGAACGATTCGATGCCCTCCGTCATTTTCATTAAATCCTGCATGTTTTTACCCGACTGCTCATCCGGTAAACCTTCGACCCGAACTGTCATTAATTTACTGCTGGATGAATATTCCTGTCCAACGAAAAGCACTCCAATGCAAAACAGGATCATCAACGAAATCATCAAAATGCCCAAATTGCGTCGCCTCATACAAATGCTTCCTTTTAGCTACTACCCCAAAAAAAGCGATATAATTTAAGGACTTACTAACTAAAATGAAAGTAATATAATGGCAATTTTAAAAATATTTCTAATCAAAGGACAAGGAATTTGCAGGTTACTTTATCAACAATATTTTTATCGTTTTGGAGTAATTACCAGATTGCATCCTAACCAGATACGTTCCGCTTGAAAGTAGCGAGACATCAAAAACAACCGAATACCTTCCCGCCTGCTTTGCACCTTTCACTAGCGTTGCCACTTCCTCGCCAAGTAGGTTGAACACGGTTATAGTTACATTCCCGGCTTTCGGCAATTCATAAAGGATAGTTGTGGTCGGATTAAAGTCTGTTATTCATTGCGTTATAAGTATCACTCGGCTCAGTGAATAGTGTAGTTACTTCGGAGTACGGAGATGGCGCCGAATTGACATCGCCATATTGGTTAAATATTTTACCCTTTATTTTATAATGTGTTCCATCCTTCTCCTGCCAGACTAAACCTATATAATTATCATAATACAACCAACCTTGATTTGCAAAAGCAATC
>JAKQKB010000059.1 GCA_029560875.1 Bacteroidota bacterium | reverse complement strand
GCTACCGTTGGTTATGTTAAATCATTGCTTAATAATACAGATTGGATTTGGAAAGCAGATGTTATAAGTAAAACAAGCACTGTTCCTGATACTCCATCTGACGGCGATAGATATTTAATTGTTGGTTCAACACCGGGCGGGGCTTGGGAAGGTCATTTAAACGACATTGCGGAATGGGATAGCGGCACAAGCACTTGGATATTTGAAACACCTGAAGATGACCCGTTGGTTAAATGGGCTGTTCGAACTACTGACGATGGACATATTCATTTATGGGATATACTTAATAGTTTTGCTCAGTGGGTGGACTTGGGTGGAATGTTTTCTTATTATCAAGGTAATGGTATATTAATAGACGGCACTACTATATCATTTGTTGCAAAAACTGATGGTGGGTTAAACGTAGGGGCAACTGGTGCTTATATTGATTTCGTTAGTCCTTTTTACGTAGATGCAAACCACAAATTTAACTTCAAATATTCCGAAGACCATTTCGCAGTTGGAACGTATGAGGAAGAGAGCGGAGTGTTCTTACCTTTACAGCTAACAACAGCAACTGCCCCAATTACAGCCATTTATAATGAAAGCACGCATTTAACCGATATTTCGTTTTCGTATAATTTCCCATTCTATACAAATGCTGGCAAATTTGATTTAAAAGTTAATCCGGTCGGTGGTATTGAAGTCGATGGCACAGCTGGCTTGCAATTAAAAATTGCTACTGATGGTGGTATTCTGCTTAGTGAAACAGGCGAAATTTCTGTCGACCCTAATATAACAGGTATAGATTTTATTGAAGAATTTAGTTTTACAACTACAGATGACCATATATTTTCACTCCCATCGGCATTTACCAACTCGGCATCAGCAAATTTTACTTTATTTTACAAAGTAGGAACAGGGTCGTCAGCTTATTATGAGCCAACTGAGTTTGATTTCCGTGTTTATACATCAGGTTCTAATATCTTAAATGTTTTAGTTCCTTATGACGATTCAATGGCGGGCTATACTTTCAGAATAGTAGCAAAGGCATAAATGAAACCAATATTTTCAATATTTAATTTCCTGAAGGGACTGAAAACTACAAAGTTTCACGATGTCCCTTCGGGAACTGCCGTAAAAATGTATGGCAAGGATGTTGATGATAATTTAGTGGAAGATGATGTGCCGAGCGGTGGTGCAACTGCTTTTACTGAACTTTCAGATGTTCCTCAAAGCTATACCGACCAAGCTGGCAAAATGCTTGTAGTTAATGATGATGAAAACGCATTAGAATTTACAGA
>JAKQKB010000056.1 GCA_029560875.1 Bacteroidota bacterium | reverse complement strand
TGCGAAGTCATTGTCTTCAACTTCTTTAACAAGTTTTAAGTTAACTGTATTACTTAGTGTAACATCACCAAAAGTAACTGTATAGTTAATTGTATAAGCTAAACTTGTTGCTTCGCCTAAATCAGGCATAACGAATGATTCAATTACATCGCCATCAACATCGTATACAACTTTTACATTGCCATTCCATGGTTTTGGAAGAGCAAAGTCGTCAGCGATATATCCACTTAATAAACCAGCGATATATGCAACTTCTCTTGTAGCGATATCGAAAGCAGAACCTGTTTCAGAAACTGTAACTTCTGTTGTAGCAGCAGTAGTATTTAAAACAGATTTAGCAGTAATTTCAACTTTACCAGGACGAACACCTGTAACAACGCCATCAGCGTCTACAGTAGCGATTGATGGGTCGCTTGAAGCCCAAGTAAATAATTTTGCAGCAGTTGCAGGTGCAACTTCCATTTCTCCAGCTAGATTAAAAGTTTCACCAACTTTTACATCATCGCCGAATAAAATAATACTAGTTGGCGCTACAAAATCTTGTACGCACGCAGGAATTTCTGGACATTCTGGACATGCAGGACATTCCTCACAAACTTCACATGTAGGACACTTTTCGCTTGGATACAACGCTTCGCATTCAGCTTTGGTTGGATCAGCAGGTTCTTCACATGGGAATAGTTCGTTACATTGAGATTCTGTAGGGTCTTTACATTCAGGACATTCAGTTGTACATCCCACCAACAAGAAAAGACCAAAAACTAGTACTAGGGCAATAGCCCATTTTTTAACGTTTTTAAACATAATCCTTTTCTCTTTCCTTTCTTAAGATTAAAAGTTGTCTCTCTATAGAGAGATACATGTATATTATATAGGACAATACTTTGAAAGTCAATCTTTTTCTTAAAAAAACTATAAAAATTTACATCTTTTTTAGAGATTTTTACATCTTTATAGTTTTTATTCGATTTAATCGATTATTTTATTAGGATTTAAAATGTTTTTTGGGTCAAATACTTGCTTAATTCCTTTCATTAAGCCTACTTGTACAGGTCCTAATATCTCAGCCAAGTATTGCTTCTTCGCATAGCCAATTCCATGCTCTCCTGAAACAAGCCCTCCGACTTCTTTGGCTTTCTTATACATTTCATCAAAAACTTCAGATAGGAGATTAGGCCATTTCTTTTCATCCAAATCATCACGGCAAATATAGATATGAAGATTACCATCACCTGCATGACCAAAACTAGGAATTCTCACCTGATATTTTTTCGCAAGTTCATAGGTAAAGTTGATATATTCACTCACCCTTGCACGAGGAACAACAACATCGCATTCATCCATTTCGGTTGTTGAAGCTTTAATCGCCTCTAGAAATGCTCCTCTTGCCTTCCAAACTTCGTCTTTTCTTTCTGCTGTGTCGACGATTAATACATCCAAAGCTCCTAGTTCATTCAAGCACAAATCAGCTGCTTGTTTATATTTGCTTTCAATCTCTTCGTTTGTTGCTCCATCAAAAGTTAATAAGATATATGCTGAGTTTTCACTATCGGGAAACTTTCTTCCTAAGAAAGTTTCAGAGAATTTAATTGTTTCTCTTCCAAAAAACTCAATTGCAGTTGGATCTGTTTTTGACTGTAATATGTGAGGAACATTTTCTATTCCTTTTTTCAAGGTTTCAAAGGGAACTAATAAACTAAGGGTTTTAGTAGGTAGCGGAATCAATTTTAAATATGCTTTTGTAATAATCGCTAATGTTCCTTCGCTACCAATAATCAGGTTCTTTAACGAATATCCTGTTGTATCTTTTACTACTTTTCGACCAAATTCTGTTACTTCACCATTAGGTAAGACTACTTCTATCGCTCTTACCCAATCACGGGTAACGCCGTATTTCACAGCCCTCATGCCCCCAGCATTTGTAGAGATATTACCACCAATAGTAGCACTCTTTTCACCTGGATCTGGTGCATAAAAATATCCTTTCGCTTCCACAAACTCATAGATATCCATTAACAATACCCCTGGTTCT